>CAZORE010000031.1:37108-62713 GCA_964581815.1 uncultured Streptosporangiaceae bacterium | reverse complement strand
ACGAGCAGCGTCCCGATGAACCCGGCACCGCCGGTGACAATGACCCGGATGCCCACGCCGCCTCCCGCCTGCTAGCCGCCCCCGGCGGGCGGCACCGCACGCCCACGTTACCGGCCTGGTGCCCTCCCCGGCCCACCGCTAGAATGCGACTCTAGAATTAGCGTCCCGGAGGTGGCTGATGGGCATGCGGATCGGGACCATCCGGTCAGGGACCGCATTCCCATCACCGTCGCCGCCATCGGGCCGAAGAACGTGGCGCTCACCGCCGAGCTCGCTGAGGGCTGGCAGCCGCCGTTCTACCTGCCGGAGAAGGCCGCCGACGTGTGGGGCGAGCCGCTGCGCGCCGGGACCGCCAAACGCGACCCGGCCCTAGGAACGCTCGACGTCCACGCCGGGATGTCCCTCGCCATCGGCGACGACGTGCACCACCTGCACGACCGCGAGCGCCCGGGCCGCGCGCTGTACATCGGCGGGATGGGGGCACGGGAGGCGAACTTCTACAACAATCTCGCCACCTGGTACGGGTACGGTGAGGCCGCCCAGGAGATCCAGGACCTGTACCTGGCGGGCAAGAAGAAGGAGGCCGAGGCGGCCGTCCCGGAGGACCTGCTGGTCAAGACCGCGCTGATCGGCCCGGAGGGCCACGTCCGCGACCGGCTGCGCGCTCTGGCGGACTCCGGCGTGCGCACCCTCACGGTCCGCCCGGTGTTGGCGAGCACTGGGGCCGGCGATCACGCCGGCCGCGTCCGCCTGATCGAGCACCTGCGGTCCCTCATCGACCAGCTCTAAGACCGCGGGGATAATCGGTACGTGGGGGACACGAGGCCGGCGGCGGGATGAGCCGGATAACTGAGCATACGGTGACCTTCCGGCTGGCCGATCCGGAGCGCCGGCTGGCGGGCGTGCGGCTCGTCCAAGACGTCCGCATCCCCGGCGACCGGCTCGGCTTCCACCGCGACGGCGACGGCTGGGAGCTGGTCATCGACCGCCCGCCGGTGCACCGGATGGAGTACCTGCTGGAACTTCGGGATCGCAGCGGTGGCGTGGAAACCGTGCTCGACCCAGGCAACCCGCGGCAGGTGGCGGGGGCGTTCGGGCCGAAGAGCGTCCTTGAGTTCCCCGGGTACACGCCGCCGGGCTGGCTGAACGCCCCAGTGCTCAGCCAGTCAGGCGCGCCCGGGACCGTTACCGAGGTCGACGTGCCGGCGCCGGCGCTTGACGCGGCGGTCTCCGTCCGGATCTGGTCTCCCGACGGCGCTCCGCCCGACGAGCGGCTGCCGCTGCTCGTGGCGAATGACGGGCCGGAGTACGACTCGCTGGCGAGCCTTACCCGCTACCTGTCCGCGGGGGTCACCGGGCACTGGCTGCCCCGGCTGCGCGCCGCGCTGCTCGGCCCCGGGCCGCGAAACCTCTGGTATTCCGCCAACCCGCGCTACAGCGAGGCGCTGCGGGTGGCCGTGCTGCCCGCGGTCACCGGCCAGGTGGCGACGAGCGTGCGGGTGGGGATGGGCACCAGCCTCGGCGCGCTGGCCATGCTGCACGCGCAACTCCGTTACCCGGACACGTTCGACGCGCTGTTCCTCCAGTCCGGCAGCTTCTTCTGGCCGCGCTTCGACTCCCAGGAGCAGCGGTTTCCCTACTACCGCGAGATCGTCGGGTTCGTCACCGAGGTGCACCACGGCGGACTGCCGCCACGGCCCGTGCCGGCGGTCTTTACCTGCGGCATGATCGAGGAGAACATCGAGAACAACCGGCTGATGATCAAGACACTGCAGGGCCACGGCTACCCGGCGGCCCTGCACGAGGTACCCGACATGCACAACTACACCGCCTGGCGTGACGCGTTCGATCCCTGGCTCACCGAGTTGCTCAGGCGGGTGAGCCGATGAGCCGGGCGGTGACCGAGCTGTGGTCGGACGCCATCGGCGCCGCGGGCACCGTCATCAGGTACGGCCACTGGGGACGCGCGGTGCTGGCCTTCCCGTCCGAGCAGGGCAAGGCCTGGGACTTCGAGAGCAACGGCATGATCGGCGCCGTGTCGAACCTGATCGACGAGGGCCGGCTGAAGGTCTACTGCGTCGACAGCTTTGACGCCGCCTCCTGGGCCAACCAGGGCATCCCGCTTGAGGAGCGCGCGCGCCAGCACGGCCGCTACGAGTCCTGGATACAGGACGACGTCGTGCCGTGGATTCACCGGGACTGCGGCGGCACGGTCGAGGTGACCACCCTGGGCTGCAGCCTGGGTGCCTTCCACGCGGCCAACTTCGCGCTCAAGCGGGCCGACCTCTTCCCGCTGGCGATGTGCTTCTCCGGTAACTACGACCCGTCGTCCTGGCATGCCTGGGGCGAGCGCGGCAGCGCGGCGTACTTCAACAACCCGCTTGACTACGTCGGCAACCTGCACGGTGACCACCTCGACTGGCTGCGCGGCCGGCTCAGCCTGCTGCTGGTGTGCGGCCAGGGCCAGTGGGAGGACACCACCGGGTCGCTGCCGAGCACTAAACGCTTCGCGGAACTGCTCGCCGGCCAGGGCATCAGGCACGAGCTCGACCTGTGGGGCCATGACGTGCCGCACGACTGGCCCTCCTGGCGCGCCCAGCTCGCCCATCACATGCCACGATTCTGCTGAACTGCTCTGAAATGAGGGCCACGCGTTGACCGATTCCAGGCACCTGATCGGGTTGCTGCTCGGGACCGAGGAGGACTGGCCGAGGGCGTTCGAGGCGATACTGCGCCGGGTGGGCCCGGTCACCGGCGCCGACGGCACCCGGCACGCCTTCGACTGCGAGCGGATCACCATCGAGCCGTTCAGCCTGAGCGACCGCCCCCGCTACCACCTGGTCATCGACCGGCTCGCCTACTGGTACTACGTCCCACGGGAGTGGCTGAAGAAGGTCTCCCTGATGGACCGGGTGTACCTGCTGAACAGCCCGTTCACCTTCCAGTCGATGGAGAAGCACGCGGCCTACTGCGCGATGATGCGGCTGGGCCTCAAGGTGCCGGAGACCGTGCTCGTCCCGTTCAAGAACCCGGTGGACAACGCGCGCTACGCCTACACCGCCGCCCGCTACAACCAGCCGTTCGACCTGGACGCCATCGCGGAGCGGATCGGCTATCCGCTGTTCATGAAGCCGTATGACGGCGGTGCCTGGCGCGGCGTCTCCCGGATCAGCAACCCGGCGCAGCTGCACGCCGCCTATGACCAGAGCGGCGAGATGCTCATGCACCTGCAGAAGGCCATCGACTACGACGTCTTCGCCCGCTCGCTGTCGATCGGCGCCGAGACGATGGTCATGCGCTTCCAGCCGGACCAGCCCATGCACCTGCGCTACGCGGTCGACCACGATTTCCTGTCCCCGCCGGTCGGGGCCGAGGTGGTGACGATCGGGCGGCTGGTCAACAGTTTCTTCCGGTGGGAGTTCAACTCCTGCGAGACCCTGGTCAAGGGCGGCGAGGTCTATCCGATCGACTACGCCAACGCCTGCCCGGACGTGGCCCTGACCAGCCTGCACTACTACTTCCCCTGGGCGATCAGGGCGCTGGTCAAGTGGTGCGCCTTCGTTCTGGTGACCGGGCGGCGGGCCAAGCTCGACCTGGAGACCGACCGGTTCTTCGAGACCGGCGACGACCCGGGCATGACCTACGCGGAGAAGCTTGACGCCTACCGCAAGCTCGCCGACAGCTACTTCGAGGCGGACCGCTACCAGGACTTCTGCGCGACTGCCCTGGCGCACGTCGATGAGATCGTGCTCGAGTGGGTGGCCGGGCCCGATTTCGACCGGCTGCTGACCGACACCGTGCGCGCCACCTACCCGGCCCACGAGCACGATAAGTTCGTCGCCCACCTGCGCGGCCTGCTCGGCCTGTGGGTCCGCGACGAGTCCGCCCGCCTAAACCGCGGCTGACCTGCTGCTTGGCCCCAGCCACCCGGCATGCGAATGTATAAGCATGGGGCGTGAGATTGCGGCGATCAAGTTCAGCGGCGAGGACCGGCGGCTGTACCGGGAGAAGGTGCGCCGCTCGCTGGACGCGCTCGCCCGGATGCTGCGTGAGCACCTGTTTGAGGACAACCCGGCGCAGGTGGGCCAGGAGATCGAGCTGAACCTCGTCGACGCCCAGGGCATGCCGTCCATGCGCAGCGCCGACGTGCTTGACGCGATCGCCGACCCGGCCTGGGGCGTCGAGGTCGGGCAGTTCAACCTGGAGATCAACGTGCCGCCGCGGCAGTTGTCCGGGGACGCGCTCGCCGAACTTGAGCAGGTGATCAGGGACGACCTCAACGCCGGGGACCGGAAAGCGGGCGGCACCGGGACCCGGCTGGTGATGGTCGGCATCCTGCCAACGCTGGCGCAGGGGGACGTGCACCTGGGCACGCTCACCGCCAGCCACCGGTTCCGGGTGCTCAACGAGCAGATCTTCGCCGCGCGCGGTGAGGACATGCAGATCTCCATCGACGGCGCGGAGAGGCTGCTCACGCACACCGACAGCATCACGCCCGAGGCCGCGTGCACCAGCCTGCAGCTGCACCTGCAGGTCAGCCCGGAGAACTTCGCGAACTACTGGAACGCCGCCCAGGCGGCCGCCGCCGTCCAGGTGGCGCTCGGCGCCAACTCCCCGTTCCTGTTCGGCAAGCAGCTATGGCACGAGACCCGGATCACGCTGTTCGAGCAGGCCACCGACACCCGGCCGGATGAGCTGAAGGAACAGGGCGTGCGGCCACGGGTGTGGTTCGGCGAGCGCTGGATCACCTCGGTGTTCGACCTGTTCGAGGAGAATCTGCGCTACTTCCCCGCCTTGCTGCCGATCTGCGAGGACGAGGACCCCCTCGCCGTGCTCGACGGCGGCGCCAGCCCGCAACTGGCCGAGATGAGCCTGCACAACGGGACCGTCTACCGGTGGAACCGGCCGATCTACGCGGTCGCCAACGGCACGCCGCACCTGCGGGTGGAGAACCGGGTGCTGCCGGCCGGCCCGTCGGTCGCCGACGCGGTGGCGAACGCCGCCTTCTACTACGGCCTGGTGCGTACCCTCGCCGAGGCGCAGCGGCCGATCTGGACCCAGATGTCGTTCGCGGCCGCCGGCGAGAACCTGCACGAGGCGGCCCGCCGCGGCCTGGACGCCCACCTGTACTGGCCTGGGCTCGGCGAGGTGCCAGTGGCCGACCTGGTGCTGCGCCGCCTGCTGCCGCTGGCCCGCGAGGGCCTGTCCCGCTGGGGCGTCAACCCGGCCCACGCGGACCGGCTGCTCGGCTTCATCGAGCAGCGCTGCATCACCGGCCAGACCGGAGCCGCCTGGCAGATCGCAACGGTGGCGGCGATCTCCGAACGCGGCGCCGACCGGGCGGAGGCGCTGCGGCAGATGACCCAGCGCTACATCGAGCACATGCACACCAACGAGCCGGCGCACACCTGGCCGGTGACCGGGTAACCCGACGTCAGCCGGTCAGTCCTGGACGTGTTCCGGCCGGTAGCCGGTGCAGAGCAGGTCAAGCCGGCCGATCCGGCCGGCCTCATCGGTGTCGGCGTAGGCCTGCTGCTCGACCACGAACGAGCCGGCGCCGAGCCGCTCGGCCTGCAGGCGGAGCCGCCAGCGCAGGTGCAGGCGGCCGCCGACATCGCCGGCGGTGGCCTCGGTGAGCTCGAAGCTGGCGGTGTCGCCGAACCAGTGCGCGAACTGGCCGGCGATCACGTCGGCGCCCGTCCACTCGAACTGACCGGGTGGCAGCAGGGCACGGAGCCGGGCGCCAGCGGCGAGCGCGTCGCCGAGCTGGGTGAAATCCTGCGCGGCGAGGCCGCCGAGGAAGGCGTTGGCCGCGGCGAGCCGCGGCGGCGTGGTAGCGGTGCTGTGGTGTTGTGTCGTCGTCATGGACCTGTTCTACGGTTGCGGCCATGGCGGCGAATCGGGTAACTACCCGATCTTTCTGTCCGGCCCGCTCTTGTCAGGATCCGTTGCGCCCGCGGTCGCGATCATGCCGTGGCGCATGGCGAACAGCGCGGCCGCGGTCCGGGTTCGCACGCCCAGCTTGGCGTAGACGTGCTCGAGATGCGAGGAAACCGTCTTGCGGCTGAGCTGCAGCTGGGCGGCGATCTCGGGGTTGGACCGCCCCTGGCCGAGCAGCACGAGCACCTCGGCCTCCCTGGCTGTCAGCCCGGACGGCAGGCTGGCCCGGCGCCGCACCCGGTGGCCCGCCGCCTCGAGTACAGCCTGCACCGCGTCGCCGTCGAGCCGCCCGGCGCGCGCCTCGTCCTGCATTATCCGCATCGCGTCGCCGGCCGGGAATGCCGGGCGGTGCGGACGGGGCTGGCGCAGCGCGTTGTAGACGTCGGCGGCCCCGAGGATCCGGGCCTGAAGCGGTATGGCCTCGCCCCGCAGCCCGTGCGGGTAGCCGGAGCCGTCAAGCCGCTCGTGGTGCAGTGACGCGCAGTGGCCGACCTCGGCGAGCAGCGGCGTGCGGGCCAGCATCCGCTGCGTCAGGTACGGGTGCGTCCTGGCCCGCTCGCGCTGGGCGACGCTCCACTGGCCGGGTTCCTCCCAGACGCCGCTCGGGATGCCGATCATGCCGATGTCGTGCACCAGCGCCGCCCGGCGCAGCAGGACGGCGTCCGCGGCCGGCAGCCCGAGCGCCGCCCCGGCGCGGGCGGACAGTTCGGCCACCTCCCTGGAGTGGCCAAGGCGCAGCGGCGACTTCAGGTCGCTGAAGTCCGCGAGGGCGGTGAGCGCCCGGTCGAGCTGCTCGTCGCTCAGCGCCGCCCCGAGCCGCGGGTCGAGCGCGATCACCTCCTCCCACGCCGAGAAGCCGCCGAGCCCGTCAAGGATTTCCGTGTGCCGGTCGCAGAAGCAGTCGACAAGGGCGGGATCGAACTGGGTACCGCGGCGCTCCCTGGCCACCCGCAGCGCCGCCTCGGCCCCGCCGGCGTGATGGAACGCCTCGATGCTGTCCGCCAGCTGGACCAAGCGGATGGCGGGGGCCAGGTCGTTGGCACCGGCCTGCCCGGGCACGCCTTTCCCGTCCCAGCGCTCGTAGGCCTGCAGCAGCGGCTCGCACACCGCCGGGCCGAGTTCGAGCTGACCCGCGAGATCGCTCGCCTCCTGGCAGTGCGCGTTCATGACGGCTTGGACCGACTGGCCCGCGGAGGCCAGGAACCGGCCGACCATGCCGACGCGGTGCAAGCCAGACCCGCCGCGGCCGAGATGACGGACGACGAACACGGCCATGCTGACGCCACCGTAGTCGCCGTCGCGCGAGTCCGCGTAAAACTCCGTCTCGTCGCCGAACAACGCCGCCACCTCGGCGCTTTCGACGGCACAGCCCACCCAGGTCAGCAGCGAGGTGTAGTACGCGGACGCGCAGGCCGCCCGGTCCGTCCCGGCCGCCGCGCCCAGCCGCATGGCGACCACGGTCTGCCGCAGCACGCGTTCCATGGGGCGCCCCATCCCGAGGTCCGCCGCCAGGGACAGCGTCGCCACCAGTTCGGCGAGGGTCACCGGCCGCACCGGACCCGAAGCCGTCATCTGCTTCCCCCTAGTACTCCGGTCAGCCAGGTGATCGTGATTGAGGTTCCCGGAAAAGGCGTCGGAGGGCAAACTAGCGCGGTGAGCTTTGTACCCTACGACCGCCCGGTGCGGGCGGCGTTCATCGGCCTGGGCCGGATTTACGACCTGAACGTTCGCGCCTACACGGGCAATCCCGATGTCGAAGTCGTCGCGCTGGTCGACCCGGACGAGGCGCGCCGGGCGCAGCGCCAGGCGGACTGGCCCGCCGCCCGGGTGTTCGCGACGGCCGCCGAGCTGGCGGCGAGCGGCATCGGGATCGACACGGCGGAGGTGCTGCTGCCGGTCCCGCTGCACGCGGACGGTGTGACCGACATGCTCTCGTTCGGATGGCACGTGAACATGCAAAAGCCCATGTGCAACGACCTGGCGGAGGCGCGGCGGATGCTCGACGCGGCGCAGGCCAACGGGCGGGTCTTGCGCGTGATGGAGAACTACCTGTTCTTCGAGCCGCTGCGCAAGCTCAAGACGGTCGCCGAGTCGGGGGAGATCGGGGAGGTCAGCGGCTACCACATGAAGATGACCGGTACCGGCCAGGGCGGCTGGGAGGTGCCGGTGAGCAGCTTCCTGCCGCAGCTTGAGCAGATGCAGCGCGGCCGCGGCATCCTGGTGTTCGACGACGGCTGGCACAAGCTCTCGACCGCCCTGTGGCTGTTCGGCCCGGTGCGGGAGGTCCGCGCCTGGATCGGGAACACCCCGGTCGGGCCCGGCGTCGACATCGACGCGCCGGCCACCATCGTGTGGGAGCACGACAACGGCGTGCGCGGGGTGTGGGACATCACCCTGGCGATGGACATGTACCTGCGCTCCGACTACTACACCAACGACGAGCGCTGGGAGATCACCGGCACCAAGGGATACGCGCGGGTCAACCGCTGCACCGGCCGCGGCATACAGCAGCCAAGCCTCGAGGTCTACGCCGACGGCGTGCTGCACGCTTACCACGCGCTGGATGACGACTGGGCGAGCAGCTTCCGCGACTCCGGCCGCCACTGGCTGCGCTGGCTGCGCACCGGCGAGGGGCCGCTGTTCTGGAGCGGCGAGGAAGCCGCCGACGTGCTGCGGTTCGCCCTCGCGGCCTACGCGAGCAGCGCGGCCGGCGGGACCGGCGTGCACCCCGGTCAGCTCGGATAATTCGGACAACGACGACGAGTGTCGCTCCAGGGAGGGAAGGTCACGGTGATTCGGCCGGGATCGGCTGGCCGGCCGCGGTGATCTGGCCGGCCAGTGCCTTGAGCGCGTCGACGTAGATCTCGGAGAAGGTGGGGAAGGGCTGGATGACGTCGCGCAGCACCGTCAGCGGCACGCGCGCGCGGACGGCCAGCGTGGCCTGCTGCATCCACTCGCCGGCCTCCGGGCCGAGCGCGTAGGCGCCGGTGAGCCGCTCGCCGTCGCTGAGCAGCGTCAGGAAGCCGTTGGACTGGGCGTAGGCATGGGTGTAGGTGGCCGTCTTGGCCACCTGGGAGAGCAGGGCGGTGGCGCTGAACGTGTCCTCCGCGACGCCGACGGAGGCCGCTTGCGGGTCGGTGTAGACGACGTCCGGTATGGCCTCGTAGTGGGCCTCGCGGTCCTCGCCGAGAATGTTCGAGGCGACGACCTCGCCCTGGTACTTGCCGACATGGGTGAGCTGCCGGATGCCGGTGACGTCGCCGACGGCCCACAGGCGCTCCCCGGCGCGCAGGTGCGCGTCGACCTCGAGGCCGTGCGGCCCGGCCTTGGCGCCGACGGTGTCCAGTCCCTCGGGCATGCGCGGGCGCCGGCCGGTGGCGACAAGGATGCGGTCGCCGCGCAGCTGGCTGCCGTCGTCCAGGGTCAGCACGTAATCTTCGCCGTCGCGGGCCGCGGCGGTCGCCCGCACACCGAGGACGAGCTCGATGCCGTCTTTGCGCAGGCACTCGCCGAGCGCCTCGCCAAGCGGCGCCGGCTCGTGCACCAGCAGGTGCCCGGCCCCCTCGACCAGGGCCACTTCTCCGCCCAGGCGGCGCACGGCCTGCGCCATCTCGACGCCGACCGGGCCGCCGCCGAGGATGAGCAGGCGCCGTGGCACGGACTTCATGCCGGTCACCTCGCGGTTGGTCCAGGCCCCCTCCAGCTCGCGCAGCCCGGGGACGGGGGGCACCACCGGATCGGACCCGGTCGCCACCACCACGTGCCGGGCGGTGTGCGGCACGCCGTCGACCTCGACCACGCCAGGACCGGCCAGCCGCCCCGTCCCGCGCAGCAGGTCGATGCCCTTGTCCGCCAGCCAGCGCTGCTGCCCGGCGTCGGAGTAGTCCGAGACCATGAAGTCGCGCCAGGCGAGCGCCGCCGCCACGTCGACCTCCGCGCTGGCTCCGACCTCGCGCGCGCCCTGGACCGCCTCACCGGGGCGCAGCAGCGTCTTGGACGGGATGCACGCGTAGTACGAGCACTCGCCGCCGACCAGGTCGCGCTCGACCAGGGCCACGCGCAGGCCGCCGTCGGCCAGCGCCCCGGCGCAGTGCTCGCCGGGCGAGCCGCCGCCTAGCACGATGACGTCGTAGCCGCTGCTTGCGGGCATGGACCGCTCCCTTCTGCGTGATATGTACGGAGTCAGCCAATCACGTTCGGCCACCTAGCGGACAGGCGGGTTAGGTCCGCGGTCTCGTTATCCACGCTCGCGCCTGCGGGCCGTCCATCGCGCCCGTGGGACACCCTGGCCAGCGCCCCGGCCAGCACGCCCGGGCATCCGCCCGGGTGTTACCCGGGCGCGACCGGCGGTCGCGGCAGAGAGAGTGGGCAGCGACCAGAGGAGGACATCGTGTCTCAGTCCCTGACTTACCCCCAGATGGGGACGGCGGCCCGCAGCCAGGTGCACGCCTTGTTCGCGCAGACGATGGGGTACGTGGCGGTCACTGCGGCCCTGTTCGCGCTGGGTGCCTGGCTGGGCCGTGACCTGTCTGGCGGCGCGGGCATCGTCGCGTTCATCGGCGCGTTCGCCGCCCTGATCGGCATGCGGTTCGCGGCCCGGCGGTCCACCGAGCTGACCGTTGCCCTGCTGGCCGTGTTCGGCCTGCTGATGGGCGTGGCGGTGGCGCCAGTGATCGCGGTGTACGCCAGCGTGGACCCGCGGGCCCTGTGGGACGCGGGCGTGGCGACCGCGCTGTTCATCGCGGGCTTCGGCGCGGCCGGCTACGCGACGCGCCGCGACCTGACCGCGCTGGCCCGGGTCCTGTTCTGGGCGCTGCTCGGCTTGATCGTGGCCGGGCTCGTGCTGACGTTCGTGCACATACCGGGCGGCGAGCAGGCCTACTCCGTGCTCGGCCTGCTCATCTTCGCCGGGTTCACCATGTTCGACTTCCAGCGGCTGCGCACCAGCAAAGACATCGCTTCCGCGCCCTTGCTGGCCGCGTCGATCTTCCTGGACATCGTGAACGTCTTCCTGTTCTTCCTGGAGATCTTCACCGGCGGGCGCGAATAATACTGTTGTGGTTTCCGCGCTCCGGGGTTAGCCTTTAAGTATGACGTTCAGGCAGGCGAATGAATCGCGCGGATGGTACAGCCACCCGCGAACGATGCTTGCCCTGTGCGTCGCGGAGGTTCCCGGATAAGGCCGATTTTTGAGTCACCGGGAACCGCCCGAGGGAATTTCCTCCGGGCGGTTCTCCTTTTATGGGGATCAGCCAGCGGTTAGGCGGCCCGGCTCCAACCCGGGCGAAATGCGGGTTCAATTCCTGCGGTCCCTGCATGCCCCTCGACGGGCTTGTTTATTGACATCTCCATAGCGTGAGCATCGGCGGCAGGCGCCATCCTGCCGCAATTTTGTGACGGCACGGCGGAAGATAGGCCAGCTGCACCCGGGGACAGCCTGCACCGGGCGCCGTGCCGCGATGGGGCCTTAGCTCAGCTGGTAGAGCGTCGGTCTGGCAGACCGGAGGTCGCGAGTCCGAACCTCGCAGGCTCCACTCATGGGGGTGACAGGTACGGTACCGGGCGCGCTTTGCAAGCGTTGCCGAGTCGGTTCGATTCCGACCGCTTCCACCGGGATATCGCGTAAGGGTCTTAGCGCACCGCGCCTGGGACGCGGCAGACAAGGTTCGAGTCCTTGTATCCCGACCACGGGTCTCTAGCTGAGACGGATTAGCGCCCGGCCGAAAACCGGGAGCAGGCAGGATCGTTACCTGCGGGGCCCACCTGCCGTACTGGTCTAACGGCTAAGACGACAGCCTTCCAAGCTGTTCATCGGGGTTCAATTCCCCGGTACGGCTCTTTGAGCGCCGCGAGCTATATCGGTGAAGCACTCGACTCTTAATCGAGAGATACTCGGTTCGATCCCGAGGCGGCGTACGCGCGGGTAACGCTAACCGGCAAAGCTGGCCGCCTCAAAAGCGGTCGTGTGCGGGTTCAACTCCCGCCCCGCGTACTCGATGCCATTTCGTTCAACGGGTAGGACGCTGGCCTCTGGTGCCGGTAATCATGGTTCGAATCCATGAGTGGCAGCTCTGCCGCCGCGCACGGCATGCGGCTCCGCCTTCGTACGGCGGACGGCCCGGTTCGACCCCGGGTGGCGGCTCTCGTGCGCTCGTGGCGGAAGTAGGTAGACGCGCTGGCCCGAGATGCCAGTGCTCCGCGAGGGGCGTCCCGGTTCAAGTCCGGGCGAGCGCACTTGGTGCCGCCACACACGGCTGTGGCCCTGCTCCTGTAAAGCAGGCGGTTCGGCTCGACACCGAATGGCGGCTCGCGATGGGCGGTAGCTCAACTGGCAGAGCGCTCGGCTTTGGTCCGTGAGGTTCGGGGTCCGAATCCCTGGCGCCCAGCTCGTGCCTGCTTAGTGGCAACGGTTAGCATCCCTCCCCGGTACGGAGGGGGTCGGAGTTCGATTCTCCGAGCAGGCTCCATGCGGATGTGGTGTCAGTGGTCGCACATCAGCTTCCCAGGCTGAGAGGGCGGGTTAGAGTCCCGTCGTCCGCTCCATGTGGCTGTAGCTCAGTTGGTTAGAGCGTTTCCTTGCCAAGGAAAAGGTCGCCGGTCCGAATCCGGTCAGCCGCTCGCATGCGTTCGTGGCGGAAACAGGTATACGCGTACGGCCCAGACCCGTATGCCCGCGAGGGCGTGAGAGTTCGATCCTCTCCGGACGCACCGAATGGGGAATTGCGTAACGCAATGTCTGATATATTTTTATACATGGCAAGACCACGAACATGGACCGATGACGATCTGCGAACGGCAGTGCGTGAGACGTCGACATGGGGTGAACTAGTCCAAAAGATCGGCCTGACGGATTTCGCTAAGGCTCGCCGTACCGCACAGGGTCATTGCGTGCGTCTCGGACTCGATGTTGCGCACCTGCCGGCATTCAAGCCATTGGCGCCGATTGAGCCGCACGATTCCTGCTGGAGTTCAGTGTCAGCCGAGGTGGCGGCAGCCGTCCCTGATTCCTCTTCATGGGCCGATGTGTTCCGGAAACTGGGACTGCCTGTCACAGGCTCGGGTTACGTGAGGCTGAAAGGCACGGCGGAACGACTCGGCCTCGACACGTCACACTTCCGGGGACAAGGGTGGTCAGCCAAGCCTGTTGAAGCGATGGACACTCCCTTCGGCCGGACAACAAGTACGCCGCGTACAAGGTGACGTGATTCATGGAGAGCGAACCGATCAGGGATCGGGAGTCGCTGCTAACGACTGCGCGGTTAACTCCGTGGTGTTCGAGTCACCCGTTCTCCTCGGAAGATGACACCGCCAGGTGGCGGTCCCCGTCTGGAAAGCGGGCGGGCGTGAAAGCGCTGGCGTTCGAGTCGCCCGTCTTCCTCCATCCCTGGCCTGTTCACACCGGGCCGGGGAGCCGTCGTGGAGGGTGAACCCGCCAGGGCCGCGGGCGGCGTTTCGAAAGCGCCTGGGCGTGCGCGTTGCGGTTCGAGTCCGCCGCCCTCTTCGCAATGGATGGGAAACCTGCCGGGCGGCAGGCCCCGGCTTGAAACCGGAGGGGCGCGCGAGCGCTGGGGGTCGGGTCCTCTCCCATCTGCTGGCCGCGACCCAGCCGGTCGACGGGGCCTGCCTGATGCGCAGGTATCGCTCGGTTCGACTCCGAGGCGGCCAACCGGGGCGTATCCCCTCTGGCTTATAACCAGCGGAAAGGGTAAAGGTCCATGCGGGTTCAACCCCCGTCGCCCCCACGCTCCGCAAGCATTACGGTGATGCAATCGGCTTTTACCCGATGGAACAGAGGTCAGCACTCTGGCGGGGTACCAAGCGCCGCTAGCGCAACGGAGAGCGCACCGCCCTTCTAAGGCGAGGATCGGGGTTCAACTCCTCGGCGGCGTGCTTCATGGCCTCATCGTCTAACGGTAAGGATCGCTGGTTCTCAGCCAGCAGGCCGGGGTTCAACTCCCCGTGAGGCTACGCAAGGCCCCATCGTCTATGGGTTAAGATCGCGGCCCTTCAAGTCGCGGAACAGAGTTCGACTCTCTGTGGGGTCACCGCGCGGTCGTCTAATGGCAGGATACCGGTCTCATAAGCCGGGAGATGGCGGTTCAACTCCGCTCCGCGCTACGAAGGCACGCCGTGCGCCAGGGCCGGTAATGGACGGCAAAGCGCGGCACTTCATTCTGGTGTCGTTCAATGGCAGGACGGCGGACTGTTAATTCGCTAACGCTGGTTCGACCCCAGCCGCCAGAGCGTAAGTCACATGGACCTGTAGGGGAGTTTGGCCGTCCCCGTCTGCCTGTCGAGCAGGAGATCGCCGGTTCGAATCCGGTCAGGACCGCGTTCCCGTGGTGTAGCGGAGAGCACGGCGGTTTACGGAACCGTCAGGGAGGGTTCGAGTCCTTCCGGGAATACTCATCGATCAGTAGCTCAGCGGCAGAGCATCTGTCCTACAAACAGTGGCGCGGGGGTTCGAGTCCCTCCTGATCGACGGTGGTTGTGGTGTAGAGGCAGCACTAGGGGCTGTGAACCCCTCGGGCCCGGACCGTTACCGGGCTGCCACCCCATGCCAGTAGTGAGCGACGGCCGCTCAGCGCCCTGTAAAGGCGCAGCCCTTTCCCGTGCATCCACCGTTCGACTCGGTGTGCTGGCACCCTGCTTCCGGTGGCGGACTCCTCCGCTGGGTTTCCGAAGCCCGGACGCGCCGTTCGACTCGGCGCGGAAGCACCATGGCGCGGATCTCGGTGGACGGGACTTGGTCTGCAAAACCACGGTTCGCAAGCGGGCGAACCAGGCCCGTCTGTAGCGCGCGACTACAGCATGACCCACCAGAACGTCTGCTACATCAGCAAGACGAACGGAAGCTTAGCCGCATGCCCGAGAGGCGAGGGAACCGCCTGCAAAGCGGGATACGCCGGTTCAAATCCGGTTGCGGCTTCGATGCGGCACGGGTTCAATTCCGCGCCGCGCCTCCAACGGCCCGAAGCCAACCGGAATGAGGCGGCCTCGTCCTAAGGGGAAGACAGCGCGTTCGACTCGCGCCGGGCCGGCCTCACCATGCTCACGCTATGGACGATTTCACCTTCCAATGCACAGAGGTGCGGGCGCTTGGGCGTTGACCCGCTCCACCGTCAGTCAGCATCGGGCCGGGCGACGCCCAGCGACTCGATCAGGAACGCGAGCTCGTGCCGCAGCAGCTGGCCGATCACGTCGATGGGCATGTGGGTGGCGCCGGACAGCGGCAGGAACTGGTGCGGGCGGCCGGCCGCGAGCAGCGCCGCGGACATGCGCAGCGTGTGCGCCACCACCACGTTGTCGTCGGCCATCCCGTGCATCAGCAGCAGCGGCCTGGTCAGGCTGGCCGCCTCGGTGATGGTGGAGCAGCGGTCGTATCCTTCCGGGTTCTGCTGCGGCAGGCCGAGGAACCGCTCCCGCCAGTGCGTGTCGTAGAGCCGCTGATCGTGCGGCGCGGCGCCGGAAACGGCCGCGTGGAACACGTCGGGGCGGCGGAGCACGGCGATGGCCGCGAGGGCGCCGCCGTAGGACCAGCCGCGGATACCGACCCGCCCCCGGTCCAGGTCGGGGAACGACGCGCAGAGCGCGTCGAGCGCGTCCACCTGATCCTCAAGCGGCGCCGACAGGGTGTCACCGAACACGGTCTTCGACCATCCCGGCCCGCGGCCAGGCGTGCCGCGCCCGTCCGTGACCAGGACGGCGAAGCCGTGCTCGGCGAACCACTGGTCCTCGCAGAACGCCGCGCCGCGCGCGCGGACCACCCGTTGCATGGCCGCGCCGCCATACGGGCTCAGCAGCACGGGCAGGCGGGTTCCCGGCTGGTACCACGACGGCAGCAACAGGGCCGCGCGCAGCTCCCTGGCCCCGAGAACCAGCCATGTGATCCGGGGCGTGAGCGAGGGCTCGGCCTCGAGGCTGGCGATGGCCGTACGGGTCCCGTCGCGCCAGGTGACGGCGGCGGAACGGCCCTCCTCGGTGCGAGAGAGCACGACGACCGTGCCGCCCGCCGCCTCGCCATCGTGCACGCCCGGGTCCGCGCTGCACCGCGCCAGGCCCGACCCCCGGTCATAGCGCCACAGGTGCCGCTCGGTCGGGTCGCGTTCATCGGTGGCGGTGAAGTAGACGGCCGCGCCGTCGGTTCCGCTGACCGAGTCGACGTGCAGCCCGTCCGGCGTCACGGCAGCCCCGCCGATGACGAGACGCCGCGAGCCGTCCCGGTCGGACACGGTGACCAGGTCCCCGGCACCGGTCCGGGCCGGGGTGCCGGGCGCGAGCTCGACCCAGGCATCGTCGCGCTCGGTGTGCAGGAGCGTGGTCTGTCCCGTGTCGGGGTCGGCCGCGAGCACCAGGACGGTCCGCTGGTCCCGGCTCTGCACGCTGAGCAGCGGGCCACGGGAGTCCCACCCCGCGGCGGTCAGGTACTCGTAGGCGCCGCGGTCCCAGGCAACCTCGGTCCTGGTCCCGTCAAGCCGCAGCACGTGCAGGGTGACGTCCGCGTTGGCGGTTCCGGCCGCCGGGTACCTGACCGCGCGCGGCGGCCGCTCCGGGACAGCGGGGTCGGCGATCCACCAGCGCTGCACGGGCGAGTTGTCGACCCGGGCGGCCAGCAGCCGCCGGCCGTCGGGAGCCCACCAGTAGCCGCGGAAGCGGCCCATGGACTCGGCCGCGACGTGCTCCGCGAGGCCGTAGGAAACCTCGTCGTGCTCAGGGGCGGCCAGTCGGCGCCCCGTTCCGTCGGCCAGCTCGGTCACACGCAGCGCGCCGTCCGCGACGTAGGCGACGCGCTGCCCCGTCGGGTCGATCCGCGGGTCCGTCACCGCGCCCGCGGCGGGCACCGGTTCAGGGATGCCGCCGGGCTCACGCGGGTCGTCGCCGACGCGCAGCACCCACAGCTGCCCGTCCAGCGCGAACACCACCGTCCGGCAGTTCGCGTCGGCTGAGTAGGCCACGATCCCGGCCGCGGTCTCGCGGGCCCGTTCCCGCCGGACGCGCTCCGCCTCGGGCACATCACCCGGGCCGAAGTGCCACGCCGCCGCCGGATCGGCCAGCAGCCGCATCTGCCCGTCCGCGCCGTCGGCCAGGTCCAGCCGCCACAGGCACGTGACCGGGTCCTCGCCGCCCTGGGTGCGGAGGAACAGCACCCGCCCGCCATCCCGCGAGACCGTCACGTCGTGCGGGAAGCCGAGCGTGAAGTACCGGGTGCTGGCCAGCTGCCGGGGGAATTCGTCGATCGCCACGCCAGCACTCTGCCACCCCGCCCCGCCGCCGCGCCGGGGCGGGGTAAGGTCGGTCACCCGAGGAGGTTAGCGCATACGTTCGCTTTGCGCGGATTACCAGCCAGCCGACGGCCACGCGCGTCCATGCGCCTTGTCACCGGGCTGGCCGGCCGTCCATTGTGAGCGCGGTTAAGTGCACTTATCGTTGCGGTATTGCCGGCTGGCCAGGCTTCCTTGCCCGCCAGCGCGGCCGCCATCTCGACGAGGGAGACAGAAGCATGGGTGCACCAGACGGCGTGCCGTCATCATCACCGGCGCCGGACGGCGAGCCGGTGCTGGTCGCCAGGGACCGGGGCGTGGTCACGGTGACGCTCAACCGGCCGCAGACGCTGAACGCGGTCACGTCCGACATGGAGCGCCGTTACGTCGAGGCGATGCGGGACGCGGACGCTGACCCCGCGGCCCGGGTCATCGTCGTCACCGGCGCGGGCCGCGGGTTCTGCTCGGGCGCCGACCTGAGCCGGCTGGCCGATACGGACGCGCTCACCGACCACGTGGCCGACCGGGACGAACGCGCCGGCGACGACGCCACCTGGTCGGTGCTCCCGGCCGCGGCGATGGCCGTGCGCAAGCCGGTGGTCGCCGCCGTCAACGGTCCGGTCGCCGGGATGGGGTTCGCCCTCATGATGTCCTGCGACGTGCGCTTCCTCGCGGCCGACGCGCGCGTCGGCACGACGTTCGCCCGGCTCGGCCTGGTCGCGGAGTACGGCCTGTCCTGGCTGCTGCCGCGCAGCATCGGCCGGGGGCACGCGCTTGAGCTGCTGATGTCAGGGCGCATCATCGACAGTGACGAGGCGCTGCGGATCGGCCTTGTCCAGGAGGTGGTCACCGGCCAGCCGGTCCTCGACCGCGCGCTCGCCTGGGCGCACGACGTGGCGGACAACTGCTCGCCCCGTTCGCTCGCGCAGATCAAGGAGCAGTTCTATGCCGACGACACGGCCACCTACGACGATGCGCTGAGCCGTTCGCTCGCGGCGATGCAGGTCTCATTCGGCTGGGGCGACCTGCCGGAGGCGCTGGCCGCCCGGCAGGAGAAGCGCGCGCCCGCCTTCAAGGGGCTCGAGTAAGGCCGCCCCGGCAGTGACGGCGAGCGGGCAGGACATGAGCGTGGCGCCAGGCAGACCGGGCCCGCTGTCGGGGCGCCGGGCGCTGGTGACGGGCGGCGGGCGGGGAGTTGGCGCGGCGATCACGCTCGCCCTCGCGGCAGCGGGGGCGGACGTCGCGGTCAGCTACGTCAGGGACGAGGAGAAGGCGGCGGCGACGGTTGCCGCCGCCGTGGCCCTGGGCGTCAGGTGCCGCGCCTACCGGGGCTCGGTGGCTGAGCCGGAGGACAACCAGGCGCTGGTGGACGCCGTCGTCGCTGACTTCGGCGGCCTTGACCTGCTCGTCAGCAACGCCGGGATCGCCAGCCGGGGCCGCACCGTGGCCGGCACGGACGCCGCCGAGCTTGAGAAGGTACTGCGGGTGCACGCGCTCGGCCCGCACGAGCTGTGCCGGCTGGCGCTGCCTCACCTGCGCCGCCGGCCGCGCTCGGACATCGTGTTCATCTCGAGCGTCGCCGCCAGCCGGTTCATGCCGGGCGGTGCGCCCTACGCGATGGGCAAGGCCGCGGCGGAGGCGCTGGCGCACACGATCGCCCGTGAGGAGCGCGCCGCGGGGGTCCACGTGAACATCGTCGCCCCTGGCCTGGTCGACACCGAGATGGGCGCCCGGCTGGTGCGCGCAACCACCGGGCTTGACGACATCCGCGCGATGGACACGGCCTCGCCGTTCGGCCATGTCTGCTCGCCGGGTGAGGTGGCCGAGGCCGTGCTGTTCCTTGTCACCTCCGGCTACGTGAACGACCAGCGGATCACCGTGGACGGAGGCACGTTCTGACATGATCGCGCTCGTCCCGCCGGTTACCCCGCTGCCGGAAGAGACCGCTGAACTGCGCGCGCAGGTGCGGGAGTTCATCGCCGGGGAACTGGCCGCGGGCCGGTTCGCGCCGGCTTGCGACTCCTGGCACGCCGGCTGGGACGAGGACTTCAGCCGGCGTCTCGGCACCCGGGGCTGGCTCGGCATGACCATTCCCGTCGGCTACGGCGGGCAGGGACGATCAGCGCTTGAGCGGTACGTGGTGACCGAGGAACTGCTCGCCGCGGGCGCGCCGGTGGCCGCGCACTGGATAGCTGACCGGCAGACGGCCCCCGCCCTGCTGCGTTACGGCACCGAGCGGCAGAAGGAGCGTTACCTGCCCGGCATCGCGCGGGGTGAGTGTTACGTGGCGCTCGGCCTGTCCGAGCCGGACGCGGGCTCGGACCTGGCCGGCGTGCGGACGCGGGCCGCGAAGGTGCCTGGCGGCTGGGAGCTGACCGGCACCAAGGTCTGGACGACCGGCGGGCATCACGCGCATGTCATCACCGTGCTAGCCCGCAGCGGCCCGGCCGACGGCCGCAACCGGCGCGCGGGCCTGTCGCAGTTCATCGTCAACCTGCCCGATCCCGCGGTGCGGGTCCGCCCGATCCGGCTGCTGTCGGGTGAGCATCACTTCAACGAGGTCGTGCTCGACGGCGTGTTCATCCCCGACGACATGGTGCTCGGGGAACCCGGCGAGGGATGGCGCCAGGTGACCGCCGAGCTGGCCTTCGAGCGCAGCGGCCCGGAGCGCTTCCTGTCCACGTTCCCGCTGCTCGACTGCCTCGTCAGGCAGCTGGCCGAGCAGTCGGCCGCCGCCGGTCCGGCCGACGCGATCGCGCTCGGTGAGATCGTCGCCCGGGTGTGGACGCTGCGCCAGATGTCCCTGGCGGTGGCCGGTGCGCTGGCCCGGGGGGATGCGCCGGAGGTGGCCGCCGCGCTGGTGAAGGACCTCGGCACCCGGCTGGAGAACGAGGTCATCGACGTGGCCAGGCGGCTCGCCCGGGTGGAGGCCGCCCCGGCCGCGCCTGGCCTGCCCGGGCTGCTGGCCGGCGCGGTCATGTACTCTCCCGGGTTCACGCTGCGCGGCGGCACCAACGAGATCCTCCGCGGCGTGGTGGCCCGGGCCCTGGGACTGCGGTGAAGGACGGCAACGGGTGACGGAGGGCGCGGCGGTAACACCGGACGGCGAGTTGAAGCTGCTCGCGCAGACCTGCGACGCGCTGTTCGGCGACCATGCCGGCGACCATGCCGGCGACCACGCGGGCGGGCGGGACGGGTGGTGGGACGAGCGGCTCTGGGCGGCCCTCGAGGAGGCCGGCCTCCCGCTTATCTCCGTCCCTGAGGTCGCGGGCGGCTCGGGCGGGTCGCTTGAGCACGCGGCGGTGGTGCTGACCTGCGCGGGCGAGCACGCGGCGATGGTGCCGGCCGCCGAGACCGCGCTGCTCGGCGGCTGGCTGCTGGCCGAGGCCGGTCTGCCCGTCCCGCCCGGGCCGCTCGTCGCGGTCCGCGCCCGCGTCCCGGCGGCCGGGGGAGCCGGCGCCGTCAGCCTCACCCGGGTGCCGGGCGGCTGGCTGGTGCGCGGGCGCCTGCCGCGGGTCGGCTGGGGCCGCGTCGCCGGGCGCGTCGTCGTCCTGGCCGAAGCGGGCGGCGCGGAACTCGCCGTCGCCCTCGGGCCGGGCGAGGTGACCGCCGTGCCGGGCGCCAACGTGGCCGGCGAGCCGCGTGACGACCTCATCGTGGACACCGTGGCCGGCCACGCCGCGGTGCGCGAGGTCGCGGTCGGCACCGGCCAGGTGCTGCGCCTGCGGGCCGCGCTCGCGCGCGTCCTGCTGATCTCGGGCGCCATGGGCCGCGCGCTTGACCTGACCGTCCGGTACGCGGGCGAACGGCAGCAGTTCGGCCGCAGCCTCGGCAGCTTTCAGGCCATACAGCAGCAGGTCGCCGAGCTGGCCGCCGAGACCGCCGCCGTGCGGGCGGCGGCGGACGCCGCCGTGCGCCGCTGCACTGGTGACGGTTGCACTGGCGACAGCTTCGCCAGCCCCGGCGCGTGGTTCGCGGTGGCCTCCGCTAAGGTACAGGCGGCCCGCGGCGCCACCGTCGCCGCGCGCATCGCCCACCAGGTGCACGGGGCGATCGGCTTCACGCAGGAGCACGCGCTCCGGCTGAGCACCACCCGGCTGTGGGCGTGGCGCGACGAGGCGGGCAGCCCGGCGGAATGGGCGGACGAACTCGGCCGGCACGTGCTGGCCGGCGGGCCGCTCTGGCCCGTCATCACCGAGAGGCAGGGAGAGCGGCGTGGCTGACCTGGAGTACACCGTCAACGACGGTATCGGGACGATCCTGCTCAACCGCCCGGCGGTGAAGAACGCCTTCACCTACGCGATGATCGACGAGTGGGCGGCGGCGCTGCGGTCGGCGCGCACCGACCCGGAGGTGCGGGTCGTCGTGGTCACCGGCGCGGGGGACGCGTTCTGCTCCGGGGTGGACCTGGGCGAGTTCACCGGTGACGCCACCGACCCCCTCGCCGTCAAGTCGGTGCTGCACGACCGCATCCACCGGGTCGCGTACGCGCTTGAGGACCTGGACAAGCCGGTGATCGCGGCGGTGAACGGCACCGCCGTCGGCGCGGGGATGGACATGGCGCTGATGTGCGACATCCGGCTGCTCGCCCGCTCGGCGCGGCTGTCGGAGGGCTACATCAAGGTGGGCCTCGTCCCCGGTGACGGCGGCTGCTACTTCCTGCCTCGCCTGGTCGGCATGGCGAAGGCCCTGGAACTGCTGTGGACGGGGGACTTCGTGGACGCCGAGGAGGCGCTGCGGCTCGGCATCGCCAGTCACGTCTACGATGACGCGGACTTCGCCGCGTCCTGGGGCGAGTTCGCGGGCCGGATCGCCGCGCAGCCGCCGCTCAACGTGCAGCTGATCAAGCGGGCGGCCTACCAGTCGGCCCGGTCGGACCTGCGGACCGCGCTCGACCTCATCTCTTCGCACATGGCCGTGGTGCGCAGCACGCGGGACTCGGCGGAGGCGATGGCGGCGTTCCGTGAGCGCCGCGCCCCGCGCTTCGAAGGCCGCTGAGGGTTCGGGGCGAGGGTGGACCCGGGTCAGGTCACCCGGTAGGCGGTGTACGCCACGCTGTCCGCGCCGCGGACCGCCGACGCGACGAAAACCGAGCGCTCGAGCACGGCCAGCCGCGGTGCCGACGTCTCCAGGTGCACCGCGACGCGGAAGTAGTACGCCGCCGGGTCTACCGCCTCGCCGCGCAGCAGCGCCGCGAGCACCTCGGGCGGCCCGCTGCGCACTCCCGACGTCCGGAAGTGCACGAACTCCCCGGCGGAGGTCCGCGCCGAGTACCGCGTGTCGATCTCGATGCCGCCGTCCGGCCGGACCACCTGCCAGTCCGCGCCGCCGGGCAGGATCTCCGCCTCGAACGGCCCGCCCGCCGGCTCGCTGGCCAGCCCGTCAAGCAGCCCGCCGGCGACGGCGGCGACCCGGCCGCCGGCGATCGGGACGACCCGCCGGTGACCGGCCCGCGTCACCCCGTGATCCTCCAGCGGCCCGAGGCGCGCGTCCACGGTGAACGCGGGCTCAAGGCCCGGGACAGGGGCGCGCGGTGCCGTGGGTTCCTCAGTCACCCGGGCAGCGTACCGCCGTGGGGCGAAGCTGCGACAGCGGCCGTAGCATGGGCCCATGACATGGGAGGAACTGCTCGGCTACTGCCTGGCCAAGCCGGGCGCCT
The DNA here is from genome assembly GCA_964581815.1 of uncultured Streptosporangiaceae bacterium. Classification (GTDB taxonomy): domain Bacteria; phylum Actinomycetota; class Actinomycetes; order Streptosporangiales; family Streptosporangiaceae; genus Trebonia. The sequence goes on along the minus strand of CAZORE010000031.1, from coordinate 39,853 downwards.
GGCAAGACGAGCCGTGGGACGGGGACGTCGTCGCGAAGGTCGGCTCGAAGATCTTCGCCTTCCTCGGCTCCGGCGCGAGCGGCCCGCCCGGCGTCGGCGTCAAGTGCGGCGCCACCCGCGAGGCGGCCGACGAGTGGCTGCTCCGCTACCCGGACGACGCCACGGTCATGCCCTACATCGGCCGGTCCGGCTGGAACAACCTCAGGTCGGCCAGCGCGATCCCGGACGAGGAGATCCTCGAGGCGATTGACGCCTCGTACGCGATGGTGGTCAGCAAGCTGCCGAAGAAGGACCGCCCGCGGTAGCCCGGGGCGGTCCGGGTCGGGGTCAGGGGCAGGTGAGCAAACACTTGTGCGGACAATGTGCTAATTCGAGAACATGGGGCAGATGAACCGCATGAGTTCTGAGATATGGCCAGGGCAGCCGTACCCCCTGGGCGCCGGCTACGACGGTGTGGGTACCAACTTCACGCTGTTCTCCGAGGTAGCCGACCGCGTCGAGCTGTGCCTGTTCGAAGACGGCAAGGAGCGGCGCCTCGACATGGCCGAGGTGGACGGCTACGTCTGGCACTGCTTCCTGCCCGGCATCGGCCCCGGCCAGCGCTACGGCTACCGGGTACACGGGCCGCGCCACCCCGAGGTTGGGCTGCGCTGCGACCCGTCGAAGCTGCTGATCGACCCGTACGCGAAGGCGCTTGACGGCGAGGTCCGCTGGGACCCCGCCGTTTACGGTTACCCGCTCGGCGGCGACGACCTGGAGCGCAACGACGCCGACAGCGCCGCGTTCGTCCCGCGCGCGGTGGTGACCAACCCGTGGTTCGAGTGGGGGGACGACCGGCAGCTGCGCGTGCCGTGGCACGAGAGCGTGCTGTACGAGTGCCACGTCAAGGGCCTCACCATGCGCCACCCGGACATCCCGCAGGAACTGCGGGGCACGTACGCCGGCATGGCGCACCCGGCGGTCATCGATCACCTCACCCGGCTCGGCGTCACCGCGGTAGAGCTGATGCCGGTGCACCACTTCATCCACGATCACCACCTGGTCGACCAGGGGCTGCGCAACTACTGGGGCTACAACTCCATCGCCTTCCTCGCCCCGCACAGCGACTACTCGGCGTGGGGCGTGGAGCAGGTCGTCTCCGAGTTCAAGTACCTGGTCAAGTCGATGCACGAGGCCGGGATCGAGGTCATTCTCGACGTGGTCTACAACCACACCGCCGAGGGCAACCACCGCGGCCCGGTGCTGTCCTTCAAGGGCATCGACAACCCCGCCTACTACCGGCTCGCCGACGGCGGCCGGTACTACTTCGACACCACGGGCACCGGCAACACGCTGAACATGCGCCAGCCGCACGTCTTGCAGCTGATCATCGACTCGCTGCGCTACTGGGTGACCGAGATGCACGTGGACGGCTTCCGGTTCGACCTCGCCGCCAGCCTGGCCCGCCAGTTCCACGAGGTCGACCGGCTGTCCGCCTTCTTCGACCTCATCCAGGTGGACCCGGTGGTCTCCCAGGTGAAGCTCATCGCCGAGCCGTGGGACGTGGGCGAGGGCGGCTACCAGGTCGGCAACTTCCCGACCCTGTGGTCGGAATGGAACGGCCGGTACCGGGACACCGTGCGCGACTTCTGGCGTGGCGCGGACCGTACCATGGCCGACTTCTCCTACCGGCTCACCGGCAGCTCCGACCTGTACGGGCGGACCGGCAGGCGGCCGCACGCCAGCGTTAACTTCGTCACCGCGCACGACGGGTTCACCCTCACCGACCTGGTCTCCTACGACCACAAGCACAATGAGGCCAACGGGGAGGAAAACCGCGACGGCACCGACGACAACCGCTCGTGGAACAGCGGCGCGGAAGGGCCGTCCCAGGACAAGGAAGTCCGCACGATCCGCGAGCGCCGCCGCCGCGCGCTGATGACCACGCTGCTGCTCAGCCAGGGCGTGCCGATGATCAGGCACGGTGACGAGCTCGGCCACTCCCAGGGCGGCAACAACAACGCCTACTGCCAGGACAACGAGATCTCCTGGCTCGACTGGGAGCACGCGGACGCCGACTTCGTCGCCTTCTGCGCCGACCTCGTCGCGTTCCGGCACCAGCACCCGGTGTTCTGGCGGCGGCGGTTCTTCGAGGGCGAGCCCATCTTCGGCGGCGAGCTGTCCGATATCGCCTGGTTCCGGCCGGACGGCGCCGAGATGACGGACGACGACTGGCAGGCGGGCTTCGCCAAGTCACTCGGCGTCTTCCTCAACGGCGACGCGCTGCCCGACCCCGACGCGCGCGGCCGCAGGCTCCGCGACGACAGCTTCCTGCTGCTGTTCAACGCGCACCACGACGACGTCACGTTCGTCCTGCCGGGCCGGGAATGGGGCAAGCGGTGGCTGACCGAGCTGACCACCGTCAGCGACCCGAGCCTGCGCCGGGCGAAGACACCTGGCGCCAAGGTCGCCGTCGCGGGCCGCAGCGTCCAGGTGCTGCGCCGCGTCGAGCACCCGGCGGAAAGCTCCGCCAGGCCCCGGGCCTCGCGCGGCTAAGTCACGGCGCGGGGTCAGTCCCGCCGGTCGCCGTAGGGGGCGTTGCCGTAGCGGGGGCCGCCGTACTGCGGGTTCGCGTATTGCTGGTCGCTGTACCGGGGGTCGCCGTACGGGGCGTTGCCGTCCTGGGGGTTCCCGTACCGGGGATCGCCGTACTGGGGGTTCCCGTAGTGTGGCTGGCCGGGAGCGGCCGCCGCCCGGGTCACGACC
>CAZORE010000031.1:15322-37008 GCA_964581815.1 uncultured Streptosporangiaceae bacterium | reverse complement strand
CTGGGGGTTCCCGTAGTGTGGCTGGCCGGGAGCGGCCGCCGCCCGGGTCACGACCTGGTCCTCCGGCCGGTCGATGCCGGACCGCGACAGGTAGATGAACGATGCCAGCGTCAAGATCAGCGTCACGACGGACACGGGACCGTGACCGAGCCCCATGCCGCTGATGTTCTTCGCCATGCCGAAGTAGTCAGCGAACGAGGCGCCGATCGGCCGGGTCAGCACGTACGCCACCCAGAAGGTGAGCACCGGGTTGGCGCCGAGCCGCCACGCGACGAGCGGCACGCAGATCAGCGCGGTGAACACGAACGCCGACCCCAGGTAGCCCAGGTGGAACGTGGTCGCGAACAGGTCGCCGAGCGCGGTGCCCATGGCGAACGTGAAGATGACCGCCAGCCAGTAGAACACCTCGCGGCGCCGCGTCACGATCGAGTGGATGTCCAGGGTTCCCTCGAACCGGTACCAGGTGGCGAAGGTCACGCCCAGGCACACCGCGTAGAACGTCGCGGACACCATGTACGCGAGGTGGAGCACGATGTGCATCACGTCCGCGCACATCGTGCCGAAGACCGCCACCATCGCCACCGCCGACCAGTACGGCCAGGTCCGGTACCGCGGCGTGCTGAACTGCCAGGTGATCGTGACCGCGAACAGCACGAACCCGACGAGCACGGCGGCGTACTGGTTCCAGTCCTTCACCAGGAAGTCAGACACCGCCTCGCCCATCGCGGTGGTCAGCAGCTTCACCGCCCAGAAGTAGGGCTTCACCGCGGGAACCTTGGAAGCGCCGACGACGACCCGGGGGTCATTCGGTCGGCTCTGATGCCGTCCAGCCATGCGGTAAGGGTGCCACAAGCTGCGGACCCGCCGGCCCCTGGCGGCCGGTTCGCAACCTCTGAATCCGCTCAGTCTGCCTAAGATCTGACTAACGAGCAGGCGCGGGCCGGCGTGCCGCCCGGACGCCGGGCGACCCGCGCTGACAGCACCGGCTCAGCCGGCTGGCCAGGATGGACGGCGACGGCCGGCGGTCCTTCGTCCCCCGGTAAGATCCCCGGTCATGGAGCACATCGCCGCGGCCGGGCAGCGAGCACCGCGGTGATCGTCGCCGCCGCCATCTGCCCGTGCCCGCCGCTGCTCGCCCGCGAGCTGACCGGCCAGGCCGAGGTGCTGCCCGAGCTGCGCGCCGCCTGCGCGGCCGCCGTCGGGTCCCTCGCCGCCGCCGGCCCGGACGTGATCGTCGTCGCCGGCCCGGACGAGGAGACCGGCAGCTGGGACCCGGACGGCCGGCTGGACACCGCCGCTTACGCGCCAGCCGGCGTTCTTGGCCCGCGGGCGGACCGCGCCGCGGCGGGGCTGCCGCTGTCGCTCGGCATCGGGGCACGGCTGCTCGACGAGGCGGGCTATACCGGGCCGCGCGCACTGCGCGGCATCGCCGCGCTGGCCGCGCCGGACGACTGCCTGCGCCTCGGGCACCAGGTCGCCGGCGTCGCGCCGCGCGTCGCGCTGCTCGCGATGGGTGACGGCAGCGCCCGCCGTTCCGTGTCGGCCCCCGGCTACCTGGATGAGCGCGCCGCGCCGTTCGACGCGGCCGTGGAGCGCGCGGTCCGCGACGGGGACCTGGCCGCGCTCGCCGCCCTCGACCCGGACCTCGCCGCGGACCTGATGGCCGTCGGCCGCCCCGCCTGGCAGGTCCTCGCGGGCGCCCTCGGCGCCGCCGCCGGCGATGGCCCATCCGCCGCCGGCGCCCTGCCGCCCGGCCGTCTCCGAAGCGAGGTCTTGTACAGCGCCGCGCCGTTCGGCGTGGCCTACCTCGTCGCGGCTCTCGCGTTAACGCCGCTTCCGGCGGTCGGCTCGCGCAGCATGACCGTGAGCTGGATCCTTGAGGAGATGTCCAGCTTGCCGAAGATGTGCTCGACGTGCGCGTCGACCGTCCGCTTGGAGATGAACAGCCGCGCGCCGATCTCCCGGTTGGACAGCCCGCTGGCCACCAGGAGGGCGATCTCCCGTTCGCGCCTGGTCAGCACGGCCGCCAGGCCCCGCAGCCCGTCGGCCGCCGTGTCATCGCCGTCCGCGCTGTCGCCGCCCGCCCCGCCCGGCGGCCCGCTGGCCTCGTCAAGCGCCTCCCTGACCACGGCGTCCAGGCCGAGTGCGGCACCGCGGGAGTAGGCGGCCGTGTACCGCCGCTCGCCGAGCGCCTCACGGGCGGCGTCGAGCGCGTGCTGCCGGGACTCCTCGAGCACGGCGATGCCGGACAGCCTCCGCCCGGTGGCCGCCCAGAGCTGGTCCGCGGCGCCGAGCAGCCACGCGGTGCGCTCAGGCTGCTCGCGCCGCGCGGCGAGCCAGGCAAGCCCCTCGACCGCGTACGCCGTCCCGAGCACGTCGCCGAGCGCGTGCTCGGCGGCCAGCGCCCGGTGCAGTGCCTCGGCGGCGGCGGGCTCCCGGCCGGGACACCGGACGAGCGCGAGCCCGGAGATCAGGTACAGGTACCCGCTGATCCACCGCTCACGGCCCGCCGCGCCAGGCGCGGGCGCGCCAGGCGCGGGCGCGGCGGGTTCGGGTTCGCCGCGCGGGTGCTCGCCGAGCAGGGCGAGGCCGCGCTCGCAGCAGGCGACGGCCTCATCGGTGTTTCCTCTGAGCTGGTGCAGCAGCGCGAGCTGGGTCACCAGCTCAAGCAGCCCCGTCGCCTGCCCGCAGTCGGCTCGCCGTAGCCGGGCCATCTCGGCCGCCTCCAGCGCCTCCTCGTACCGGCCCGCGAAGCCAAGCGCCATGGTCAGCCGCAGGTAACCGCGGGCGACGGCGGATTCCGCGCCGTGGCCGATCGCGGTGGCCAGCCGGATGGAGGCGCCGATGTCCGCGAGCGCACCGGGCAGGTCACCTTGGAAGGTGGCGAGCTGGCCGCGAGCGGCGAGCGCCCAGGCGCGTTCGCGCGCCGGCTCGGGGAACAGCCTGACCACCCGGCCAAGCCACTGCCTGCCTTCATCGAGCTGGCCGCAGACCTGCCAGTAGCAGGTCAACCGCACGGCGAGGTCCGCGCCGAGCCGCAACCGGGCAGCGGCATCGGCCGACTGCGGCCTGGCCCGCGGGCCCGGCTGCTCCCCGCCGAGCGCATGGCTGAGCGCCGCGCGAACGTTCTCCTGCTCCCGGCGCAGCGCGCGCAGCACCCCCGCCTGGTCGGCCACCGCATGACCGTTGGCGTCCTGCCCGTCAGGCGTCACGCCGCGAACGCGCCCGCCGCCCGTGAACCTCATCCCGAATGCCCGCGCGATGGCCACCGACCGGGCGGTGAGCCGGTCAAGGAACGGCTCGGCGCCGCCGGCGTCGGCGAGGCGGTCCGCGCCGAACTCGCGCAGCGCGCCAAGCAGCCGGTACCTGGACGGGTCCGCGCGGTCCCGCAGGACCACGGACTTGTCGACGAGGCCCACAAGCGCGGGTACGACCTGCTCGCGGGTCAGCTGGCCGTCCGCGCACACGTACTCGGCCCCGCTCACGTCGAACGTCCCGGCGAACACCGACAGCCGCTCCCACAGCGTCCGCTCGGCCGGGCTGCACAGCTGGTAGCTCCAGTCGATCGCGGCGCGCAGCGTCTGGTGCCTTGGGCTGGTGCCGCGGCGGCGAGGAGTCAGCATCCTGATGCCGGACTCCAGCTGGCTCGCCAGTTCCGGCAGCGGCAGTGCGCGCAGCCGGACGGCGGCGAACTCGATCGCGAGCGGTATGCCGTCCAGCCGCCGGCACAACCGCACGATGTCCGCCCGGTTCCCCGGCGTAACGCTGAACCCGGGCACCACCGCCGCCGCGCGCTGGGCGAACAGCTCGACCGCGGCGCGGGCCGGGGGCAGCGGCGGCAGCGGGAAGGCGTGCTCGCCCGGCACGTCAAGCGGCTGCCTGCTGGTGACGATGAGGGTGACGCCCGGCGCGCCGCGCAGCACGGTGTCGGCGAACTCGCCGCAGGCGTCGACCAGGTGCTCGCACGTGTCAAGGATGAGCAGCAGCTCCCGGCGGCGCAGGTGATCAAGGACGGGCGTCCGGCCCGGCTCGTCGCCGGGCATCACTCCGATCGCCGCGGCGACCGCCCCGGCAACCTGGCCGGGGTCATCGATTCCGCCCAGGTCGACCAGCCAGGCACCGTCCTGGTAGCGGTCGGCGGCCTCCGCCGCGGCGCGCAGTGCGAGCCGGGTCTTGCCCACGCCGGCCGGCCCGGTGACCGTCACGAGGCGGACGGTGCGCAGTAGCGCGGCGAGGCGGGCGAGCTCGTCCTCACGGCCGACGAAGCCGGTGGCCTCCGCGGGCAGCAGGCCGAGCCGTCGCGGGCCGGTGACCTGGCCTCGGGCGACGACGTTGGCCATGGTTACCTCACGGTGGACGGGGACGTCGCCACCATAACATTGGGTCGCCGATGAACGCACGCGCATCACACGGTCCGCGGCGCTGTGTGATGTTGTCCCTGCCGGACCGGCCCGACATGGGCAAACTGGGTCTGACGTGGTAGGACAAAAGGGAACGACGAGGTTAGGAGGCGGCGCCATGCGCGACGCGGTGATCGTGGCGGCGGTTCGGACGCCGGTTGGCAAGCGGAACGGTGCCCTGGCGGGCGTGCACCCGGTGGACTTGTCGGCGCACGTGCTCAACGCACTGGCCGAGCGCGCGGGCCTGGACCCGGCCGACGTTGACGACGTGGTCTGGGGGTGCGTCAGCCAGGTCGGCGAGCAGACCTTCGACATCGCCCGTAGCTCCGTGCTTGCCGCGGGCTGGCCGCAGTCGGTGCCGGGCGTCACGGTGGACCGCCAGTGCGGTTCCAGCCAGCAGTCCGTGCACTTCGCCGCCGCTGGCCTGGTCAGCGGTCAGTACGACGTGGTGGTGGCGGGCGGCATCGAGTCGATGAGCCGGGTGCCGATGGGCTCCTCGATCGGCGCACTCGGGCCCGACCGCGCGTCCTGGCCGAACCCGTCCGGTTCCGGGCTGCAGACCGTCTTCGGCGGGAAGCCGCCCAACCAGGGAATCGGCGCGGAGATGATCGCCGAGCGATGGGGCCAGTCCCGCGCCCAGCTTGACGAGTTCTCGCTGTCCTCGCACGAGAAGGCGGCCGCCGCGATCGACGAGGGCCGGTTCGCCGCCCAGTACGCCCCGGTGAAGCTGGAGGACGGCACCGTCGTCGACGTCGACGAGGGCATCCGCCGCGGCGGCACGCTCGAGGGCATGGCGAAGCTCAAGACGGTGTTCAAGGAGAACGGCGTGATCCACGCGGGCAACAGCTCGCAGATCAGCGACGGCTCGGCCGCCCTGCTCATGACGACGAGCGAGAAGGCGGCCGAACTCGGCATGACGCCGATCGCCCGGGTGCACACCGCCGTGCTCGCCGCCGACGACCCGGTGATCATGCTGACCGCCCCGATCCCGGCCACCAGGAAAGCCCTCGCCAAGAGCGGCCTGAGCATCGACGACATCGGCGCCTTCGAGGTCAACGAGGCGTTCGCCCCGGTCCCGCTCGCCTGGCTCGCGGAAACCGGCGCCGACCCCGCGAGGCTCAACCCCAACGGCGGCGCGATCGCCCTCGGCCACCCTCTCGGCGCGAGCGGCGCCCGCCTGATGACCACGCTGGTCTACCACATGCGCGACAACGGCATCCGCTACGGCCTCCAGACCATGTGCGAGGGCGGCGGCCAGGCCAACGCCACCATCCTCGAACTCCTCTGACCCAGGTCCCAGCCACAAGGCGAACCCCAGGATCAGTCCGAACGTGGGCTTGCTCCGCCTCATCTCCCCCATGTCCCTGCCGGTCATGGGGGAGCCTGAGCAACCGGGGAGCGACTAGCACGGCAGTCGCGCTTCGTCGCCGCGCTGCAGAGCGATCGCGGTGCGGAGGGCGATCGCGGGGCGGAGGGCGATCCCGGGGCGGAGGCTGGCCGTAGCGATCCTCACCTTTCCCGCCTCGAACAGCAATCACGGGAATCACGACGCCAGTGCGCCCGTCCGCGTGCGTGGGCCGGCTTTGCATAGCTGGGGACCACACGTGGGCAGCTTTGCATAGCCGGCGGCTGGATATATGCCACATATCGACGGTGATCATGGGGCTCCACTATGCAAAGGGCGTTTCCCCCTGTCACCAGCTATGCAAAGGCAGCCAAGGAGCGCGGGGCGGTACCGACTAGGCGGGAGTATCACGTAGCGCGGCTGCGGCATTGGGCTCTGCCGCCTCGTCAGTCCCGTCCGTCTTGATCGATCCTGGCCGGCTGCCAGGCCGGATCGCGGCCGGTCAGCCCAAGGAGCCGGTCGAGCAACTCCGCGTCGTCCGCCACCGCCACCGGCGGGCCGAACAGGCCAGCGCTCCCGTCCGGGTTCCGCGCGACGGTCGCCTGCGCGAACCCGTACGCCGCGTTGAGCATCGTCTCGTCGGCCGCGAAGTTGAGGCCGGCGGCCATGGCGAGATCCCAGCCGTGCACCACCAGCTCGTCGATCGTCACCGCGGCGGCGATCTCCGCGGGCAGGTCGACGCCGCCGACCCGGGTCATGCCCGCCCAGGCCGCGTCGTCCTCCCAGGCGGCCGCCAGCCGGGCGAGCCGGCCGGGTATGCGCGTGCGCCAGTCAAGGCCAAGCCGTGCCCCGTCGGCGGACGGCGGCTGGCGGCCGGCCTCCAGGTCCTTGGCGGCCGCCGCGGCAAAGGCCAGGGACAGCCCGTCGACATGGTCGAGCAGGTCGGCCACGGTCACGCCGCGGCAGGGCGTCGGCGCGCTCAGCTGGGCATCGCCGATACCGGAGACCACTTCGGCGAGCGTCCCGGTGGCGGGTGTGAGGTCCAGGTGCATGTCTTCCTCCTTAACGCTGCGGCCGGTTGCCCGGCCCGGCGCCTGATGGCGTCGCCGCCCCATAGAACGGTTGCGGCGAGAAAAACTAATCGGCGCCGCCCGCGGCGCCCCCGCACCGCAGTGATCCTCGGTATTGCGGACAGCAACTCGCCGCGATCGGGTCTAGCGTCGGTGTCATGACAGACGACGGGCAGGTCCGCCCCTTCCGCATCGAGATCCCGCAAGCCGACCTTGACGACCTGCGGGCGCGGCTCGCGCGGACGCGCTGGCCCGACCAGCTCGAGGGCGTCGGCTGGGACTACGGCATACCACTTGACTACGTGCGCGAGCTCGCCGGGTACTGGGGCACGGCGTACGACTGGCGGGTGCACGAGCGGGAGCTGAACGGCTTCCCGCAGTTCACCACCACGATCCAAGGCCAGCGAGTGCACTTCATGCACGTGCGCTCGCCGGAGCCCGCTGCCGTGCCGCTGATCATGACGCACGGCTGGCCCGGCTCGGTCGTGGAGTTCACCAAGGTCATCGGCCCGCTCACCGACCCGAGGGCGCACGGCGGCGACCCAGCCGACGCGTTCCACCTGGTGCTCCCCTCCATCCCCGGCTACGGCTTCTCCGGTCCCACCCGTGAGCCGGGGTGGAACGTGGCCAGGATCGCCCAGGCATGGGACGAGCTGATGACCCGGCTTGGCTACGAGCGCTACGGCACCCAGGGCGGCGACTGGGGCTCGTCGATCTCCAGGGAGCTCGGCGTGAGCGCGCCCGGGCACGTCATCGGCGTGCACCTAAACATGCTCCTGCCGTCGGGCTCGCTCGACCAGCCCGACCTGACCGAGGTGGAGAAGCGCCGCCTCGACCGGATGCGGCAGTTCCGCGCCACCGGAATGGGCTACGGCGCGATCCAGTCGACCCGCCCGCAGACGCTCGCCTACGCGCTGACGGACTCGCCGGCCGGCCAGCTCGCCTGGATCGTGGACAAGTTCCGCGACTGGACCGACGGCGACCTGCCCGAGGACGCCGTCGACCGCGACCAGATGCTCACCAACGTCACCCTGTACTGGCTAACGGGAACCGCGGGCTCCTCGGCCCGCCTCTACCTGGAGTCGGCGCGCAGCGGCGCCTGGGGCCCGCCCGCCCCGTCCACCGTGCCGACTGGCGTGGCCGTCTTCCCCTACGAGATCGCCCCGCCCATCCGGCGCTTCGCCGAACAGTCCAACAACATCGTGCACTGGTCGGAGTTCGACCGCGGCGGCCACTTCGCCGCCATGGAGGAACCCGACCTCCTGGTCCCCGACATCCGCCAGTTCTTCCGCCAGCTCCGCTAAGCAAGCGCTAGGCCTGCCAGGCGGCGCCGGAGGCGAGCAGTTCATCCGCGTCGGGGAAGCCGAGGCTGGTGAGGACCTCGCGGGTGTCCGCGCCCGGGGATGCGACCGGGCCCGGGGTGAGCGCGCCGATCGGGGCGCCCGGCGTGCCGTCGCCGAACCGGGGCGCGGGGGCGGGCTGCACCACGCCGTCGAGGGTCACGTAGGTGCCGCGCGCGGCCAGGTGCGGGTCGGCCGGCGCCTCGGTCATGGTGCGCACCGGGGCGACGCACGCGTCCGTTGCGCTGAATGCCTTGGTCCACTCCTCCTGGGAGCGCTCGGCGAACCGGGCGGCGAACCGCGCCCGCAGCTCCGGCCAGCGGGGCCGGTCGTGCTGCGCGGGCAGGTCGCCTGGCAGGCCCTCGGGCGCGAACAGGATCTCGGTGAACGCGGCGTAGAACTGCGGCTCGAGCGCGCCGACCGCCATGTGGCGGCCGTCGGCCGTGGCGTAGACGTCGTAGTACGGCGCGCCAGTGTCGAGCAGGTTGACGCCCCGCCTATCGGCCCACGTGCCGTCGGCGAGCATCCCGTAAGTCATCGCCTGCAGCACCGCGGCACCGTCGACGATCGCGGCGTCGACCACCCGGCCCGTGCCAGTGGAGCGGGCCGCGAGGATGCCGGCCACCAGGCCGAGCGCGAGGAACATCGACCCGCCACCGAAGTCGCCCAGGTAGTTGACCGGCACCTGCGGGGGGCCGTCGGCCCGGCCGATCGCGTGCAGCGCCCCGGTGACCGCGATATAGGCGACGTCGTGGCCGGCGCTCGATGCCAGGGGGCCGTCCTGGCCCCAGCCGGTCATCCGCCCGTAGACCAGGGCCGGGTTCCGCGCCAGGCAGTCGGCGGGGCCGACGCCGAGGCGCTCGGCCACGCCCGGCCGGTATCCCTCGATCAGCGCGTCGGACGCCGCCGCCAGCCGGAGCACCACCTCGGCGCCCCGCGCGTGCTTGAGGTCGACCACGACGCGCCGCTTGCCCCGGCTGGTCACCTCGGCGCGGCGGGGGACCGTCGACCGGGAGCCGCCCGGCCGGTCGACCTGGATCACCTCGGCGCCGAGGTCCGCGAGCAGCATCCCGCAGAACGGCCCGGGCCCGATCCCGGCCAGCTCGACAACCCGTACCCCGGTCAGCGGCCCCGGCATGCTCGTCACTGCTACCTCCTGGTTCATCCTGGGAACACTCTAGACGGGGGCGACCTGGACCCAGGAGGCGCGATGACGACCGGGCGGGCCGCTGCCTAGTGGCCGAGCGCGGTCTCGACGATCTTGACGATCACCATGACCATCGCGAGCGCCAGGTAGCCGCGCAACCCGACCAGGCCGATCCGCCGTGCGCCCCTGATCACCGGCGTCGGCAGCTCGCTCAGCGGCGGCATCCGCCACGAAAGCTTGTCCGCCAGGCTGGGCCCGGCGTCCGCCGCGCCGGCGCCCGCCGCCTTCGTCAGCCCGGCCGTCTTCGTCAGCTCGGCTACCTCGGCCAGCCCGGCCGTCTCCGCCAGCTCGGCCACCTCGGTCGCCACCGCGGCCTCGGCGAGCGCCGCCCGGCGCGCCGTCCGCCGGACGCCGGCCAGCGCGCACCCGCCGATGACGACCGCTACGGCCGCGCACCCGCCCATGACCGCGAAGATCGCCGGCGCGGTGATCGAGGGGAACATCACCGATGCGGTCAGCACCATCGACAGCGTGATCAGCACCGCGATGACCGCGCCGGTGAACGCGTTGGTCTTCGGTGAGTTGACCCAGGGTCCGAGCACGGCCCGGTCGTTGCACAGCATGAGCAGGAACACCGTGGCGGCGGGCAGCAGCACGCCCGCGAGGACCTGGACGCCCTCGGTGATCAGCCCGAGCGGCGAGCCGGGCAGCAGCACGATGGCCGCCGCCCCGCAGATCAGCGCCGCGTACAGGGCGTAGAACCCCCTGGCCTGGCCGACGCCGCGGTGCAGCGAGTGCTTCATGCCGAGCACGTCGCCGATCGCGTAGGCCGATGACAGCGACACCGCGAAGGCGCCGATGACGGCCGCGTCAAGCAGCGCGACGGCGAACAGCGCGCCGGCCACGTGCCCGGCGTAGCCGGCGATGCCGCGGGCCAGCCCGGCCGAGTCGGTGAACTGGGCGCCGGAGTGCGCGAACGCGACCGCGGTGGTGCCCATCAGCGCGGCGGCGCCGACGACCACGATGACGATGCCGATCCACAGGTCGGCCTTCTCGTACTTCATGAACCGCGGGGTGATCCGCTTGTCGATCACGTAGGACTGCTGGAAGAACAGCTGCCACGGCGCGATCGTGGTGCCCACGATGCCGATCACCAGCAGCATGACCGCCGCCATCCCGCCGGTCCCCGTGCCTCCAGACACCGGACCACCAGGCAGGTCAGGCGACGTGAAGCCGTGCACCATGGACGAGCCCGACGGGTGCGCCATCAGGTACAGCGGCACGAGCAGCAGCGAGCCCGCGCAGAAGAACATGGCGATCCGCTCGAACGCGCGAAAGGAGCCGGTGAAGGCGGTTGCGATGATGATCCCGGCCGCGAAGAGCACCGCGAGGACCTTCGGCACGCCCAGGTAGCCGGCGGCCAGGGTGATCCCGATGAACTCGGTGACGATCGTCAGCCCGTTGAGCAGGAACAGGTCGATGACCTCGAACGTGCCCCAGAACTTACCGAACCGCGACAGGATCAGCCGGGCGTGCCCGACCCCGGTGACCGCGCCAAGGCGCAGCACCATTTCCTGGTTCACGTACAGCACGGGAATCAGCAGGAGCAGCGTCCACAGCAGCCTCGTGCCGTAGACCTGGCCGGCCTGGCCGTAGGTGGAGAACGCGCCGGCGTCGTTGTCGCCGATCATCACGATCAGGCCGGGGCCGACGACGGCGAGCAGCGTCTTGAACTTCGCCGACAGCGTCGTCCGGGCGGCGTGGTCGTCAAGCCTGATCGTGCCGAGGGCACCGCGGATGTCGCCGACGTGCGCCTCGTCAAGCACCGCGGAACGGGCGCCTGCAACCTCTACCTCAACAGCGGTCACTGGAAGTTCACCTCTTTCGCGCTTTCACTCAAGCGGAATCGAGGCACACGTGTGCGCAGCGCCGGATCGCGGGCAGCCTCTTGCGGGCGAAATATCGCTGGTCTAGCGGGGTATTTCGTCAAGCGCAGGCCACCGGCCGCGCCACCTCAAGCTGAGGCGGGCGGAGCGACTGGAGAGCGTCGGTTACGTCAACGTGTGCCACGGACAAGCGGGGACAGCGGCGGGAAGGGCCGACTTCGGCCCGGACTATCAGAGTCCATCGCACGCCTCCCTTCGTCCGCGGCGCCCACGCGCGCCTTCACACGTGACACCAGCCGAGGATCGCCATCCGCGGCCGGCGGCAGGATTCACTTCCCTGCCGGGTGAGGAGGGCACCTCTCTCGTAAGAGCTTTGGCACTCCACGGCGTAGCGATGCTCCGCAGCCACTTGGCCTCACCCCTTAGGCCGGGGAGAGGTGTCCTGATCCGGAGCGTCTCTCGACGGTTGGGATCAGTGGCCTGTGTCCGTGAAGACGCCTCACCGAACGAGGTGTCTGTCTGACAGTGCCAAGGATGCCCGTACTCCTTCCCGCGTGTCAAACGGAGCGCCCCTCTGTCACGCGGAACAAAACCTGCGTATGATTAGTTGCCGTCAAGCAACTAACTAAGCGCCCCTCGCTACGGAGGAAACCGCAGTGCCCGCCCAAGTCGGCCAACGCTACAAGTGGATCGCCCTGTCCAACACCACGCTCGGCGTGCTGATGGTGACCGTCAACTCCTCCATCGTGCTGATCGCGCTGCCGGACATCTTCCGCGGCATCGGCGTTAACCCGCTGCAGCCAGGCAACACCACCCTGCTGCTGTGGATGATGATGGGCTTCATGGTGGTCACCGCCGTCCTCGTGGTGAGTTTCGGCAGGCTCGGCGACATGTTCGGCCGGGTGCGCATGTTCAACATGGGCTTCGCGATCTTCTCGCTGTTCTCCGTCCTGCTGTCGGTCAGCTGGCTGCAGGGCACGGCGGCCGCCTGGTACCTGATCATCATGCGGATCCTGCAGGGCATCGGCGGCGCGATGCTGTTCGCCAACTCGAGCGCGATCCTCACCGACGCGTTCCCCGCCAACAAGCGTGGCATGGCCCTCGGCCTGAACCAGGTCGCCGGGATCGCCGGCAGCTTCATCGGCCTGGTGCTCGGCGGCGTGCTGGGCCCGGTCGGCTGGCGCTGGGTGTTCCTCGTCTCCGTTCCGTTCGGCATCTTCGGCACCGTCTGGTCGTACCTCAAGCTCAGGGAACTCGGCGTCCGCAAGCGCGCCAAGCTTGACCTGGGCGGCAACCTGACCTTCGCGGCCGGACTGATTGCCGTCCTCGTCGGCATCACCTACGGCATCCAGCCCTACGGCAGCCACGTCATGGGCTGGACGAGCCCGCTGGTGATCTCGCTGATCGGCGGCGGCCTCGTGGTGCTCGCGATCTTCTGCCTCATCGAGACGAGGGTCGCTGAGCCGATGTTCCGGCTCAGCCTGTTCCGCATCCGCGCGTTCACCTTCGGCAACCTCGCCTCGCTGCTGTCCAGCCTCGGCCGCGGCGGCCTGATGTTCATCCTGATCATCTGGTTGCAGGGCATCTACCTGCCGATCCACGGCTACAGCTTCGAGAACACCCCGCTGTGGGCCGGCATCGCGATGCTCCCGCTGACGATCGGCTTCCTGATCGCGGGCCCGGTGTCCGGCATCTTGTCCGACCGGTTCGGCGCCCGCCCGTTCTCCACCGGCGGCATGCTGATCGCCGCGCTGTCCTTTGGCCTGCTCGAGATCTTGCCCGTCGACTTCACCTACTGGCAGTTCGCAGCGATCCTGCTGCTCAACGGCGTCGGCATGGGCCTGTTCGCCTCGCCGAACCGGGCCGGCATCATGAACTCGCTGCCCGCGGACAAGCGCGGTGTCGGCGCCGGGATGTCCGCGACCTTCCAGAACTCGGCCATGGTGCTGTCGATCGGCATCTTCTTCAGCCTGATCATCCTTGGCCTGTCATCCTCGCTGCCCGGGCACCTCTACGCCGGCCTGACCGCCCAGGGCGTGTCGCCCGCCGACGCGACCCGCCTGGCGCACCTGCCGCCGACCGCGGTCATGTTCGCCGCGCTGCTTGGCTACAACCCGATCCAGATGCTGCTCGGCCCGGCGCTCACCAAGCTGCCGGCGCACAGCGCCGCCTACTTGACCGGCCACTCCTTCTTCCCGAGCCTCATCTCTGGCCCGTTCCAGAGCGGCCTGCAGATCGCGTTCGACTTCTCGATCGCGGCCTGCCTGATCGCGGCCGTCGCCTCGCTGCTGCGCGGCAAGCGGTACGTGCACGATGAGCTGCACGGCGAGCCAGTGCTCGCCACCACTGGGCTCGCCACCACTGGGCTCGCCACCACTGGGCTCGCCGCCGCGGGCGACGTCACCCCGGCCGACATCGCCCCGGTCGCGATGCCGGCCGATGTCATCGAGGCGGAGGCCGGGCGGCCGGCGGGCCGGCCGCGGGTCACCGTCGCCGAGGAGATCGAGGAGTCAGCAGAACGCAGGCTTGCTTCGCCCGAGCTCGCCACCCGTTACCGCAAGGAGCGGTAACCGCAGTGTCCCCCGGGGGCCCGGTCAGGCCGCGCCCTCGGACTGGACCACGGTGACGGCCGCGTTGTACGGCTCGGTCCGGCCGTCGGCCCGGGTGACGATGAGCACCGGGGTCAGGTACCCGGTACTCAGCCGCGACCGTTCCTCTTCCGTTGGCATCCTCGAGGTGACCTGGTCGCCCGGGTTCAGCGCGATGACCTGCCTGGACGGCGTGGCCGCCACAAAGGTGCCCACGCCGGGCCTGGTGATGACGAGCCCGGCCTTGCGCAGTTCCTCAACCGCCATTGCGCCGGTCAGCCGGTTGACTCCCCATTCGCGCCTCATCTGCGTGCCGCTCGGGATCTGCGTCCCCACGGGAAGTTCACCGCTGATGATCATGTCGCGGATGATGCGCACGATCTGCAGGTACACGCGCTCGCCGGACTCGTAGTCGATACGCACGCGCGGCGAGGCACCCTCATCGGCCACGAGGACCTCCGGGGAAACGAGAGACATTACTTGCTGAGGTGACTAGACAGCTAGATAGGCAATAGGTAGTGTGGGGTCCGCATGATAGGTAACTCAAATTGACCAAGGCGATTACGTATCGTGCACGTGCGCCTGTCCCCAGGGAACACGAGGGGGATCCCCCGGGACGGCACGAGTGCGTGCCCGGCCCACGGTTCGAGTTGTTGCCCGCCTGTGGGCCGGGCGCGGCCCCCTCGGCAGCCGATTTACCGTGAAAGAGGGCCGGAATATGCACGACGTTGCGATGACCAATGCCAAGGGTAAACAGCGGGTCCGGGCCTTTTCCTCGCTGAGGCCTCCGCCCGCAATGACCGTCAGCCTGGGCTGACGATCGGCAGATGAGCTGCAAGCGTCTCCTCGATATTAATTCAACTTTCGCTACTTCAAAGTAGGCACTCCAGCCTTGTCTGCCCGAGTGCCACAATGTGCCCGTAACAATGACGCTAACAGGCTTCCGGGAAGCGTACCCTAAGGGCCGCCCTCGTGTGTACCGGTATTAGCCCGGTGGCCGTGTTGTTGCTGCCCCAGCAGTCCTGTGGCAAACCTGACGTGCGGTTCCGTCCGCGGGCGGCCGCGGCGGACGGCGCCATGCGGCAGGACAAGAGGCTTGGCCCGCAGCGCTGCAATTGCGGCGCGCGGATGTGCGTAAGATGCAAGTTAGCTGGCCATTCATTTAAGCCAGCTCCACAGGGTCCCAAGCCGGGCCCGGGCCGAAATTTTCGCATCGCGACCTCAAATCGAGAAGAGTTCCAGAAAGACATACTGCCTGTGCCATTTGCGCTTTGCAATGGCCGGCATCATGACCCGTCGGCGGCGACACGGGGGCGCCGGCGGTCCAAGGGCTTCCCGCGCCGCGCAACCGAGGGCACCGCGCGGCGCGGGAAGCCTGTCGCCTGCACGGCGGCCCCAGGTGACTCAGTGGAACGGCTTCGCCGCGCGCCGCGGCGGCTACGGTCAGTGACTCACGGGCCGGCGGTGACTTACCGGCCCCGGGTCCCGCATAGGTAGCTTCCGCTACTTATCCGGTCATTGCCTTTAAATCGCCGTTTCTTGCCCGGCCAGCGAGGCGGCAACGGCGCCGGCTAGTGCCAGGCGCCCTCGTTCGGGATAATCTCCCTAAATTCACGGAGTGAAAAAAGTCAACGCCGAAGGGACCTGGCTATGACGCCCGAGCTCACCGTCGCCGAGCAGGCGGCCCTCACCAGCGGAAACGACGCGTGGCACACCACGCCGGTCGAGACCGCGGGCGTGGGATCGATCACCGTTACCGACGGGCCGCACGGGGTGCGCCTGCAGGCGGACCCGCGGGACATGCTCAGGGGCCAGCCGGCCACCTGCTTTCCGCCGGCCGTGGCCAGCGCCTCCACCTGGGACCCGGCCCTGCTGCGCCGGATGGGCGAGGCGCTGGGGGACGAGTGCCGGGCCATGGACGTCGCGGTCCTGCTCGGCCCCGGCATCAACCTCAAGCGCAGCCCGCTCGGCGGCCGGAACTTCGAGTACTTCTCCGAGGACCCGCTGCTGGCCGGCGTGCTGGCGACCGAATGGGTCAACGGCCTGCAGAGCAGGAACGTCGGCGCGTCGCTCAAGCACTTCGCGGTCAACAGCCAGGAGACCGACCGGTTGCGGGTCAGCGCCGACGTCGACATGAGGACGCTGCGCGAGATGTACCTGCGCGCCTTCCACCGGGTGATAACGCGGGCCAGGCCGTGGACGGTGATGTGCGCTTACAACAAGATCAACGGCGTGTACGCCAGCCAGGATCACTGGCTGCTCACCCAGGTGCTGCGGGACGAGTGGGGATATGAGGGCGTCGTCGTGTCCGACTGGGGCGCGGTCGCCGACCGGGTCGCCGCGGTCGCCGCCGGCCTCGACCTGACCATGCCGGGACCCGACCCCGCGGGCGACAAGGAACTCATCGACGCCGTGGCGGACGGCCGCCTGGATGCGGCGCTGCTCGCGCGGAACGCGCGGCGGGTCAGCGCGCTCGTCGGCAAGGCCGCGGACCGCACGCCTGGTGGCTATGACGAGGCGGAGCACCACGCGCTCGCGCGCGAGATCGCCGGGCGGGCCGTCGTGCTGCTCAAGAACGACGGCGCCGTCCTGCCGCTCGACCCGGACGCGGCCCAGTCCATCGCCGTCATCGGCGAGTTCGCCCGCACCCCGCGCTACCAGGGCGGCGGCAGCTCCCAGATCACCCCGACCCGGCTCGACGACGCGCTCACCGAGATCACCGCGACGGCGCAGGGGACGGTGCTCTTCGCGCCCGGCTACCTGACCGACGCGACCGCCGCGCAGGAGAGCGCCGCCCAAGACGGGGAAACTGAGGCGGAAGCCGACCGGGACCTGCTCGCCGAGGCGGTGGCGCTGGCGGCGGCGAGCGACATCGCCCTGGTCTTCGCCGGCAGCGCGCACGAGACCGAGGGCGCCGACCGGGACGGCCTCGACCTGCCCGCCGCGCACCGGGAGCTGATCGAGCAGGTGGCGGCGGCCAACCCGCGCACCGTGGTGATCCTGTCCAACGGCGCGGTGCTCGCCACGGCCGGGTGGGACGCCGCGGTGCCCGCGCTGATCGAGGGCTGGCTGCTCGGCCAGGCCGGCGGCAGCGCGATCGCCGACGTGCTGTTCGGCCGGGTCAACCCGTCCGGGCGGCTGGCTGAGACCATACCGCTCAAGCTGCGAGACCACCCCTCCTACCTGGACTTCCCCGGCGAACACGGGCACGTCAGGTACGGCGAGGGCCTGTACGTCGGCTACCGCGGCTTCGACGCGCGCGAGCAGCCGGTGGCCTACCCGTTCGGCTTCGGCCTGTCGTACACCACGTTCGAGTACGGCCAGCCGTCCGCCACTGCCACCGACGCGGGCATCGAGGTGCGGGTTCCCGTCACCAACGCCGGCCAGCGGGACGGCCGGGAAGTCGTGCAGGTCTACGTGAGCCTGCCCGGCTCGGCCGTGCGCCGCGCGCCGCGCGAGCTGAAGGCGTTCGCCAGCGTCCCGGTCGCGGCGGGCGAGACCGCCGACGTCACGCTCGTCATCGACCGCGACGACCTCGCCTACTGGGACACCAGGCTCGGCCGCTGGGTGGTGGAGGGCGGCGAGTACCACTGCGCCGTCGGCGCCTGCTCCCGCGACCTGCGGGGCACCGCTGTCGCCGAGGTCAAGGGCGACGACGCGCGGGTGCCGCTGACCACCGACTCGACGCTCGGCGAGTGGCTCGCCGACCCGCGCGGCGCGCAGGTACTCGGCCAGGCGTTCGCCGGGGCGGCCGACACGGACGGCATGATGGCCGCGGCCTTCAGCGACCCGACGATGCTGCTGTTCCTGTCCGCCATCCCGCTCGGCCGGATGGCCGCCTTCCCGGGCAGCCCGCTGACCCCGCAGCTGATCGCGGACCTGGTCGCCGCCGCCAACTCCTGAGCTGGGGAAGACGGGGGCCAGATAAAGCGTTGGCATCTTCTGGCCCCCATCGTCTAATCTTTGCCGCCGGTGAACAGTCCTTCCGTAAGAGTCAAGCAGCGCGCCGCGTCCCGCGAGGCCGCGCTCGTCGGCGTCGCCATCAGCTACCCGGAAGAGCTGCCGGTCAGCCAGCGCAGGGACGACATCGCCGCCGCCATCCGCGACCACCAGGTGGTGATCGTGGCCGGCGAGACCGGCTCGGGCAAGACCACCCAGCTGCCCAAGATCTGCCTGGAGCTCGGCCGCGGCGTCGCCGGCCAGATCGGTCACACCCAGCCGCGCCGCATCGCGGCCCGCACCGTCGCGGAGCGGATCGCCGAGGAACTCGGCACGCAGCTCGGCGAGGTGGTCGGGTACAAGGTGCGGTTCACCGACAAGTCGGGCGACGCCACCGCCGTCAAGCTGATGACCGACGGCATCCTGCTCGCCGAGATCGGAACCGACAGGAACCTGCGCCGCTACGACACCCTCATCATCGACGAGGCGCACGAGCGCAGCCTGAACATCGACTTCATCCTCGGCTTCCTGCGCCAGCTGCTGCCGCGCCGCCCCGACCTCAAGGTGATCATCACCTCCGCGACCATCGACCCGGAGCGGTTCGCCGCGCACTTCGCGGACCCCCGGACCGGCGAGCCCGCGCCAATCGTCGAGGTGTCCGGCCGCACCTACCCGGTCGAGGTCCGCTACCGCCCGATCGGTGACGCAGAAGGCAACAGCGACGAAGACCGCGACCAGGTCACCGCCATCACCGACGCGATCGGCGAGCTCGAGCGCGAAGGGCCCGGCGACATCCTCGTCTTCCTGTCGGGCGAGCAGGAGATCCGCGACACCGCCGACGCGCTGAAGGGCCGCGCGAACACCGACGTGCTGCCGCTGTACTCCCGGCTGTCGTCCGCCGAGCAGCACCGGGTCTTCGAGGTGCCCGCGAACCGCACCATGGCCAGCCGCCGCGTGGTGCTCGCCACCAACGTCGCCGAGACCTCGCTCACCGTCCCCGGCATCCGCTACGTGGTCGACCCGGGCACCGCCCGGATCAGCCGCTACAGCCTGCGCACCAAGGTGCAGCGGCTGCCGATCGAGGCGATCTCCCAGGCCAGCGCCAACCAGCGCAAGGGCCGCTGCGGCCGCGTCGCCGACGGCATCTGCATCCGGCTGTACTCCCAAGAGGACTTCGAGAGCCGCCCCGAGTTCACCGACCCGGAGATCCAGCGCACCAACCTGGCCAGCGTCATCCTGCAGATGGCCGCCGCCCGGCTCGGCGACATCCGCGCCTTCCCTTATCTCGACCCGCCGGACCCGCGCGCCATCACCGACGGCGTCAAGCTGCTCGAGGAGCTGAACGCCGTCGCCGACGGCCGCCTCACCGAGACCGGCCGCCAGATGGCCCGCCTCCCCGTCGACCCCCGCATCGCCCGGATGATCATCGAGTCGGGCAAGCAGGGCTGCGCCAGGGAGATCCTGGTCATCGCCGCCGCGCTGTCCATCCAGGACCCGCGCGAGCGCCCCACGGACAACCAGCAGGCCGCCGACACCGCGCACCGCCGCTTCGCCCAGCCGGAATCGGACTTCCTCGCCTTCCTCGCGCTGTGGGACTACCTCGCGATGAGGCAGCGCGAGCTGTCCGGTTCCGCGTTCCGCCGCCTGTGCCGCGCCGAGTTCCTCAACTACCTGCGCGTCCGCGAGTGGCAGGACCTGCACGGCCAGCTGTCCTCGCTCACCCGCGACCTCGGCATCAACACCAAGACCTCATCCTCCGAACGAGTGCGGGTCCACACCGCCCTGCTCGCCGGGCTCTTGTCGCAGGTAGGCATGAAGCTGGTGCTCGCCCCGGCCAAGCCGTCGCCCGCCGCCCGCCCGGGCGGACCCGGCGGTGCCGAGCGCGGCAGGCGCCCGCTGCCCGAGTTCCTTGGCGCCCGCGGCACCAAGTTCGCCGTCTTCCCCGGCTCCGGCCTGGCCCGCAAGCCGCCGGACTGGGTGGTCGCGGCCGAGCTGGTGGAGACCTCCCGGCTGTGGGCGCGGACCGTGGCCGCCATCGAGCCGGAGTGGGTCGAGCCGGTCGCCGCGCACCTGGTCAAGCGCTCCTACAGCGAGCCCCGCTGGTCACGCTCGCAGGGCAGCGCCGTCGCCAGCGAGAAGGTCACCCTGTACGGCATCCCGGTCATCGCCGACCGGACCGTGCTGCTGCACCGCATCGACCCGGTGCTTGCGCGGGAGCTGTTCATCAGGCACGCCCTGGTCGAGGGCGACTGGCAGACCAGGCACCACTTCTTCCGCGATAACCAGAAGCTGCTCGAGGAGGCGGCCGCCCTCGAGGAACGGGCGCGCCGCCGCGGCCTGGTCGCGGGGGAGGAGGCGCTGTACGCCTTCTACGACGCCCGCGTTCCCGCCGACGCGGTATCCGCCCGCCACTTCGACGCCTGGTGGAAGCAGGCCCGCTCGCGAACACCGGACCTGCTCACCCTGACGCTCGACACCCTGCTTTCCGCGGAGGCCGACGAACTCGACGCCGGCGACTACCCCGAGGTGTGGACCTCGGAATCGGCCGGGCCCGACCAGCAGGGGGCGGCCCTCTCCCTGTCGTACGCGTTCGAGCCGGGCAGCGATACCGACGGCGTCACCATCGACATCCCGCTCAACACGCTCAACCAGGCCCGCCCGGAGGAGTTCTCCTGGCAGGTACCAGGCCTGCGCATGGAACTGGTCACCGAGCTGATCCGCTCCCTGCCCAAGACGCTGCGCCGCGAGCTCGTCCCCGCGCCCAACGTGGCCCGCGAGATCCTCGCCGACCTGGACGGGAAGGCGCCGGGCGCGGACATCAGGGAAACCATGTCCCGCGAGCTGCTGCGGCTGCGCGGCGTGCGGGTGCCACCGGACGCGTTCGACCTGGACAAGCTCCCGCCGCACCTGCGGTTCACCTTCCGCGTGCTCGACGGCACCAAGGTCATCGCGTCCGGCAAGGACCTGGCCACGCTGCAGCGGCAGCTGCGGCCACGCGTCCGCGCCACCCTGTCCGCCCGCGCCACCGCGCTGACCAGGACCGGGGTAACCACCTGGAATTTCGGGCCGCTACCCAAGGTCTTCACCGACGGCGAGGTGAAGGCCTATCCGGCGCTCGTCGACGCGGGCGCCCCTGGCGATCCGAATGGCACGGTCGACGTCCGGCTGTTCGAGACGCCCGAGGCCGCCGCCCGCGCCATGCGCGCCGGCACCAGGCGCCTGGTGCTGCTCGCGGTTAAGTCACCCGCCAACGAGGTCGCGAAAAGGCTGACCACCGCGCAGAAGCTGGTCCTGTCCGACAACCCGCACGGCTCCGTCGCCGCCCTGTTCACCGACTGCACCAGCTGCGCCGTCGACGGCCTCATCGGCGAGGCCGGCGGCCCCGCCTGGGACGCCGCCGGGTTCGGCCGGATCGTCGACCACGTAAGGCCCCGGCTGCACGCCGCCGTCTACGAGGTGGTGACCTGGGCGGAAGAGATCCTCCGCGGCGCCCATGAGGCCCGGCTGCGCCTCGACGCGCTGCGCAGCCCCGCGCTCGCCCCGGCCGTCGCCGACGTCCGGGCGCAGCTGGACGCCCTCATCGCCCCGGGGTTCCTTACCGAAGCCGGCGCCGCCCGGCTGCCGGCCCTATCCCGATACCTGAAGGCCATCGGCCGTCGCCTGGACAAGCTCACCGAGAACGCCGGCCGGGACGCGCAGCAGATGGCCGTCGTCCACCGGGTACAGGACGCCTACGACCAGGCGCTCGCCGCGCTGCCACCCGAGGCCCGGGCGGCGGACGCCGTCCGGGAGATCCGCTGGCAGGTCGAGGAACTGCGCGTCAGCCTCTTCGCGCAGACTTTTCGCACGCCGGCCCCCGTGTCCGAGCGCCGCATCATGACCGCGATCGCCGCCCTCGCCTGAATCCCCGGCCGCCGAATCCCCGGCCGCCGACTCCCCAGCCCGTGGCCTCCCGACACCGGCCTCCGGGC
>CAZORE010000031.1:0-15222 GCA_964581815.1 uncultured Streptosporangiaceae bacterium | reverse complement strand
GAATCCCCGGCCGCCGACTCCCCAGCCCGTGGCCTCCCGACACCGGCCTCCGGGCCTGAGCTCTCCCCGGTACTGCGTGGATGTGCCTTTGGTGCTGCTATAGCGACACTTACGGCACATCCACGCACTACGGCACTCCCGCCAGGCCCGCCGCGGGGTCCTGAATGGCAACGTGTTGCCAGTAGAGCACCCAGTATGTTGACGTCAATCGAACACCGATGCTGAGCAATCCAGCCAATTCCTGACTCCATCGGCGCGTCGTTCGACTAAGGACTACTCAAAGTGCTAGGTTCCTTCTCATCTAGCACGCTCTCCCGCCGTCCCCCCGCGGCTGCCGGACATGAGCGCGTCACCCGGATTCCCCGATCGAGGAGGATCGCACCATGACTGGAACACCCCCCGTGCGGCGCCGGCTGCTCGGCTCAGCGCTTCGGGAATACCGCGAGGGCCTTGGCTACAACCTGGACGAGGCTGCTCGCATCCTTGAGTGCGACCGCTCGAAGATCAGCCGGATCGAGACCGGCCAGCGCGGCATCCGCCCCAAGGAACTGCGGGAGCTGCTGACCGAGTACGGCGTGCCCGCGGCCGAGCAGGAGGCGCTGCTCGCGGTGGCGCACCGCGGCCGGGAGAGCGGCTGGTGGCTTGACTACCGTGACGTCCTTCCCGCGGGCGCGCAGGATTACGTGATCATGGAGATCGCCGCCACCGACATCCTGCTCTACGAGGCGAACCAGGTTCCCGACCTGCTGCAGACGCCGGATTACATCCGTGCCGTGGCCGGGGCGGACGTCCGTTACGGCTCGGCGGAGCAGCGGGCGCACGCCATGGAGGTGAAGCTGAACCGGCAGCGGGTCGTGCTCGCCGGGCGGGCGCCGGGGCTGGACATCGTGCTCACGGAGGGGGCGCTGCGCCAGATGGTCGGGCCGCCACGGGTGATGCGCGAGCAGCTTGCCCGGCTCGCGGACGTGGCCGAGACCGGGTTCACCGACGGCCAGCATGACGCCCGCGTTCCCGCGGCGAGTCGCTCCCGCGCGTCGCTGCGGGTACTTCCGTTCGCGGCGGGCGTGCACGCGGCGGCCGGCTGCGGCTCGATGACGCTGCTGCGGTTCGCCGAGACCCCGGAGATCGGCGTTGTCCACCTGGCGGCGCTCTCCGGCGGGGTCAGCCTTGAGGGGCGGGAGGAGGTGTCGCGCTACCTGCGGGCGTTCTCATCGCTTCGCTCGGCGGCGCTCAGCCCGTCGCGCTCAGCGCAGCTGATCCGCGCCGCGGCGAGGTCGTATAACCGCTAAGAGCTTGGCGCCTCGGCCTGGTCGGTCTCGGCGGGGGCGGGCATCGCCACCGCGCGGGCGGGGAGCGCGAGTTTCCTGTTGACATCCTCGAGCTTGGCGATCAGGTCTTGAATGTCGCGCAGCTGCTGGGTGTCGTCTCGCACACCGTTGCCATAAGTCATGGACCGGAACTCCAGGGGCCGAGAGGGGGGACTCGACGGATAGGCATACGCCTTTGGGTGCCTAGCTAGAGGCATCTTAGCCTGATTTTGCGGACTTGTCGCCATAGGCGGGGGTGCCTTATTTCGCCTTTGGTGGAAATCGGGTTGCGGGCCCGTGTCCGTGCTCGCGAGCTTATAGCGTGCGGGGCACATCGTGCGCGGTGGATGATCAATTTGGCGCTTCTCTCGATGAACCTGCAGGTCAGGCTGGGTGCAAACGTATGCAGCAAGGTTCCGAAATGTCCATTTCTAAGATAAACGGCCATTGCTGGTGCACGGGCCGCCGGACGTCGTGCGTTTGCACGTGCAGACAGGCTGTGATGGTCCAATAATGGCGGGCAACGCACGCTAATTATGCATTGCCCTATTGCACCTGAAAATGCACGGCAGAAAATCACGTGCGGATGCACGTGCACGCAGGCGCCCCGGTCAGCGCGGCTGGGCGCGCATCAGGTCCCCGAGCTCGCGCACGGTCGGGGCGGGCACCGGGAGCGCCGACACCGCGGCGCGCGACGGGCGCAGGCCGTCGATCAGCATGGCCAGGTAGCGGCGCCACACATCGGGAGTGACGGCGGCGGCGTACTCGGCGAGCGAGGCGAGCATGAACGCGATCATCTTCACGTCGGTCGCCTCGAAGTCCCCGCGCAGGTCGCCGGAGGCCTGCGCGCGCTGGACGAGCCTGGTGATGACCGGGCGCATGCGGTCGCTGGCGTAGCAGACCTGGTCCCTGTCGTAAGTGCCGAACATCATCAGCTGGCGCAGGCCGGTGTCGCCGGCCATGGCAGCGGCGGCGTACTCCAGGTAGGAAACGACGGCCTGCCAGGGGTCGGCCGCACCGCAGGCGTCCTCCGCGACGGTGACGAGGTTATCGATGCGCGCACGGAACAGGGCGGCGATGAGTGCCTCCTTGTCGGGGAAGCGCCGGTAGACGGTGCCGACGCCGACGCCGGCGGCCCGGGCCACGTCGTCGAGGGTGGCGTCGAGGCCGCGGTCGGTGAAGACCTGCGCCGCGGCCGCGAGAATGCGCTGCCGGTTCCGCTCGGCGTCGCGGCGGAGCGGGCGCTCGGCCGCTGTGCCGCGTGACGTTTCCTGAGCCTGAGCCGTCATATGTTCTAGAGTACCCCTAACGGAGGTGGTTCCTCCGGTTGTGTTATGCTCTGCCGTAAGTGGAACTATACCCTCCAGATTGGTGACTGGAATGTCCGAGGCAAGCGTCCCCCTGACGGCGGGGGAGAGCGGCGGGACGCAGTACGGATCGGGCGCGGTGCCCGATTCCCGGCGCTGGCTGGTCCTGGTCGTGATCGGCATCGCGCAGCTGATGGTCGTGCTCGACATGACGGTGATGAACCTGGCGCTGCCGTCCGCGCAGCGTGACCTGGGGTTCAGCAACGTGGACCGGCAGTGGATCGTGACCGCGTATTCCCTGTCGTTCGGCAGCCTGCTGCTGTTCAGCGGCCGGGTGGCGGATCTCATCGGCCGCAAGGTGGTCTTCATCACCGGGCTCATCGGGTTCGCCGCCGCGTCGGCGATCGGCGGCGCGTCGGTGAACTTCGCCATGCTGGTGACGGCGCGCGCCTGCCAGGGCGTGTTCGGCGCGATGCTGGCGCCAGCGGCGCTGGCCCTGCTGACCACCACGTTCAGCGACCCCAAGGAGCGCGGCAAGGCGTTCGGCGTTTACGGCGCGATCGCCGGCGCGGGCGGTGCGGTCGGCCTGCTGCTCGGCGGCGCCCTGACCGAGTACCTGTCGTGGCGCTGGTGCCTGTACATCAACCTGTTCTTCGCCGGGCTGGCGGTGGCCGGCGGCGCGGTGCTGCTCAAGCGGGTGCCGCGACTGACGGGCGCGCGGCTGGACGTCCCGGGCGTGCTCCTGGTCTCCAGCGGCGTGTTCTGCCTGGTGTACGGGTTCTCCAACGCCGGGCTGCACTCCTGGTCCACTCCGTCGACCTGGAGCTACCTGGTCGCGGGCGGGGCACTGCTTGTGGCTTTCGCGGTGTGGATGGGGCGCGCCACCCACCCGCTGCTGCCGCCGCGGGTGGTGCTCGACCGTAACCGGGGCGGCGCCTACCTGGCGATCTTGATCGTCGGGGCGGGCATGTTCGGCATCTTCCTGTTCGTCACCTATTACCTGCAGGTGACCCTCGGGTACTCGCCGGTCAAGAGCGGGCTGGCCTTCCTGCCGATGGTGTTCTGCATCGCGACCGCGGCGAACGTGTCGAACATCGTGCTGCTGCCGCGGATCGGCCCGCGGCCGCTGGTGGTCAGCGGGTTCCTGCTGCTGGCCGGCGCCCAGTTCTGGCTGACCCATATCGGCCTGCGCAGCGATTACGTCGGCACGATCCTCGGTCCGCTGATGATCACCGGCTTCGGCATGGGCCTGCTGTTCTCCACGGCGATGAACACCGGCACCTACGGGATTCCCCCGCGTGATGCCGGGGTCGCCTCGGCCACGGTCAACACGGGCCAGCAGCTCGGCGGCTCGATCGGCACCTCGCTGTTCAACTCGATCGCGGCAAGCGCAGCGGCGAGCTACATCACCAGCCACACGGTGTTCCACGGCCAGCCGTCCAAGGCGGCCGTCGCGCTGGTCCAGGCGCAGGGCGCGCTACACGGCTACACGACCGTGTTCTGGGTCGGCATGGGCCTCTTCCTTGGCGGCGCGGTCGTGGTGGGGACGCTGATGCGCAGCGGCCCGCTGCAGGCGTCGGCGCAGGACGCCCCGGCCGCCTCTGCGGTGGCCGAGAAGGAAGCCGCCCCGGTTACCGCGCTCGAGTAGGGAGGCCGCGTCCCATGCGCACGGGCCCGGTCGGCGCGGACGGCTCCTCGGACGGCTCGGCTAGCCGGTCGAGCACGATCGTGAAGCGGGTCATGCCCGGCCGGCTGGTGACGAGGACCGCGCCGTGGTGGGCGCCGACGACCGCGTCCACGATGGCGAGCCCGAGCCCGGTGGACGAGGCGTTGGTGGCGTGCGAGCGGGACGTGTCGGCGCGGGTGAACCGCTCGAACAGGTCGGGCAGCAGGTCGGCCGGGATCCCGGGGCCGTTGTCGGTGACGGTGAGCACGACGCGCGGGGCGAGGTGCAGCGTGCCGCGCGCGGCCGACTCGGCCCCGGTGCCCGGCTCACCGTCGGGCAGGCGGTCACTGACTCCGACGGTGACGGTGCTGCCGTCCGGCGTGTGCCGTCCGGCGTTGCTCAGCAGGTTGACGAGGACCTGGTGCAGCCGGTGCTCATCGCCACGGGTGAGCACGGGGTCATCGGGCAGCTCGAGCATCCAGCGGTGAGTGGGGCGGGCGACCCGGGCGTCGCTCGTCGCCTCGATGGCCAGCCGGGTCATGTCGACCGGCTCGCTGCTGAGCGGGCGGCCGGCGTCGAGCCGGGCGAGCAGCAGCAGGTCGTCGACGAGGACGCTCATCCTGGTGGACTCAGACAGCACCCGGCCGAGTGCGTGCGTGACCTCGTCGGGTGAGCTACCTGGGTGGCGCAGCGCCAGCTCGGCGTAACCGCGGATGGCGGCGAGCGGGGTGCGCAGCTCGTGGCTGGCGTCGGCGGCGAACCGGCGCAGCCGGGACTCGCTCGCCGCCCGCTTACGCAGCGCGGTCTCCACGTGCCCGAGCATGCGGTTGAACGCGAGCCCCACCTGGCCGGTCTCCGTATCCGGGTCGGTGTCCGGCACGCCGGCGGGCAGGGACACCACGCCCGACTCGAGCGGCAGGTCGGCGACCTGGGCGGCGGTGGTCGCCACCCGGCGCAGCGGGCGGAGCGCGAACCGGACCCAGAGCATGCCGAGCACGCCGGCGAACGGCAGGACGGCGCCGAAGACGATCGCCTCGGCGATCGCGATGTCGCGCAGCTGGTCGTGCTCGGCGGCCAGCGGGAGCCCGGTGATGTAGACCGAGCCGTCGCCGTCGGGGTCGTCGATCGCGGTGACCAGGTACGTCCCCTGCGTGCCGCTGAGGTAGCGGGTGGAGTTGGGGGTGCGCGGGGCGTGGCCATGGCGGTCGGGGTCGGCAGGCCGGCCCTGCGACGTGGGGACGGTCTCCAGGTTAGCCTCGTCGGCGGCGGTCAGCTTGAACGAGTCGTCGCCGACGAGCGCGCTCCGCCAGCGGCCGTTGTAGTCGACCGCGACGAACGTGTGCTCGCCGAGCCCGGGGCAGTCGTTGGAGATGGCCTGGCTGTACGGGCTAGTGCCCCCGCCCGAGGAGCCCGGGTCCGAGTTGTCGGCGCTGTCCGGTCCGCCGCCGCCGTCCTGGCTGGCGTCGAACGCGCGTTCCCAGCAGTTGTACGCGAGCTGGGTCGCGGTGTTCAGCTGGTTGTTCAGCTCGCCGGACAGCGCGTTCTGCGCGGCGAGGTACGTGACCACGCCGACGGTGGCGCAGGCGACGGCGAGCAGCGCGACCAGGCCGGCGATCAGCCGGCCGCGCAGCGTGCCGGGGAGGATCCTGCGGGGGCGCCGCCGGTGCACCGGGTGCCGCCTTGACCAGCGTGACCTGTTTGCCGTGGAGATCACCCGGCCGGCTTGAGCACGTAGCCGACGCCGCGGACGGTGTGGATGAGCGGCTCCCGGCCCGCGTCGATCTTCTTGCGCAGGTAGCTGATGTACAGCTCCACCACGTGCGCCTGGCCGCCGAAGTCGTAGTTCCACACCCGGTCGAGGATCTGGGCCTTGGACAGCACCCGGCGCGGGTTGCGCATCAGGAACCGCAGCAGCTCGAACTCGGTCGCGGTCAGCTCGATGAGCTCGCCGCCGCGGCGGACCTCACGGGCGTCCTCGTCCATCGACAGGTCCGAGACCACGAGCGCGCCCTCGCCGCTCGCGGTGCGGGCCAGGTTCGCCCGGCGCAGCAGGCCGCGCAGCCGGGCCAGGACCTCCTCGAGGCTGAACGGCTTGGTCACGTAGTCGTCGCCGCCGGCGGTGAGCCCGGCCACCCGGTCCTCCACCGCGTCCCTGGCCGTGAGGAAAAGCACGCAGACACCGGGCAGCTCGGACCGCAGCCGCCGCATGACCTCGACGCCGTCGAAGTCCGGGAGCATGATGTCGAGCACGACCGCGTCCGGGCGGAAGTCCCGGCCTGACTTGACCGCCTCCGCGCCGCTGCCCGCGGTCCGCACGGACCAGCCCTCGTAGCGCAGCACGCTGGACAGCAGCTCGGCGAGGCTCGGCTCGTCGTCCACCACGAGCACGCGAACCGGGGTGCCGTCCGCGTGCTGCGTGCCCGCGCCTTGGCCTAGCGCCGCGGCCGCCTGGCCGCTGGGGACCGCAGTTACGGTGGCGGTGCCGCTGCCCGCCTCGTTCCTCGGCTCTTCAAGCATGATCGATCGCTCACTAGGTAGACGCTCGGTAATCCGGACTCCCTACAAGAATGGCAACGACGCCGGGCTAGGTACTACAGAATTTCGTATGGATTTCCTCTGAGAATCCGGTTGGACTCCGCTGAGCAGCCGCGATACCGGTCCAGAGGCGGTCAAAAAGCGTAAAACCGGGCAGATCAGGCGTCGAGCAGCCGCGCGAGCTTGGACCCGTGCCCGGCCGGCCGGGCGCCGGCCGCGAGCAGCACGTCGGCGGCGGCCCGCTGCAGCGCCGGGTCCGCGACGGGCACCTCGACCTCGACCTCCCGCCAGCGCAGTACTGTCCCGCCCCCGCCGCCCTCCCCGCCATCGGCGGGCAGCCGGCGCGCGGTGACCAGGTCGTCGGCCACCTCCGCGACGACCCGGCCATCGCCGGAGTGCAGGGTAACCACCGTTCGTTCCGTATCGAGGGTGGCAATCGGGGCGAGTGGCTGGCCGCCGGTGACCTCGGCCACCCGGGCGGCGAGTTCCGCAGGCACCTCGCGGTCGGCCGGGCCGAGCGGCGCGTGCACCTCACGGCGGGCGCCGGCCGACGCGGGCAGCTTGAGGTGCCAGCCCGCGTCGGTGCCGCCGGTGCGCCGCCGCAGGGTGATCTTGCCGGCGGCGAGCGACCCGTCGGCGGTGTCGAAGTACGTGGCGGACAGGTGGTGCAGGACCGGCCCGGCCGCGGTGACGCCGGCGAGGCCCGCGAAGGACGGCCGCTCGAACCCCGGGTCGACATCGAACTTCTGCTCGATCTCCAGGTGCTCGCTCATTCTCGCCCCGCTATCTGTCCGGGCCCGGCGGCCCGCTCCGGGCCTGCTATGCCCTCTGCGGCCTGCCGTTCCCTCTCCGGCCTGGGAGCCATCGTAGCCCCGTCCCCGCCGGGCCTACGATGGGGGCGTGGTGGCAGGAGCGGTGGTGCTGGCTGGCGGGCGGTCTTGCCGGATGGGCACGCCTAAGGCGGCCCTGGAATGGCACGGGTCGACGCTGCTGCGCCGGACCGTCGGCATCGTCGCCCGCGCGACGGGCGGCCCGGTGGTCGTCGTCAGGGCGAGCGGCCAGCAACTGCCTGACCTGCCTAACTGCACGACCATTATCGACGACCCGCGGGAAGGTAAGGGCCCGGTCCAGGGGATCGCGGCCGGCCTCGCCGCGCTGGCCGGCCAGGCGCAGACCGCGTTCGTCACCTCCACCGACCTGCCGTTCCTGCACCCCGCGTTTATCCGGCGGGTGCTCCGCGTCCTCGACCAGCCGGAGGGCGGCGAGCCGGAGGGCGGCGAGCCTGACGGCCGGCCGGACGTCGCGCTGCCGGTCGCCCGCGGCTACCCGCAGCCGCTGGCCGCCGCCTACCGCACCGGCCTCGCCGGGCTCGCCGAGCGCCTCGTCAAGGAGGACCGGCTGCGTCCCGCGTTCCTGTTCGCGGAGTGCACCGTCACCCGGCTCGACGACGCCCAGCTGCTGACCGACCCGGTGCTCGCCGCGCTCGACCCGGACCTGGACTCGGTGCTGAACGTCAACACCCCAGACGACTACGCGCGAGCTCGCCGGCGCCCGGCGCCCGAGGTGACCGTCCAGCTGTTCGGCGCCCTGGCCAAGGCCGGGCGGCCGGGCGGACCGCGGCCGGCGCGGGCGGCGACCGTGCAGGCGGCCGCGGACGCCGTCGGCCTGCCGTTCGACCGGCACGTGACCGCCGCGCTGAACGGCGACCAGATCACCCGCGATCGGCAGGCCCCGCTGGCCCAAGGCGACAGCGTCTTCTTCATGGCCGCTGACGCTTAGCCCCCGTCATGGCCGCCGGCGCGGCACCTCAGGGAGCTGGCTCAGCGGCGGTGCTCAGTGGCCGGCGGGCAAGGTGCGGGCCCGCTGCTCGACCCCCAGCTCGCCGTAGGGATAGTCGGCGGGGTGCGGGTCGCTGGCGGCGTCGAGCGCGGCGGTCTCGGCGGCGGTCAGGCGCAGCCCGGCCGCGCGCAGGTTGGCCTCGAGCTGGCCCAGCGTGCGGGCGCCCAGGATGGTCGAGCTGACCGCCGGGCGGCCGGTCACCCACGCCAGCGCGACCTCGGCCATGGACACCCCGCGTTGCTCGGCGACCTGCTGCACCGCGCCGATGACCGCCCAGGTGCGCTCCGTGCCGCGCCGGTCGTAGGCCTCCATGCCGCGGCCCGGGTCCTCGCCGAGGCGGGTCGCGCCAGACGGGCGCTGGTCGCGCCGGTACTTGCCGGACAGCCAGCCGCCGCCGAGCGGGCTCCAGGGCAGCAGGCCCAGCCCGGCGTCGAGGGCGGCGGGCACGATCTCCCACTCGGTCTCCCGCGCCAGCAGGCTGTACTGCGGCTGGACGGTCACCGGCCCGGCCACGTTCAGGGCCCGGGCCAGGTGCACCGCCTTGGTCAGCTGCCAGCCGGTGAAGTTGGACAGCCCCCAGTAGCGGATCTTGCCGGCCCGGATGAACCCGTCGAGCGTCCGCAGGGTTTCCTCCAGCGGCGTCAGCGGGTCGTAGGCATGCACCTGGTAAAGGTCAACTGCCTCGACCCCCAGGCGGCGCAGCGAGGCATCAAGCGCGCGGGCCAGGTGGCGCGCGGACAGCCCGGCGCCGTTCGGCGAGTCGTCGACCGGCATACGGCCCTTGGTGGCCAGCACCACGGGCTCGGTGACATCGGCCGGGCGGCTGGCGAGCCAGCCGCCGATGATCTCCTCCGACCGCCCGTCGCTGTACACGTCGGCCGTGTCGACCAGCGTGCCGCCCGCCTCGACGAACCGGTCGAGCTGCTGGTGCGCGCCGGACTCGTCGGTCTCGGTGCCGAACGTCATCGTCCCCAGGCACAAGCTCGACACCGCGCA
Source organism: uncultured Streptosporangiaceae bacterium (assembly GCA_964581815.1). Taxonomy (GTDB): domain Bacteria; phylum Actinomycetota; class Actinomycetes; order Streptosporangiales; family Streptosporangiaceae; genus Trebonia. Next base: position 5,572 of record CAZORE010000031.1, on the reverse strand, counting down.
GCCACTGCCGCCCAGCATGCGATAGTCCATGAAACGAGGCTACCGAGGCCGCGGCCGCCGCAACAGACGCGCTGTCCGCGACCCTGAGGTTATCCGCCTGCCATGGCACCGACGATGAGGTAGGGCTCGGTTCCGGCGGCGACGGCTGCGGGCAGCGGGTCGTCGGGCGGGTCATGGGACAGGTCCGTCTCGCAGGCGAAGAACCGGATAAAGGCGCGCCGGGGGCCGCCGTCATGGCCGCGGATCGTCCCGCACAGCACCGGGTAGCGGGCCTCGAGGGCGTCAAGCACTGACCGCTGGGTCACCGGGCCGGCGACGTCGAGGTGCACCTCCCCGGTGATGCTGGCGAGGGTCCGCAGGTGGGCGGGGAGGATGATCCGGATCATGGCAGCGTCTGGACCTCGACCGACAGCACGGCGGGCAGGTCGCGGACGATCGGCTCCCAGGTGTCGCCGGAGTCGGCGGAGGCGTAGACCTGGCCGCCGGTGGTGCCGAAGTAGATGCCGCAGGAGTCGAGCGTGTCGACGGCCATCGCGTCGCGCAGCACGTTGACGTAGCAGTTCTCCTGCGGCAGGCCGGCGGTCAGCGGTTCCCAGTCGTCGCCGCCGGTGCGGCTGCGGTAGACCCGCAGTTTCCCCTCGGGCGGGTAGTGGTCGGCGTCGCTGGTGATCGGTACCACGTAGATGGTGTCTGGCTCGTGGGCGTGCACGTCAATGGGGAACCCGAAGTCGGTCGGCAGGTTCCCGGAGATCTCCCGCCAGGACTCGCCGCCGTTGTCGCTGCGCATCACGTCCCAGTGCTTCTGCATGAACAGCACGTCCGGCCGGGACGGGTGCATCGCCAGGCGGTGCACGCAGTGCCCGACCTCAGCGTCGGGGTCGGGGATGCCCTCGGACTGCAGGCCCTGGTTGATCGGCCGCCAGGTCTGGCCCGCGTCGTCGGAGCGGAACGCGCCCGCCGCTGAGATCGCGGCGAACATCCGGCCCTGGTGCAGGGGGTCGAGCAGGATCGTGTGCAGGCACATCCCGCCCGCGCCGGGCTGCCAGGACGGGCCGGACTCATGACCGCGCAGGCTGGGCAGTTCCTGCCAGCTCTGCCCGCCGTCAGTGGAGCGGAACAGGCCGGCGTCCTCGACCCCGGCGTATACCGTGTCCGGGTCGTCCAGCGAGGGCTCCAGGTGCCAGACCCGGGCGAACTCCCACGGGTGCGGTGTCCCGTCGTACCACTGGTGGGTGCCGGGAGTGCCCTGGTAGCTGAACTTATTGCCCACCGGCGCCCAGGTGGCGCCGCCGTCGTCGGACCGCTGGATCACCTGCCCTGACCAGCCGCTGGACTGCGACGCGTACAGCCGGCTTGGGTCGGCGGGCGACCCTTTCACGTGGTAGACCTCCCAGCCTGAGAAGTGCGGGCCGCTGACCTTCCACTGCTTCCGATTGCCGTCCGAGGTAAGGACGAACGCACCCTTGCGCGTGCCTGCAAGTACCCGAACACCGCTCACGCCTGCTCCTCTCGGTTTCGCCCCGCTGCCATTCTGACGTAACGCCGACACCGAACTCATCGCGCCAGCGGCAATCGCGCAAACAATCGGAAACCATGGGTTGCCTGCCGCAAATCAACTTGTCATCAAGACGTCGCCGACCACCGGCCAGACACGCTGATGCGCCGGGTGATGGCCTGCACCTGGTAACTGTGGCGGGCGACAACCGGGGGACCGGGTCGGCCGAGGCCAGCCCCAGTGGCGCGCGGCCGCGCCGCCCGATCATGGACTGGCCTACAGCCTGGATATAGCGTGGACATATACGACAAGCAGTAACACCGCGCATTGAAACGGAGGTGCGCGCTTTGGGTAAGCAGAGAACCAGGGATCCTGGCAAGCTGGTCCGGCTGACCGAGCCGCTGGTCCGGGAGAACGGGGAGCTACGCCCCGCGACCTGGGACGAGGCGCTCGACCGCGCCGCGGCGGGATTCGCGCGGGCGCGGGACAACGACGCGACGAAGACCTTCGGCGTGTTCAGCTGCTCCAAGGCGTCCAACGAGATGAACTACGCCGCGCAGCGGTTCACCCGCGGCGTCATGCTGTCGAACAACATCGACTCATGTAACCGCACTTGACACGCTCCCAGTGTCGTCGGTCTGGCGGCAGTTTTCGGAGCGGGTGGCGGCACCTGCTCCTACCGGGAAGCGGAAGACGCGGACCTCATCATCATGTGGGGCTCGAACGCGCGCGAGGCGCACCCGATCTTCTTCCACCATGTCCTGAAGGGCATACGTAACGGCGCGAAGATGTACACCGTCGACCCGCGGCTCTCATCGACAGCGAAATGGGCGGACGCCTGGCTCGGCATCCACGTCGGCTCCGACATATCGCTCGCGAACGCGATCGCCAACGAGATCATCCAGGCCGGCTTGGTGCACGAGGAGTTCATCAGGCGCGCCACCGACGGCTTCGAGGAGTACAAGGCGTTCGTCGCCGACTACACCCTGGCGCGGGCAGAGCGCGACTCCGGCGTGCCGGCCGCGCTGATCAGGCAGCTCGCCCACGACTACGCACGGGCGGACCGGGCGCAGATCTGCTGGACGCTCGGTATCACCGAGCACCACAACGCCGCGGACAACGTGCTCGCGCTGATCAACCTGTCCCTGCTCACCGGGCACGTCGGCCGGTACGGCTCGGGTCTCGTGCCGCTGCGGGGCCAGAACAACGTTCAGGGCGGCGGCGACATGGGCGCGATACCCAACAAGCTGACCGGCTTCCAGGACATCGAGCTCGACGCGGACGCGCGGATGAGGTTCGGCGCGAAGTACGGCGTGCCCATCCACCCAAAGAAGGGCATGCACCTGTCGCAGATGTTCGACGCCATGGAACGCGGCGAGCTCACCTGCGCCTACGTCATCGGCGAGAACCCGATGACCTCCGAGGCGGACACGCACCACACCCGCAAGATGCTCGAGGGCCTCGACTGCCTGGTGGTCCAGGACATCGTGATGACCGATACCGCCAGAGTGGCTGACGTGGTGCTGCCGGGCACCGCCTCCTGGTGCGAGTCCGAGGGCACGGTCACCAACAGCGAGCGCCGCGTCCAACGCGTCCGCAAGGCGATCGAGCCGCCCGAGGGCGCCAGGGACGACATCTGGATCATCGGCGAGCTGGCCAGGCGGCTCGGCTACGACTGGGGCAACCCGACCGCCGAGGACCTCTGGGAAGAGCTGCGGGAGCTCTCGCCGATGCACCGCGGGATGAGCTACGAGAAGCTGGAACGCCTCGGCGGCATCCAGTGGCCGTGCCCGGACGAGGAGTCGGAAGGCACCATGTTCCTGCACGCCCGGCTGTGGGAGGAGGACCCGGCCAAGCGCGGCGCGCCCGCACCGTTCCACCTGACGGTCCAGGAGGACCCGCTGGACACGCTCACCGGCGAGTACCCGATCAGGCTCACCACCGGCCGCCGGCTCGACTCCTACAACACCGGCGCGGCGAGCAACCTGTACAGCACGCCGCTGCGGCGCAAGGAGACGCTTGACCTGGCGCCGGAGGACGCGGCCAGGCTGGGCCTCGCCGAGGACGCGATCGCCCGGGTCACCTCGCGGCGCGGCTCGGTCACCGCTCCCGTGCACGTGGACCGGACGCTGCGCGAAGGCCTGGCGTTCATGACGCTGCACTTCCCCGACCAGGTAGAGACGAACATCCTGACGCTCGACACCTGGGACCCGAAGTCGGGCACCGCGGAGTTCAAGGCGACCGCCATCCGGGTGGAGCAGGCCACCCACGAGGAGGCCGCCGCGTACCGGCAGCGCATGACGGACCCGGAGGTGGTGCCCTAGTGGACCTGCGCCTGACGGCGAAGGCCGCCGCGACGGACGCGGAGCGCGCCGCCGTCGACGAGGTGCTCGGCCTGCCGCCCTCGCAGTGGGAAGGCGGCGCGCGCCGCGCGCAGGACGCGCACGTCGCGCTCGGCGGCCATGCCGCCCGTGGCCGCCGCCACCTACTGATCACCGTGCTGCACGCGGTGCAGGAGGCAGTCGGCTGGATCAGCCCCGGGGCGCTCGACTACATCGCCGAGCGGCTCACCGTCCCGCCGGCCGAGGGGTACGGCGTCGCGTCCTTCTACGCCCTGTTCCGGACGGAACCAACGCCCGGCGCGGTGGTGCATGTCTGCGACGACCTGGCCTGCCAGGTGGCGGGCGCGGAAGAGCTGTGCGCCGAGATGACCCGCCGGTTCGGCCGTGAGGGCACGGAGGCGGCGCTGAACGGCACCGGCGTCACCTGGCAGCGCTCCCCGTGCCTGGGCAAGTGCGACCGCGGCTCGGCCGCGCTGATCCAGCACGCCGGCGCGGCCGTCGCCAGGCGCGACCTCGCCCCGGTGACACCGGACGCGGTCTGGCAGGCGCTCACCGGCGGCGAGTCCCCGGCGCAGGTTCCGCTCGGGGTGCTGGTCCCCCAGCTGTCGCGCCCCCAGCTATCCGGCACCGCGTCATCCCGAACGGAGGCACCCGCCCCCGTTCTGTCCTCATCACCATCAGCCCGAACGGAGGCGGGTACTCCAGGCCCCGCACCGTCGTCGCCTGACCCGGCGGGCGGACGGGTCTCCCTGCTGCGCCGCCTCGCCCACGTCGACCCCGCGTCCCTCGGCTCGTACCGGGCGGCGGGCGGCTACGAGATGCTGCGGAGGGCAATCGCCCTGAGACCGCAAGGTGTTATCCGGGAGGTGCGCGACGCCAAGCTGATGGGCCGCGGCGGCGCCGCGTTCCCCACGCACATCAAGTGGGACGCGGTCGCGGCCAACCCGGTCCGCCCGCACTACGTGATCTGCAACGCGGACGAGTCCGAGCCGGGCACCTTCAAGGACCGGGTGCTCATGGAGCACGATCCGTACGCCCTGGTCGAGGCGCTGACCGTGATGGGCTACGCGTGCGGCGCGGAGCAGGGCTACATCTACATCCGCGGCGAGTACCCCACGGCGGAGCGCGCGCTGGCGCACGCCGTCGCCCAGGCCCGCGCCTACGGCTTCCTCGGCCCTAATGTGATGGGCGAGGGCTTCGCGTTCGACATCGAGGTCAGGCGCGGCGCCGGGGCGTACATCGCCGGCGAGGAGACCGCGCTCATCAACTCGCTGGAGGGCAAGCGCGCTGAGCCGCGGAACAAGCCGCCGTTCCCCGCCCAGTCGGGGCTGTTCGGCAAGCCGACCGCGGTTAACAACGTCGAGACGCTGCTGTCCGTGCTCGAGATCCTGCGCGTCGGCGGCCCGGCGTTCGCGGCGGTCGGCACCGAGGCGTCGACCGGCACCCGGCTGTTCTGCCTGTCGGGCTGCGTGGCGGTGCCCGGCCTTTACGAGTACGACTTCGGCGTGACGCTGCGCGACGTGATCGACGGCGCGGGCGGCGTGGCCGGCGGACGGCCGCTGCAAGCTGTCCTCCTGGGCGGCGCGGCCGGCGTGTTCGTCGGCCCGGACGCCCTCGACATGCCGCTGACCTTCGAGGGCGTCCGCGCGGCAGGCGCGACCCTCGGCTCCGGCGTGGTCATGGTCCTCGACGACACGGTCGCTGTGCCGTCCCTGCTGCGCCGGATCACCCGGTT
>CAZORE010000030.1:56964-63739 GCA_964581815.1 uncultured Streptosporangiaceae bacterium | reverse complement strand
TTCATGCTGATCATCTGGCTGCAGGGGATCTGGCTGCCGCTGCACGGCTACAGCTACAGCGAGACGCCGCTGTGGGCGGGCATCTACCTGATACCGCTGACGGTCGGCTTCCTTGTCTCCGCGCCGCTGTCCGGCATCCTGTCGGACAAGTTCGGCGCCAAGGCGTTCACCGTCGGCGGCGCGCTGCTGACCGGGGCGACATTCCTGGTCCTGATCTTCGTCCCGGTGAACTTCCCTTACTGGGTGTTCGCGGTCGTCATCGCGTTCAACGGCTTCGGCTCCGGCCTGTTCGTCTCGCCGAACTGGGCGGAGATGATGAACTCGGTCCCGGCCAACCAGCGGGGCGCCGCCGGCGGGATGATCGCCACGTTCCAGAACTCCGCGTTCGTGCTGTCCATCGGCATCTTCTTCACCCTGATGGTGGCCGGCCTGTCGAGCAAGCTGCCGTCGGCCATGGTCAGCGGGCTGACCGCGCAGGGCGTCCCGGCCAGCGCGGCCGCGCCGATCTCACACCTGCCGCCGATCGGCGTGCTGTTCGCCTCCTTCCTCGGCTACAACCCGATGCAGCAGCTGCTCGGCCCGCTGCTCATCCACCTGTCGCCCGCGCACGCCGCGTACGTGACCGGGCGGGAGTTCTTTCCGCACCTCATCACCGCCCCGTTCCACGACGGCCTCGGCGTGGCCTTCGGCTTCGCGATCGCGGCCTGCCTGATCGCGGCCGTCGCCTCGGCGCTCACCGGCCGGCGGGCGCCGGCTGCTGACACGCCTGGGTCACTGGGCTACGAACTGGCCGCCGTGGCCGGCGAGGGCGGCTTCGAGCCAAGCGAGCTCGTCATCCCCGACCTGCCCGATGCCGAGAAAGAATTATCCCGAACGGGGGCGTGGTGGCTACCGCGAGTCCCCGGCCCGTGGTGCGGCGGGCGGAGCGAGACCGCGGCCGAGGAGTTCAAGCACGTCGTCAAGCACGTCCTCGGGCACCTGCCCGCCCGCGGTCCATTCGGCCCAGCGCATGCCGACGAAGTTGCCGATGCCCGTGTAGGCGTACGCGATGACCTCGGGGTCGTAGCGGACGTCGATGTCGCCGGCGAGCTGGGCGCGGCGCACGCCGCGGGCGTAGCCCCTGGCCAGGTGCTCGTAGTACTCACGGAACAGGCCGGGTGCGACGAATTCCGACTCGCGCACGATCCTGTCCATCCACGGGCGCTTGGACACCATGTCGAAGTAAACACGGAAGCCTTCGCGCTCCCTGGCGCGCTGGCTGTCATCCGCCCTTTCCATCGCCGCCTTCATGGCCGCCCGCAGGTCCGCGTTGATCCCTCGGACGACAGCGGCGAAGATCTCCAGCTTGGACCCGTAGTACGCGTAGAAGCTGCCAGTCGCCATCCCGGCCCTGGCGCAGATGTCCGCGACCGTTGTCCGGCCGTAACTGCGCTCGCCGAACAGTTCCTCGGCGGCCGCCAGCAAGCGCTCTGCTGGCGGCCGCACGTCCGTTGTCATGCTGTACTCATGCGGTCAGGGCTTCATTCGCAATCAAGGGCCCGTCATGAGCGGGCTCAGGGTGCGGGGATGCCGCTCGCTGGTGCCTGCTCCTCGGCTCCGGTGTAGGTCGTGACCGCGCCGGTCGCGGACGCGTCCGTGGTGTAGACAGGTCCCTGCTGTACCAGTGCCCCATTGGTGATGATGCCGATGTAAGCGCCGGTAACGCCGTCGTGGTCGGTACTCGCATAAGCATACGGGGCGACCGCGGGTCCCTGCGGGAGCCCGGCATTGATCGCGTTCAGCAGGTCGGCCCTGGTCGGGTTCCGGCCCGCCTTGAGCATCGCCTGCACGAAGGTGTACGCGACCGCCTCGCCGTAGAGCACGTTGCCGTCGAACGGCGCCTTCGCGTCGTACTGGTCATGGATCTTCTTGAACAGCGCGATCCAGCTGTTGCTCGTGTCACCGAGGGTCGGCAGGTAGCCGTCGGTGATGATCCCGGCCGTGAGCTGGTTGCCGTTGACGGTCGCGCCGCCCTGCTTCGCGAACGACTCAAGCAGCCCGGACAGGGTGATCGCGTCGGATCCGACGTTGCTGACCACGAGCGTCGGGCTGAAGCCGAGCTTCAGGCTGTTCAGCTTCAGCAGCGCGGTGAACGCGGGAATGGAGAACGAGATGACGACTTGAGCGCCGGCCGCGCGCAGGGCGGCGACCGCCGGCCCGACGTTGGTGTTGGTGGGGACGTACGTCTGCCTGGCGACCACCATCGACTTCGGTATCTCGTCGTCGAGCCCCTTGACGCCGTCCATGCCGAACTCGTCGTCCTGGTAGAAGTAGCCGATCTTCTTGCCGGCGAAGTGCTTGGCCACGTACTGTCCGAGGATCTTGCCCTCACGGATGTAGTCAAGCTGCCAGCCGAACGTGTCGGGGTCCGCCGCCGGCTGGTTCCAGCAGTCGCACCCCGACGCGACGAACACGTCGGGGACCTTCTGCGCGTTGAGGAAGCTCTCCACCGCCAGGTGGGTGGGGGTGCCGAGCCCGTCGAAGATCGAGTACACGTTGTCCTGCAGGACGAGCTGGCGTACCACGCTGGCCGTCTGGGTCGGGTTGTAGGCGTCGTCGAGGTACTTGTAGGTGATCGTCCGGCCGTCCACTCCGCCGTTCGCGTTGACGTAGGCGAAGTACGCGGCCGACGCGGGCGCGATTTCGCTGTAGCCGGGCGCGGCGGGCCCGGTGAGCGGCTGGTGGCTGCCGATGGTGATCGTAGTCGCCGTGATGCCGGGAGCGGACGCGGTCAGGGGCGCGCTCGAGCTGCCGCTCGTACTTGAGCTGGTGCCCGGGCTTGAGCTGGTGCCCGGGCTTGAGCTGGTACTCGAGCTGGAACTGCACGCGGCAACGGCGAGCGCGGCCGTCGCCACGACGGCGATGGCTGGCACGCGAAGCCGGTGGGATCTCTTCATTGAGTGCCTTCTTTCTTGTTCCACAAAAGGCGGAGCAGCCATAGCGCTCCGCCCTGGATTCCCTGCGGGAAGATGAGCATGACGAGGATCAGCACCACGCCGTAGGCCGCGACCGGGATGTTGGACGCGACCGTGGTGGACAGGCCGTGGCTGGTGGCCACGTCGGTGGCGTAGGTCGGCAGCAGGACGATGACCAGGCTTCCCCAGATCGCACCGAACAGGCTGCCCAGGCCGCCGATCACCACAGCGGTCAGCAGCGCGATGGAGAGGGTGATCGTAAAGGCTCCGGGCGCGACCAGCCCGGTGATGACCGCGAGCAGCGCTCCGGCCATCCCGGCGCAGGTGGCGCTGACCACGAAGGCAAGGACGCGGGCCCGCGCCACGTTCACCCCGGCGAGCGCGGCGGCCACCTCGTCGTCGCGCACGGCACGCCAGTTGCGGCCCACTCGGCTGCGGGCCAGGTTCGCGAGCAGCACCAGGGTGACAATCGCCACCGCCGAGCAGACCCAGGCCTGCCACCTGGTCAGCGGGAAATTGACGCCGAGAAAGCCGGGAGCACTGTAGACGACGTTCAGTCCCTGGTCGCCGCCGAAGATCCCCGGGTAGGCGTTCGCGAGCGACGGGAGGGCGACGCCGAGCATCAGCGTCGCGCCCGCGAGGTACGGGCCGTGCAATCTGGCCGCGGCGACCCCGACGATCGCCCCGGCCACGGCGGTGACGGCCGCGGCGATCACGAGCACCGCGATGAACGGCCAGCCCAGATGCAGCAGCAGCAGCGCGGTCGTGTACGCGCCGATGGCCATGAAGGCGCCGTTGCCGAGCGAGATCTGGCCGCTCAGCCCGGTCAGCACGGTGAGCCCGGCGACCGCCGTCACGTCGACGGCGATCTCGGCGATCTGGTAGTCGCGGAACGCGTTCAGCTTCATGGACAAGACCGCGACGAGCGCGGCCCCCACGAGGGCCGCCCCGAGGATGCGTGGCAGTGGCCGCATGGTCATACCCGCCGCACCCGGGCGCCGGCGAAAAGGCCGGCCGGCCGGATCATCAGGACCACGACGAGGATGCCGAGCGCGATCAGCGCGGTCACGTCGGCCCCCAGGTAACCGCCGGCGATATTGAGCACGACACCGAGCAGCAGTCCGCCGATGACCGCGCCCACCGGGCTGTCAAGGCCGCCGATCACCGCCGCGGTGAAGCCGAACACGAAGATGCTGTCCATGCTGTTGGGGTAAAGGAACGTCGACGGCGAGACCAGCACGCCCGCGAGCGCCCCGAGCAGGCCGGCGAGCGCCCAGCCGACGGTGATCACCCGCGCCACCCGGATGCCCGACAGCCGCGCGACGGTGGCGTTGAACGCGGCGGCCCGCATGCGCAGCCCCGCGCTCGTGTACCTGAACCCGACCGCGAGCAGCAGCGTGATGGCGAGCACCGCCGCCGCGACGAACACGTCAAAGCGCGACACGCCAAGCGGTGTCGAGCCCGCCCGCAGCCCGATGTCGGAGAACGCGGTGGGGAAGGACCGGAACTGCCCGCCGTAGAAGATGCCGGCCAGGCCCTCGAGCAGGATGAGCAGACCGATGGTGACGATCACGGCGTTGAGCTCCGGCTTGCCCAAGGTGGGCCGGATGACGGCGAGCTCGGTCACGGCGCCGAGCACGATTCCGGCCGCGAGCGCGACCACGAATCCGGCCCAGTAGGAGCCCGTGCGGTAGATCACCTCGAGCGCGATGAAGGTGGTGAACATCGCCATCCCGCCCTGCGCGAAGTTCAGCAGCCGGGTGCCCCGCCAGATCAGCACCAGAGACAGCGCTATCGCGGCGTAGATCAGCCCGAAGCTGATCCCGCCGAGCGTGAACTGAAGGAACTCGACCACTCGCTTCCTCCCTTCTGCCCGGGTCCACTCCCGTGCGACTAGAACCCGAGATAGTGATGGCGGAGCGCGACGTCCGCGGCGAGCGCCCGGGCATCGGCCGCGGCGACGACACGGCCGAGGTTGAGTACCACCCCGTGGTCAGCGATGGCGAGCGCGGCGCGCGCGTTCTGCTCCACGAGCACGATGGTGATGCCGTTCTCCCGGCTAAGCCGCACCACCATGTCCATGACCTGCGTCATGATCCGGGGCGCGAGGCCGAGCGACGGCTCGTCGAGCAGCAGCACCCGCGGGCGGGCCACCAGGGCCCGCGCGATCACCAGCATCTGCCGCTCGCCGCCGGACAAGGTGGAAGCCAGCTTCTGACGGCGATCGGCAAGCACGCTGAAGCGCTCGTAGGCCTCGGCGAGCGCGGCGGCCCGCTCCGCCCGCCGCCCAGGCCGACGGAGCTGTGCGATGCCGGGCCAGCACATCATCCCGAGCCGCAGGTTTTCTTCCACGGTGAGTTCCGCGATGACGCCCTGTCCCTCGGGAACGTGCACGATTCCGGCTCTGGCCAGGTCCTCCGGGCTGCGCCCGGCCCGGTCCGCCCCGTCGACCAGGACCCGCCCGCTGCGCGGTCGTACCATGCCGCTGATCACCCGCAGCAGCGTCGTCTTGCCAGCGCCGTTGGCGCCGAGCACCGTGGTGATGGTGCCCGCGTCGGCGGTGATCGTGACGCTGTCCAGCGCCAGGACCCCGCCGTAGCCGGCCACCAGGTCCTGCACCGCGAGAGACGCGGGCCCGTGCGCGCGGGCCCCGGGTGCCTCCGCCGGGCTACTCACCCTCACGTCCAGTCGTGCCGAGGTAAGCGGTCGCCACCGCGGGATCGGCCTGTATCTCCTTCGGTGACCCGTGCGAGATCACCTTCCCGAAGTCCAGCACGACGAGCGAGTCGCAGACGGACATCATCAGGTCCATGTGGTGCTCCACGATGACGAGGGAGGTCTCGGCGGACAACTCGCGGATGAGCCCGCCGAGCTCGGCGAGTTCAACTTCGGACAAGCCGCTCGCGGGCTCATCGAGCAGCAGGAGCTTCGGCCGGGCGACAAGCGCCCGCGCCAGCGCGACCCGCTTGCGCATGCCGTAGGGCAGTTCGCCCGGCCGGGCGCCTGCGGCCTGCGCCGCCCCCACCCGGTCCAGGGCTTCGGTCGCGTCGCGCCGCAGCCTGCGCTCATCCCGGTCCGAGCGGGGCAGCCCGAGCAGCGCCGGCCAGAATCCCGCCGTGGCCCGGCAGTTCGCGCCGGTCATGACGTTCTCGATCGCGGACAGCCGCTCGAACAGGCCCACTCCTTGCAGCGTCCTTGCCACCCCGAGCCCGGCCAGCTGGTGCGGCCGCAGGTGCGGGTAGCCGCGGCCATCGATGAGCACTTCGCCCGCTTGGGGCCGGATGAAGCCGCACAAGACGTTCAGCAGCGTGGTCTTGCCTGCCCCGTTCGGCCCGATGACGCCGACCACCTCGCCGGGAGCGACCGCGAGCGAGACGGCGTCGAGCGCCTTCAGCCCGCCGAAGCGGACACTGACGCCCCTGACCTCGAGGACTGAATCGTGCTTCATTACGCAGGTTCCAGCTTCGCCTAGGCAGGACTTCCCGGCTGTGAATCCTCATTCAAGGCAATGCCGAAACCTTCCGCAAGACCGCCCGGGGAGTTGTTGCGAATTTGTGCTGTAGCCTCGCGGGTATCGACATGTTCAACCAGCTCCACGGGGCAACGCGGCTGTACCCGATCATCGGTGACCCGGTCCGGTACACGGAGTCTCCGGTCCGGCTGACCCGCACCGCGTTCTCCCACTGCGCCACCAGCTCGCAGCGCGCCAGGCTGCTCGGGGCGGTGAGCGTCATCCGGCGCAACCCGGACGGCAGCTGGCACGGCGACATGCTGGACGGGCTCGCCTTCGTGAAGGCACAGCAAGACCACGGCGCCCGCAT
>CAZORE010000030.1:38627-56864 GCA_964581815.1 uncultured Streptosporangiaceae bacterium | reverse complement strand
ACATGCTGGACGGGCTCGCCTTCGTGAAGGCACAGCAAGACCACGGCGCCCGCATCGCGGCCGCGCAGGCGGCAGGCGGCAAGACGGCCGACGGCGGGCACATGGTGGAAGCCGTCCAGGACCTGATGGCCGACTTCATGCTCGGCGGGTAACCTCGCGGTCGGCTTGGGTGCGGGCGTTGGCGAAGGCAATCCAGATGGCCAGGGAGAGGTTCAGGCGCTCGCCGGAATGCGGGGGATTGATCGTGGTGGGGGTGATGGCGGCGTCGTGGGCGGTGGTGATGTCGCCGGGGCGGTGCGGGAGCTGCGGGCAACCGGGGACCGGGGTGCCGTCCTTGGTGTAGAAGGCGAAGCCGGTGGCAGTGGCGGCGATGATGTAGTCCTTCTCGTGGACGAGGCGGTGGTGGGCTTTGCAGAAGCTGATGAGGTTGGCCAGGTTGGTCTGGCCGCCGTTGGCCCAGTGACGGATGTGATGGGCGTCGGTGCGGCGGGAGGCGCAGCCGGGGTACTGGCAGCGGCCCCGGTCGCGCTCGCGGAGGGCGCGGCGCAGGGCGGGCGGGGGCTTGCGGGTGCGGCGGCCGACGTCGATGATCGCGCCGGACAGGTCGTGGATCATCGTGGAGATGGTCGCGTTGCAGCCGATGAGTGCCAGGGCCGCCGGGCTGAGGGCGGGGCCGTCCTGGAGGTGGCAGCGGTCCTCGTGCGCCGGGTGCCAGAACGGCAGCGCTGGCCGGGCGGATCCGGCGGCCGGCCGCCGCGGGCCGGGCGTTTCCGCGGAAACGTCTTCGGGCTCCGGGACAGCGGCAAGCTCTGCGGCGGCGCCCAGCTCTGCGCCGGTTCCTGGTCCCGCGCCGGTGATGGCCCGCGTGCCGGCGTGGATGATGACCTGGTAGGTGTCGGGGTTGTCGGCGGTGGCGGCCCGGGCGCTTAGGTAATCGGCGCATATCTCGACGAGGGCGTCAGCTAGGTTCTCCGTCGACTCCATCTCGGCCCGAGGCGGCTCTGCGCCGGTGAGGCTGGTCCCGGCCTCGGCGTCCCGGCGGCCTAGTCGCTCGAGCCGCGTTTCCGCGGAAACGTCATGGTCTTGGTCATGATGCTCGTCGTGGGGGTGCTCCAGGTCGTCGCGGGCGGCGCGGAGCGCCTGCAGGACGACGGCGGCGGCTTCCGCCGGGAGGACGGCGCGGAACTGGTAGTCGAGGTCGCCGGCCGGACCCCAGGTCAGCCTGCGCGCGGGCCGGGGCCGGTTATGGTCGGCCTCGCTGACCCGCCGGTGCGCCTGGGCGAAGCGCTCCAGCTGGCCCGCGGTCATCGGCGTGGCCATCGCGACGAGGTCCGCCTCGGTGTCCTGGGTGACGATCCGGGTCAGCGCCCGCGCCTTGGCGTACGACAGCCGGCCCGCCGCGAACTCCCGGCGGATGAGCGGGTACTGCGCCAGGGACCTGGCCACCCGGACCTGCTCCCGGGCGGTGCCCGGGGCGATCTGGCACTTCCACGACAGCCACGCCGCACAGGACGCCATCTCCCAGTCCGCCCAGCCCCGGCGCTCGTCGAAGTCCGCGATCAGCAGCAGGAACTGGCACGTGGCCGCCGTCAGGTGCCCGGCCAGCTCACAGATCCGCGCCTCCAGCCGCTCCAGCGGCTCCGGTGCATCACCGTGCGTGGGAAGCTCGGCGGATCCGCTCTGCGAGGTGCCGCCTGCTCGCGGCGCGGAGAGCGCCAATTGCTCGTTCATGTATTCGATAATAAGCAAATGGTCTGACATTCCAGGTCGCGGGCGTAACCGGTGCGGCCGGGATCCCATCACCCGTTCCTTCCTCCTTAACACCGCCGGTCTCAAGGGCTCAGTCAGACCGCGAATACCACGGTGACGGAGACGCTGAGCTGCTGGGTCCCTGGTGAGATCGGCACGGATCCCTTGGCCGCGGCGGAACTCGCCGCGGCGTACTCGGGGAGGGGCTGGGCCACGGCCTGGTCGGTGATGCTGACCACCGGCCCGAGTGGCTGGCCCAGCGCCTGGGCGTACTGCGACGCCTTGGCCGTCGCGTCGGCCACGGCCCGGGCCCGGGCCTGCGCGAGCAGTGAGCTGGTGTCGGTGAGGTTGAGCGAGATGCCGCTGACTGTCGCGGCGTTGCCGCCCGCGTGCACGGCCGCGTCGATCTGGGTGCCGGCGCTGGTGAGGCTGTTGAGGGTGGCGCTGAGCGACTCGCTGACGCTGTAGCCGTTGGGCGTCTGGGAGTTGTTGGGGTAGTTCGGCCAGATCGAAAGTCCCGAGGTCTGGATGTCGGCGGCGGCGACGCCGTCGGCTCGCAGTGCCGCGGTCACGCGGTTGACCGCGTCGTTGGCGTTGGCCAGCGCCGATCCCACCGACGACCCGTTCACCTGGACGCCCATGGCCAGGACGAGCTGATTCGGGGTACCGGTCACGTTGCCGGTGCCGGTGACGGTGATCCGGGCGGCCGCGGTCGTCGCGGTCAGCACGGCCGGCCGGGCGCCGGCCGGTGTCTCCGATGGTGATCCCGACGGCGAAGTCGCGGCGCTGCCCTGGCTGCTGCCAAGCGCAAACGCTCCGATCAGCGCCGCCGCCGCAAGTCCGCCGACGGCTAGCGCACGATAAGCAGGGGTGAAGCGAACGGCCATGGCTCAACTCCGAGTCTGTGAGTTACTTGCCACTTGGACGCGGCACCCGGCCCCCCGCGTTCCCTCACCCGAAGACGACCTGCCGTGCTATCCCGGCGCTCGCACTGGGTCCGCTCAGCACTCGATGACGTTGACCGCGAGCCCGCCGCGCGCGGTCTCCTTGTACTTGGTCTTCATGTCCGCGCCGGTCTGGCGCATCGTCGTGATCACCGTGTCCAGGCTCACGAGGTGCTCTCCGCTGCCCATCAGCGCGATCCTGACGGCGTTGATGGCCTTGATGGCGCCCATGGCGTTGCGCTCGATGCACGGCACCTGCACGAGACCGCGCACGGGGTCGCAGGTCAGGCCGAGATTGTGCTCCATCGCGATCTCCGCGGCGTTCTCGGCCTGCCACGGGGTCCCGCCGAGCACCTCGCACAGCGCGCCCGCGGCCATCGAGCAGGCCGACCCGACCTCGCCCTGGCAGCCGACCTCGGCACCGGAGATCGACGCGTTCTGCTTGTACAGCGCGCCGATCGCGCCCGCGGTCAGCAGGAACCGCACCACGCCGTCGTCCGAGGCGCCCGGGCAGAACCGCGTGTAGTAGTGCAGCACCGCCGGCACCACGCCCGCCGCGCCGTTAGTGGGCGCGGTCACCACCCGGCCGCCGGCCGCGTTCTCCTCGTTGACGGCGATCGCGAACAGGTTCACCCAGTCCATGACCCGCAGCGGATCGGCCTGGCCGGGGTCCGCCGCCAGCTGGCGGTACAGCTCGGGCGCCCGCCGCGGCACCTTCAGCCCGCCCGGCAGGATGCCCGGGCTGGCGCACCCGGTGGCCATGCACTGCCGCATCACCGCCCAGATGTCGAGCAGCCGTGCCCGCACCTGGCCGGCCGGGCGCAGGCTTGTCTCGTTGGCCAGCATCACGCCGCTGATCGGCAGGCCCGACTCCGTGCACCTCCTCAGCAGTTCCGCCGCCGATCCGAACGGGTAGGGCAGGCCGGCGTCGTCGGCGCTGCCGGCCATGGCCGGCGCCGTGCCGTCGGCCGGCTCGTCGACGACGAAGCCGCCGCCCACCGAATACGACGTCCGGCTGCGCAGCAGCTCCCCGTCCCGGTCAAAGGCGGAAAAGCGCATGCCGTTCGGGTGGTACGGCAGCGACTGGCGCCGGTGCAGCACCAGGTCGGCCGCGGCGAAACTGACCGCGTGCTCACCGAGCAGGAAGATGGTCTCGCGGTCGCGCACCGCCGCCACCCGTTCGTCGATGACGGCGGTATCCACGGTCTCCGGGTCCTCGCCCTCAAGCCCGAGGATGACGGCCCGGTCGCTGCCGTGCCCGCGGCCGGTCGCGCCGAGCGAGCCGAACAGCTCGGCCCGAACCCGGGTGACGCGGGGCAGCAGCCCGTCGTCGGCGAGGCCGCCCGCGAACGCCCGGGCGGCGCGCATCGGGCCCACGGTGTGCGAGCTCGACGGGCCGATACCGATCTTGAACATGTCGAAGACGCTAATCGCCATGGCCGTCTCCTCCCTCGGTGAGCGCCGCAATGATTAACGATGGTTCCTCCGGCTCATGGTCGTCGGCATCGTCATCGCCCGGGACTTCGCTGAACTCGATGATCACCCTCGACCACCGCTCGACATGCGATCCGGCGCCCGGACGCTGAGCGGTCACCATCCAGGTACCTGGCCAGGTCAGCGTGCCGAGCGGCGGCCCGTCGAGATTCGCCGAGGTAACGACCACGCCGCTGTCCTGGCCGACCCGCCGCGCGTCGGGCACCGTCATGCCGACCAGGCTCGGCACCCTGACCCAGGCGACGCCTCGCGACTCCGCGTTCATGTCATGCAGAATAGTGAGTTGCATGAATCTTCCTGCACCGCTCGCGGGGCCCATCGAGGCACTGCGGCAACGGCCGATCACCGCGACCGAGAAAGGGTTCGGTCCGCTCGCGGCCCGTCATCGGGTGAGCGCGGACTCGCTCGCGGCGGCCCGCCCGCGGCTGCACGAGGCCGGCTTGAGCTACCCGCTGCTGACCCTGCGCGAGTCCGCCCTGGCGCACAACATCGACGCGATGGCGGCGTACTGCCGGGCGGCCGGGGTGGGCTTGGCCCCGCACGGTAAGACCACCATGGCGCCGCAGCTGGCGGCCAGGCAGCTCGCCGCCGGCGCCTGGGGCATCACGGTCGCGACGGTCGGCCAGCTGCAGACCTACCGCACGTTCGGCGTCTCGCGGCTGCTGCTGGCCAACGAGATGGTCGACCCGGCCGGGATGTCCTGGCTGGCCGGCCAGCTGAACGCCGACCCCGGCCTCGAGGTGCTCTGCTACGTCGACAGCGCCGACGGGGTTGCCTACCTCGACCGGCAGCTGCGACCGCACATGCGTGGGCGCCCGCTTCCCGTGCTGGTCGAACTGGGCCATGCCCGCGGCCGCACCGGCGCCCGCACCCATGGCGAGGCGCTCGCGGTGGCGGCGGCCGTGACGCGCACACCGACCTTGTCGGTGGCCGGAGTGGCCGGCTACGAGGGCGGACTCGGCCACCACGCCGACCCGGCGACGCTGGAGCGGGTGGCCGCCTATTGCCGCGCGCTGCGCGGCCTGACCGACGACCTGCACGAGGCGGGGCTCATCGGTGACCGCCCGGTCCTGACGGCCGGCGGCAGCGCGTTCTTCGACGTCGTAGTCGCCGAGCTGACGGCCGCCGGGCGGCCGGAGGTCCAGCCGCAGGTCATCCTGCGCAGCGGCGGCTACATCACCCACGACCACGGGTTCTACGCGGGCATCTCGCCGGCCGTACGTAACACGGCCGGCGACCTCACCCTGCGGCCGGCCCTTGAGCTGTGGGCACCGGTCCTGTCCCGTCCCGAGCCCGGGCTGGTGCTGCTCGGCGCCGGGCGCCGCGACGTTTCCTTCGACGCCGGGCTTCCGGTCCCGCTCCGCGTGCGCACCCGGGAACCAGCCGACCGCCGCGCGGCCGGGGATGCCGCCGCGATGAAAGTCACCGCGCTCAACGACCAGCACGCCTACCTGGACGTTCCCGACGAATCCGGCCTGCGTCCCGGTGACCTCGTGTGCCTGGGCATCTCCCACCCGTGCACCACCTTCGACAAGTGGCGCGTGATTCCGGTCGTCGATGACAGCGAGCACGTCACCGACGTCATCCACACGTTCTTCTGACGGGAACACGCGGTCAGGCCTTACCGCCCGGTCCACCGCGGCGGGCGCTTCTCGGCGAAGGCCAGCGCTCCTTCACGGGCGTCGGCGGACGTGAACACCGGCTCGACGATCGCCTGCTGCCGGCTCCAGAACTCATCGACCGGCCAGCTGTCCGCGCTGGCGATGACCGACTTGGTGGCCCGCACGGCGAGCGGGCCGTTGGCGGCGACCGCCGCCGCGAGCTCACGGGCGGCGGCCAGCGCGCCGCCTGGCTCGGTGAGCCGGTTGACCAGGCCGAAGTGGTAGGCCCGCGGTGCGTCGAGGAAGTCTCCGGTCAGCGCGAGTTCCATGGCCACCTGGTAGGGAATCCGCCGGGGCAGCCGCAGCAGGCCGCCCGCCGCGGCCACCAGGCCGCGCTTGACCTCGGGGAGGCCGAACTTCGCGTTGTCCGCCGCGATCACCAGGTCGCAGGACAGCGCGATCTCGCAGCCCCCGGCGAGCGCGTACCCCTCGACCGCCGCGATCAGCGGCTTGGCTGGCGGCGCCTCGGTCAGGCCCGCGAAGCCGCGGCCGGGGATGGACGGCCGTCCGCCGGTGAGGAACGCCTTCAGGTCCATCCCGGCGCAGAACGTGCCACCCGCGCCGGTGATCACGCCGACGCGCAGGTCGTCACGGCGGTCGAGCGCGTCAATGGCCGCCGCGACGCCGGCGGCGACCTCGGCGTTGACGGCGTTGCGGGCCTCGGGACGGTTGATGGTGATCACCAGGACGCCGTCGGCGTCGCCGGTCTGAACCGCGTCGGTCACGGATCCTCCAAGCAGGCGAGTGTGCTTCCCGTACTTTATCGATGCGGGCGCCGCCGACGGCTCACAGCGATACCACGGTCATCACGGTATGGCCGATCTTGATCTTGTCGCGTCTTCTCAGCAGCTGCACGGAAAGGATGGGACGCCCATTGTGCGTGGTGCCGTTGGTGGAGTCGAGGTCTTCGACGTACCACAGGCCGCGAACGGTAATGAAACGGGCGTGCTGGCCGGAAGCGAAATCGTCGTCGATAATGAGCCTGGCCTCACGGCCGACCGTGAAGTCGCTGCCGAAGGTATGCTGCTGGTCGCCGATTTGGATAACCAGGGACTTGCCCGGCGGCGGCTCGATGACGGTGCCGCCCGCTTCCCCGGCGACGGCGGATATGGCTGTCTTCCAGGCTCGCCGCTCCTCTTTAGTGAGGTCTTCCCACGGCAGGAGATGGGTGGCGGGAAGAGCGCCGCGGTAGGCCTGGTATGCGACTTGAGCGAGGCGGTCAAGGAGGGTAGCCACATTTCGATCATGCCAGAAATGCCGGGCGTTGACGGCATCGGCAATGCGCCTGCGCCGCCGCTCACAGGTGATCGCGGATGTCACGCAAGGCAAGCCGCATTTCCGTGGCCGAGGAGAAACGTTCACGACTGGCCGGCGCGCTTGCCTTGACGAGGAACTCCGCGAGGTCAGGGCCGAGGTCGGAGCGGAACGCCCTGGCGTCGGTCACCGCCGCGTCGGCCACGGGCATCGCATTCGGGTACGGGTGGTTGCCATTGCAGAGCAACTGGTAGAGCAGCACGCCGACCGCGAACAGGTCCGTGGAGACGTCCCAGCGCGCGAGGTCCGCGTCGGGCGGCTGGTAAGGCGGCGTGCCGGACTGAGTGAGCACCGGGTCGCCGAACCGGGAAGCGATGTTGAAGTCAAGCAGCTTCGCTCCCGAGCGGGTGAGCATGACGTTGCGCGGTTTGATGTCGCGGTGGATCAGCCCCTTGTCCGCATCGGGATGAAAGGCGACGAGCGCCGCGAGCAAGTCGAGGGCGACGTCTACCGCCTCCCGGTCCCGCAGGGTTCGCCTTCCCGAGGCGAACTCCTCCAGTGACTCACCGTCGATGAACTCGGTAATGAGGTACCACTCGCCCGCGCTGGTCTGGCCGGCCCAGAAGACCTCCACCACGTTGGGATGACGGATTTCCCGCAGCGCGCCGATCTCGCGGCGCACCGCCTCATACCCCGCGGCGGTGTTGAAGAGCTTGAGTGCCCGCTCCTTGCCCTCGACGTCGTCGCGCACCCGGTAGACCTTTGAGAACCCGCCTTGCCCGAGTACCGCGAGGATCTCGAAGCGGTCGTCGAGGACGTCACCGACGGCGTAGCCGGTGGCCCCGGCCCGGGCCGGGGACCGCGCCTGCGGCGGACCGGGCTCCGGGAGCAGCCGGCGGCCGCCTGAGTGCAGGGTGGCGGCTCGCACCGCCCGGCGCTGTCCAGCCGGGAGTGGTCGGGTGCGGCGCGCGTTTCCCGGGCCAGCGGAATCCCCGCGGATGTGCTCGATTCCCCCGACGGCGTACGTGAGGCACGGGTGAAGCACGTAGGCGTCCACGTCCGGCGGGATGTGAAACTGCTCGACGTCGCTCATGGAGTAGAACCGGCGCTGCCCGGCCTCGTCGAGGTACCCGAGCAGCCCGTTCTGCCACAGGACGGCGGCCAGGTTCGTCGGCGTCTGGAAGTGCAGGTCGGCCACTTCCTGCAGGGCCGCGAGGTCACCGCGCGAGAACCGGTCGACGCCCATCATCCGGACGAAGGAGCGGACGTCCTCTTGCACCCCGCTGATGTACGCCTGGGTGCTGGTGAACAACTCGGAGTAGTCCTGCAGCGCGGCGTTCTCCGGCATCAGGTCGGATGAGATCTGGTTGGCGCACTGCGCGAGCTGGGAGTCGCCGAACCGCTTGGCGCTGCGCTGCACCACCCCCTGGAGGGCCGCCGCGGGCATGGCCTCCCGCCCGGCCTGCTTCTGGCGCAAGACCTCCTCGCTCAGCTCGTTGCCGAGCGAGATGATGTCGCGCGGGATCAGCCTGGTGTGGCTGAGCAGGTAGTCCTCGATCGTCGCGTCCCCGTTGGGCCCCGGCCAGCTGCCGTTGACCCCCAGCCAGTCGTGGACCGTCGGGGGCCCGCTGGTGGCCCGCCGCATCAGCAGCGAGGCCGGCAGCCGCCGCAGCTTCTGCTCAAGCAGGTAGAGCAGCGAGCCGCGGTCCCAGGTCAGGACCCGGATGTGCGGCTCGTTGTAGTACCGCGGTGCATGTTCCGACCGGTACACCGACGACATGACGATGTCCCTGATGCAGACGACGACATGCAGCCGGCCACCCAGCTTGTGATCGCGCAGCAGCCGCATCACCTGGTAGAACAACCCCTCCTGGCACTTCAGCCAGTACATCGGGGCGTGGCTGAACTCCTCGTCGATCGCGTCGAGGTAGAAGTAAATCGGCTTGCACTGGCCGAGTACCTCCCCGAGTATGTCCTCCAGGTCGTCCCAGTGCGGGTCGTCGAGGTAGGCGGACAGCTGGTGGGCGTTGTGCTGCTGGTTGATAATGTCGCGGACCTCGCTGTAGATCGACCGGGGCCGCCGGAAGTCGCCGAGCAGCCGCCCGTATGACTGCTCGATCTCCGCGGCCTGCTCGTCGTCCACCTGCTGGCGCAACTCGGGATTACGCAGCAAATGCGAGGCGAGCGACCGCATGATCGCGCGTTCCCAGATCTGCATCCACTTCTCGACAAGGACGCGATCGGAAAACCACTGGCACGCCTTCACGATGACTTCCGTCTTCGGCAGGCTCTGCTGCGGCGGGCTGGCATAGACGGAGTCCTGATGTGACTGGAAATCCTGAAGACGCCGCAGGTAAACCGTCTTGCCGGCGCCAAGCTTCCCGACAATCACGCGCACCTTGGAGTCGTTCGCGCGGGTCGCGAGGTGACCGTACGCGGGATTGCCGCCGAAATCGACGAACTCGCTGATCAAGTCCTCGATGTCGGCCCGTGACCCGTCCGGGTTGCCAAATGGCCCTACCGGGTCAAGCCGACGCCGCCTGCTGCTCATCCTCGCTCCTCGCCGGAATCGTAACGCTCCCCAGCAGAAAGAGTCACGCGGGAAATAGGTGAAGGCTATTCTCCCGAACGGATGGCGGTTTCACCCGGCACCGATCGTGTTTCCTGTTAGGTCTGCTCGCGCGGGCACCACCAGGTGGTGCGGCCGCCCACGGTGCCGTGCGCCATCGGGGTTCCGCAGCGCGGGCAAGCGGCCTCGGCCCGCCGGAACGGGATCACCGTGAGGGTGTGGACGCCGCCGCCGTCGAGCGCGGCGTCCACCGTCCGCCGCAGGGCGCGCAGCAGCCGGTCGGTTTCCGGCCGGGTCAGCTCGCCGACCGGCCGGGCCGGGCTGATCTTCGCCTGCCACAGGATCTGGTCGGCGAGCAGGTTCCCGATCCCGGCGATGACCTCCTGGTCGAGCAGCCGCGCCTTGACCGGCGCGGTGCCGCGGCGCAGCGCCGCACGGAACTGTGCCGGCGTGATCGCCTGAGCATCCGGGCCGAGTGCCTCGACCGGCGGGTCGAGCCGGACCCGGCCGAGACGCCGCGGGTCGACCAGGAGGAGCGCGCCCCCGTCGGCGAAGGTCAGCCGGAAACGCGCGTACCGGTAGTCGCCCTTGGCCCGGCCGCGTTCCCAGTAGTCGCCGCCGTCGATCTCGTTGCCCGCGCCGTCGGCGATGACGATCTTGCCGGACATGCCGAGGTGGATGCCGAGTTCCGGGCCCGGCGCGCCGTCGTGGCCGGCCACCGCCGAGGTGTCGCACCACATGCTCTTGCCGCGGCGGTGCGCCGCCGTCAGCGTGCGGCGCAGCAGCGCGGCCTTGATCTCGCCTGGCCGGTGCGGGCGGCAGACGTAGCTGTCGGTGTCATCCACGTCGGTGATGACCCGGTGCAGGGCGGCCCGGGCGATAACCGTGCGGGCCGACTCGACCTCGGGCAGTTCAGGCACGGGACGACCCTATCGGTCAAGTAATCAGGACGTCCCCGCGTACGTGGCGATGATCTCGTCGATCGTGAAGAACCTCGGCATGGTCTTACCGATGGTGCCGGGCGCCAGGCCCCGCAGCAGCTGACCCATCTCTCGGTAAGGATCTTGCACGTTCCTGAAGGAGCGCGAGATCTCATGGACCCGGCCGTCGGCCAGACGCAGCCGGTACGCCGACAGCGTCGGCGTCGGGTCCTCATCGCCGGGGACGTACGTGTTCGTCCACACCTGGCTGACCTCGGTGACCTGGCTCCAGCGCACGGGCATCGGGCCGGCCGGCGGCTCGTCAAGCAGCATGAACCCTTCGGTGAACGCGTAGAGCCAGACCTGCCGCTTTGGCGTGCGCCCCCGCCAGAAGCTCACGCCGATCCAGGCGCCCGTGAGGAAGGGAAAGGCGCCGAGCAGCGGCACGGTGCCCGGGAACCCCAGGGCGGCGGCGGCGATCAGGACGGGAATGGCCGCGAGCGGAAGGAAGGCCACCACGTACGTGCTGCGCGGGACGTCCCCGCCGGCCTGCGCGCCGAAGACCCCGGCCACCGCACCGCACTCGAACCGGGCCGCCTGCTGACTCGCATCCGCGAGCTGTGCGGCGTACCGGCTGCTCTGCTCATCGGCACGTCGCTGGAAGCCCTCGCGCAGCCTCCGTTCGGCCTCCGGCCGCATCCGCACCACTGCCTTCCCAGGGCTGTCCGCCTTCCCGGCGCCCTCCGCGCTTCCACGCGCGGGCCCATCTGAGATACGGACCGGACGGCAGAATGGTTTGGATTCGGGCTGACGCCAGGCGATGGTTGGGACAACGAGCCGCCTATAGCCGTATCGCTGCCACAACCATCCGGCGCGGCTGCCACGCCGGCCGGATCAGGGGTTCCCGAGTTCGTCAGGCTCGTCCGCGGCGCCGAGGTCGCCGGCCAGCGCGCGGACGCCGCGCAGCATGGCGACGAGGTCGGCCGCCCGCTGCTGCGTCAGCCCGGGCAGGCCGAACGCGGCGTCGTTCAAGGCGGCCGTCGCTTCCTCGACGAGCGCCCGTCCGGGTTCCGTGATGCTCGCGAGGACGACGCGCCGGTCGTCGGGCGACATGCTGCGCTGGACGAGGCCGCGCTGCTCGAGCTTGCCGATGGCGTTGGTGACCGCGGCGGGGTGGACCATGAGCCGCGCGCCGAGCTTCCCCATGGGCAGCGAGCCGGCCCGGGTGAAGGCGAGCAGGCGCAGTGCCTCGTACGCGGCGAAGGTGATGCCGAACGGCTTGAGTATGTCCTCCACCCGCCCGAGCAGCAGCTGCTGCACGCGCATCACGGAAGTGACGGCGGCCATCCGGTCCGCCTGGCCCGGCCAGCGGGCGTTCCACTGGCGGTGCGCTTCGGCAAGGGGGTCGAAGGAGGAGTGATCCGGCACGCCCATAACCGTATCCAACGAGGCCGGCCGCCACGCCAGCGCCGCGCGAAGGGGGCGCTGTCCCGGCTTGACATGGCGCGCGATATTCTTTTAACGTCAAAATATTGAATGACCAAGAGTTGTTCGGAGGAGGGGCCTTGACGACGGCGGGTGAGCGAGGACTGTACGTGCCGGAGAACCCGGTGCGGTTCGTGACGTCGACCGCGCTGTTCGACGGGCATGACGCGGCGATCAACATCATGCGGCGGATCCTGCAGGCGCAGGGCGCCGAGGTCGTCCACCTTGGTCACGACCGGTCGGTGCGCGAGGTGGTCGACGCGGTGATCGAGGAGGACGCCCAGGGGGTGGCGGTCAGCTCCTACCAGGGCGGTCATCTCGAGTACTTCGAGTACCTCGCCCGGTGCCTGCGCGAGGCGGGCGCGGGCCACGTCAAGATCTTCGGCGGTGGCGGCGGGGTGATCGTCCCGGCCGAGGTCGAACGCCTGGCCGCGGCGGGCGTGCGGATCTTCTCGCCGGAAGACGGCCAGCAGCTGGGCCTGGCCGGCATGATCAACGAGCTGATCAAGGCCGCGGACACCGACCTCACGCAAAGCCAGCCCGCGCCGGACGCGGTGCTCGCGGGGGAGCGCCAGGCCTTGGCCCGGGCGATCACGTGCCTGCAGGCCGGGCGGCTCGCCGGCCCCGCCAGGCAGCGCATCGCGGAGGCGGCCGCCGGCCGGCGGATCCCGGTTCTCGGCATCACCGGCACGGGCGGTTCTGGCAAGTCGTCGCTGACCGACGAGCTGGTCCGGCGGCTGCGCACCGACCAGCAGGACAAGCTGCGGGTCGCGGTCCTGGCCGTCGACCCGACCCGGCGCCGGGGCGGTGGCGCGCTGCTCGGCGACCGGATCCGGATGAACGCGCTTGACGGCGAGCACGTGTACTTCCGCTCGCTGGCCACCCGGGGCGGGCGTGAGCTCCCCGAGGGCATGGCGGACATCATCGCCGCGTGCAAGGCGGCGGGCTTCGACCTGGTCATCCTCGAGACTCCCGGCATCGGCCAGGGCGACGCGGGGGTGACCGGGCTGGCGGACGTGTCGCTGTACGTGATGACGCCGGAGTTCGGCGCCGCCTCGCAGCTGGAGAAGATCGACATGCTCGACTTCGCCGACGCGGTGGCGGTCAACAAGTTCGAGCGGCGTGGCGGGGCGGACGCGCTGCGGGACGTGGCGCGGCAGCTGATACGTAACCGGGAGGCGTTCGGCGCCAGCCCGGCGGACATGCCGGTCTTCGGCACCAGCGCCGCCACCTTCAACGACGACGGGGTGACCGGCCTGTACCAGCACCTGGCCGGCCTGCTCGGCCAGCACGGCCTGCCGCTGGGCGAGGGAACGCTGCCCGCCGTCGCCGGCCGCGTGTCGACCAGCGCCGCCTCGGTCGTGCCGCCCGCCCGGACGGCCTACCTGGCGGAGATCGCGGGCACCGTGCGCGGTTACCACGAGCAGACGGAAACTCAGGCCGAGGCGGCGCGGCGGGTGCAAAGCCTCGCCTCCGTCCGGGCTGAGCTCGCCCGGGAAGCAACACGTGCGGCGGCTGCCCAGGACGGCGGCCCGTTGACCGGGAGCGCGGAAGGCGCCGTCGCGGAGCTACTTGACCGCGCCCGCCGCGAGGTCACGGCCGACAGCGCCGAGCTCGTCGCGCGCTGGCCCGCCGTCGCCGCCTCCTACGCCGGCGACGAGCAGGTCGTCCGGGTCAGGGACCGGGAGCTGCGCACCGAGCTCAAGCGCGAGTCGCTGTCGGGGACGCTCGTGCCGCGCGTGGCCCTGCCGCGCTTCACCGACCATGGCGAGCTGCTGCGCTTCCTGCGGCGGGAGAACCTGCCCGGCCACTTCCCGTTCACCGCGGGAGTGTTCCCGTTCAAGCGGGAGGGTGAGGACCCGGCCCGGATGTTCGCGGGCGAGGGCGACGCCTTCCGCACTAACCGGCGGTTCAAGCTGGTGTCGCAGGGCAGCCAGGCGACCCGCCTGTCAACCGCGTTCGACTCGGTGACCCTGTACGGCCGGGACCCGGGGGAGTCGCCGGACATCTACGGCAAGGTCGGCACCTCGGGGGTGTCGATCGCCACGCTCGAGGACATGAAGGCCCTGTACGACGGGTTCGAGCTGACCGCCCCGTCAACGTCGGTATCGATGACGATCAACGGGCCCGCGCCGACGATCCTGGCGTTCTTCCTGAACACCGCGGTCGATCAGGCGGTAGCCACCTTCCGTTCGCAATACCGGCGGGAGCCCACGGGGGACGAGGCGGCCGCGCTGCGCGCCCGGGTCCTGTCGACCGTGCGCGGCACGGTGCAGGCCGACATACTGAAGGAGGACCAGGGGCAGAACACCTGCATCTTCTCCACCGAGTTCTCCCTGCGGATGATGGCCGACATCCAGGAGTGGTTCATACAGCACCAGGTGCGGAACTTCTACTCGGTGTCGATCTCCGGCTACCACATCGCCGAGGCCGGGGCGAACCCGATCAGCCAGCTCGCGTTCACCCTGGCCAACGGGTTCACCTACGTGGAGTCCTACCTCGCGCGCGGCATGAAGATCGACGACTTCGCGCCGAACCTGTCGTTCTTCTTCTCCAACGGCATGGACCCCGAGTACACGGTGATCGGCCGGGTAGCCCGGCGGATCTGGGCGGTCGCGATGCGCGAGCGCTACGGCGCGAACGAGCGGTCGCAGAAGCTGAAGTACCACATCCAGACGTCCGGCCGGTCCCTGCACGCGCAGGAGATGGCGTTCAACGACATCCGCACCACGCTGCAGGCGCTGTGCGCCGTCTACGACAACGCCAGCAGCCTGCACACCAACGCCTACGACGAGGCCGTGACCACGCCGAGCGAGGAGTCGGTGCGCCGGGCCCTGGCGATCCAGCTGATCATCAACCGGGAATGGGGCCTGGCGATGAACGAGAACCCGCTGCAGGGCTCCTTCATCGTGGAGGAACTGACCGACCTGGTCGAGGAGGCCGTGCTGCGCGAGTTCGAGGCGATCAGCGAGCGCGGCGGGGTGCTCGGCGCCATGGAGACCGGCTACCAGCGCGGCAAGATCCAGGATGAGTCGATGCTGTACGAGCGGCGCAAGCACGACGGGACGCTGCCCGTCATCGGCGTCAACACCTTCCGCAACCCGCGCGCCGATGCGGCGCATCCCGCCGCGATCCCCCTGGCCAGGGCCACCGAGGTAGAGAAGAAGTCCCAGCTGGACCGGGTCCGCGACTTCCAGGCCAGGCACGCCGACGAGGCGCCCGCCGCCCTGGAGGCGCTCAAGGACGCCGCCCGCTCCGGCGCCAACGTGTTCGCCGTCCTCATGGACGCCGCGCGGGTATGCAGCCTGCAGCAGGTCACCGACGCGTTCTTCGAGGTCGGCGGCCAGTACCGGCGCAACGTCTGACCTAGTAGGGAGAATCGATGACGGATCTTCTCGGCTACGCGCCGTCGCCCGAGCACGAACTGCTGCGCCAGACGGTCCGGGAGCTGGCCGAGGCGAAGATCGCCCCGGCGGCGGCGGACGTCGACGAGGGCAGCCGGTTCCCGCAGGAGGCGCTTGACGCGCTGACGGGCGCGCGGCTGCACGCCGCGCACATACCGGAATGCTACGGCGGTGAGGGCGCTGACGCGCTCGCCACCGCGATCATCATCGAGGAGGTGGCCCGCGCCTGTGCCTCTTCCTCGCTGATCCCCGCGGTCAACAAGCTCGGCACGGTGCCGCTGCTGCTGTCGGCGTCGGAGGAGCTCAAGCGGAAGTACCTGCCGCGGGTGGCCCGCGGTGAGGCGCTGTTCTCCTACGCGCTGTCCGAGGCGGGCGCGGGGTCAGACGCGGCCGGCATGACGACCAGGGCGGTGCGTGACGGGGACTGGTGGGTGCTGAACGGCAGCAAGATGTGGATCACCAACGCCGGGGCCTCGGAGTACTACACGGTGATGGCCGTCACCGGCCCCGGCCGCGGCGCGCGCGGTATCTCGGCGTTCGTGGTCGAGAAGACCGATCCCGGGGTGAGCTTCGGCGCGCCGGAGAAGAAGCTCGGCATCAAGGGGTCGCCGACCCGCAGCGTCATCATGGAGGACACCCGGATCCCCGCCGACCGCATCATCGGGGCCGAGGGCACCGGGTTCAAGACCGCCCTCGCGACCCTCGACCACACCAGGATCACCATCGCGGCCCAGGCCCTCGGGATCGCGCAGGGCGCGCTCGACTACGCCGTCGGCTACGTGAAGGAGCGCAGGCAGTTCGGGCAGCGGATCGCGGACTTCCAGGGCGTGCAGTTCATGCTCGCCGACATGGCCATGAAGCTGGAGGCCGCCAGGCAGCTGACGTATCACGCCGCCGCGCAGTCCGAGCGGGCCATGGCCGGGGAGAAGGTCCCTGGCCTGACGTTCGCGTCGTCGGCGGCCAAGTGCCTGGCCGCCGACACCGCGATGGCGGTCACCACCGACGCGGTCCAGCTGCTCGGCGGCTACGGGTACACCCGCGACTTCCCCGTCGAGCGGATGATGCGGGACGCCAAGATCACCCAGATCTACGAGGGGACCAACCAGATCCAGCGGGTCGTCATGGCTCGCAGCCTGCTCGCCTGAACGCGATGACACCGGACGCGATGACACCGGACGAGCTGCCCCGTGACGACCTCGGCTACCCGGTCAGGGTCAGCCACCCGGTGGACCGCGTCGTGTCGCTCGTGCCGTCGCTGACCGAGTCGGTTGCCGCTGCGCGGGCGGGAGCGCTCGCGGGCGCGACCATCTGGTGCACCCATCCTGAGGGACTTGACGTGCCGCGGGTGCGTGGCACGAAAAACCCCGACCTGGCCGCCATCGCCCGGCTGTCGCCGGGGATCGTGCTCGCCAACCAGGAAGAAAACCGGCGGGTCGACGTGGAGCGGCTGCGCGCGGCCGGGATACCCGTCTGGGTCACGGTGATCCGGACCCTCGACGAGGCGGTCGCGGCGCTGCGCCGGATGTTCCGCGAGGCGCTCGGCTGGCCGGAGCCCGGCTGGCTCGCGGAGATCGAGGACGTGTGGCGACCGCCAGCACCCGGCCAGGCGGTTCCCGCCGCCATCCCGATCTGGCGGGACCCGTGGATGGTCGTCGGGTCCGGCACCTTCACCGGGGACGTCGCGTCGCGGCTCGGGCTGCGCAACGTATACGGGAGCCATCCCGAGCGGTACCCGCACGTCAGCCTGGAGGACCTGCGCGAACGCCAGCCGGAGGTCATCGTCTTGCCGGATGAGCCCTACCGCTTCACCGCCGGCGACGGCCCGGAGATGTTCGCCGGGCGCCGGGTGGCGCTGGTGGAAGGGCGCAGCCTGACCTGGTATGGCCCGTCCCTGGTCGCCGCCCGCTCCCTGCTCCTCGCGCAGCTGTCGGGTGCCCGCGTTCCCTGAGCTGCCCTCAGTCCGCGGGCGGCAGGTCGTGCACCTGCTGGGCCGTGATGTTGAGGTGGAATCCGTCCGCGCTCACCTCGGCCACGGCCGACCGCGGGACGAGCACCGCCTTATGGCTCAGCAGGTGCCCCGTCCGCAGCAGCACGGAGGTCACCCGGCCGGTGTCGGGATCGACGGCGATCCCCTGCACGTGGCCGACGTCACGGTCGGTCGCGTGCGCGTGCTGACCGGCGGCTACCTCAGCCTCACCGGGCAGCTGGTCCGGGATGATGTTGACCGTGAATTCCTGCTCGCTTCCTGGCTGACTCGGCAAGCCAGGCGCGCCCATGACTCCGGGCGGAGCGTAATCAGGCCCCGATGCCGTCGACGGCCCGGGGCGAACCTGGTATTCCTCGGTGTCCGGGTAGACATACGTCGCCTCGGCGGGATCGAGCGTTCCGAACTCCGACATGGTGCAGCCGAGCCGTATCGGGCCCCGGGAGCCATCGGGAGGCTCGTTATCGACCAGGCCGAGCGGGACAAGCCGGCCCGGTGCCTGCCTGCGCGCCTGCTCGACGACGAGGTGGGTGACCACGTCATCGCCGGGACTGACGACGAGGCTGCTGAGCCTGCCGCACGCTCCGTCGGCGCAGCAAACGTCAGCACCCAGCCTGAACAACTGCGTCTTAGACACTGCCTGCCCCCTTCGGCGTTGTCCTGAGTGAACTAATTGTATCGAAGCAATGACGTTCTGTGATTTATGCCCCGCATCACGGTCATGAGTCCGCCCACAGGCCGCCGATCGCCTCAGCGAGCAGCCCGGCCACGTC
>CAZORE010000030.1:30915-38527 GCA_964581815.1 uncultured Streptosporangiaceae bacterium | reverse complement strand
CACAGGCCGCCGATCGCCTCAGCGAGCAGCCCGGCCACGTCGCCGAGCCGGTGCGCCCCGCCTGACACCACCGGCACGCCGTCGACCCATACCGAGTCGATGTCGGCCGCGGTGGCGGCGAGCAGGACCTGCGCGGGGTCGACCCCGGCGGTGCGAACCGTGTCCAGGCGCACGCACACCAGGTCAGCCCGCCAGCCGGGGGCGATGACCCCGGCATCGGGCCAGCCGAGCGAGCCGTGCGCGGTCGCGGCGGCCAGCAGCTCATCCGGCCGGAACCGCCCGCGCTCCAGCGAGGCCAGCCGTTCGCCGGACTCCAGGGCCCGCGCCTCGCCGATCAGGTCCACGACCGCGTTCTGGTCGCTGCCCAGTGAAAGGAGCGACCCGGCGTCCGCGAGCGCGCGAGCGGGGCCGATGCCGTCGGCGAGGTCCTGCTCGGTGGTCGGGCAGAAGCAGGCGGTGACCCGCGCGCCGCCCAGTTCCCGGATGTCGCCCGCGCAGAGATGGGTCGCGTGCACCACGGTGGTGCGCGGCGTGAGCGCGCCGCTCATCCCAAGCAGTGCGGTCGGGGTGCGGCCGTAGAACGCCTGCGCCGCGCGGTTCTCCGCGGGCTGCTCCGACAGGTGAACGTGCAGCGGGCGCCCCGCACTCGCGGCGACGACCCCGGCGAGGTCATCCCGGGCCACGGCCCGCACCGAATGGATGGCCGCGCCGGTGACCGTGCCGGGCCCAGTATCCGGGGGCGGGGTGTCGATCTCGCCGACGCGGGACGCCCACGCGTCAACGGTCTTGTCGCTGAAGCGGAGCTGGAGCTCATCCAGCGGGAGATGGCCGGTCTCGCCGAGCCCGCCCTCCAGGTAGCAGGTATCGAGCAGGGTGAGCCGGAGGCCGGCGTCCCGCGCGGCCTGCTGCAGCGCGTGGCCCATCGCGTTCGGGTCGGCGTACGGCTGGCCGCCCGGCCCGTGGTGGACGTAGTGGAACTCGCCCACCGTGGTGATGCCCGCGAGGGCCATCTCCGCGTACACCGCCCGGGCCAGCGCCAGGTAGTTGTCCGGATCGAGGCGCGAGGCCAGCGCGTACATGGCATCGCGCCAGGTCCAGAACGTGCCGCCGCCCGCGTGGGTGCGCCCGCGCAGCGCCCGGTGGAACGCGTGGCTGTGCGCGTTCGCGAAACCGGGCAGGACGGCGCCGCTCAGCCGCACCGCCCCCGGTGGCGGAACGGCGCCCGGTGTCACCTCGGTGAACCGTCCCCCGTCGACCTTGACAAGGACGTCCTGCGCCGGCCCGGACGGCAGCAGCGCGTGGCGCGCGAACAGCGTGGTCATGTCATCGGGACGCGGACGCCGCCGTCCGGGTGCGCGACCAGCGGAGCGTCGTCGACGGCGTCGCCGGAGTCGATATGCCGGATCACGCCCATGCCGGGGTCGTTGGTGAGCACCCGCTCGATCTTGGCCGCGGCGAGCGGCGTGCCGTCGGCGACGGTCACCTGCCCGGCGTGGATCGACCGGCCGATCCCGACGCCGCCGCCATGGTGCAGCGACACCCAGGAGGCCCCCGACGCGGTATTGACCAGGGCGTTCAGCAGCGGCCAGTCGGCGATCGCGTCGGAACCGTCGGCCATCGACTCGGTCTCCCGGTAGGGTGACGCGACCGAGCCGCAGTCGAGGTGGTCGCGGCCGATGACGACCGGCGCGCTGAGCTCGCCGGAGGCCACCATCTCGTTGAACCGCGCGCCCGCCTTGTCGCGCTCGCCGTAGCCGAGCCAGCAGATGCGCGCGGGCAGGCCCTGGAACGCGACGCGCTCCTGGGCGGCGCTGATCCACTTGTGCAGCCGCGCGTTGTCCGGGAACAGGTCAAGCACGGCCTGGTCGGTGGCGTAGATGTCCTTCGGGTCGCCGGACAGGGCCGCCCAGCGGAACGGGCCCTTGCCCTGCGTGAACAGCGGGCGGATGTAGGCGGGCACGAAGCCGGGGAACGCGAACGCCCGGCCGAAGCCGCCGCGGCGCGCCTCGTCGCGGATGGAGTTGCCGTAGTCGAAGACCTCGGCGCCGGCGTCCTGGAAGCCGACCATCGCCTCGACGTGCCTGGCCATCGAAGCACGCGACCGCTGCGTGAACTCCTCCGGCTTCTTGCTCGCGTAGTCGTCCCAGTCGCCCAGGTCCACGCCCTCGGGCAGGTACGACAGCGGGTCGTGGGCCGACGTCTGGTCGGTGACGATGTCGACCGCCACGCCGCGGCGCAGCAGCTCGGGCAGCACGACCGCGCAGTTGCCGGCCAGGCCGACCGACAGCGCGCGACGTTCGGCCCTGGCGCGCTCGCACCGGGCGATCGCGTCGTCGATGCCGTCGGCCACCTCGTCGAGGTAGCGGTGCTCGACCCGGCGGCGCAGGCGCGCCGGGTCGACGTCGACCACCAGGCACACGCCCTCGTTCAGCGTCACCGCGAGCGGCTGCGCGCCGCCCATGCCGCCGCAGCCGCCGGTGACGGTGAGCGTGCCGGCCAGGGTGCCGCCGAAGCGCTTGGCGGCGACGGCGGCGAAGGTCTCATAGGTGCCCTGCAGGATGCCCTGGGTGCCGATGTAGATCCACGACCCGGCGGTCATCTGGCCGTACATCATCAGGCCGAGCTGCTCAAGGCGGCGGAACTCCGGCCAGGTGGCCCAGTCGCCGACCAGGTTGGAGTTGGCGATCAGCACCCGCGGCGCCCACTCGTGGGTGCGCATGACGCCGACCGGCTTGCCCGACTGCACGAGCATCGTCTCGTCCTCGCGCAGCTCGGTGAGCGTGCGGATGATCGCGTCGTAGCTGGCCCAGTTGCGGGCGGCGCGGCCGGTGCCGCCGTAGACGACGAGGTCGTCGGGGCGCTCGGCCACCTCGGGGTCGAGGTTGTTCATCAGCATCCGCAACGGGGCCTCGGTCTGCCAGGACCGGGCGGTGAGCGTGGTGCCGCGCGGAGCGCGGACGGGGCGGGCGCCTTCCATGTCGGGTCTCCTCAGGGTGTTGTCACGGATTAGAGCAGCGGGCCGCAGGCGGACTCGGCGGCGGCGACGAGCGCACCGGACCGGACGAGTTCGGTGGCGGCGGCGATGTCGGGGGCGAGGTAGCGGTCCGGGCCAGGTCCGGCGACCCGCTGGCGCAGGGCGTCGCGGGCCGCGGCCGTCGCCGGGGCGGGGGTGAGCGGCAGGCGCAGGTCGAGCGCCCGGGCGGCGGTCAGGATCTCGATCGCCAGCACCTGCGTCAGGGCGTCGACGGCGCGGCGCAGCTTGCGGGCGGCCGACCAGCCCATCGAGACGTGGTCCTCCTGCATCGCGCTTGACGGGATCGAGTCGACGGAGGCCGGCACGGCCAGGCGCTTCAGTTCCGAGACGAGGGCGGCCTGGGTGTACTGGGCGATCATGTAACCGGAGTCGACCCCCGGGTTGTCGGCCAGGAACGGGGGCAGGCCGTGGTTACGGGCGCGGTCGAGGAACCGGTCGGTCCGCCGCTCGGCGACCGAGGCGAGGTCGGCCGCGGCGATGGCGAGGAAGTCGAGCACGTAGCCGACCGGCGCGCCGTGGAAGTTGCCATTGCTTTCGACCCGGCCGTCGAGCGTGACGACGGGGTTGTCGACGGCGCTGGCGAGCTCGCGGTCGCGGACCAGGCGGGCGTGCGCGAGCGTGTCGCGGCCGGCCCCGTGCACCTGCGGCGAGCAGCGCAGTGAGTAGGCGTCCTGCACGCGGGTGCACCCCGGGCCGCGGTGGCTGGCCATGATGCCGGAGCCGGCGAGCAGCGCCCGCAGGTTGGCGGCGCTGTCGGCCTGACCCGGGTGCGGGCGCAGCGCCTGCAGGTCCGCGGCGAACACCGCGTCGGTCCCGAGCTGCGCCTCGACGCTCATCGCGGCGGCGAGGTCGGCCGTGCGGAACAGCCGCGCGAGGTCGTGAGTGGCGAGCGTCAGCATGCCGAGCATGCCGTCGACCCCGTTGGTGAGGGCCAGGCCCTCCTTCTCGCGGAGCACGAGCGGGGTGATGCCGGCCGCGGCGAGCGCGTCGGCCGCGGGCCGCGCCTCGCCGCCGGCCCCTCCTGTGCTGACGCGGACCGTGCCCTCGCCCATCGCGGCGAGCGCGCAGTGCGCCAGCGGGGCCAGGTCTCCGGAGCAGCCAAGCGAGCCGAACTCGTGGACGATCGGGGTGATGTCCGCGTTCAGCATCGCCGCGTAGGTCTCCGCGGTCTGCAGGCGGACGCCGGTGCGGCCAGTGGCCAGCGTCGACAGGCGCAGCAGCATCAGCGCGCGGACGACCTCGCGCTCGACCTCCGGCCCGGAGCCCGCCGCGTGCGAGCGGATGAGGCTGCGCTGCAAGGCCACGCGGTCTTCGGTGGCGATGTGCTTGGTGGCCAGCGCCCCGAACCCCGTGGAGATGCCGTAATGCGGCTCGGGATCGCCGGCCAGCGCCTCGATGACATCCCGGCTCGCGACGATGGCCTTGCGCGCCTCGTCGTCAAGCCGCACCCGCGCGTCATGGCGGGCGACGGCAATCACCTGCTGCTCGGTCAGCGCCTCGACGCCCACTGCGATCTCGTTCATAAACCCCATGGTGCGGCGCGGACCGTTGCTTGTGACCTCCTGCACCGGCATCATTGTCTGGGATTACAGATTCAGGAAGATGCGCCCAGGCGCCGGCTGACTTCCGCCGCGGTCCGCGCCGCCCGGGCGGCCAGGCGCGCACGTTCCCGCGCGTCAGCCTCCGCGGCCGGGAACGTGATCGCGACCGCGGCGGCCGGGTAACCGGCGCGGTCGCTGGCGGCCACCGCGACCGAGGCGAACCCCGCTGTCACCTCGCCGTCCTCGGACGCGAAACCCTGACGGCGCGCCTCGGCGAGCAGTTGCCGCAGCGCGGTGAGCGACCGCGGGCCGCGGTCATTGCGCGTCGCGAAGCTGCCCGGTTCCGCGTACAGCGCGCGCACCTGCGCCCTGGGCATCTGCGCCAGCATCGCCCGGCCGCTGGCCGTCAGGTGGGCCGGCAACCGCACGCCGACGTCCGTGATCAGCGGCGGCCGGCCGGTCGCGCGTTCCTCGATGACGTAGATGACATCGCGCCCGTGCATGATCGCCAGGTGCGCATTCTGGCCGGTGTGGTCAACCAGGGCGGCCAGGGGCGCTCGCGCCAGCCGCTGGAGCGACGTCTGCCGCGCGTAGCCAGAGGCCAGTTCGTACACGGCGACGCCGAGGGCGTAACGCCGTTCCTCGGCCACGTGGACGACGAATCCGGCCTGGATCAGCGTGTCGAGCAGGTGGTAGGTCGTGGACCGCGGCAGGCCGAGCTCACGGCTGATGTTCGCCGCGGCCGCTGGCTCCGCTTGCGTGCCGAGGTACCGCAGCACCGCCAGCGCCTGCGCGGCCGCGGGGACGACTGCCACAGCGGCATCCTACGTCTGGGAACCCAGACACTGGTACTGAATGAGGTCGAGTACCAGGGCCAGCGGCGGCCACGCGGGGCGGCCGCGGCGGATCGCGGCGTAGGCCCGCAGCATCACCTGCGGGTGGTGCAGGCTCTGCAGGGTCATGCCCTTCACGGCCGGCTGGCCGGCGGGAAGCAGCCCGACGCCCAGGCCGGCGACGATCATGTCCTGAACCAGTTCGAGGCTGTCCGCCCGGTGCGCGACGCGGGGCTCGAAGCCGGCCAGCGAGCCGAGGACGCGGATCACTTCATCGTCGGCGGTGTTGCGCGAGTTGACGATCCAGTCGTGGTCACGGAACCGGCCGAAGGCTTCCGGCGCGGTCCCGCGTCCCCGGCCCGGGTCGGACGGCACCCCGAGGCTCCACCGGGTGCTGCCGAGGATGCGGATGTCCAGGTCACGGGGAAAGGTGGCCGGGGCGAGGTTGTAGTCGTAGACCAGCGCGAGGTCGGTCTCGTCGTTGGCCAGCAGGCCGAGCGCCTCGGCCGGCTCGTGCTCGTGGATGTGCAGGCTCACCCGGGGATGCTGGGCGGCGAGTATCCGGGCGACCGGCAGCAGGACTTGCCGGGCGGCGGTGGCGAACGACGCCGCCCGCACGACGCCGGCCGGCACCGCCGAGGGGTCCAGGTCAAGGCGGGCGGCCTCCAGGGCGGCGAGGATGGTGACCGCGTGGGCAGCCAGGCGCTCGCCGGCGGGGGTGAGCCGTACCCGCCGCCCGGCCGGCTCGGTCAGCGGCGTGCCCGCCTCCCGCGCGAGCACCGCGAGCTGCTGGGAGACGGTGGAGGTGGTGACGTGCATGGTCTCCGCGACCGCCCGCATCGAGCCAAGGCGGGACAGCTCAAGCAGCAGTTCCAGGCGGCGCGGGTCCATCTCAAGATTGTTCACATTCACTGAACGGTATGTCAATGAAAATCAAGTGGACATGAATGATCGCGGTGTATGTACTGAAAAGCGTGAACGTCCTTCCGGTTCCGCAGCGGTCCCGGGCCCGGGCCGGCACGCTGATGGCCGTGGGCTCGATGACGTGCGTCCAGTTGGGCCTGGCGCTGTCGGTGCACCTGTTCGGCCAGGTCGGCCCGCTGGGTGCCGCATGGCTGCGGCTGGCGTGGGCCGGCCTGCTCCTGGCGGCCTGGGTGCGGCCACGGCCGTGGCGCTTCCCGCGCCGGGTGCTGCTCGCCGCGGTCATGCTTGGCGTCGTGACCGCGGGAGTGACGATGCTGTTCATGGCCGCGGTGGCCCGGCTGCCGCTGGGCACCGCCAGCGCCCTGGAGTTCCTCGGGCCGCTGGCCGTGGCCGTCGCTCGTGGCCGGGGCGGCCGGCTGCTGCTGTGGCCAGCGCTTGCCGCGGCCGGCGTGCTGCTGCTCACCCGGCCGTGGCAGGGCGGCGGTGACCTGGCCGGCATCGCGTGCGCACTCGGCGCCGCCGGCTGCTGGGCCTGCTACATCCTGCTTACCCAGGCGGTCGGCGACGAGCTTTCCGGCGTGCAGGGACTCGCGGTTTCCCTCCCGGTGGCCGGGCTGGCGGCCACGCTCGTGGCTGGCCCGGCCGTCATCCCCGTGCTGACCCCGCGGCTGATACTGGCCGGCCTTGGCCTGGCCCTCCTGCTGCCCGTGGTGCCGTTCAGCCTTGAGATGTACGCGCTGCGACGGCTGAGCACCGCGGCCTTCGGCACCCTGATGTCCCTGGAGCCGGCGATCGCCCTGATCGCCGGCGGCCTGCTGCTGCACCAGCGGCCCGGGGCATGGTCCCTCGTCGGCGTTGCCTTCGTGGTCGCCGCGGGCATCGGCGCCGAGCGGACCGGCGCCCGGCCAGCCGGCCAAGAGCCAGTTGGCCAGGGACCGGACCGGAATCAGCCGGCCACTGTGCCAACGTGATTTTGAAATGTGATTTCCATGGCGTCGGAATAGTGATCGCGGCCGCGCCCGAATGCTTTGCTGAAAGTTCTATGAATAGTCACTGAGGGGACATTTAATCTGCTTAGCCGCACGTTCATCGTTGGCCGCGAAAGGAGATCACATGAACCTTGGAGACAGGTCCAGATCAGTTCGCCGCATCACCACGCTGGTCGGCGTCGCGACGCTGATCACGGGTTTCGGCGCGGCGGTGGCCACGTCACCGGTCCACGCGTCGGTATCATCGGCCGCCAGTACCGTGACCGCAGCCAGTACCGTGACCGCAGCCAG
>CAZORE010000030.1:12991-30815 GCA_964581815.1 uncultured Streptosporangiaceae bacterium | reverse complement strand
GCCAGTACCGTGACCGCAGCCAGTACCGTGACCGCAGCCAGCAGCGGGTGTCAGCTCGGCAATGGCGTCAAGCACGTCGTGCAGATCACTTTTGACAACGTTCATTTCTTCCAGGACAACCCGAACGTACCGTCCGACCTGCAGCTCATGCCCAACCTGCTGAACTTCTTCGAGAACAACGGCACGTTCCTGTCCAACAACCACACGCCGCTGATCGCGCACACCGCCGATGACATCCTGACCACGTACACCGGCCTTTACGGCGACCGGCAGGGCATGCCGATCTCCAACGCCTACGAGGTCTACCAGAGCAACGGCGCCGGCGGAACGTTCGGCACGACCGACAACGCGGGCTCGTTCGCCTACTGGACTGACCCCGTCTACGACACCTCGCCGACGGCGACCGACACCAACCCCAGCCTGGTCTACTCCCCGGTCCCGCCGGCCACCGCGAAGAACCCGGTCAGCCCGACCACCACCACCCCGGCGCCGTGGGTGCCGTTCACCCGGGCCGGCTGCGACGTCGGCAACGTCGCTACCCCCGCGGACTCCGAGCTCGAGAACACCGCCGTGGACATCCCCAAGGTGTTCGGCGTCGGCTCGCCCGAGGACCAGCAGCTCATCAACGACCCCGACTCCTTCAAGGACCCGGAGGCGGCCGACTACACGGGCCTCGCGGTGCACTGCGCCAAGGGCAGCGCGTTCTGCGCGGACGCCACCGGCGTCAAGTACGGCCAGACCACGCCGGCCAGCACGGCGGCCGCCGACCTGCTCCCCAGCGAGCCCGGCGGCTACACCGGCTACCAGGCGCTGTTCGGCGCCAGGTACCTGTCACCTGAGCTCGGCGCCGGCCAGGACAACCTGACCAGGGGCGGTTCCGCGGTGACGAACGCAGCGGGCAACCTCGTCGACCTCAATGGCAACCAGATCAACGGTGACTTCCTCAGCACGCCCGGCTTCCCCGGCTACAGCGAGATCAACGCGTCGCAGTCGCTGGCGTACGCGGCTGACATGCTGGAGTCCGGCGTCCCGGTGGTCGACATGTACATCTCCGACATTCACGGCAACGAGTTCATCAAGGGCCTGACCTCCTCGGGCCAGCCCTGCTTCCACGCGCCGGCCGCGCTCGGCAGCGGCAGCGCCTGCTACATGGCCCAGGCCGCCTACTACAACCAGGCCTTCGGCGCGTTCTTCCAGCGGCTCGCCGCCGACGGCATCAGCCCGCAGAACACCCTGTTCGTGCTCAGCTCGGACGAGGGCGACCACGAGTCGGGCGCCAACGTCGGCCGCGCGATCCAGCCGACCCCGGCCAGCTGCGACGGCTCCGCCGCCAACCTCTGCACCTACCCGGCCGGCACCTTCGGCGAGCTCCAGGGCAACGTCACCGGCCTGCTGAACGAGGAGACCGGCGACACCACCCAGTTCGGCATGGAGT
Source organism: uncultured Streptosporangiaceae bacterium (assembly GCA_964581815.1). GTDB lineage: Bacteria > Actinomycetota > Actinomycetes > Streptosporangiales > Streptosporangiaceae > Trebonia. Next base: position 29,380 of record CAZORE010000030.1, on the reverse strand, counting down.
TCGACACGGCGCCCGAGTACTACGTCAACGGCGACCCGTCGGAGTCCTCGGCGCAGGTCAGAACCTTCGATCACGACATCGCCTCACTCACCGCGGCCAACCCCTATACCGGGACGACGCAGAAGATCGCCAACTACCTCGCCGACCCGACGGAAGAGGCGATTTTGCACATGGTCAACGCCGACCCGGCGCGCACGCCAACCCTCGCCGAGTTCGCCAAGCCCGACTACTACCTGACCCAGGGCTCGGCGACCTGTGACGCCACCGTCACCGGCAGCACGGCGAGCGCCTCCCCGGCGGACTGCGTGACCGTCAACCCGGGCTTCGCCTGGGACCACGGCGACTACGCGGCCGAGATCAACACCAACTACGTCGGCTTCGCCGGCCCCGGCGTCAAGCAGCTAGGCCTTGACGGCCCCACCCCGGCCCAGGGACCGAGCTCGGCCGGCCCGAACAGCGGCCAGACGGAGGTCACCGACCTGAACCTGCCGGGCCCGTGGACCGACGAGACCGACATCCAGCCGACCGAGATGTACCTGCTCGGCCTGCACACCGACTACATCCAGGACGGCCGGGTCATCACCCAGATCCTGACCCACCCGAACGGGGCGCTGACCAGCCCGCTGGTGACCCAGCTCGGTGAGGCGTACAAGCAGCTCAACTCAAGCGTCGGCCAGTTCGGCGCGGACACGCTGACCGCCTCGACGAACGCGATCGAGTCCAACACCCCGGGTGACGCCAAGTTCCTTACTATCAACAAGGCGCTGACCGCGCTTGACCAGCAGCGCGACGCGCTGGCCAACACGATCAAGACCGAGCTGTACAACGCCGAGAACAAGGGCACCCCGGTGCCGCTGGCCGGCGCGCAGCTCATCCTGACCAAGCTCATCATCGCCGAGGCGGGAATCCTCGCCGCGCGCAGCTAGGAAGTTCCGCGCGCACCCGGGGATGCCAGGCGCCGGGCCAGGACATCCCCGGGTGCCGCTCGTCACTTGTGGAAGGTCGCGTAGACGATCGCGGCGGCGATCAGCACGGAGATCACGGCCATCACCGTGTTGACGTTCAGCCTTGACGCCGTGGTGACATCGCGGGCCTCGACCACCTGGGTCTTCTGGCCCTGGGCCTCGTACTGGGCCCGGCGCAGGTCGGCGATGTCCTTCTGGATCGGCTCAAGGGCGGCGGCCAGCGCCGTGCTCGCCGCCGTGGCGGCGGCGGCCACCTGGGTGCGCAGGGTCTCGGCGGAAACGGCGACCTGGTTGGCGAGGGTCTGGGCCTGGGCGGCGGACACCTCGGCGGCCCGGTTGACCGCGCCCACGTCCACCGCCCGGATGGCATCGATGCGGGCGGACTCGGCCTCGCGGAGCCGCTGGTCGTAGGCGGCCCTCAGGTCGGCTAGCTCCCGCAGGTGCCTGGACTCCAGGTACCGCAGGTCGTCCTGGCGCTGGATCGCGGCGGCGACCAGGTCGGTCACGTTCTTGCTCGGTTCAACGGTCGTCGGCCCGTACCAGTCGACGCCCGGGCTGGAACCGTATCCCCTCGGCGGCTGCTCGCGCTCTGTCATCTGCCTTGCCTCCCGTCGTATCATCCCCCGAGGAATCCGCTAGTGCCTTACAGGATTGGCTGCCGCTGTCGGTGAATGCATGCCCGGCCGTTATGGGGGCGGCCGTGCTGAATGCCTGTGCTGTTCCTGGTCCGGCTGCGGACGGAATTGAATTGAGTTTTCTGCCGCTGTCGCGGCAATGATCTTGTTCGCGGGTGACTGCGGTGGACCCTTCGTCTGCCCGGCCAGAGTCCACTCTACCTGCGTGAGCTTGCCAGCATAAGGCGGTTCTTGCCGCTAATTCGGTCGGTCAGGGTCGTTCCCGAATCGCTTCTATAAAGGAACCGAGATAAGTCCAGATTTCCGGCGTGCTGCGGCGATGCTTCCCTTAGCTGTCATTTCGTGAATTACGCCCCGCCCCGTTGGCCGGCACGCTAACGAACTTCAATTGCCGGGGTTAGTGACCCTGACGCGACCGCTTACCGGCTCCGCGGTTAGTTGACGGCCGCCGCCGGCGGGGCTAGCACAGGCGTATGCGGCGGTGCCGCCGCGGACGGGAGGAGCATCATGCCGGAACGTGCCCTGCTTGACCGCTACTTCGAAGCCCTTGGCCAGGGTGACCCGGGTTTGCTGCCGCTGGCGCCCAGGGCCCGGTACACCGAGAACGGGCAGGAGATCCCGTTCGGCCGCGGGTCCTGGGCGACGGTGAGCGAAGTCGCGGCGGAGCGGAACATCGTGGTGGCCGACCGCGAGCAGGGACAGGTGGCCGGATGGGGCATGATCACCGAGGGCGGGACGGGCGCGCTGGCCGCGGTGCGGCTCAAGGCGGACACGTCCGGGCTGATCACCGAGGCCGAGGCCCTCATCGTGCGCTCGCCGCTGTTCGGCCGGGCCGACTTCCCTGACCGGCTGCGCCGGCCGAGCCCTCTACCTGGCGGCGTCGTCGAGACGGCGGCGCGGGCGACCCGGGGGCAACTGAAGGCGGCCGCCGACGCATACTTCGACGGGGTGCAAGACGATGACGCGGACCTGATCCCGGCGGCTGACGACTGCGTGCGGATCGAGAACGGGGTGCAGACGGTGCTCAACCCATCCGCGGAGGGACTCGGCGAGGGATCCCCGCTTGGGCACGGGATCGGGATGAGCGTGCGGGACCAGGTGCGGCTGCTCGGGTTCCCGGCGATCGAGCGGATCAGGGACCGTCGCTACCCGGTCATCGACACCGACCGCGGCCTGGTTCTCGGGCTGGTCTTCTTCGACCATCCGGGCCCGGTGCGGAACGGGCCGGTCCCGCCGCGTTTCGCCGCCCCGAACTCCTACTTCATCTGGGAGCTGTTCAAGGTATCCGGTGGGGTGATCCGCCACATCGAGGCGATCATGGCGATCTTCCCGTACGGCATGCGCCCAGGCTGGTAGGCCCCGGAATACTTGGCCACAGCAAGTAGTTGTAGACTGCAACTTAGATGGTTGTAGGGCGCAACTATAGGAGGTGCGGCGATGTCAGGACACGGGAACGTGACCTCATCGCCAGGGCCGGCGGCGCGGGTGCGGGCCGCGACGGACGCGGCGGCCGACAGCGTGCTTGGCCTGCTGCGGACCGTCCGTAAGGCCAAGGCGCGGATGGCGGCCGACGCGCGCGGCGACGTCGACTCGGCGACCCAGCTGCTGCTGCACACGGTGGCCGCTCACGGGCCGGTGCGAACCAGCGCGCTGGCCGCGAGCGTGCACTCGGACCTGTCCACGGTCAGCCGCCAAGTCGGCGCGCTTGTGGCCGCGGGGCTGCTTGAGCGCCAGGCGGACCCGGCGGACGGCCGCGCCTGCCTGCTGGCCCTCACGCCGGCCGGCGAGGCCGCGGTCACCGCTCATGAGCGGGGCCGGGCGGCATTCTTCGCCGTGGTGCTCGACGGCTGGTCCGAGGCGGAGCTGCGGCAGTTCGCCGGCCTGCTCGACCGCTTCACCGCCTCCTACGACCACGTTCACGCCGCCTGGCTCGCCGAGCGCGCCGCCGCACGCTCCGCCCAGGCCACTCCCACGGAAGGCTCCCCATCGTGACCGCCACCGTCAGCCGGCCGCTCCCTGCTCAAGCGAGCGGGGAGCTGAGTCACCGGCAGATCCTCACCATCTTGTCCGGGCTGATGCTCGGCATGTTCCTCGCCTCGCTCGACCAGACGATCGTGTCCACCGCGATCAAGACCATCGGCAACGACCTGCACGGCCTGGCCGCGCAGGCCTGGGTGACCACGGCGTTCCTGATCACCTCGACGATCGCGGCGCCGCTGTTCGGCAAGCTGTCGGACATCTTCGGCCGCAAGCGGCTGTTCATGCTGGCGATCGTGATCTTCGTCGTCGGCTCGGCGCTGTGCGGCCTGGCCCAGTCGATGTACGAGCTCGCCGCGTTCCGCGCGTTCCAGGGCATCGGCGCGGGCGGCATCATGCCGCTGGCCCTGGCGATCATGGGCGATATCATCCCGCCCCGCCAGCGGGCCCGCTACCAGGGCTACATGATGGCCGTCTTCGCCAGCTCGTCGGTGCTCGGGCCGGTGCTCGGCGGCCTGCTGTCCGGCGCGCACAGCGTTCTCGGCGTCTCCGGCTGGCGCTGGATCTTCTACATCAACGTCCCCGTCGCGGCCGTCGCGCTCGTCGTCGTCGCCCGGGTGCTGCGGATCGACTTCGTGCCGCGGCAGCGGCGGGTCGACTGGCCGGGCGCGGTCGCGCTTGCGGTGGGCCTCGTGCCGCTGCTCGTCGTGGCCGAGCAGGGCAGCGGCTGGGGCTGGGCCTCGGCCGCGGCGTTCGCCTGCTATGCGACTGGCGTGGCCGGCCTCACCGCGTTCGTTTGGATCCAGCACAAGATGGGCGACGACGCGCTGCTCCCGCTGCGGCTGTTCCGTAGCAAGACATTCGCGGTCGCCTCGGCTCAGGTCACCATCATCGGCATGGCCATGTTCGGCGGCCTGTCGGTCATCCCGCTCTACCTGCAGATCGTCAAGGGCGCCTCGCCCGCCAAGTCGGGCCTGCTGCTGCTCCCGATGGTCGGCGCGCTGATGCTGTCGTCGCTTGTCTGCGGCCGGATCACCGCGCGCACTGGCCACTACAAGATCTTCCCGGTCATCGGCTCGGTGCTGATGGTCATCGGCATGGCCGTGATGACGCGGATCGGCGCCGACACGCCGCTGTGGCAGACCGACATCTTCACGGCGGTGTTCGGCCTGGGCCTCGGCATGAACATGCAGAGCCTGGTGCTCGCGATGCAGAACTCCGTCCCGGCCAAGGACATGGGCGTGGCGTCCGCCTCCTCCAGCTTCTTCCGGTCGATCGGCGGCACGCTGGGCACTGCGGTCTTCCTGTCCGTCCTGTTCTCGCTGGCTGGCACCAAGATCTCCGGCGCCTACGCCGCGGCGCAGCACGACCCGGCCTACCAGGCGGCGGCCAGGGCGAACCCGGGCCAGCTCGCCTCGCTGCAGCAGCACCTGTCCGGCGGGCTGAACGACACCTCGTTCCTCGGCGGCCTCGCCCGCACGCTCAGCCACCCGTTCTACGTCGGCTTCTCAAGCGCGGGCGATGTCGTGTTCGCGGTCACCGCGGTCCTGCTGGTAGGCGCGGTCGTGCTGTCACTCCTGCTGAAGGAGGTCCCGCTGCGGCTGATGTCAGGCAACCAGGCCCGCGCCCAGGGCGAGGACGGGCCGGCGGCGGCCGAAGTCGCTGCCGCGCAGCCGGCGGCGGACGCGGCGGTTCGGCCCTCGCCAACTGCCTGAGTAACTGACCGCCGGGACGCGCCGGGTGGCCAGCATGCGGGGAGTTGACGGCACGGCCGCCCCGTGCGAGTATCCGTTCGTTGTCCTGATCATTATTTCAGACAGTGAGCACATGATCAGATTAGGACTGTTCTCAGGCCGGGGCAGGAGGGCTCATGCTGACCCGAGAAGAAGTCGCCGCGGCGCGGGAGCGAGCGGCGCGGATACTTGCCGCGACGGGAATCGCGCTCACGGACGCTGAGCGCTCCGCGATCGAGATCGCCGACTTCGGCCTGTCGAAACTGGAAGAGACGGGCCTGGAGATCGTCGTCTACGTGAACACGGAGCGGGTGTGCGCGAAGGAGCTGGCGATGTTCCCGCGCCAGATCTGTCCCGAGCACCGGCATCCGCCGTTCGACGGGACGCCAGGGAAAGAGGAAACCTTCCGCTGCCGGGCGGGCACCGTGTACGTGTACACGGAAGGGGAGCCCGCGCCGCACCCGCACGCCCGGGTTCCCGCCGACGGGACGTTCACCGCGTGGCGCGAGATCGTCCTGCGGCCCGGGGAGCAGTACACGGTTCCCCCGGACACGCTGCACTGGTTCCAGGCCGGGGACGAGGGGGCGGTCGTCTCGGAATTCTCCACCCGCAGCCGGGACGACCTCGACATCTTCACCGATCCCAGGATCTCGCGGTCCACCCGGCTGGCCGACGGATGACCGGGCCCGCGGAGCAGGCCGACGACGGGCGGCGGGAGTCGCTGTACCGGCGGATGCTGCTGATCCGCCGGTTCGAAGAGCGGGTCTACCGGCTGTTCCTCGAGGGCGAGATCCCGGGAACGCTGCACCAGTACCAGGGCCAGGAAGCCGTGGCGGTTGGCGTGTGCGACGCGCTGACGCGTGACGACTGGATCACGTCCACGCACCGCCCGCACGGGCACGCGCTGGCCAAGGGCGTGAGCACCCGCACGGCCATGGCCGAACTGTACGGCCGGCGCACCGGCTGCTGCGCGGGCAAGGGCGGCTCGATGCACCTAGGGGACCCGGACGTGGGCATGCTGCCCGCGATCGCGATCGTCGGCGGCGGCAACACGGTGGTGACCGGCCTGGGACTCGCCATGAAGCTCCGCCGCCGCGGCCAGGTCGCGGTCTGCTTCTTCGGCGAGGGAGCGACGAACGAGGGCGCGTTTCACGAGGGGATCAACTTCGCCGCGGTCGAGCGGCTGCCGGTCGTCCTGGTCTGCGAGAACAACCTGTACGGCGCGTCCACGCCGTACAGCCGGGTCGCGCTCGTCCCCGACGTCGCCGAGCGCGCGAAGGCGTACGGCGTGCCCGGGCGGATCATCGACGGCATGGACGTGCTGGCCGTGCGGGCGGCCGCCGGGGACGCCGTGGCGGCGGCCAGGGCCGGAGCCGGGCCCACGCTGCTTGAATGCAAGACCTACCGGTTCACCGGGCACAGCCGCAGTGACGCGCGCGGGTACCGGACCCGCGAGGAGGAAGCCCGCTGGGCGGCGCGCGATCCGCTGCTCGTCCTCGGCGCGAGCCTGGACGAGGCCACGCTGGGACATCTTGAGTCGCAGGTGAAGGCCGAGCTTGATGACGCGGTCGAGTTCGCGCGCGATTCTCCGTTTCCCGAGCCTGGCGACGCGACGGAGGATGTCTATGCCTGAGGGGGTGGCGGTGTCAGCGGTGGCGGGGGCCCGGCGGCTGACGATCGGCGAGGCGCTGCGCGAGGCGATCGCGGAGGAGATGCGCCGCGACCCGGACGTGTTCCTGCTGGGCGAGGACATCGGCGTCGAGGGCGGCTTCGGCGGCGCGTTCGGCGTTTACCTGGGCCTGGTCGAGGAGTTCGGGCACGAGCGCATCATCGACACGCCGATCAGCGAGAAAGCGATCGCCGGCGCGGCGGTGGGCGCCGCGGTGCTCGGAATGCGCCCGGTGGCCGACGTGCAATACGCGGACTTCCTGTTCGAGTGCATGGATGAGCTGGTCAACCAGGCGGCGAAGCTCCGCTACATGTCCGGCGGGAAGATCCGGGTGCCGATGGTGATGCGGGCGCCGGTGGGGGCGACCACCCGGGGAGCGCAGCACGGCCAGTGCCCGGAGAGCTACTTCGTCCACGTGCCGGGCCTCAAGGTGGTGGCGCCGTCGGATGCCTACCATGCCAAGGGCATTCTGAAGAGCGCGATCCGCGACGACAACCCGGTGCTGGTGTTCGAGCACAAGCTGCTGTACGGCAGCAAGGGGCGGGAGGCGGCGGGCGGTCTCGACCTGACCGCCGAGGTCCCCGCGGAGGAGTACCTGGTGCCGATCGGCAAGGCGGTGATCAAGCGGCCGGGCGCCGATGTCACGCTGGTGGCGACCCACGTGTCGCTGTACCGGTCCCTGGCGGCGGCCGAGCTGCTCGCCCGCGAGGGCATCGAGTGCGAGGTCATCGATCCGCTCACCCTGCTGCCGCTGGACGGCGACACGATCTTCGGCTCGGTGCGCCGCACCGGCCGGCTGGTCGTGGTCCATGAGGACAGCCTGACCGGCGGCTGGGGGGCGGAGATCGCGGCCCGCGCCGCCGACGAGTGCCTCGCCTACCTCGAGGGACCGATCAAGCGCGTGGCTTCGAAGGATGCCCCGGCACCCGCCGCGCCGGTCCTTGAACAGGCCTTGCTGCCGCAGGTGGCCGATATCGTCGCCGCCGTCAGGGAGGCGGTGGCGTAGATGGCGACCCCGATCCGCATGCCGGCGCTGGCGCAGACCAGTGACGAGCTGCGGCTGACCGCCTGGCTGAAGACGGAAGGCGATCAGGTCGCCGAGGGGGAGCCGCTGTTCGAGGCGGAAACCGACAAGGCCGAGCTGGAAATCGAAGCCACCGTCTCGGGAACGCTGCTGCGCTGCCTGGCCGGGCCGGGCGAGACGGTGAGCGCCGGGACGGTGGTCGCCTGGATCGGCCATCCTGACGAGGCAATCCCGCTGGCCGGTTCCGCACCGCGGCTGCCCGCCACCCCGGCCGCCCGCGTGCTTGCCCGTGCGCAAGGTATCGACCTGGCGCGGGTCACAGGATCGGGTCCCGGCGGGCGGATCGAACGCCGGGACGTGCTGGCGGCGATGGACGGCGCAACCGACGGCGGCGCAACCGACGGCGGCGCAACCGAGGACGGGGCAACCGACCTGGTGCCACCGCACCGGCGGGCGATCGCGGCGCGCTTGTCCCGCGCCGCCGCCGTGCCCCAGTTCACCGTGTCAAGGACCGTCGACGCGCGGCCGGCCCTGGCTCGCGCGGCCGGTCTTGACGGGGTAACGCTCACGCATGTGCTGCTGCAGGCGGCGTCCGCCACGCTGCGGGCGATGCCGCAGGTGAACCGCGTCTGGCGCGACGACGGGCCACGTTTCCTGGCCCTGGCGCACTGCCACGTGGGCCTGGCGATCGCCGCCGACGACAACCTGATCGTGGCGACCATTCCGGAACCCGACCGGCTCGGTCTCGAGGAACTCGCGGTCACGACGCGGCGGGCGGTGGCTGAAGGGCGCCGTGGCCGGCTGTCCGCCGTCTTCACCGCCCCGGCGGCGATGACCCTGAGCAACCTGGGCATGTTCGGCGTCGACCGGTTCGCGGCGATCGTGGACCCGGACCAGACGGCGATCCTCGCGGTCGGCCGGGTCGTGGAGCGGCCGGCCGTCACCGCGGACGGCATCGCCGCGGTGCCGCAACTGGACCTTGCGCTGACCGTCGACCACCGGACGGTGGACGGCGCGGCGGCGGCCCGGTTCCTGACCGCGGTCTGCGCGGAGCTTGAGCGCTGACGAGGAGCCGCCCGGGCCCGTGTTCAGCGGAACCGTGCTTAGCGGGGCCGGTCGGCGAGCTCAAGCACCCGCCGCGCCACGCCGACCGAGGTGACCAGGGTGTGGACGAGTCCGGAGCTGAGCGCGCCGAGCACGGCGGCCGACTTCGCCTCCTCCGACACCGCGGCGATCACGGCCGGGATCTTACGGAGATCCTCGCGGGTCAGGCCCACCACGCGGTTCTCGATCCACTCGGCGACCGGCTCGCCCCGTACGTTGAAGAAACCGCCCAGGATGTCCCCGACGGCGCCGTCCTTGCGCATCCGCGCCATGTCCTTCGCCGTGATGCAGCCGAGGCTGACGACCAGGGAATCGCCGGTCGCGTCACCCACGCCGACGATGGCGAGGTCGGCGCCGCGGGCGTGCCCGATGGTCCGGCCGATGTCGGCGTGCGTCAGGAAGGCATCCCGCACGCCCTCGCTCGCCGCGTAGGCGGGCGCATAGATGCCCTCGGCCTTGCCGCCCAGGGCGTCGGCGAACCGGGTGGCGATGTCAGTGGAGTTGAGGCCCTCGCCGACCTGGGCCGAGCCGCCGATCCCGCTGACCACGGTGCAGCGGCGCGGATGCAGGCCGCTGGCCTGCTGGCTGACCGCCTTGACGTTGCGCCCCATCCCGATCGCCAGCGTGCCGCCGTCGGGCAGGAGCCGGTCGAGTAGCCCGGCCGCCGCCCGGCCAACCTGGGCGCGGATCGCCGACTCGTCGTGCTGGTCGGCTACCAGGATGGCCCCGGACAGGCCGAAACGTGACATCAGCTCGGTCTCCACCGGCATCGCGAGCGACGGGGGGAGGTTCACGGTGATCTCGACGACGCCCGTTTCCTTCGCCTGCCGCAGCAGGCGCCAGACCTTGGGCCTGGACAGGCCAAGCTGCGTGGCGATCTGATCCTGGGTCATGTCTTCGAGGTAGTACATCGAGGCGACCCTCACGAGCATTTCCACGGACACCGGCTGCCGGCCCGGCGATCTTGGCGCGGTGCCGGCTGGCGAAGCATCGGTCATGTGGCGCCGGTCCCTTCCCGAGGACGTGGTTGACGCCGGCGGCGTCGAAGGCCAAACTGATCATATTCTCGCACGTTGGGCATTCGATCAGACCGGAGACAGGCCGTGAGCGGTGGCGAAGCCCCCCCGGCCCCCGCTCTGCACCAAGCCCCGGCGGTCGTCTGCGCGGGGCTGGTCATCGCCGACCTCTTCGTCGCGCCGCTCGCGAGCCTGCCCCGGCCCGGAGAGCTCGTGATTTCCGACGGTTTCCTGCTGGACGCCGGCGGCTGCGCGGTCAACACCGCGGTGATCCTGGCTCGCCTCGGCGTCCGCGCCGGGCTGGTCGGCAAGGTGGGCGATGATGAATACGGTGCCTGGCTGCGAAGCCGCCTCGCGCGCAAGCGGGTCCTGGTCGACGGCGTCTCGACCGCGCGGCGGTCCGCCACGTCGCAGACCGTGATCCTGCCCGTCGACGGCGAGGACCGGCGGTACATCCATGTTCCAGGGGCCAACGCCGAACTGGAGGCCGCGGACATCGCGGCCGTGCTCCCCGGCGCGCGCGTCCTGGCGATCGGCGGCTACCTCGCCCTTCCCGGGCTGGATCGCGATGGGGTCACGGACCTGCTCGCCGGGGCGCGCGCGCGAGGGACCGCCACGCTGCTCGACGTCGTCGTGCCCCGCGGCGCGAACGACCCGGTCCATGCGCTCCGGCCGGTGCTCCCGTACGTCGACTGCTTCCTGCCGAACGAGGACGAGGCGCGCCTGGTCACCGGCCTTGACAACCCGGCGGATCAGGCCAAAGCCCTGCTGGACTGGGGTTGCGCGTCCGTCGTCATCACCTGCGGCGCCGACGGCGCCGTGTACGCCGACCCTGGTCGCGTGATCCGGGTACGGCCGTTCCCGGTCGAGGCGGTCGACGGTTCCGGCGCCGGGGACGCCTTCACCGCCGGGATCATCTACGGCCTGATCGAAGGCTGGCCCCCGCAGGAGCGGCTGCGGTTCGCGGCCGCGCTCGGTGGCTCGGTGTGCCGCGGGCTCGGCTGCACGGGCACGGTCTTCACCCGGGACGAGGCGCTCGCCGCGGCCGGCCGCGTGCAACTGGCCTCCGTTCCTCTTGACCGTCGTTAGCAAGGGAGTTCCTGATGCCACTGGTCCCCGCTCCGGACCTGCTCGCCGCCGCCCGCGCGGGCGGCTACGCCCTGGGCTACTTCGAGAGCTGGGACAGTTACTCCCTCGAGGCCGTGCTGGCGGCCGCCGAGGCCGAGAACGCCCCCGTCATCGTCGGTTTCGGCGCCACGATGCTGACGGACGAGTGGCTTGACGCGGGCGGCATCGAGTTCCTTGGAGCAAGCGGCCGGGCCCTGCTTGAAGGCTGCCGGGTACCAGCTGCCTTTCTGCTCAACGAGACCCACACGCTCGAGCAGGCGGTCAGGGGGGTGCACGCCGGATTCAACTTCGTGATGATCGACAGCCACCGGTGGCCGGTACCGGAGGCCCGCGACGCCGTGGCCAAGCTGGTGGACGCCGCTCGTACGGCCGGCGTGGCCGTCGAGGCGGAATTCGGCAGCCTGCCCGACTACCGGGACGGCGCGGTCGATGACAGCCATGCCGCCATGACCGACCCCGGCGCGGCGGCCGAATTCGTGGCCGCCACGGGCGTTGACTGCCTCGCGGTCGCGGTCGGCAACGTGCACCTGCTGACGGCCTACCAGGCGGAGATCGACCTCGAGCGGCTTGCGGCCATCCGGACGGCGGTCGGCGTACCGCTGGCCGTCCACGGCGGGACGGGGTTCCCGCCGGACTCGGTCGCCACGGCGATCAGCCTGGGCGTCGCGAAGTTCAACGTGGGCACCCGGCTAAAGCGCGCCTTCCTGGACGCGGTGCTGGAGCGGACGCGCTCGTGGTCCGGCCACGAGTCCGTGCACGACCTGGTCGGCTCGCACAAGCAAGCCGACTTCCTGTCCGCCGGGCAGCCGGCGATCACCGAGACCGTCCGCTCCCTGCTGCGGCTCTACGGCTCATCGGGCCGGGCGGCGGGTTGACGGCCCTGGTCAGTATTGTCTTGGACGAAAGCAAGTCCGTGCGCCATCCGGCGCCTGGCCTACCTTCCTGTAACGGAGAACCACGATGAGCCTGACGATCGGTGACACCGCTCCCGACTTCACCGCCGCCACCACCGATGGCGCGATCAGCTTCCACGAGTGGATCGGCGACTCCTGGGCGGTGCTCTTCTCGCACCCGAAGGACTTCACGCCGATCTGCACGACCGAGCTTGGCTACATGGCCGCCGTCAAGCCGGAGTTCGACCGGCGCGGCGTGAAGATCATGGCGCTGTCGGTCGACCCGGTCGAAAAGCACGCCGCCTGGGCCGCGGACATCGAGGAGACGCAGGGCACCGCCCCGAACTACCCGATGATCGGCGACGCGGACTTCACCGTTTCCAAGGCCTACGGGATGCTGGGCGCTGACGTCAGCGGCGACCCGAACGACCGCACGGCCGCCGACAACCAGACCGTGCGCGGCGTCTTCGTGATCGGCCCGGACAAGAAGATCAAGATGATCATGCTCTACCCGATGACGACCGGCCGCAACTTCGACGAGATCCTGCGGGTGATCGACTCCCTGCAGCTGACCGCCAAGCACAAGGTCGCCACGCCGGTGAACTGGAAGCAGGGCGAGGACGTCGTGATCGCGGGTTCCGTCTCCAACGACCAGGCCAAGGAGATTTTCGGCAGCTGGGATGAGCCCAAGCCGTACATCCGGATCGTCCCGCAGCCGGCCGGCTGACCACCAGCATCACCATCCACAACACGTAACGCGGAGTGCCGGCGTCCTTCGGTGGCGGGCGGGTCATCATCGGTGTCACCTCGACACCGGTCAAGTGCCCGCCCGCCCCGAGCGAGACCGCCATGATGCTGCCCGACTATTTCGGGGTAACCAGCTGAGCTGTGAGATGGCGTCGTAGTCGGCGGAGGAATAGCCGACCAGGCCCTCGGACAGCGCGAAGATCCACTCCGCCACGCCGAGGGACAAGGCGAGCCGGCTGCAGCGGGGACAGAAGTGCGGGTTTTCCAGCCGCACCGAGTCGTCCGCCTCCAGGCGCACGTAGACCAGCTTGGCTCCGGGCAGCATCCGCCAGCCGTCACCCTCGCGCGCCAGCGTGATCGCCCGCTGCTCGGCGTGGGTCCGGCACATGTCGTGGTTGCCGAACTCAGCGACCTTGCAGTAGCAGTGGTCCTCTCCAGGGAACGGCACGCCGTTGATTCCCCAGCCCAGCAGGCTGTCGTCTCTCATCAGGACCGCTGCGTGCCGGGTGCGGGCATGGGAATCCCGGGCAAGCCCGGCCGCCCGTGTCGCCATCTGCTCCGCCACGTGGCTTTCGTGCCGCTTCAACGGACGCCGCAGCGGCCACTGGCCTGGTTCCATAAACACCTCCCTGTTTAGGTTCTCTCAGAGAATCTAGCGAGACTCCCGGTGTACCGGCGATATCCGCTATCGTGATCAGTGGTCCGATTGTCAGTTCTAATACGGAGGATCTCACCACGGTGGCGCGGACGGCAGGACTGACGAGGGACCCGGAGTCGGCGCAGGACACGTTCATTGAGGCCGAGCCGCTGCGCCCGGGGAAGGCGGCCCGGGCCGTCGTCGCCGACGGCCGGGCGGTCCACGACGCGATTGAGGCGGTCCTGGCCGCGCCGGGGGAGGCCCGCGAGGTCGCGCGGCACGCGTATGAGGCGGTGCGCGACCGGATGCTCGCCGACGCGCTTGACGTGATGCCGGTGGACCGCCTCCGGGACCTTATCCAGAAGAAGGTCACGTTCTCCCCCCTCATTGACGCGGGCCTGGAAACGGCCGGCCAGGTCCTCGCCGCGGGAGCGGGCGAGCTCGGCCGAATCCCCGGGGTTCGCCGCCGGTCCGCCAAGCGGATCGTGTCCGCCGCCGTCCAGCTGCGGGAGTCCGTCAGGGAAGCCATCCGCGTTCGCATCGACCCGGATGCCCGGACCCCCGAGCAGACCGCGCTCATCGCCGCGCTGCGCCGTTACGAGCGAGCCAGGTCCGCGATGAAAGGCCCGGACCTGAGCCCGCTGGCCAGCGAGATCGGCAGTCGCCTTGACCTGGCGGCCCGCGGTGCGAGCCGGGGGCGGATGCTGTTCACGTTCTCCGCGCGCAAGAAGGCCGAAGCCCACGACGCCCTCACCGAACTGGACGCCATCCTGAGCGCCAAGTCCGTCACCACGGCGCGCAAGCGGTTGGCTAAAGCCGAAGTGGAGCTGGAGAAAGCCGGTAAGGACCAGCGGGCCACCCGGCTGTGGAACGACTACCTCGCCCGCCCCGTCACCTATAACGGCCTGCTGATCGAGGTCGCGGAACTCGACCCGGCCAGGGAGGCCAGCCAGGGATTCCTCCCCGCCGACATCGCCGAGCAGGTCCGCGTATTCCCACTTGACCAGTCACTGCTCAAGACGCCGCTGCGCGGCTACCAGGCGTTCGGCGCGAAGTTCGCCCTGGTCCAGGAGCGGGTGATCCTCGGCGACGAGATGGGCCTGGGCAAGACGATGCAGTCGCTCGCCGCGATCTGCCACCTGGCGGCCAAGGGCGCGACGCACTTCCTGGTCGTCTGCCCGGCGAGCGTGGTCATCAACTGGACGCGCGAGGTGGAGCGGCACACGCTGCTCGATGTCCGCCGCCTCCATCTTCCAGGTACTAAACGGAGCGTGGCTACCCAGGAATGGCTGGCCGGAGGCGGTGTCGCGGTCACGACGTTCGAGGCGCTGCGGGCGATGCCGGAAAACCTTGACGTACCGGTGGCGATGCTCGTCGTCGATGAGGCGCACTACGCCAAGAACCCGAACGCGCTGCGCACCCAGGCGGTCAGCGAGTGGGCGGCCCGCAGCAGGCGGGTGCTGTTCCTGACCGGCACGCCGATGGAGAACAAGGTGGCGGAGTTCCGGGTCCTGGTCGGGCACCTGCGCCCGGAGGTCGCCGGGAAGCTTGACCTCAGCGATGAGTCGCTTGACGGCACCCGGTTCCGGGAAAAGGTGGCGCCGGTCTACCTGCGGCGCAATCAGGAAGACGTGCTGAGCGAGCTGCCCGCCCGGCTGGAGACGCAGGAGTGGGTCGCGCTCGAGGGAGTGGCGCTGCGCGCGTACCGGAACGCGGTCCTCGACGGGAACTTCATGGCGATGCGCCGGGCCGCGTTCGACCCGGGAACGGTCAAGGGATCGCAGAAGCTCCGGCGGCTGACGGAGATCGTCGGCGAGGCAGCCGACGGCGGGCGCAAGGTCATCGTGTTCTCGTACTTCCGTGACGTGCTCGAGACGGTGACCGAGGTACTGAAAGGCCGGGACGGCGTCCCGGGCATTCGGATCATCGGCCCGCTGACCGGGGGCATCCCGCCGGCCGACCGCCAGGCGATGGTGGACGAGCTCACGAACGGAGGAGGGCCGGCGGTGCTGGTCGCCCAGATCCAGGCGGGCGGCGTGGGCCTGAACATCCAGGCCGCGTCGGTGATCATCATCGCCGAGCCGCAGCTGACCCCGTCGAGCGAGGAGCAGGCGATCGCGCGGGCGCACCGGATGGGCCAGGTGCGCCCGGTGGACGTGCACCGGCTGCTGTGCGAGGACAGCGTCGACCAGCGGGTACTCGAACTGCTATCGGCTAAGCGCGAGGCGTTCGACGAGTACGCGCGCCGCAGCGACATGGCGAACGCGGCGCCGGACGCGGTCGACGCCAGCTCGGAGGCCGAACTGCGGCACGCGATCGTAGCGGCGGAACGCAAGCGCCTCAAGGCGGCGTAACGCGACCTGGCAGTGGCCTAGACCTTTGATCTAGACCAATTTTCGCTGAATTTCTCGCTGTAAGAATGAAGTCGGTAGCCGATTTGGAAAAAACGAGAAAAATTTAATAGGTGAGGTGACGTCAGTTCGCGCGGTCGGACCGCACCATGGGTTCACGGCCAGCCGGCCAGTCAGGCAGCCCGGCGCGGCCGTCGTAACCAGGAAGGCGTGATCGGCATGAGTGCGATCGGCGAGCAGGCGGCGCTCTTGCAGCGCGAGTGGGACACCCGCCCCCGCTGGGCCGGGATCGCGCGCCACTACAGCGCGCAGCACGTGATCCGGCTGCGCGGCCGCATCGCGGGGGAGCAGCACAGCGTTGCCCGGCGCGGCGCCAGCCGGCTCTGGGACCTCCTGAACCGCCGGGACGGGGTGCGGGCGCTCGGCGCGGTCACCGGCAGCCAGGCGGTCCAGGCCGCCAGTGCGGGGGCGCAGGCCATCTACCGGCCGGGCGGCCAGGCGGCGGACGGG
>CAZORE010000030.1:9174-12891 GCA_964581815.1 uncultured Streptosporangiaceae bacterium | reverse complement strand
CAGGCGGCGGACGGGAACCTGACCGGGCGGCTGGCCCCGGTCGTGGTCGGCGCCGAGGCCGGCGTCGGCGGCGCGCCGGCTGCGTTCGAGCTCATGAAGGCGATGATCGAGGCGGGCGCGGCCGGCGTGCGATTCGACGACCAGCTGCCGGCGGGCGGCCCGGGCGGGCACTTCGGCCAGCGGGTCCTTGTCCCGACCGCCGCGCACATCGAGACGCTGACCGCGGCCCGGCTCGCCGCCGACGCGCTCGACGTCCCCGCGCTGGTGATCGCGCGGACCGGCGCGCGCGCCGCGTCCCTGCTGACGTCCGACACCGATGAGCGGGATCATGAGTTCCTGACCGGCGAGCGGACCGCGGACGGGCTCTACCGGATGGAGCCGGGGCTGTACGCGTGCGGCACGCGCGCGCTCGCGTTCGCGCCCTACGCCGACCTGCTGTGGCTGGAGACCCCGGCGCCGGACCTCGGCGCGGCCCGCGCGTTCGCCTGCGTCATCCACTCGCAGTACCCCGGCAAGCTGCTCGCTTACAGCTGCTCGCCGTCGTACGGCTGGCGGGCGCACCTGGACGACGCGTCAATCGCGAGGTTCCAGGGGGAACTGGCCGCGCTGGGGTACCGCTTCCAGGTCACCGCCCCGGCTGAGTTCCGTACCCGGGACGAGCCGGCTCCCGGCCTCGCGAGCCGGCCAGCGCACGACGGCGTGCCGGCCTACGCCCAGTCGTAGGAGGCGGCCGGCTTCCCCGGCATGTGGCGATCTGCCGCTTAGAAGTAGTGCATCTGCTGGGTGTTGTCCGGCTGGTGGTCAACGAGCTGGTCGCAGGTCGGGCAGTACCAGCGGGCCTCGATCGGGGTACCGCAGGTGAGGTGACGCGGGGCGTCCGCCGCATCGGCGTGCCGGGTCCCCCACTGCGCGAGCAGCCGGAGCGCGCCGGTGAGTTCCCTGCCCTCCGCGGTCAGCTGGTAGGCGGCCCGCGGTGGGCGCTGGGAGTAGGGCCGGGCGATCAGCAGCCCGTCGCGTTCGAGCTGCTTGAGGCGCGTCGACAAGATGTTCGCGGCGATGCCGGGGATCAGGCTGAGAAGCTCGTTGAACCGCTGAGGGCCGGATAGCAGCGCTTCCACCACCAGCAGTGTCCAACGGTCGCCGACCCGGGCGAGCGCCTCGGCGAGCGGTGAGAGTTCCAACTCGGATTCAGCCATGGGCTGATCGTAGCCCCGTTGACTTCTGACCAGTTAATAGTAATTTGCAAGTTACTACTTACTGGAGGTGGCAACATGGCGATCCTCGATGAGATCGGGGCAAGCATCAGGCAGCTGGCCCAAGGCGCCGGGACCTCGGTCGTGGGCATCGGGCAGCGCTGGGGGGCAGGCTCAGGCGTCGTGCTCGGCGATGGCAAGGTCCTGACCAACGCGCACAACGTACGCGGCGACCAGGTGACGGTCACCTTCGCCGACGGGCGCGCCGCGGACGGAACGGTGGCCGGGCGCGACATCGACGGCGACCTGGCCGTCATCAGCGTCGACACCGGCGCGGTCCCCGCGCTGCCATGGGCCGATGGCGCGGGCGTGGAGATCGGGCTGCCGGTCTTCGCCCTGGCCAACCCAGGGGGCCGCGGGCTGCGGGTGACGTTCGGGTTCGTCTCAGGCACTGAGCGGACCTTCCGCGGTCCCCGGGGCCAGCGGATCACCGGCAGCCTCGAGCACACCGCCCCGCTGCTGCCCGGCTCCTCGGGCGGTCCGGTTCTCACCGCCGCGGGACAGCTGCTCGGGATCAATACCAACCGCCTCGGCGAGGGCTTCTACCTGGCCATACCCGCCGACGAGGCACTACGGGGCCGGGCCGACGCGCTCGCCCGCGGGGAATCAGCACAAGCGCCGAGGCTCGGCGTGGCCATCGCGCCGAACCACGTGGCCAAGCGACTGCGTCGCGCCGTCGGCCTGCCGGAAACCGATGGCCTGCTCATCCGCGGCGTGGAGGACGACAGCCCGGCAGCGCGCGCAGGTCTCGCCCAGGGCGACCTGATCGTGGCGGCCGCGGGCCGCCCGATACGCACCCCCGACGACCTGTTCGAAGCACTCCAGGCCGTCGCACCGGGCGGCGGCATCGAGCTCAACGTCATCCGCGGCACCGGCGAACTGACCGTTCAGGTCAGCTTCGCCGATCACGACTAGCCAGGTCACCGGCCATAAGCACGCGCACAGGCGTGATCTTGACCGCCCCGGGTTCCGCGGAGACTCCGCGAAGCCCGGGGCGGTTCTGATTCCCGGCTTGCCCCCGCCGCCGATAACACTTAGACTTCGAAGCATTAGACGTCAAACTTATGGTGGTCGGAGGACGCGAGATGAACAGCGAGGCCGGAAGTCTGCCGTGACCGGTGTCTTCCGTCCGCTGTACGCCCGCCGGGACGCCTGGTAGCGGCCGGCCTGGGTCCCGGTCACCCGCCACAAGCAAGGAGTATCAGAAATGACGAACGGCAGTTCCGGCCGCCGTTTCCGGTTCGGCGCGGTCGCCGGCTTCGGCCGGAACGGGTCCGAGTGGGCGGCGACGGCGCAGCGTATCGAGCAGCTCGGCTTCTCCACCCTGCTGTGCCCCGACGGCACCGGCCTGCTCGCCCCGTTCCAGGCGCTAAGCGCCGCGGCCGCCGCGACCAGCATCCTGCGACTCGGCAGCTACGTGCTGGCGGCCCCGTTGCGAACCCCGGGCACCGTGGCCTGGGAGACCGCCAGCCTGGACGTTCTCAGCGGCGGCCGGTTCGAACTCGGGCTCGGCGCGGGCCGGCCCGACGCGGCGCATGACGCCGCGCGGCTAGGACTGCCCTTCGGTGCCGCGGCCGCACGGGTCAGCCGCGTCGAGCAGACCCTGGCGGCCGTGCGCGCCCGCTACGCCGGGTCGGACGAGGCATCCGGATACGACGCCCTGCGCGGCGGGCAACGGCCCCGGCCGCCCGTGCTGCTGGCCGGCACCGGGCCGCGGATGATGCGCCTGGCCGCCAGCGAGGCCGACATCCTGGCCCTCGGCCTGCCCCCGCAGAGCACCGACGACGACCTAGCGGCCACGTCCGGCCAGCTCCGCGCGATCGCCGCCGACGCTTTCGACCGGCTCGAACTCAACGTCAACATCGCCCTGGTCGGCGACGACATACCGCCGCAGGCCGGGTCCTGGCTCGGTGCCGACCCCGGAGAGCTGATCCGCGCCGGCTCGATCACCGTGCTCACCGGCTCCCCCCGGCAGATGGCCGACACGCTGCTGCGACGGCGCGACCGCAGCGGGGTGTCCTACCTGTCGGTCAACGCCATGTTCGCGGGCGCGTTCGCCCCAGTAGTCGAACTGCTCACCGGCGCATAGCGGCCCCGCGTGGATTTACAGTCCGCCGAGACGCAAGTTAGTGTTTGCTGCGTGACTTTCGGTAGGTCCGGTCGTGGCTGAAGCGATCGGGGAGCGAGTCAGGCGCTACATCCTCGACGGCAACGATGAAGATCTCCGGCGACTGCTTGGCGTCGCCGAGGCCACCAGGGAGATGGCCAGGTCCGCCTTCGGCCGGGTCGGTATGCGGGAAGGCTGGCACGTCATCGAATGCGGCTGCGGCCCCATTGGCGGGCTGGCCGTCATGGCGGAGATGGTGGGCCCGGCCGGGCGGGTGGTCGGCGTCGACGTCAACGAGCTGGCCATCCAGCGGGCCCGGTCGGTCATGGCGGCGCTGCGACTGGACAACGTGGAGTT
>CAZORE010000030.1:0-9074 GCA_964581815.1 uncultured Streptosporangiaceae bacterium | reverse complement strand
CTTGCGGCACGGGAACGTGCGGTCGCCTCGGGGATCGCGACCGGGCAGCAGATCGACGACCTGGTCAGTGATCTTCGGGCCGCGAAACACGTCGGCTACGAGTGGGTCTCAACGCCGTTCTTCCTTGACCTGACACTGCGCAAGCCGGCCGCGGCGTGACGGCACCGGGCTGACGTCTGGAGGGCACTTGTTCACTTCCGAGCAGCTTCCCGAGCTGCGGCGCAAGATCCGTGCTCAGGCCGCGCTTGAGGCCAGGGTCCTCGACGAGCTCGTGAAGCAGGCGGTCGGCCTCGCACCGCACGTCCGCCCGATCAGGCCGCGCACCGCCACCGCCGTCGCGCTGACCGCGGCCGACGGCGGGAACAACTCGGTCGCGTTCAACCCGTTCGAGCTGCAGGTCATCCGGGTCGTGGACTCGCAGGGCAAGGAGCTGTTCCTGGACGTAGTGTCGCCCGCCACCGACATCGACGAGCTCGGCCGCCGCCACCGAGACGACGGCACCGTCCTCGGGAAGCTCATGGACGACCTGGGCGCGCAGCGCCTCAGCGACCTCTCCAGCATGATGACCGTCCGTAACCGGGGATGGGTCAAGACCTACCGGGACTTGTGCGAGTGGGCCACGCTGCATGACCTCATCACCAGCCACGAGTTCGCCGCCGACACGCTCATCGTGCGCGACGGCCTGCTGCGTACCACGATCTTCGCCGGCGATACCCTCGCCCGGCTCGGCGAGCTCATGAAGCAGGCCATCGACCGGCAAGCGAAGGACAACCGCAGGCGGATCTGGCTCGCCGGGCTGGCCAAGAAGACCAAGGTGCTCGATCACTACCGGCTCGCCATGTCGCTGGCGGGGATCTTCGACCAGGGCACGCCGTGTTTCGTGCCGGTCCCGCACGAGCTCCAGGAGCGCGTCTACCGCGCAGATGCCGACTACGTGCGCGAGCCGGGCGACGACGAGCCGGGCGGGCGGACGACGGAGAACATCGGGGCGATGTACTTCGTGCGTTTCGGCCCCCATGCGGGTGATCCCGTCTGGACCGCGGACCTGCTCGCATGGCAACGGCAGGACGCGCAGGCCGTCTTCGGCCACCTGCAGGCCGACGCGGCCGCCGGGTTCCCGGTGCCGTTCTACCCGTTCAGCCTCCAGCAGGCCGACGCGCACTCCCGGGTCGCCGAGCTGGACCTCGACATCATCGAGGACGGCCTGGTCGACGCCGTCCGCGAGCACGTCGGCGACGGCAAGAGGCATATCGTTGACGCGCTGCTGCTCGCCACGCAGAACGTCGCGGCGCGGCGATACGGGTTATGCGGCTCTTCCACCCCGACGCCGTCGTCGGCGTCTTCCGCGGCTTCTCCGCCAGCGGCATGGAGTTTCACGCTGACCTGGTGCTCCCTTATCGCGACGAGCTCCAGGCGATCCCCATGCACGGCCAGTTCGTCCTGGTCCAGCTAGAGCACGAGAACGAGGCGGTGCTTGGCCGGATCACGTCCGTGGCCGCCGAGGGCCGCCTGGTCTCTCCCATCGGGGAGGACTACGCCATCCGGGCGATGCGCGACGACCGGCCCATCCCCGACGAGCTGCGCGACCAGTACCTGAAGTACCGGGTCGACATCCGGGTGCTTGGCGTGGAGCGGCTGGTGGGCGACAAGCTGGTCTTCGTCCCCAGTCACCGCAGGCTGCCGCACGTCGGGGCGAAGGTTGCCCTGTGCTCACCCGAGGTCCTGCGCGAGGTGGCGAACGCGTCCGGCCCCGAGGGAATCGGCACTGCCGCCAGCGACACCGCCGCCGCCGAGATCGGGTTCCTGGCCTTCGGCGAGTTCGTCTACGCCGGCGACGACCCGCGCGGCCAGCCCGAGGACTGGATGGTGGTCCTGCACCCGCCGATCCTGCCGCGCTTCCAGGCGGCGCAGCTGGTGTCCCGCCGTACCTTCGTCTTCGCTCGCGCGGGCTTCGGCAAGTCCAACCTGATCAAGCTGCTCTTCTCGCGCCTGTACGCGGGCAGCCCGGTACTCCCCTCGCGAAACGGCCCCACTCCCGTCGGCACCATCATCTTCGACCCGGACGGCGAGTACTTCTGGCCTGATTCCGACGGCCGCCCCGGCCTGGCCGACGTCGCCGCGCTGACCGAGCGAACCGTCGTATTCACCTCCCAGCAGCCGCCGAGTCCTGCTTACGGGTCCTTCGTCGTGGATTCCGTGAGGCTCGACATCCGCCAGCTCTCGGCGCAGCGCGTTATCGGCATCGCGCTCCCGGCCGACCGCCAGGACCAGCAGAACGTCACCAAGCTCAAGTCACTCGGCCCCGACCGTTGGCGCTCGCTCGTTGACCTGATCGCCGCCCACCGCTACGAGGCAGACCCGGCGGAGGTCCGCCGCCTGTGCGGCATCAAGACCGCGAACGAGGAATTGCAGACCAACGCGATCATCTCCAACATGACGCGCATCGTTGAGGCGCTCCACGACCCGTCGAGCCAGCTGCTGCGCGCCATAATGACGGCGCTGCGGGCCGGCAAACTGTGCGTCGTGGACATCTCCCAGCTGCGCGGGCAGCGCGGGCTGCAACTGGCCAGCATCATCCTCGCCGAGATCTTCTCCCACAACCAGCGAGAATTCACCAAGGCCATTCCGCATAACGTCCCGTGCATTGCCGTGATAGAAGAGGCCCAGGCCGTACTCGGGGCCGGCGGCTCGGGCTCGGCTGCTGCGGAGGACAGCCCGTTCGTTTCGTGGGTGAAGGAGGGCCGCAAGTACGGTCTCGGCGCGGTCCTGGTCACCCAGCAGCCGGGCAGCATCCCGGCGGAACTGCTCAGCCAGGGCGACAACTTCTTCGTGTTCCACCTGCTGTCCGCCGGGGACCTGATCGCGCTGAAGCGCGCCAACGCGCACTTCTCCGATGACCTGCTCGCGACCCTGCTGAACGAGCCGCTGGTCGGCCATGGGATCTTCTGGTCCAGCGCCGCCGGCACCGACCGCGGCGCGCGACCCTACCCGTTGCCGATCCGCGTGCTGAGCTTCGAGGCCGAGAACCGCATCCTGCGCGACCCGGCTTACAACGGGGACGCGGTCGACTGCTACGCCTCCCGGCTGCGGGCGACGTTCCGCTCCGCGCTGGCCGCCGCGGGCGCGAGCACCAGTGCCGGTTCTTCAGATGCGAGCACCGGTGCTGTGGGCAGGAGCGCGGGCCGAGACGACCGTCCCGCCGCCCGGTCCGGGGTAGACCTGGTCCTGGAAGAACTGGCGGCGGACGCGGCGGCCGCCGCCCCCGGCCCGACCGACGTGGAGGCCGCCTACCGTGCGGCGGCGATCAACGCCCTGCGCAAGCGGCCAGAGTTCGCCCGCTACCTGTCCAGTACCGAGGGCCTGTCCTGGGGCCGGGTCCAGGCATGGCTCGCTCAGGCCGCGCCGCCGGAAGAGGTCGTCGGCAACCGCTTCGACTGGGCCCGCCCGGTCGTGCTCCCGGCGCTGATCGCGATCCTGGGCCCGCAGGGCTCTGCCTGGCGCACCGAATCCCGCCCTCGCCCCGACCGCCCAGGATCCTCCCAGACCTGGATCCACCTCACGGAAACGGCCGAGTTCCCCAACCAGGCAACCCCGCCCGAGGACGACGCATCTGCGAAATAGCGCGCTTCCGTGCCATTCTCGGACCTCGCAAGTCCCCGGTAAAGCTCCAGCGGCCGTCCACGCGCTCGGCGCCCGCGGCTGTCAACGGCTCGAAGCTGTTTATTCAGCCAGTCTGGCAGTAATGGATTTGACAAGCCCGGTCCGCGGAAGACACCATGTACAGAGTACATGTATTCCGTACATGACATTGACCTGCATGCCTTATGAACGGAGGAAGATGAGTACCGACTTCGGGGTCAGTCACCTGGACCCCGCCGCGAACCTGGGGATCAGGGCCCGGTGGTCCTGGCGTCGGGCGGAGCGAAGAGCCGTTGCCGAACATGAGCGGTGGCTCGCCGCGAAGCTGCGACGGCTGGCCGCAGCCAGGGTCCCTGTGTTCTGGGTGATGGAAGACGCAGCCAGCCAGGTGACCGACATGACGGCCGGGATCGTGCGCATGAGGCGTCCGGGCTGGCAGTTGCTGGTAGCCGGGGTGGCCTCCGGTCCCCGCGCGGACCTGGAGCACGCCGCCCGCCAGGGACGGCTCCGCCTCGACGCCGCCGGCCGCTACGGGAAGTTCTGGTGGATCGAGATCGCCACCGACAGCGCCGCGCGCGGCGAGAAAGTCGTCTTGCTGGGCTCTCATCTGCAACTGATCCCCGCGAGCGGGGGCCATGGCTGGGCTGCGGCCCCTCAACCAGCTGGGCACCTAGCCCTATTGGAAGCTCGCTGAGCCGCGTTCCTGAAATGGAGGGAGTCATGGCATGTGCGACGCTGAAGTATGCCGGACACTGAACGCGCCCTAGCGGGCATCAACCCGGAACAGGTAACCCGCTGGCTCGTCGGTCACGTCAGCCGCCTAGTCCCGCCGGTCAACTTCGACCTGATCTCAGGCGGCCGGTCGAACCTCACGTACCGGCTTACCGACTCCGTAGGCGCGGTCTACGCGCTGCGCCGCCCGCCGACCGGTGGCGTGCTGGCTACCGCGCATGACATGAGCCGCGAATGGCGGTTCATCTCGGCGATGGCGCCGACGGCGGTGCCGGTCGCCGAACCGCTCGCCTACTGCGCCGACGCCGACGTCACCGGCGCCGAGTTCTATGTGATGGAGTATGTCGACGGCCAGGTTCTGTCCGACCGTGACGCCGGGCTCGCTCTCGCGCCCGAGGACCGGGCAACGGCGGGGGAGCAGGTCATCGACGTGCTCGTCGCCCTGCACGCGCTCGACCCGGCCGAGGTCGGCCTGGAGGGCCTGGTGCGCCGCACCGGCTACGTCGAACGGCAGCTGCGGCGCTGGCATGCGCAAGTGCACGCCCCGGAGACCGCCGAGCACACCAGTCCGCAAGGCCTCGCCCTCCTGGACGAGGTTCACGGCCTGCTCGCCCGGCGCGTTCCCGCGCAGGGCATCGGGATCGTGCACGGCGACTTCCGGCCGGGAAACATGGCGTTCGGCCCCGACGGCACCGTGCGCGCGGTCTTCGACTGGGAACTGGCGACCACGGGTGATCCGATGGCCGACCTGGGCTGGCTGGCGTCGACCTGGCAGGACCCAGGTGATGAGGTCCCGCCCACCACTCCAGGGCCGAGCACTGCCCCTGGGTTCCCGTCGCGCGCGGAGATGGTTGCGCGCTACGCCCGGGCCTCGGGCCGAGACGTGTCGAACCTTTCCTACTGGGTGGCGTTCTGCCGGTGGCGTTCGGCGTGCATCGGCGCCGGGGTGCGCGCCCGGTACGTGAGCGGGCGGATGGCCGACGACGGCTACCTGCAACAGGCACTCAAACGCGGAGACGACGGCATCCAGCTGGCCGAAGCCGCCCGTGACGTCCTCCGCGAACTACACGTCCAATAGCGGGGGCCCGGTAGCCGGCGTCGGCCCTAACGGTAACGGAAGCCGTCAAGGAAGCGGCGGAAGACGCCGCCCTCCCTGGTCAGCGGGGGAGCTGGCGGCGGCTCCTCGGTGCGCTGGCGGGCAATCGGCTGGTCGTAGTCCGTCCTGGCGATGGCGTCGACGATCTGAGCCTCGTCGAAATCCTCGGAGCCCTCGATCTGCGGCACGTACCCGACGAGCATGCCGTCCCGCATGACCTGGGCTTCGAGTCCCGCGGTGCCGTCATTGTCCCACTCGGCCTCGCGACCGCCGGATAGCGTGACGCGAACACCGAACTCGGTTGTGCCGCGGAGCAGGTGCGCGTTGACGCCACGGTCGCGGAGGGCGTCAACCACCCGCCGGGCCTTGAACTCGTCCATCAAACAAATGCTAGCGCGTAGCCACGAGCTGAAGCGCCAGCCTTAGTCACTAGGCCTGCGCTTGACCGCGGCCAGCCGCACATCCTCCGCGGTCGCTCGCGCCTGCTGACGCCGTACACGCTCGGGGACCACGTTCTCCCGCGGCGCGGTCGGGGCGAAGTCGAGGCGACCCACGCCAAGCCCGCGCAGAACTGCCTGCTCCACCAGGGAGAAGTCATCCTGGTGCGGCCGATCGAAGTTCATCGGCTCGCGCAGTGCCAACGCCGGGTTCGTGATGATCCGGCCAACACCGAGGACATTCTGCGACGTGGCGTGCAGCGTGTACGGATGCAGCAGCACCACGTCACCGGCCTCGCCCGTCATCTCCACGAAGTCGTGGCACTGCGCGACCAGCTCGACGTAATCAAAGTCTTCTTGTAGGACTCCCTCGGGGTGCCCGGCGAGGAAGCGAGCCACCACCGGCACCGAGTCGGCCGCCACGAACGTGCCCCCGCCCTTGTGCAGCATGTCCGTCCACAGCACGAAAGTCAGCAGCGCCTGCTCCGGCGAATCCAGGAAATGCCGGAAGAAATCACCGTCCTTGTGCCACCCTCCGGCCTCTCGTGACGGCGGCTGCCACGGCCGGTCGTCACCCACCCCGAGATTGGCGATGAAACTGTCGCCCCACCGCCAAGGCAACGTGACCTGGCTCTCGCCGCCGACCAGGTCCATGGCCGCCCCCCAGGCGGCAGGCGCGAACGTCCGCGCGTCCACATGCGAACGTGATGACAGATGGATCCGCTTTTCCGCCCAGCTCGCCGGATCATGACGGTCATACCCGAAGCGGATCCACGCATCGTCCAGCAACCGCTGCGCGTCAGCAGGGTCGAAGGCACCCCGCACCGTCACGAAACCTCGCTCCAGGAAATGCTCGGCCTGTTCGCCGGTCAGGTGCCCATAGCTCCTCGGCACGCGCTTTCCTCCTCGGATGCCTCGGTGCGGATGATCACGACCCGGCCCCGTCCAGGTCAGCCGCGGCCCGAGCCGGTCCAGGGCCAGGGAGGCCGGGAAGAACGCGACGGTCAAGGCCACGCCTGCTCAACGCGCCGGGCCGGTCAGGCGTTCCCGCCCGGCCAGCAACCACATGTAGCACTCCGGGCTAGCCGGAGATCCGGGCGTAGTACTTCGGCGCGCTGAGGATTGTTGCTGAGTGCGGGGCGATCAGTTGCGCGTAGACATCGGCATGCTTGCCAGTCTGGTCCGCGGAGGCATCCAGGCCGGTCACCGCGCCGGGCGCATGCTGCAGCCGGATGTTGCCGGGGATGACGCTCACGGCGTAGCCATTCACGGTGATCGAGCAGCCGACGTCCCCGATCGCGACATGGGCCTCAGACTGGTCGCACCCGTCGTGCGTGATCTTGCCCTGGAGCCAGACCTCGCCGTGGCGGGTGGTTGTCGTCTGCGGGCCGCCGGCCGCAAGCGCTCCGCCCGGCCCGCTGCCGAGCCAGAAGGCAAGCGATCCGGCGATCGCTGCTGCGGCGGCGACCGTGGCCACGCCCCAGCGGCTCCGTAGGGTGAACCGCCTCCGGCGTGAACCCGATCCCTGCGGTGTATCCGCCCCCGTTGCCGTAAGTCCTGAACCTGACATCGTTGCCCCCAGATGCCTCGTCCCGGCGTCCGGGTCGTCGGTCCGGGTTTCCCGGGTCAACTCGCCGCCGCCTTCACTGAAATATCGGTATTTGGACGCACCGGGCGGGTCTGCGGTTCCGCTTAGCGACCCGGATCCTGCTGGGGCCCGCAAGCTTCGACTGGGAACGGCTGCTTGTCACCGAGCGGGTGCCCTCCTGGTCTTCCGCCCAGCTGAACCGGCTCGTCCGGCTGCCGATCTACTTGTCTACCTACTTGTCCATAGCGAGGAGATGGGCAGGCATCCCAGTCCGTTGCCGAAGCTCAGTGACTCGGTACCGCAGTAGAGGACATAGCCGGCGTGCATGCGGGAGCCGAGTTTCTCTTTAAGGTAGCGGAGGCCGGCTAGGTCTTCCGCTCGCACGGATTGTGCCGACTTCACCTCGATGCCGACCACGCGTCCGCTGTTGTCCTCGAGTACCGCGTCGACCTCGTGGCCGTCACGATCGTGGTAGTGGTAGAGGGTCGCCGCTGTTTCCGACCAGGTAAGTTGCCGGGCAAGTTCGCCCATGACGAAGTTTTCCGTCAAGCCACCCGACTGGTCGGTGGCCCGGCGAGTCTGAAGGTATCCGGCGAGCCCTGTGTCGACGAACATCAGCTTCGGAGCGCGTGTCACCCGCCTGGTCGCACCTGAGGACCAGGCGGGGATCAACTGGATGAGGTAAATCGTTTCCAGGATCTGGATATAGCGCCGTACAGTGGGCTCCGAGATCGTCAGCTCGCTTGCGAGCTTGCTCATGTTGAGCATGTTTGCGCAGCGGCTGGCCAGCAGGGCGATCAAGCGGCGCATGTCT
The DNA here is from genome assembly GCA_964581815.1 of uncultured Streptosporangiaceae bacterium. Lineage (GTDB taxonomy): Bacteria > Actinomycetota > Actinomycetes > Streptosporangiales > Streptosporangiaceae > Trebonia. The sequence continues at coordinate 768 of CAZORE010000030.1, read as the reverse complement.
GCGGCTCGCGCTATGTCCGCTACCTGTTTAATGTCCCGGACGACAATGTCGTTGATGTAGCTGGAGAAGAACCGGTCTCGTCGCCTCGGGGTATCCCGCTGGAACGCAGCCGGGTAACCGCCCCGCGCGATGCGGGACAGGTAGTCGCTGCGGCGGAGCTGCGTGCCGCGGGCGGTGAGGCCTGCGTCGGTGCTGAACACCACGTCCACGAATCCGTCCGGCTCGCCGTCGATCTCCCCTTGGGAAAGAGGCCAGAGCTCAACCGTTTCCGACCGGCCGGGCAGCGCGTCTGGAAGGCTGTGCAGGGCAAGCAAGCGCGCTGAACCGGTCAGGATGAACCTTCCCGGCCGTGGGTCCCTGTCGACGCTGTTCTTGATCGCGAGCCAAAGGCTAGGCACTCGCTGGACCTCGTCGATCAGCATCAGCCCGTCGAACTCCAGGAAGCCGACGGGGTCGTTCTCTGCGGCCAGGCGCGTCTGAGGATCGTCGAGGAACCGTGCCTGCCATCTTGGCGCCTTGTGGAGTACCCGCTCGGCGAGGGTGCTCTTGCCGACTTGCCGGGCGCCGTTGATGATGACGACACGCGTGTCGCTCAGTGCCTCGGAGACAAGAGCCTCGGCCCGTCGGGGAACGTAGTCAGTGGCCGACTTCACAGGATCACTGTAGCTCTCGTTTTAGATCTGCGGCCACTAGTCCTTAGAATTGCTGCTCTCTTGCTTAAGATCTGCGGGCAGTAAAGTTCAGATCTGCCAGCAGAGTACCCGGTCC
>CAZORE010000029.1:0-64580 GCA_964581815.1 uncultured Streptosporangiaceae bacterium | reverse complement strand
CCCTGTTCGCGCTCTGCCTGGTCAGCGCCCAGCAGACGCTGGTGCCAAGGAACATGCCCTTCGGCGTGACCGGCTCGCCGTAACCGGTGGTCGGCGCGGTGGCATCGCCTACATCCTGCTGCACCACACGATCTACTTCCATGGCAACGGGACCGCCCAGGCGCTGGTTGTCCTGCTGACCTATCTCGTTGTCGGCGCCGTGACCCTCGGCGGGCTCGACTGGCGCCGTCCCGAGCCCCCGGTGCCCGCCGATGCCACCGAGGCCGCGGCCATGGTCGTCCCCATCGGGGCTACCCCGTGAGCACCACCGCACGGCTACGGCCAGGCGGCGACCGGGCTGGACCGGGACGGCGATGACCGGACCTGGGTGCACCTGGCCGTTGGTGACGGAACGGGACCGGGAGTGCTGTGGGCCGGCCTTCACCGGCGGCTGCGGGCTCAGCGCGGTCGAGGCCGTCTGTGCCGACGACCAGGTGCCCGCCGGCGAGATACTCGATGTCCTGAGCCGGCTGGTCGACAAGTCCCTCGTCATCGCTCCCGGCGACGGAGGCGAGGCCAGGTTCAGCCAGCTACAGACGCTGTGGCAGTACGGCAGGAGCCGGCTCGCCGAATCCGGCGAAGCTGACACCATGCGTGCCCGCCACGGGGCGTTCTACGGGCAGCTGGCCGGGCAGGCCCACCAGGGCCTGCGTGGCGCTGCCGGGTCGACGTGGCGGGACCGCCTCATCGCGGAGTCGGGCAACCTGCGGGCCGCGCTTGACTGGTACATCGCCGCCGGCGATGCTGACGCGGCGCTGTCGCTGTCGTCGGGGATGGCCTGGCTGTGGTTCATCACCGGCGACTTCCTCGAAGGCGCCCGCTGGCTCGGTGCCGCGCTGGGCGCCGAAGGGCCGCGCCGGCCCGAAGCGGAAGCGACCGCGCGGCTCTGGCACGGCTATTGCGTGGGCATGTCGACTGACCCGGCGGCGGGCGTCGTCGAGTGCGAGGAGGCCGTAGCCGTCCTGAGGGACCACGCCGACCGGGTTCACCTGGCGGAGGCGCTCGTGGTATGCGCGACGGTGCTGGGGTTCGCGCATCATTTCGAGCGGTCACTCGATGCTCTGGGCGAGGCGCGGAACCTGCTGGAACCCGTCGGCCACGGCTGGCTCCTCGCCGTGCACGACTTGATCGTGGCCTGGAACCTGCTGTCGCTTGGACGGCTGGAAGACGCCGAGCCAGTCGCCCGCTCGAGCCTGGAACGCTTCGACGCCGTCGGCGAGGCCTTGGTCGTCGTGTCTCCGCTGAACGCCCTCGCCAGCATCGCCGAGGCCCGGGGGGACCTGGAATCAGCCTCGGCGGCCTACGAAGCGCTGGTGGAGCGATGCCGGGCCACCAGCCAGCCCCTTCAGGTGCCGTTCAGCCTGGTCGCCCTCGCCGCGCTGCGGGCCAGGCAAGGCGATGACGCCGCCGCCGACGGCCTTTACACCGAGGCGATCGAGTGCAGCTTCACCCCGTGGGTGACGGCCGACGCCATGATCGGTCAGGCGGCGGTCGCCCGTCGCCTCGGTAACCTGCCGAGGTCCCGGGCCCTGCTCGACGCGGCGGCCGGTCACTACCGGCACATCGACCTTCCGGCCGGCCCGCCCCGCGTGCTCGCCGGCCTGGCCTGGTGGGCGCTTGCCGCCGGCCACCTCGCAGACGCCGCCGTCTTCGCCGCTGACGCCGCCGAAGGGGCCTCGGCCAGCGGAGACCCGGCCACCCAGCTCCTGGCCGAGACCGCCGTGGCCGCGGTCAACGCGATTGCTGACCCGACCCGTCAGCACGTCGATGCCTTCGTCGCCCTCACGCGGCGACGCGCCCGCGGGCCGGCGTACCGCTCGCTGACCGACGAGCCAGACGTGGCCACGCTCGCCGCCCGCCTCGGCTGACCTCAGCCTCACGTCAGCGCCGGCTCAGCCCGGCCGGGCAACCTGTCCGTTATGCATCCATCGCCGAGCCACCAGGATCAGTCCGCCGTCCGGCCCGCGGTCGAGGATCACGGCCGGGTGGTCACCGCCAACGCTGCGGCGGCCGCGTGGTACCGGCGCGCGCAGCGAGCCGCCGATCCGCACCGGGCCGCCATGGCCCTGCGCCTCGCCGTCAGCGCCGACCCCGGCTTCGCCCTCGCCGCCGCCGATCTGGCGGCCATCACCGGCACGGCAGGGCGCCATCCCGGCCGTCGGCCGATGAACTGGGAACGCCATCACATCGAAGTGGTCACCGCCGCGGCCGCAGGACAACTCACGCGGGCAGCTGACCTGCTCCGCGAGCACCTCGCCAATGTCGGCTGCGACCCGCTCGCCGTCCGGATCACCACCGGGCTCCGAGAGCCGATGGCGAGGGACGACGACTTGAACGAACTGGCCAGCCAGCTTCCCGGCTGCCACGCCATCCCGTGGCCGGGATCCCGTTAAAGCCAGAATCAAGGTCATGGGACCGAACGGACGCTCCGTCCCGGCCTGCTGGCGGTGCGCTCCGCGCTCGCCCACGAGGCCGTGCCGCCGCCGGTCAACCTGGCCGCGCTGGTGCGCTTCCTCGTCGCGGCGATCGGCGGCCTAGTCATCCAGTACGAGGTACAGCACGACGTCGAGCAGACCCGGCGGGACGTTGACAACGTGATCACCTGCGCGACCGCACTAGCGGGCCTCGCCCAACCCGGGGCTGCAGTCAGCTGATCACGCGCCTCGCTCGCCGGCCAGCCGGTCAATCATCGCTCCCAGGTCCGCGACCAGCAGGCCGAGCAGGGCGGCGCCCTCGGCGGCGGACGCGCCGGCCGGGTCGCCGAGCACTCCGTTCGGGCTGACCCGCCGGACGCCGTGCGCGCGCAGGCCGGCCATGATCTCGGGCAGCGGCCGGGTCTCGCCGGCCACGGCGGCGTCGAGCCGGACGTCTTCCGGGGCGAGCGCGAGCATGATCGACGTCTCCACGCGGCCCGCGTGCGCGTCGGGCGCCGCGGCGGGTGCGCCGGCCGTGTTGGTCCCGCTGCCCGGTCGCAGGGTCGCCAGCATCGCCGGCCGTACCCCGGCATGCCACACGTGACAGTCGCGTCCCTCCGCGCGCAGCGTGCTGAGAGCGCCCCCGATCGCGCCCGCGTTGCCGCCGTGGCCGTTGACCAGCAGCAGCGCCGGCCAGTGGAGCGAGGCATGTCGGCCGAGCTCGACCAGCATCGCCGACAGCGCGACATGCCCGATCGACAGCGTGCCAGGGAAGTCCGCGTGCTCGCCGCTCGCTCCGATCGGAATCGCCGGCGCGAGCCCCACGCCCGCGCGCCCCGCCGCGGCCAGCACGGCGCAGGCGCGCTCCGCCACGGCGGCGGCGATGCGGGTGTCGGTGTCAAGCGGCAGGTGCGCCCCGTGCTGCTCAAGCGATCCCACTGGCACCACGAGCAGACGCCGCGCCCCTGTTTCGACATCCGGCCAGTGCGCGGCGGCGAGCCTGAATCCGGGCTGGCGGTCGGCGGGCATCCGCCAATGCTAAGGCGCGAATGACATCAGCGATGACTCCCGCGCGCCGCCGTGCCCAGCGCCCGGGACGTCATGCCTTTCCACGGTTTGCCAAGTCAGCCCGTGACCGGGGCCACAGCGTGCGCCTGCCGTGCGGGTGCAGGATGGGGGCATGATCCTGGATAGCTGCGAGATCCCGCTGGTGCTGGCCCCGCTCGCGGGCGGCCCGTCCACGCCGGAGCTGGCCGCCGCGGTGAGCAACGCGGGCGGGCTCGGCTTCCTCGCCGCCGGCTACCTGTCCGCCGCCGAGCTGACGGACCGGCGCCGCCGGCTGGCCGAGCTCACCAGCGGGCCGTTCGGCGTGAACCTGTTCGTTCCCGGCCCGGCCGGGGACGCCGCCCGGGTGCGTGAGTTCGCGGCGGAGATCGAGCCCGACGTGTCCGGCGTCGGCGCCCGGCTCGGCGAGGCGCGGCACGACGATGACGACTGGGATGCCAAGATCGAGTACCTCACCGGTGACCCGGTGGACGTGGTGTCGTTCACGTTCGGTATCCCGGGTGAGGACGTGACCGAGGGCCTGCGCGCCAGGGGCTCGGAGGTCTGGGTGACGGTGACCAGCCTGGACGAGGCGCGCCGCGCGGCCGCGGCGGGCGCGGACGTGCTGGTCGTGCAGGGATACGAGGCGGGCGGGCACCGGGGCGGCCCGGGTGACGCTCCCGAGGAGGCGGTCGGGCTGATCGCGCTGCTTCAGCTCATCACCGCGCGCCTGGCCACGCCCGTCGTGGCGGCCGGCGGCATCGCGACGGGCAGCGCGATCGCCGCGGTGCTGTGCCTGGGCGCCCGGGCCGCCGCCCTCGGCACGGCGTTCCTCGGCTGCCCGGAGGCGGGCACCGCGCGAGTGCACCGGGACGCGCTGCGCGAAGGCGCACCGACCCGGCTCACCCGGGCGTTCAGCGGCCGGACGGCGCGCGGGATCGAGAACGGCTTCCTGCGCGCCCACTCGCAATCCGCCCCGGCCGCCTATCCCGAGGTGCATTACCTGACCTCGCCGATGCGCAAGGAGGCCCGCCAGGCGGGCCTCGCCGACTACGTGAACCTGTGGGCCGGGCAGGCCTACCCGCTGACCGCCGCGGTCCCCGCCGCGGACCTGGTCCGGGACCTGTGGCAGCAGGCCCAGGACGCCCTCAGCCGTGCCGTCAGCGGCTTTCCCGCGCCCTAGCGTCCACCCCGTCACACCGCGCCGGGAACCTCAGAGGACGAGTTTCATGCGCGGGGCAGAGGTCACCGTGAAGCCGAGCTTCTCGTAGACGCGCTGGCCGACGGGCGTGGCGCTCAGGTCGACGCGGTCGGCGGCGATCGACCGGGCCCAGGCCACGACGTCGAGCACGAGCATCGTCGCGTGTCCCTGGCCGCGGTGCCCGGGCAGGGTGATGACGTTCGCGAGGCGCACGGTGCGTCCCCTGACGCACTGAGGGCTGGGGACGCCGATCTCCAGGGTGCCGATGGCCGTGGCCACGAGATCGCCGGCAACGTCGATCGCCGGGAACCTGGCGCTGCGGGCATCGTCGACATAGCGGGTGAACCACTCGCGTGCGTGGTCCTTCCACGGTCCCCCCGGCGTGGTGGCGTCCTCGTCGAACAGCAGCGCCCACAGGTGCAGGAGCTGGGGGCCGTCCGCGGCCGTGGCGGTCCGCAGGCGGCCTGAGCTGAGCTGGGTCACTCCGCCATGCTCGCACGGGGCCAAGCCGGACGCCCGCGTGACGCTCTGCCGGCTGCGCGCCAGTCCCAGCGAGGTCGAGCGGCGGCTCACCGCCAGGGACGGGCACCGAGACGGCCTGGCCAGAGCCAGGAGACCGCCTCCGGAGCCTGCCAGCCGTTCGCCGGACGACTGGGCCAGCATGATCCGCCAGGCGGCCGCTGGCCCTGACCATGGCGCGGGACTGCGAGACTACTGCCGTGGAGTCGGTGTGGACGGCTGCGGTCGGCCTGCTTGGTGGTGATCAGCGGGTTGCCGCGGCAGCGGCGGCGGACCTGGCCGCTCGTTATGCCGAACCGCACCGCCGCTACCACGACGTCACGCACATGCGGGCCGTGATGCGGGACGCGACGATCCTCGCCAGCGAACTGCGCCTCACAGCGAGCGAACGCGCGGTGCTCACCATCGCCGCCGGGGCCCACGACGTCGTCTATGACGGGCACCCGGGGGATGACGAGCGCCGCAGCGCGTCCTGGGCCCGGGACTGGCTGACCCGAGCCGGCGTGGCACAAGCGCACGTGGCGAGAACCGGGGAACTGGTGCTCGCGACGATGGCGCACCTGACGCCACCCGATGACCTGACGGCATGTGCACTGCTTGATGCCGATCTAGCGATCCTCGGCGCGGACCCGGAGGCATACGACCGTTACCGGGCGGCGGTACGGGAAGAATACGCTGCGCTAGACGAGCCGTCGTGGCGGGCCGGGCGCGCGGAGGTCATGGCGGGGCTGCTCGCCCGCGACCCGCTCTACAAGACCGGGGTTGCGCGTCGGCGGTGGGAAGCCAAGGCCAGGGCCAACATTGCCCGTGAACTGGAATCACTCACGGCCGCGCCGCCGCGGTAACCAGCACGGGTGATGGACGGTCAGGCCTAGCCGGCGTCCAGTTGCCGTGCCATCAGCTCGACCAGCTTCTGCAGCCCGCGCAGCGGGCGCACCATGACCGTGAAGCTGACCAGCCTTCCCTCGGCATTCCAGCGCAAGATGTCCACGCCCTGGACGTAGCTGCCGTCAAGGTCGGCCTCGAACTCAAGCACCGCGCTGGCCTGGTCATGCCACTGGCCGGTATAGCGCATGGTCGGGCCGAGAACCTTCACTGCCGCGCTGAGGTAACTGGTGGTGAGCGCCTTGCCTTCCTGCGGTGTGAACACCGCCGGGGACCGGAATACCACGTCGTCGGCAAGCAGGTCATCCAGGAGGGCCGGGTCCTTCGACGCGACCACGGCGTGCCAGCTTCGCAGCGCTGCAGGCTCATCAGACATGGACGTACTCAAGTCCACCTCGGCCGGGGTCGTCAAGCCAGCCGGGAAGGATCTTGCTCGAAAAGATCTTGGAAAAGAACTCTCCGCAAGGGTGCGGTCTAGCTGAAATGTCGTATCCGCTCGATACGATGTTCGCATGTAAAGCTTCGCGGCTGCGATCATTCGGGAGGAGGGCCGGCGCATGCGCAACCTTGACGATCACGAGTCACCGCGTCCCGGCCCCGCCCCGCCCCGGCCCGGACGCCCCCGCAGGGAAGGCCCTAACGAAGACCCCCGGTGAACCCGGGACAACACTCACCGCCAGCGCCAGCAGGCGGGCCCGCCCGGTCATCAGCGCCGGGGCCACGCCGTCCCCGCAGGGGCACCCCCGCCTCAGGCACCCCCGGCGCCCGGCGCGCACCGCCCGCACCCCCTCCGGCGCCCCGCGCTGTCACGCGTCACCCTCCACGAGCCCGTAACGACAGCCGCGCTCAGCGCCTCTCGCCGGCAGGCCCATCCGCAGGGCGTCTCCGCAGCGGTTACGCTGACGCCAGGATGCTCGCCGTGGCGGCTCCGGCCGACGCAGCATGGCTACCCCGGGCTCCGCGTCACCGACGGTGGCGGCCGGGCCAAGACATGCCGCGCGAGATCCGCCTTATTGATCTGCTCGACAGGTCCACTTGCGATCTCGGCTGATGGCTGGGCGCAGATCAGGCCGATCTGGCGCCTGTTCAGCTCCGCCGGACACGGCCGCGCATGCCGATGAGCGGTTGTTGCCACATGTTCAGCGCGTGGCTGCCAGACTCCGGCTATGACGACCGAGAAGCCCGGCCCGGAAGCCCGCGTCGTATTTGAACTAGCCGTCGAGGACGGATGGCCCCCGGTCGGGTCCGAGCGTGTGTGGGCGCACCATCTCGGAGGGGACCGCTACCGCATCGCCAACGCGCCCTGGTTCGTTCGTGACCTCGCGGTAGGTGACGTGGTGCGCGCGCAGGCTCGCGGTTCCGACTCGAATCCAGTGTGCACCGAGGTCGTGGAGCGCTCAGACCACGTGACCATCCGCCTGATCTGTTTCCGGCGAGGCCCCCTGGCGGGTGACCTGGCGCAAGCGCTGGAGCCGTTCACAGCGCTCGGCGTCTACGGCGAAGGGGTGCAGCAGTACGGCATGCTCGCCCTGGATATCGAGCCCACCGCTCCGCTCCCAGCTATCGTGTCGAGGCTGCGCCAAGGTGTGGAAGATGGTTCATGGGAGTACGAGGAAGGACGGATAACGCCCGCCTGGATCGCTGCGACCGAGGCGTAACCAATCTCACGCCCATGCCGCAACATCATGCTCCAGGCTCAGCGTGCTGGCACTCTCCTGCCGCTCACCGTGCGCCGCGAGCCGCGGGTCAGTTGCGCTCGAACAGGCTAGCCAATCCGGCGGTGGCCTGTATCAGCTGCTCACCGGGGTCCAACGTCACCGAGATCGACGCCTCCCAACCATGGTTGCCCCAGCCAGGTCCAGGCTCGCGCAGTGTGACCCGAAGCTGCACATGCCGGTACTGGTGCGTCGCCCGCAGCGAGAGGTCGCCCTCCAGCGAGTCCCATCGACGCTCGCCGTCCCAGCCACGCCAGTCGTGCGCCAGCGAATCGAAGAACGCAACCAAGTCACTAAAACCGGTCGCGTAGGAGTGAACGACCTGCCGCGAAGCGCAGAGAGTCCCTGACCGCAGCTCGGCGGTGACGGCGTCAACGATCCGCTCTGAAGCGTCGCGGATCAGGGTCAGCGCTTCGCCATTGGACCCGATCAGCACCTTGCTCATGAGGAAAGGGTGCCAGCCTCACCCATCGCCATGTCGCTCTTCCAGAGGTCAGGGCGCCCCGCGTGGCCTTCCGGGAACGGGCCCGACGTCGCCCCACGCCGACAGGCGGAGCGCACTGTTCTGCCGCGAGGAGACAGCGCAACGCTCAGACGACGCGGCGATGTACAGGCGAGCTGGAATGGGTGTTCTGCGCGTGGCGCGCGCTCCACAGGCACGGCGCTTGACAGGGACATAGTCGGCGATCCGTCGCCGGGCTGGCGATCGCTGTCGCTTACGAGCTGTGATCAACGCTGGTCGACCGTACACGATCAATAACCGCCTGATTGGCGCGATTCTTGGGTGGCGACGATTGCTGGTGGCGGTCGCGCATAACCGGCGGTTCGGGGCTGGCCGGTCAGGTTCTGGGCGGGGCGGATCGATCGCGTGGCGGCGTTGTTCCAGTGCCTCGCGGAAGGCGCTGATGTCGGCATCGGAGTTTTCCTCGGCCAAGGCCGCGGTGTCCGCCAAGAGGGCTTCGGCTGCTTGCAGTGCGCCCGCGGGCGGGCCGGCTGACATCGACTCAAGGCGCTCGGCGAGCCGCGCGGGAGCCAGGCGGAGGCCGGTTATCAGGTGGCGCTGCCACTTGAGCTGACTGTGCGGCAGGTAGACGCGGTTAAGGGCGAGCACTGCCCGGACCGCCGCATGTCCGGCCCTGGTCAGCAGGTCGCTGACCGCAAGCTCGTCGCCGCGGCTGACGAGGGCATCGCGGGCTGCCCAGCCCCTGAGCGCCTCAGGGGCAAGCGCCTGCTGTACCAGGGCCGCGACCAGCGTGTCGGGGAAGGCACCGGCCCGTGCCCGCCAGGACGCCATCAGCTCCGCGCCGAGCAGCGGGCGCGAGCGCTGGAGCGCGGCCAGGCGCATGTGCCTGACCGGGTCAGTGCTGGCCCGCAGGAGCACATCTTCGAGGAACTGCTCGACTGAGCTGACAAGGAAATTGCTCACGGTGATGTCCAGCTCGCCGACGCGGTAGTCCTCACTCCACTCCTCATCGTCTTGGTCGTAGTCCCACAGGGCCATGAGCTCACCGCTCAGCGCATGGACAGGGCCGAGCCGGTCCGGCTCGGCTGGCGGCCGTATCCAGTAGCAGTCCAGCTCCAGGTCTGAGAACCGGTCGGCGATGCCCGCTCCGACCGAGCCTGCCACTGCCAGCGCGGCCACATTCGGGTTGCCCGTATATGCCCTGGCAGCCTGCCTGGCCACCGCCATGCGCCACTCGGCGTGGACGTTTTCCGGGCTGTCATCCGACAAGTGCACGGATTTGATCCTGGCATCAGGCGCCCGGACAGCCAAGCCAATATTCCTGGCATCGGCTCCGGCCAGGCCCGGCGGGCGGGCGGCCTGCTGCCCGTCAGCCGGCACTTGCCCTGCGACTACCTCACCGCCGCCCTCGCGTGCGGATCCCAGACGCGCAGTTGCACCGAGCCTGCCGGTATTTTCAAGTGATCCGGCCACTGACCGTGCGGCCTCGCCTTGAATCGCTGTCCTGTCACCGAAGGGCACGGCGGCGAGACGGCGCGCGTAGTGGCCTCCGGTGGTCATATGCCGAGGCCGCGCAGACTTGGCGGATCTGGGCGCCCGGCGGCCAGCGTGCCAGCGTCCGAGCCCCGCCCCGGACCTGTCAGCGGGCGCCGTCGCCACCGCCCTCACCCCCTGCGAGGAGCTGGGCTTAATACTCTCAGCGGTGCCTTCTTAGTGCTGCCCGGCGCAGTACGCGCGCAGCGCGGCGGCGTCCGCCTTCCACTTGGCCAGGTCGGCCTCGATCGGCCCGTTGTCCAGGTAGTCCAAGCCGATGTTGACGTCATCGGTCGCGACCGTGCTCACTAGGAACGCGGCCGTGCTTCCGGCCGGGTGACCGAGCTTCGCGGAGTCCGTCCCGGCTTGCCGCTCACCGGGCGGCGGCGCGGAAGGCAGCCCGGCCAGGGCGGCCGCGCACACAACGGCCGCCGTCGCCGCCGAAGCGGTCGAGGTGGCACTGGTGGCGGCCGGGGCGCTGGCGGCGGCAGCGACCGGGGAACCCCCGGAACGGCCGGCGGCAGTGGAAGGCGTAGCCGACGAGCAGGCACTCGCACCCAGGACGACCCCGGCGACGGCGACGGCAACGGCAACGGCAAGTCTTTTCACGACCGTTGGACGCATTCCCCCCGGCAAGCGGTGTCCCGGTATATGCGGTTGTGCCCATGACGTTACCAGCCAGATACGAGGCGGGCAGCGGCCACGGCTCGCACCTGGCCGTCGCTGAAATTACGGTTTGGCTGCCTCATTGAACTCTCGATGCGGAACTAGTTACGACGGCGTGCCGGGCGCCGCGCTTCGATTCGGGGATCTGCATCTGGTGCTGCCGGCGGGCCGCGGCGGCGGCCGTGATCGGCGCCGCTGCGGGTCGCTGGTCCAGTGTGCGCCCCGGCAGTGAGGCCACCCGCTGCCCGGTGTAACACGTTCTAGAATATTGACGTCGGCTCCGCAGACCCGAGGGGCGCCCGGATGGCTGGTGTCACGATCAACGTGCTCGACCCGGAGTTCTACGTCGACCCGTGGCAGGCCTACCGATGGCTGCGCGACGAGGCCCCGGTCTACTGGGATCCCGTACAGAAGCTGTGGGTGATCTCGCGCTACGACGACATCCTCGACGCCGAGAAGGACACCGGGCGCTACTCCTCGTCCGAGGGCTCGCGCCCGCTTGTCGACCAGCGCGAGGACATGTCCATGATCAACCTGGACGACCCGAGGCACCAAGAGCAGCGCAGGCTGGTGTCCCGCAGGTTCACACCGCGGGCCGTGCGCGGCCACCAGGACCACGTGCGCGGTATCGTCACCGGGATCCTCGACGCGGTCGCGCCGCTCGGGCAGTGCGAGGCCGTCGAGGCGATCGCCTCCCGGCTGCCCGCGATCATGATCAGTGACCTGCTCGGCTACCCGCGCGAGCTGTGGGAGCGCGTCCGCTGCTGGTCTGAGCAGACCATGGTGCTTTCCGGGCAGACCTCGCCGGCGGGCCCGCCGCACGTCCTGCATCCAGGCATCCCGCCCGTGATGCGGGAGTTCGCGGAGACGACTACTGAGCTGATCCAGGCGCGGCGGGCCGAACCGCGGGACGACCTCATCTCGGTCTGGGCCAGTGCTCCGGGCTGGGACGTCAGGCACATCCTGGAAGAGACGATCCTCGTGCTGGACGGCGGCGCGGAGACCACGCGGACGGTCATCGGCTCGATGATCCGCGAGCTGGCCCTCCAGCCAGACCAGCGCCGGCTCCTGGCCGAGCGTCCCGGGCTGCTCGCCACGACCGCGGTCGAGGAGTTCATCCGCTGGGTGTCCCCGATCCTGAACATGCGCCGCACGGCGACCGCCGACCACGAGCGGCACGGTCAGCGGATCCGGGCCGGCGACGAGGTCCTGCTGCTGTACGCGGCGGCCAACCGGGACCCGCGTGCGTTTCCCGACCCGGACGTGTTCGACGTGACCAGGCCGCCCAACCGCCACCTCGCTTTCGGCGCGGGGACCCACCTGTGCCTTGGCGCGCACCTGGCCCGGCTCGAGATCCGCGTCATGTTCGAGGAACTGCTGCGGCGGATGCCGGACTGGGAGCTGGCCTGCCCCGGCGAGCCGCGGATCGTGCCAGCCACCTTTACCCGCGCCTACGACCGAATCCGCATCACGTTCACCCCTTCCGCGGCCGGCCGCGGAAGGGGCAATCTGCCGTTCCCGGAACCAAGCGTCATCGGTCCGGCTCAGTAGCGGATCAGCCCGCGGATGTTGAGGCCGTTGCGCATGTCCTCGTAGCCCTGGTTGATGTTTTCCAGGGCATACTCCCTGGTGATCAGCTCGTCAAGCTTGAGTTGCCCCTTGTTGTAAAGGTCCAGCATCCGGGGAATGTCGTGCTGGGCGTTGGAGGAGCCGTACAGCGAGCCCCGGATCTGCTTCTCCATCATGGTGAGCATGAACAGGGAACCGCTCATTTGTTCACCGTCCGGGTGGGCGACCGCCGTGACGACGACCTTTCCGCGCTTGGCGACCATGTCGAGCGCGGGCCCGATGTAGCCGGCCTCGGCGATGTCGGTGGTGATGATGAAGGAGTCGGCCATCTGGTTACGGGTCAGTTCCGCCACCAGCATGCCCGCTTCCATGATCGTGGCCGCGGTGTGCGTGGCGCCGAACTCCATGGCCTTGTCGCGCTTGAACTGCACCGGGTCGATCGCGATGATGTTCCGCGCCCCCGCGATCCTGGCGCCCTGGACGGCGTTGATCCCGATGCCGCCGATGCCCATGACCACGACCGTCTCGCCCGCCCTGACCTCGGCGGTACGCACGGCGCTTCCGTAGCCGGTCGCGACGCCGCATCCGACCAGCGCGGCCTTGTCCAGCGCCGTGCCGTCGTCCACCTTCACGACCGACGCCGCCGGGACGACCGTGTACTCGGAGAAGGTGCCGAGCAGGCACATCTGGCCGAGCCCCTCGCCGCGGGCATGGAACCGGTAGGTGCCGTCAAGCTGCGGGCCGTTGATGAGGAAGGCGCCGAGATCGCACAGGTTCTGCATGCCGCGGGCGCAGTACGAGCACCGGCCGCAGGACGGCAGGAAGCTGAGGACCACGGAATCGCCCTCGGCGACGTGCGTCACGCCGGCGCCCGCGCCGACCACTACGCCAGCGCCCTCGTGGCCGCCCACCACGGGGAACGGCATCGGGATGTCCCCGGTGACCAGGTGCTCGTCGGAGTGGCACAGTCCGCTCGCGGTCAGCTTGACCAGGACCTCGCTCTCCTTCGGCGCGTCGAGCTCAACCTCTTCGACCTGCCACTTCTCGTTCAGGCCCCAAAGCACCGCTGCCTTGGTCTTCATTGACTTTTCCTCTCTCGCGCGGACTGCTGTCCAGGAGCGGCGGGTCTTCGCAGGCCCGCAGCCGGCAAGATCACGCCGCCTGCGGTTCACTCCGGCCGGGTCAGCCGGTTACACACGCGGGACGCGGTGAAGGCGATCCGGCCCGTGCGGGGCCAGCGGGACCCGGCAGGACCCATCGACGCCGAAGACCCGGTTGAGCCGTCCGAACGCCAGCCACGAACCCACGCACAACCCCAGCTGGACCAGCTCATCGTCGCTGAAGGCAGCGCGCAGGCGCTCCCACAAGGCGTCGTCCATGCCGAGGTGGTCAACCGCGAACCGCTGAGCGAACTCCGCGGCCAGCGCCTCCCGCTCGGCCAGCCCCGCGCCGTCGCCCAGCACCGAGTCATAGAATGCCTGGCCCGGATCAGCCTCGGGCCGCAAGCCGAGGCAGATGCTGCAGTCGTTGACACGGGCGATTGTGATGCGGGCGGCCTCGAACTCGCGCAGGGGCAGCGTGGCTTTCCGGTAGACCGCATCGCTGAAGGCGGCCGCCGGCCCGGTGAGTTTGTTACCAGTGCCGCCCCACAGGTACAGAAGCGGGTCCCGGCCATCAGGTACGTCGATTCGGGGCATGCCCCGACATTAATTCAGAACTAGAACATGTTCCAGTAGGCGGCGGCGGTGTTCGGCACAGGACACCCCCTCTGAGCGGATCTCCTGCCGTGAGGACACCGGCTCGCTGGACGGCGCCCCCGAATAGACGATCTGCGCGTATCTCAACCATCAAGCTGGCCATCCTCGTAAGCGAGAATATTCGGCGATAGGGAGATTGCTCTGCCCGTGATCGAGGGCGCGCTGCTGTCACGGAACGTGGCGTGGCTCATCATCTGAGGTCGGCGTACCTTTGCGTGCAGGCGTCGTTCGCCCTGCTCAGCCGGACGACGCCGGCAGCGTGCCCGGCACGGTACCCGGCGTCTCACACTGCGTCGGCGGGGCCAGGTAAGCGGTCGCGGGTATACCGCGCGATCCGGGGAATGCAGTTGCCATGCTGGTAAACAGCCGCTCCAGGAAGGCCGGGGGTTGAGCGAGCACGCGGTCGAGCAGCTCCGCCGCGACAGCGTCGTCAGCGTCTGAGACCAGCCGCGTGATCGCTTCGGTCGGAGATAGAGACGCGACGCTCGGGGCCTGTGGCTCGCCGTGAGTACCGACCGGCTCGCCCTTCTCGCTGCGACGGCTTCTGAACTCCAAGAATTCAGGGAACTGTTCGAGGACCTTGTTGTCCACTCGCCCGGGGTGGGTGCTCAAGACATGCCTGCCGCGCTCGGTTATGACGTACAAGCCCCGCTTGGGTCGAGTCACCAGGCCAGCTTGCGACATGTAGGTCAGGGCCCAGCCCACTCGGCTGCCGAACACCGTTGCCTTCCCGCTGGGCAGCATCTCCTCCAGATCGGCCCCCGCGATGCCGACTGGACCGTCGAGCAGCTCGCCCCCGGCGTCACCCGCTGGACCCTGCCAAGCGGCCGCATCCACGTCACCGCCCCCACCAGGTACGACACCACCTGAACCCACCAGACACGACACTGCCCCCATTAGGTTGATAGCGGCACCGGCGGCACCGGGGCTGGGGCTTGCCGGTAGCGTACGGGGCATGGCGAGCGTTTTCGTGACGGGATCATCGGACGGGATCGGCCAGGAGACCGCGCGGCAGCTGGTGAAGGGCGGGCACCGGGTGGTGCTGCACGCCCGCGATCACGGCCGTGCGGAAGACGCCGCCGTGGCGGTGCCCGGGGCGGCCGGCGTCGCTGTCGGCGACTTGTCGGTCGTCGCCGGCATACGGCTGGCGGCCGAGTCGGCCAGCGCGCTCGGCCCGTACGACACGGTGATCCACAACGCGGGCGTCGGGAGCGCGGCCGCGCGGCATTCAACGGCCGATGGCTTTGAGCGGATCTTCGCGGTCAACGTGCTCGGGCCCTATCTGCTCACGGCCCTGATGCCGCTGCCGCCGCGGCTGGTGTACCTCACGTCCGGCCTGGAGGCAGCCGGCCAGGTGCACCTCGATGACCTGCAGTGGGAGCGCCGGGCCTGGAACGGCATGCAGGCCTACTGCGACTCCAAGCTCTACGACGTGCTGCTGGCGTTCGCCGTCGCGCGGCGCTACCCGTGGCTCCGCAGCAACGCGGTTGACCCGGGCTGGATCAAGACCAAGCTGGGCGGCCAGGGTGCGACGGACGAGCTTCCCGTCGGCGCGGAAACCCAGGTCTGGCTGGCCACGAGCGACGATGCGGATGCCGATGTCACCGGCCGCTATTTCAAATGGCGCCGTGATCTGCGAGCCAACCCGGCCGCCGCCGACACCGGGCTGCAGGAAGCCCTGCTCGCCGCCTGTGCGAAGCTCACCGGCACCGTGCTGCCTGACTGACTCGCTCGTGACGCGCGACGCTTACGATCCCCGGGACCCGCTTGGCCTGGCGGATGACGCGCCTCTGCTTGACCGCTGGCTGCGGTTCGGGGCCGCTGTCGGTGCGGGCACCATGACGCCGTTCACGATCCCCGGCCACAAGCAGCGCACCCACCTGGTGGGCGACGTGGTGCGCGGTGACGTGCCGCTTTACGCGGGCCTTGACACGATGAAGCAGGATGGCGAGCTGCTAGCGCGGGCCGAGCAGCGGGCGGCGGCCGCCTGGGGCGTGGACTGGTGCCGGCTGTCGGTCGCCGGCGCGACGCACGCCAATCAGGCGGCCGTGCTCGCCCTCGGCAGGCCGGGGCAGGACGTCGTCATCACCCGGACCCTCCATCGCTCGCTGCTGCTCGGCCTCGTCATGGCCGGACTGCGGCCCGTGTGGGTCCGGCCGGAGATCGACGCCGTCACCGGGTTGCCCGGTGCCGTGCCCGTGGCCGCCGTCGAGGCCGCGCTCGCCGCGCACCCCGGCGCGTGCGGCGTGGTGCTCGGCGACCCGTCGTACACCGGCACCCGCTCCGACGTCGCGGCCCAGGCGGCGGCCGCGCACGCGGCCGGCGTGCCTCTCGTCGTGGACGCCGCCTGGGCGGCCCATTTCGGTTTCTCCCCGGCGGTGCCGCCGCACGCGCTCGCTCTCGGGGCGGACGCCCTCATCACCAGCGCGCACAAGACGCTGCCCGCGTGGAGTCAGGGCGCGCTGCTGCTGGCCCGCACGCGGCGGTCCGGCGGCCTGCTCGACCCCGGCCGGCTCGAGCGCGGCTTCGACGCCACCCACACCACCAGCCCGGCCGGGGCGATCCTCGCCAGCACGGACGCCGCCCGGGCGCTGCTGCAGCACCACGGGGCCAGCCTGGTTGGCCGGCTCGTCGACCTGGTGCGCACCGCCCGCGAGCGGCTCGCCGCCGTCCCCGGGCTCGCCGTCATGGACGGCCGCCCGGACGGGCACCCGGACGGGCCGCTGCACGTCGACCCGGCCAAGCTGGTGGTGCTGCTCGCCGGCACGGGCGCGCACGGGCATGCCGTCGAGGCGGAGCTGCTCGCCGCGGGCATGCCACTGGAAATGGCCGACCGTGACGTCCTGGTCCCCATGGTGACGGTCTCCGACGATGAGTCCTCCGTGGCCCGCCTGGTCGACACCCTGGTGGCGGCGATCGCCAAGCACCGGGGCGCACCGCGCGAGACCGTTACGGCCGCCGCGTGGACCGTCGAGCCGGTCACCGCGACCGACCCTCGCAGCGCGTTCTTCGCCCGCCACGAGACCGTGACCGCGGCCGCCGCCATCGGCCGGGTGAGCGCTGAGCTGATCGCGCCGTACCCGCCGGGCGTCCCCGTCCTCGCGCCCGGAGAGGTGATCTCCGCCGCCGCGCTTCATGCGCTCCAGGCCACGCTCGCCGACGGCGGCCGCGTCGCGTACGCGGCTGACCCAACCCTGTCCACCGTCCAGGTGCTCGCGTGACCCCACTGCTCGGCCAGCGCACGCCCGCCGTCGAGCGGACTGGTAACTCGGGCAGGTGGCAGACCGCCTCGACGTTGTTGCCGTCCGGGTCGCGGACGAACGCGCCGTAGTACGTCTCGTGATACTCCGGCCAGAGCCGGGGCTCGTGCAGCACCGCGGCGCCGGCCGCCACCGCCGCGTCGAAGAAGGCCCGCACGGCCGCCCGGGTCGGCGCGGTGAACGAGATGTGCGACTCACGGAAGCCGTCACCCGTCTCCTGCGCGCTGATCCAGAAGTCCGGCCGGTCCGGCACCCCGTAGCCGATCGCGACGCCGAAGTCCATGATGCGCTGCCCGCCGAGCGGCTCGAGCGTCACGTCGTAGAAGGCCGCGCTCGCGGCCAGGTCCGCACACTGGAAGCCCACGTGGTCAAGCACACGGTCATTCTCGCACCAGCCCTAGCCGGCCGGCGTGCTCACTCGGGAAAACCGGAGCCCGGCCGGCGCGCGGAGTCAAGGAGCTCCAGTCCGCGGCGCGCCTCGCTCACCCACCACACGGGCCGGTGCCAGGTGATCGGCGGCACCATGCCGCTGCCGCACAACGGGTAAAACAGCGCGCCGGTGGCAAAGACGCGCAGGCCATGGAAGACGAGCCGAAGCACGTAATCGGCCCGGCGGTAGCAGATGACCGGCTGGCCGTCCTGGCTGTCGCATGTGCGGGCAGGCATTGGCGTCCCCCAGTTCAGCGACTCGCGTCTACTGTAATGAAGGTCACATTAGGCCGGCGATTCTCCCCGTGCAGCAAACCGTCCCGCTCACCGGAACGCCCATCGGGAGCGGTCATCACCGTTCCCGCACGCCGTCGAGCGCGGCGATCTGGGCCCGCACGGCTTCGCACTCCGCGGTCAAACCGCGCAGCGTCGCGGCGGCCGCCGCCCGGCTGGCGACCCGGGCAGTGAAGTCGTCCTTGGCCGCGGACAGCGCCTGCCGGGCCACGGTCAGCTGCCGCTCCGCGCCGGCCAGTGCCGCATCGAGCGCGGGCTGCCGCCGCCGCCACTCCCTTCCTGCGCGGAACCAGGTGGCCAACTGGGCGAACGGGCCCGGCCTGGCCCGCGTGTGCGCGGCCACGGCCCGCGCGGCAGCGGCGTGACGCCCGGCGGCGAGCCGCAGCGCCCGCTCGCTGGTCACTCGGTGCCTGGCGGCGGCGCGCAGCGCCTCGTCGGCCGCCGCGATCGCCGCATAAGCCTCGGCGGCACCATGCTGCAGGCCCGCGAGCCGGGCGCGGGCCGCGTCTGCGCTCCCCGCGCCGCCGGAGTCCCGCGGGGGGCGGGCGTGTCGCGCGCACGCGGTGAGGCCTCCGTCTTCCGCGTACGCAGCGCGGTCACCGTCATCGTCGTGCGTCGCGCTCATCGGGCCGGCACCTCGTCGCTCTCTTCTTGTCATTAACAACTCACTGAGAGCAACGGGCCGGGGCGTCGCCCGGTTCGATCGCCACCAAGCCGGGACAAACCAGAAGGCACGGAACGGGATCAGCTGCCCCCGTTCTGGGTGACGATGGTGGTCGGCGGGCGGACGGCGGCGCGCCGTGCCTAGCCCACGTCCGCCTGGAACGCGCGGCTGAGCTGGAGCATCGCGTCGTTGAGCAATACGCCGAGGTCGGCGGCCGGGTGGTCGAGCCAGTGCTCGTAGGCGGCGACGGAGACGCCGAGCACCGCGTGCGCGATCGCCTGCGGCGCCAGTTCCTCCGGGCGTCGCCCGGTGCGGTCGGCGACGAACTCGGCGACCACCTCCCGCCAGGCGGTGAACCGCAGCGTGGAGTGCGCGAACAGCGCCGGCACCCGCAGGATCAGCTCCATGCGGCGCCGGTGCAGCGGCACCTGCGCGGGCGCGACCCGGTTGAAGTCGATGAGCGCGATCCTGATCACGTCCATCAGCGGTACCTCAGGCGGGCACGCCTTGAGCCGGACCCGCATCCGGTCGAGCTCGTCCTCGAACGCGCCCCACGGGATGTCGTTCTTGGACGGGAAGTAACGGAAGAACGTACGCCGCCCGATGCCCGCCGCCGCCGCGATCTCGTCCACGGTGGTCGCCTCGAACCCCTGCGCGGCGAACAGGGCGAACGCCGTCTGCTCGAGCTCCTCGCGCGAGGTTATCCGTCGCCGGCCGGGATGCCCGCTGCCTGCGCCGTGGCCGGCGAGGCTGCGGACCGCCGACCCGGGCCGCGACGCCGTTGTCGGCACTGACATCACCATCCTCGGGGAAACTTAAGTCTATGTCAGCGCGGGTATGACAAGTGGTGACAATGCGTGAGGTCCTTGATTTTGGCACGTGGTGCCGTTTAGGCTCCACTCAACAGTTCCTGGCACCTGGTGCCACTCATGCGCGGAGGATCCAATGCCTGAAGTCTCCAGCACTGGGCACGAGACGGAGACCGAAGCCCTGGCCAGCGACGAGCTCCTCGTCGAGGAGGTCTCGATCGACGGCATGTGCGGCGTCTACTAGGCCCGAGCTGTTGAGCGCGACCGCGGCCGGACCAGCTTCCTTCGATCTCGACCGCGCCTGGCAGGTCGACCCGCGGGTGTCGATGCGGCCCGAGCCGTTCGGGGCGCTGCTGTACCACTTCGGCACCAGGCGGCTGTCGTTCCTCAAGAACCAGACCGTGCTCGCGGTGGTCAGGTCGCTGGCCGACCACCCCAGCGCCCGGTCGGCGTGCGAGGCCTGCGGCGTGACGGAGGCGGAGCTTCCCGCGTACGCCCGCGCGCTCGGCGCCCTCGCTGACTCAAGGATGATCACCGAACGGAGCGCGCATGACTCTCGCACCTGACCTGGCCGCATCCGGCGGTGCGACCTCTCCAGGTAAGCTCACCGACCTGTTCCAGCTCGGCCTCGACGCGCCGATCTGCCTGACCTGGGAGCTCACTTACGCCTGCAACCTGTCTTGCGTGCACTGCCTGTCGTCGTCCGGGCGCCGTGACCCGCGCGAGCTGAGCACCGCCGAGTGCAAGGCGGTCATCGACACCCTCGAGCGCATGCAGGTGTTCTACGTCAACATCGGCGGCGGCGAGCCCACGGTCCGTCCCGACTTCTGGGAGCTCGTCGATTACGCGACCGCGCACCACGTGGGGGTGAAGTTCTCCACTAACGGCGTGAAGCTGGACGCCGCGGCGGCGGCGCGGCTGGCCGCCTCCGACTACGTGGACGTGCAGATCTCACTCGACGGCGCGACCCGCGAGGTGAACGACGCGGTCCGTGGGCCCGGGTCGTTCGACACCGCCATGCGCGCGATGGGCAACCTGCGCGACGCGGGGTTCACCGGCTTCAAGCTGTCGGTGGTGATGACGCGGCAGAACATCCCGCAGATCGACGCGTTCAAGGCACTCGCCGATGAGTTCGGCGCGCAGCTGCGGCTGACCCGGCTGCGGCCATCCGGGCGCGGCGCCGACGTGTGGGACGAGTTGCACCCGCTGCCCGCGCAGCAGAAGGAACTGTACGACTGGCTGGTGGCGCACGGCGAGCAGGTGCTGACCGGCGACTCCTTCTTCCACCTGTCGGCGTTCGGCGGTGCCCTGCCCGGGCTGAACCTGTGCGGCGCCGGCCGCGTGGTCTGCCTGATCGACCCGGTGGGCGACGTGTACGCGTGCCCGTTCGCCATCCACGAGAACTTCCTCGCGGGGAACGTGCGGGACGCCGGCGGGTTCGAGGGCGTGTGGAAGACGTCGTCGCTGTTCGCTGACCTGCGCAAGCCGGACACGGGCGGCGCGTGCAAGTCGTGCGGTTTCTACGACTCCTGCCGCGGCGGCTGCATGGCGGCGAAGTTCTTCACCGGCCTGCCGCTCGACGGCCCGGACCCCGAATGCGTCCAGGGCTACGGCGAGACCGCGCTTGCTGCGGTGTCTTCCTCACCGGTTGCTGCCCCGCGCCCGTCGGTCGACCACTCGCACCGCACCGCACCCTCGCGGCCGCGCGCTCGCGCTGGCGGTGCCGTTCCGGTGACGATCGCGCCGCGGCGCCCGCCGTCGCACGACTGCGACGAGAGCCCACTGGCGGGCTTCTCCGCCGGGCCTGACTCCTCGTCAGGCTGCTGCTAGCCGGCGACCTGCGGCGTTGAGCGCGATCCCGGCGAAGCGGCCGGCCGTGCGGCCCGACCAGCCGGGGGACCAGGACCTCGCCCCGGCGGGCCTGCGCCTGGTGGCCGATCCCGGCGCGCGGCTGGTCGCGGGCGGGACCGTGCTCGTCGGCGGGTCGCCGGTCCGGGTGCTGCGGCTGACGGCGGCCGGCTCCCGGCAGGTGGCGTCCTGGTTCGCCGGGGCGCCGGTGCCGGACCGGGTGGGCTCCCGCTCGCTGGCCCGCCGCCTGCTCGACGCGGGCATCGCGCATCCGAACGTTGCCGGCGTGGCCGCGTCCGCGACGGCCGCTGACGTCACCGTGGTGATCCCAGTCCGCGACCGGCACACGGAACTCGACCGCTGCCTGGCCGCGCTGCGCGACGCTGGCCTGCGCGACGCCGGCCCGCACGACCTGCCGCGGGTGATCGTGGTCGACGACGCGTCCGCTGACCCGGCCGCGATCAAGCGCATCACGGCGTCTCACGGCGCGGACGTCATCCACCGCCGGGTCAACGGCGGACCCGGCGCCGCGCGCAACACCGGCCTCGCGGCGGCGGGCACGGAACTCGTCGCGTTCCTCGACTCCGACTGCGTGCCCGCGCCCGGCTGGCTGGACGGCCTGCTGCCGCACTTCGCCGATCCGGCCGTCGGCGCGGTGGCGCCCCGCATCGTGCCGCACCAGGCGGGCAGCGGCTGGCTGGCCAGGTACGAGGGCGCGAGCTCCACCCTGGACATGGGTGCCCGGCCGTCGGTCGTCCGCCCCGGCGCCCGCGTCCCCTACGTGCCCGGGGCCGCCCTCGTGGTGCGCAGGGCCGCCGCGGGCGACGGGTTCAGGCCCGGCATGCACGTCGGCGAGGACGTCGACTTCGTCTGGCGGATGGCCGCGGCCGGCTGGCGGGTCCGCTACGAGCCGGGCGCGGTCATGGGCCACGACCACCGGGTCACCTTCCGCGCCTGGTTCGCCCGCCGCGCCGACTACGGCACGTCCGCCGCCGCGCTCGAGCAGTTGCATCCGGGCGTGGTCCGCCCCCTGTACGCGTCTTGGTGGACGGCCGGCGCGTGGACCGCCGCGCTCGCCCGGCGCCCGGCCGCGGCCGCCGCGCTCACCGCCGCCGCGACCGCCCTGCTCGCCCGCCGCCTGTCCCGCGTCACCGGCGAGCGCTGGCCCGTCCCCGCGGCGGCTGTCTCGGCATCATCGTGTGCAGTTAATAGCGGATTCCGGCCATCAAATGCACACGATAATCCGAAAGATCAACCACTAGCGGATAACAGCAAGAAGTGCCGTGGCCTGGGCCTGCCGGCTGAGCGCCGCGGCCCGGGCCTGCCGGCCGAAGCCGCCGCGTGGCGGCTGGCGGCCCGGCTGGCCGGCGGCGGGACGATCGCCGCCGCCCGGCCGCTCGGCAGCGCCCTGTCGCGGACCTGGTGGCCGGCGGCGATCCCAGCCGCGCTTGCCGTCAGGCAGTTGCGTGCCCCGGTCGCGGCGCTGATCCTGCTCCCGCCGCTGCTCGACTGGGCCGACCGGAGGCCACCGCTCGACCCGGCGCGCTACGTCGCCGCCCGGCTGCTCGACGACGCCGCCTACAGCCTCGGGGTCTGGCAGGGCTGCCTCGCCCGCCGCACGGTCCGCCCGCTGCTCCCGCTGATCGGCGGCAAGCGCCAGCCCGGCTGAACGTCGGCGGCTCATGATGGGATGATCGCGATGGCGCGCCGGCACCGCGGCGCGGCCCGGCCGAGAGGATGGCTATGGACGTGCGGCGGACGCACCGCTACGACCTGACCACGACCTGGACGGGCAACCGGGGCAGCGGCACCAGCGGGTACCGCGACTACGGCCGGGACCACGTGACGGTCGCGGACGGCCGCCCGGAGCTCGCGGGCAGCTCCGACCCTACGTTCCGCGGCGACAAGACGCGGTGGAACCCCGAGCTTGAGCTGGTCGCCGCGCTTTCCCAGTGCCACATGCTCTCCTACCTGCATGTGTGCGCGACGGCCGGCGTCGTGGTGACCGGCTACGCGGACGCGCCGTACGGCCTGATGGCGGAGACGGCGGACGGCGGCGGCCACTTCACCGAGGTGGTGCTCCGGCCGTGCGTCACGGTCGCGGAGCCCGGCATGGCCGAGGCCGCGCGGAAACTGCACGAGGAGGCCAGCGAGAAGTGCTTCATCGCCAGCTCGGTGAACTTCCCGGTGCGGCACGAGCCGACGGTGACGGCAGGCTAGCCGCGGCACGCGACCGGAAGGACACTGAACCGGTGAGCGTAACGCCGCGGCTGCGGATCACCGCCGAGCGCGACCGGCGCGGCGCCGGGCCGCTGACCGCCGGCTGCGTCGCGCTCCTCGAGGGCCGCCCGGAGGAGGTGAGCGACGCCCTGATCATCGTCCTCACCGCCGCCGGCGCCTGAGCCGAGACCGCTCGCGCGGCGGCCGGGAAGCCCGGCCGCCGTGACGGGCCTTGCGCGGTGCTCAACTCAGCTGACGGCCTTGGCCGGGGTCAGCGTCTCGAAGTAGACCGGGGCGCCGCTGGCGCCGACCTTGTACAGGCCGTAGGACTTGAGCGTGGTGTCCCCGTCCTTGTTGAACCCGAAGGCGCCGAGCACCGACTCGGTGCTCTTGATGGCGAACAGCGCCTTGAGCACGTTCGCCTTGTTGTCGCCTCCTCCGCCGAGTGACGCGATCGCGTGCAGCCCGAGCTCCATCGCCGCGTAGCCGTAGATGGCGTACGGGTCGGGATCGGATACGCCGTACGCGGCCTTGTACTGCTTGAGGAACTGCTTGCCGCCCGGGTAAGCGTTCAGGTCCCGGGTCGCGACCGTGCACTCGATCAGCTTGTCGACCGAGGCGGGCAGGCCGCCCGCCGACGCCTGAGTGAAGGAACTGTTGCACACGCCGTCGCCGCCGAATATCTTCGCGGTCGGCAGGGCGGCGTTGACGTCCTTGGTGACCCGGACGGCGCCGTTGGACACCACGCCGGCGAAGAAGAAGCAGTTCGCGCCCTCGGCGGCGACCGTCGAGGCGTAGCCGCGGAAGTTGGCCGCCGTCGGGTCGATCCCCGTGTTGGACGCGATGGTGACCCCGTACATGCCCTTCTCAAGTTCGAGCAGCGTCGCCAGGCCCGTACCGTAGGCCTCCCTGTCGTTGGCGACCGCGACCTTGGTGCAGCCCGCCTGCTTCATCGCCATCAGGTCGGACGCCGCCTGGATGGAGTCGATGGGGACGATCCGCAGGTAGTTACGCGTCCCTTCCGGGTAGTACTTCTTCGGCTCGCCCGACGTGCTGCCCGGCAGGTTCGTGGTCAGGCCGGCGTAGGTGTTGGCCGGGGACACCTGGGCGAGGCCTGCCCGGCTCAGTATCGGGATCGACACCTCAGACGCGCCGGAGTTGAACTCGCCGATGTAGTACACGGCCATCGGGTCGGTGGCGGCCTCGCGCGCGTTGGCGGCGGTCTGGGCCGGGTTCCACTTGCCCGCGGCGGCGGTCGAGTCGTCGAGTCCGGTGTACTTGACGGTGAAGTCGCCGGCCTTGCCGTGCGCCTGGGACAGCGCCAGCTTGATGCCGTTAACCATCGCGATGCTCTGCGCGCTCGAGGAGCCGTGCATGGGCAGGCTCGAGTAGATGTCGACGGTGCGGCCCGATGTGGCGCCTGATGTGCTGCCCGATGTGCTGCCGGCGCCCGGCGGCGCGCTGCTTGAGCAGGCCGCCGCCGCGAGCGCGGCGACCGCCGCGGCGGCAAGGACGGGCGCGAGCCCTCTTACGTTCAATGGAGGCATCCTCTCGTTGATTGACCTATGAAGGCGACTGCTGCGGTAATAGCAATGTCCATTCATTCGGCCGCTTTTCGCGATGTTGATGCGGAAAACGCCCGATTTAGGCAACGGCGACAGCATGAGAACATTCAATGTGAACCGAGTGAGGTGCTCAGCTGACCAGGACCCGTGAGCGGCCCGTCGCTGCTGCCAGGATGAACTCTCTTAGCGCGCTATTTACTTAGCGGCTGGTCATTGAATTCCCGGGCTGCCGAGAGCGTAGCGCACGCGGCGCGCGCCGAGGCGGCCCTTCGCTCCCACGTTGATTCAAGCGTTATTCGAAATGGCGTTGGCGCGGTACGTAATGATCGCAAAAGAGGCATGCGCGACATGATCATGTCCGCGTACGGGCCGCTTCATGGCTTGCGGTGATCCGGCGCCGGGCCTGGCGCCGTATCCATGGCAACGGCCAGGGCCTGACCGGGCCGCGCGCCCCGGCCGGGCGCCGCACCCGGCCGCAAACGCGCCGGCGGTCACCAGAAACGCCCCTGGTGACCGCCGGCGTCCTGTCGCCCGCGGCTAGCCGACCACGTTCGCGCCCACGCGGACACTCTCCCATACCGGTTAAGAAGCCTGAAGAAATGATGGCGTGGTCATGATGGTGGACATTTAGGCACACTCCGATGTACCCAAATGTCCACCATCTTCAGTTTGCCTGCCCGGCGGCGTGATAACAGCAAGAAGCGCGGAGCGCGGGCTCGGCCCCTCACGGCGTGAGCCGGTTGGGGCCGCGGAACAGGAACGTGGCGTCCCTGATCGACTCCAGGCCGAGCATCGCCATGAGCAGGCGCCCGAGGCCGAGGCCGAAGCCGCCGTGCGGCGGGCAACCGTAGCGGAAGCAGTCCAGGTAGCTGGCCATGGGCTCGGGACTCAGCCCCTGCTCGGCGGCCTGCGCGAGCAGGACGTCGTAGCGGTGCTCGCGCTGGGCCCCGGTGGTGACCTCGAGTCCCTTCCACAGCAGGTCGAAGCTCGCGGTCAGCTCCGGCTTCCCGGCCGGGCGCAGGTGATAGAACGGCCGAACGGACGCCGGGTACTCCGTCACGAACGCGAACTCGCTCCCGGTGTCCCGCATGATCCGCGCCGAGGTCGCCCGCTCGCCCGCCGGGTCCAGGTCGGCGCGGCCGGAGTCACCCGCGCACGTTCCGATCATGGCATGGGCTTCGGCCAGGGTGAGGCGCGGGAACGGGACCCGCGGCACCGTCACCTCGGTCTTGAAGTGCTCCTCGATCGCGGCGCCGTGCGCGGCGGCCACCGTGGCGAGTACGTGCGCCAGCATCCGCTCCTCGAAGCTCATCACGTCCTCGACGGAGGCGATCCAGGCCAGCTCCACGTCCACGCCGGTGAACTCGGTGGCGTGCCGGGACGTGAACGACGGCTCGGCGCGGAACACCGGGCCGACCTCGAAGACCCGGTCGACGCCGGCCGCGATCGCCATCTGCTTGTAGAACTGCGGGGACTGCGCGAGGTACGCCGTGCGCCCGAAGTAGCCGACCTCGAACACCTCCGCGCCGGACTCCGACGCGGTGCCCATCAGCTTGGGGGTGTGCATCTCCGTGCAGCCCTCGGCGTAGGCGAACTCGCGCATCGCCCGCTCCGCCGTGGTCTGCACCTCGAACACGAGGCGGGCGGCGGGCCGCCGCCTGACGTCGAGGAACCGCCAGTCGAGCCGTCCCTCCGGGCCGGTGCGGGAATCGACGGGGAGCGGTGCCTGCGCCGCGCTCTCGACCACGAGCTCGTCGGGTAGGAGCTCGAGCCCGCCGAGCGAGACCACCGGGTTGGCCTTGACCCGGCCGGTCACCCGGATGGCGGACTCGGTGGTCAGCCCGTCGAGCGCCGCCTCGAGCGCACCGCCGTCCCGCCGGTGGGTGACCTGGGCGGTACCGGTGTGGTCGCGGACGATAATGAACTGCATGGCGCGCTGCAAGCGCAGTGCCTGCGCCCAGCCCGCGATGGTGACGGTCTCGCCGACATGGCCGCGCAGGCCGGCGATAGGTGTGCGGATCATCGCTGTGGTCCTCCTCGGGACCTCGTGACTGATCCCTTGGAGGTGCGGGCGAGAAGGGTGAACTCGCGGTGCCACCGCACCTTCGCCGTCCGTGCACGGGACGGCCTCTTTTAAGCCCGGTTACGAGGGCAAATCGACGCGTTGCCTGGGGTTCCAGGGTTGTCAATCCCCGAGCGGCGACTTTTCCGCGTGCCCCAAACCGCGAGTATGCAGCGTATGGGGTCGGACCCATGATGAGCAAACGAATAGAAGTTGAGCGTGGACGGGACCAATTGACGTACCTCCTGGCAGAAAGGTCAGGAGCTCAGTCAGTGCCGATTCATGTGGCACCTCTGCGGCTTCCCGCTTCGTCGGCATCCGCCAGGACAAGCCCTGGTCTTATGTTGCCTCCACGGGCGTTTCGAGCCTCCCTGCGTCCCAGGGCGGCTATGTTCCGGGCGGCGTTCACGTCCCGATCGTGAGTCGTGCCGCATCTCGCGCATGTCCATACTCGGATGTGAAGTGGTTTCGGGCCGTCCTTCGCTCCGCAGGCTGAGCAAAGTTGGCTGGTTGGCTCAAACCGGCCTATCCGGCGGAACTCCCTGCCATGCAGGCGCGCTTTGTACTCAAGCATCGTGGTGAATGACGACCACCCTGCGTCATACACCGACTTCGCCAGTTTCGTTCGCGCCAGACCGTTCACCGCCAGGTCTTCCACCGTCACCACTTGGTTCTCGCGGATGATCGCAGTGGAAAGCTTGTGGTGAAAGTCCCGGCGTGCGTCAGTGACTTTGGCGTGCAGCCGGGCCGTTCGTATACGGGCCTTCTCCCTGTTCTTGGATCCTTCTCCCTTGCGAGACAGTTCCCGCTGTGCATGCTTGAGTTTCTTCTCTGCGCGGCGCAGGAACTGGGGCGCGCAGACTTTGGTGCCGTCGTCAAGCACCGCGAAGTGTCGGAGGCCGAGGTCGATCCCGCACACCCGGGTTGTCTCCGGCAGTGGTTCCGAGTCGATCTCGACCGCGAAGGATGCAAAGAACCGCCCCGACGCATCCAACACCACCGTCACGCTCGACGGCGGTGCAGGCAGGTCACGAGACCAGCGCACAGAGACATCACCGACCTTCGGCAGGCGTAGCCGGCCGTTCTTCAGTATCCGGAACTTGCTGTTCTTGGTGAACCGGATCTCTGATGTGGACCACCGGCGCGCAGGAGGGCGCGTTAGTGCTAGCGCATACGGCTCCGCGCCGGCCGGGCAACGAAAATAACGGTCAGTGCGTGCGAGACGTGGGTGGCCCCTGGATGTACTTTTCTCGATATGAGCGAGCTGCTGCCCCTGTTCCCGCTGTCGACGGTGCTGTTCCCTGGCATGCGCTTGCCCCTGCACATCTTCGAGGAGCGGTACCGGCTGCTCGCCGCGCACCTGCAGGCGCAGCCCGAGCCCCGGCGGTTCGGCGTGATCGCGATCCGTAAGGGCCGCGAGGTGGGCACGGAGGGTGTCACCGCGCTGCATGACGTCGGCTGCGTGGCCGAGGTCCGGCAGATCGCGCCGCACCCCGACGGCCGGTTCGACCTGGCTACCGTGGGCACCGAGCGCTTCCGGCTGCTGCGAGTGGACGACTCGCTGCCCTACTTGCAGGCCGAGGTCGAGATGCTCACCGAGGAGGAGCTTCCCGGCGGGGAGGCGGCGCCGTCGGCCAGGGAGACGCTCGCGTTCACGACGCGCCGGGTGCAGGACGGGTTCCGCGCCTACCTCAACGCGCTGTCCGACCGGGGCGGCGGCGTGGTGAACGTCGCCGACCTGCCGGACGAGCCGCTGCTGCTCTCCTACGTGGTCGGCGCCGCGGTGATCATCGACCTAGCGGAGCGCCAGTCGCTGCTCGCCGCCCCGACGGCGCTCGACCGGCTGCGGCTTGAGCGCTCGCTGCTCGTCCGGGAGGGCGCGATGCTCCGCGCCACCACGTCGCGCCCCGCGCCCGACTTCGCGTTCGAGCCATTCAGCCAGAACTTACGCGGGCGCGGACGGCGTCCGGGGCACGCGGCCCATCAGGTAGAACTCGTCGTTCGGCATGGTCTTAGTCAGGTGCGACAGCCGGTTGGACATGGCGAAGAACGCAGCGATCGCGCCGACGTCCCAGATGTCATCATCGGTCAGGCCGTGGGCGCGCAGCGAGCCGAGGATCTCATCGGTGACCGTCCACGGCTCGACCGCGAGCTTGACGGCGACGTCAAGGACGGCACGCTGGCGGTCGTCCAGTTCGGCGTTCCGCCAGTCGGTGGCCACCTGATCGGCGATCCGGGGATTGCGGGTCCGGATGCGGGCGATCGCGCCATGGGCCACGACGCAGTACAGGCAGTGGTTCTCCGCGCTGGTGGCCACCACGATCAGCTCCCGGTCGCCCTTGGTGAGCGCGGGTGTCTCCTTGTCCATCAGCGCATCGTGGTAGGCGAAGAACGCCCGCCACTCGGCGGGACGCCGGGCCAGGGTGAGGAAGATGTTAGGGACGAAGCCGGACTTCTCCGCGACTTCCTTGATACGGGCCCGCAAGTCCTCGGGTACGTCCTCAAGCGATGGCACCTCGAACATGCCCCCAGCCTAAGCTCACGGCGTTGCCCTCACGGGATGAGGCTGCCCGAGCCGCCCCACGGGGCGGCGAGGTGATAGGTCGCCAGCGCTAGCCCCAGGCCGGCGGCCAGGGAACCGCACAGCAGCAGCCAGCGCGTGGGCCTGGCGGCCAGCACCTGCCGGGTGTGCTCCGCGCTGCCCGACAGCATGCCTGGCAGCTTGGGTGCGTACGAGCACAGGTGGATCAGCATGACGAGCGCCCAGGCCAGGAACCCAAGATGGTGCAGCTGGCTCCAGGTGAAGCTGCCCGGGCCGTTGCCCTCGACGACCAGCATGACTCCGGAACCCAGGACGACCACGGTGGTCAGGATGACGAACGGCCCGGTCACCCGCTGCAGCGGAGCGGGCGGCCCCCGCCGCACGTAGGCCGCCGCGCCGGTGTAGTACCTGGTGAAACGCCACAGCGTGGACCCGATCTTCAGGCCGACCGGCCCGATCAGCAGCATCCCGAGGAAGACGTGCAGCGTGAGCAGGCGCCCGAACTGCAGCAGGGTGAGGCACTCGGCGACGAACAGCACGAGCAGCACCGCCCCGGTCATCGCGGTCAGGCGCTGGTTCCCCGCCGGGTCAGCGCGGCCAGCCGGCTTGACCGGGGTTCGACGTTCACGCGTGGTCACGGCCTCATGCTAGGCACGGCCGACCCGGCACCACGATGGAGCCACGTGCCGTCTTCGAGGTAGAGCTGGGTACACCCGAACTGATAACAGCAACAAGCGCGGAGCGCGCAAAGGCCCGGGCGGGGGGCGCCGAGCGACGGGAACGTAAGAGCCCGCCCGCGTTCTGGACAATCGTGGAGATCCAGAACGTGGGCGGGCTCCGCGTCGGCCGTAAGCCGTCGCCTTAGTGCTCGTGGATGATGACGCCGCGGATGTTGCGGCCCGCCATCATGTCCTCGTAGCCCTGGTTGACCTGGTCGAGGGTGTAGCGGTTGGTGATGAGCTCGTCGAGCTTGAGCTTGCCCGCCCGGTACAGCTCGAGCATGCGCGGGACGACGTCGAACGGGTTGTCGTGGCCGAACAGCGCGCCCTGCAGCCGCTTCTCGAACGCGGTCAGCTCGAATGCGTTGACGTGCACCGCCTTAGTTTCGAGCCCGCCGCCCATCGCGGTCACGACGACGATGCCGCGCTTGCGGATCGCGGAGAAGGCCGCCGAGACGACTTCCTCGGTGACCACGCCCACCGTGACGAGTGCCTGGTCCGCGCCGACGCCGTAGGTCAGCTGGAACGCCAGCTCGTGCGCCTCCTCGGCGGTGGCCACCGCGTGGGTGGCGCCGAGGGTGAGCGCGGTGCTGCGCTTGAACTCCACCGGGTCGACCGCGATGACGTAGCGCGCCCCGGCGATGGCCGCGCCCTGCACCGCGTTGATGCCGATGCCGCCGATGCCGTAGACGATCGTGGTGTCGCCGGGGTGGACCTCGCCCGCGTTCACCGCGGTGCCGACGCCGGTGGGCACGCCGCAGCCGACCAGCGCGACGACCTCGAGCGGGAAGTCTTCCTCGATCTTTATCGCCGAGTACTCCGATACCACGGCGTACTGCGAGAACGTGCCGAGCAGGCACATCTGCCCGAAGTCGGTGCTGCCCTCGTGGTAGCGGTAGGTGCCGTCCGGCAGGGAGTTGTCAACCAGGAAACGGCCCAGGTCGCACAGGTTGGTCTGGCCGCGGGAGCAGAACCGGCAGTGCCCGCAGACGGGCAGCCAGGAGGTGATCACGTGGTCGCCGACGGCCAGCCGGGTGACGCCCGGTCCCACCTGCTCCACGATGCCCGCGCCCTCGTGCCCGCCGACGATCGGGTACCTGACCGGGATGTCGCCGGTGCGCAGGTGGTCGTCGGAGTGGCACAGGCCCGAGGCGACGAACCGGATGAGGACCTCGTTTGCCTTCGGCTCGTCGAGGTCAAGCTCCACGATCTCGAACGGCTTGCCGACGTCTCTGAGCACCGCTGCTCGCGTCTTCATGCAATACCCTCCCCGGGCAGTGAACACAGTTTGGGTGCCATCATCCGCCCGGCCGGCGGGCCGGTCATTGTGGCGTCATCACAATGACCAAGGGTATTCGTTGTGTATCGGCGGACAAGTCGGCCAGGATACCGGCGGGTAACCGGCTCGCTACCGCGGCCGGTGCGCGCGGTGCACGGCAGGTCACAGTACGGACTAGCGATGTCGTGTCTTATTGCGTTGCGCAAGTTGCAATAGCTAATGTCAAGGTCATGCTCACATTCGGGTCATCACGACGGCGGATAGCCGCCGCGCTCGGCATAGCGTGCCTCGGCCTCACCGCCGCGGCCTGCAGCTCGTCCTCAAGCTCGTCGGCCGCGAGCACGCCGGCGTCAACCGCCGCGTCGTCTCCGGCCGCGTCGTCCGCCGCCGCCTCCCCGTCGTCCTCGGCCACCGGCTCTGGCTCGGTCGACGTGCTGTACGCGGGCTCGCTCGTCAACCTGATCACGAAGCAGGTCGGCCCGGCCTTCCAGACCGCGAGCGGCTACTCGGTGACCGGCGCGGGAGCGGGCTCCACCGCGCTGGTGACCGACGTCAAGGGCAAGGTCTACAAGGGCGACGTGTTCATCAGCGCCAGCCCGAAGGCGACCGCGACCCTGATGGGCGCTGCCAACGGCAGCTGGGTCTCGTATTACATCAGCTTCGCCTCGTCCAACGTGGTGCTCGGCTACAACGCGAACAGCAAGTTCGCCGCGACCATCAAGTCCGAGCCGTGGTACAAGGCGATCACCACGCCCGGGCTCAAGCTCGGCTTCACCGACCCGGCCACCGACCCCAAGGGCAAGCTGGTCGCGGAGGCGCTGACCGACACCGCCAAGTCGCAGAACCTGCCGGCGCTGACGGCGATCGAGAACGACAAGGGCGACGTGTTCCCCGAGGAGACCCTGGTCGCCCGGCTGCAGTCGGGCCAGCTCGACGCGGGCTTCTTCTACACCGCCGAGGCCGTGCCCGTCAACATCCCGACCGTGCCGCTCACCGGCACGACGGACCTGAAGGCCACTTACACGATCTCGACCCTCGCGGGCGCGCCGAACGAGGCGGGCGCCGAGGCGTTCGTCGCCTACATGCTCAGCCCAGCCGTGCAGACGGTGCTGAAGGGGGACGGCTTCGACCTGATCAGCCCGGTGAAGGTCACCGGCACCGGGGTGCCGTCCACGGTGCAGAGCGCGATCGGTTAGCGGCGAGTGGCCGGTCACCGTTCGCCCTGACTCGGTAAGTTTCATCACGTGAAATACCGCGCGTCACGCAGCCCGCTCACGTACCTGGGCGGGCTGCTCGCGCTGTACCTGGCGGTCCCGGTCGTCGCCTTCCTGTACCGGCTGGCGCAACCGGGCGACCGGGGGTTCGGCAGCCCGGGGCTGTGGTCGGCCCTGTGGACCTCGGTGGCGACCGCGACGGTCTCCACCGCGATCGTCACCCTGCTCGGCATACCGCTCGCGTACTGGCTGGCGCGTTCCCGTGGGCGGCTTAACTGGCTCATCGGCCTGCTCGTCCAGCTTCCGCTGGCCTTGCCGCCGGTGATGGCCGGCCTGCTGCTCATCTACATCGTCGGCCCGTACACCTGGCTCGGGAACCTCTTCAACGACGACCTCACCGGCACCGTGGTCGGCGTGTGCATCGCGCAGACCTTCGTCGCCGGCCCGTTCCTCATCGTCGCCGCGCGGACGGCGTTCGAGGGCGTCGACCCCGCGCTCGAGGAACTCGCGGCCTCCCTCGGCCGCCGGCCGGCCAGCCGGTTCCTGCTGGTGTCGCTGCGGGTCGCCCTGCCAGGCATCCGTACCGGCATGCTGATGACCTGGCTGCGCGCGATCGGCGAGTACGGCGCAACCGTGCTGCTCGCCTACCACCCGTACACGCTGCCTGTCTTCACCTACGTGCAGTTCTCCTCCACCGGCATCCCCGACACCCAGGCGCCGACCGCGCTGGCGCTCGGCGTCGCCGTGGTCGTGCTGCTCCTCAGCCAGGTCCGGCTGGCGCCCCGGCTGCGCAGGCCCCTGGTGCTGCCGCCGCCCGCCCCGCCGCCGCCGGTCGAGCCGGTCGCCGTCTCCTTCGACCTGGACCTCATCGTCGGTACCTTCCGGCTGCGGCTCGCGCACCAGTCGGCGAGCAACAAGATCGCCATCCTCGGCCCCTCCGGCGCGGGCAAGTCGATCGCGCTGCGCGCCCTCGCCGGGTTCCTCGGCCCCTCGGCCGGCCGTGTCCAGTTCAACGGCGCCGAGGTCGGCCCGGTGCGGGTCGAGGAGCGCCGGGTCGGCTACGTGCCGCAGGGGCACACCATGTTCCCCGGCCGCACCGTCTGGCAGCAGGTGCTGTTCGGAGTCGGCGCCGACCCGGCGCTGGCCGCCTGGTGGCTGCGCACGCTGCGCCTCGACGGCCTGCAGGCGCGGCTGCCCGGGCAGCTGTCCGGCGGCCAGCGGCAGCGGGTCGCGCTCGCCCGCGCGCTCGCCTTCCAGCCCAGGCTCGTCCTGCTCGACGAGCCGTTCAGCGCGCTCGACGCCCCCGTCCGCGAGGAGCTGCGCCGCGAACTGCGCCGCCTGCAGCGCGACGCCGGGCTGTCCACCATCATCGTGACGCACGACGCTGAGGAGGCGGCGCTGCTCGCGGACGAGATCATCGTCATCGGCGACGGTGGCCTGCTCCAGGCCGGGCCGCGCGCCGAGGTGTTCGGCCGGCCGGCCTCCCCGCAGGTGGCGCGGCTGCTCGGCATCCCCAACCTGATCCACGGGACGGTCGCCGAGCCGGGCAGCATCGCTGTCGGCCCCCGTTCTGGGCTGCGGATCGAGGCGGCGACCGGCGACCTGCCCGCCGGCGCCGCGGTGCTGTGGACCATCCGTCCCGACCACGTCACGGTCCTGCCTGGTCCCGCGGCGGACGCCGCCGCCAACGGGCACGGCACCGCGTACCCGGCGGTGATCGACGACATCGCCGACATCGGCACGCTGACCACCCTCACCGTCCGGCTGCGCACCGGCGAGCCGGGGGCGCCCGAGCTGCGCGTCCGCACCACCGCGGCGCTGCTCCTGGCGCCGGGCGACCACTGCGCCGTGCGCCTTGAACCCGCCGACATCACCGCCTGGCCCGCCGGCGACGCTGACCTCTAAAATGCCTCCATGGTCCGCAATGTCGGTGCTCCAGAGCCCGTGGCGAATCCCAGCTTGCGGCCTGCCAAGCGGGACCGCCTCGTCCGGATGGTGAAGGCGCAGCTGGCATACAACGTCGGGCCGGTCCGCCAGACCCGCCACCAGGACGAGGTCGTGTCACCGCTCGCGCTCGAACGTGAGTGCGGGATTCTGCTGTACCGGGCTCAGTGCGCGATCGCGACCGTCGTGACGTCGCAGGTGTACCACCGCGAGTTGCGCGGCACCGTCCAGGAACGCGCACTGCGCCAGCACGAGTGGGACATCGCCGTCGCGCTGCGCGAGATCACCGCACTGCTGCTTGACCTGGCCGTCAGTTACGCCGGAGGTCAAGCGGGGCCCATGACGACCGCGGTCCTGCTCTCGCAGAACCGGGCGATCTCCGTGGCCCGTGACGCCACCACGGCCCGGGTGCTCGCGCTTGAGGCGCTCGCGGAGCACGTGGCGGTCGCGGAGGCGTCACGGCGCGACTGGGAGGCCGCCCACCGGGCGGCGGCGCGCAATGACAAGTTCCTCGACCTGGTCGCGCGAACGGCCGCGGACAAGCATGCCACCACCGAGATCACCGGCCTGGCCGAGCAGGCCGCCGAGACCAGCCAGGCGCTGCGAGAGACCCTGCAGCGCGCCACCCTCGCGGCGCAGGCCCTGGCCTTGCCCGAGTCAAGGTAGGTCGCGCTAGGGAGCCGGCGTCCAGGAAGTCGAGCCCGCGGGCTCCCGACGGGCTGCCCCGTAGCAGCGCGGGGTCACCCGGCCAGGTACGGCAACCGGTCGCCCAGGCTAGGCGTCTAGGAGTCGGTTTTCAGCGTCTATTCAGGTTGGTGACCTCATGCTACGGTTGCGTGCTCATTCCCTTTCCGCCCTTCCCGCCCGGCTCGCTCTCCTTGCCGTCCTCCCGCTCGCGCTCGCCCCCCTGGCCGGCTGCACGAGCAAGTCCTCCTCGGCCACGGGCGGCGGCACGGCCACCGCCTCGGCCGCGGCGAGCTCAGCCGCGGCGACTTCCGCGTCCGTCTCGGCGCCGGCCAGCGCCAGCCCGGCTCAGCCGGCTACCCCGCCGGCCAGCCCGGCCGCGACGACGGCCAGCCCGGCCGCGGCCGGCGGGGGGACGTCACCGGCCGCCCCGGAGGTCTTCCTCGCCGAGGGCGGCGACGTGCGCGGCACCCACGTGTTCCGGCCCGCCTGCGCGTCGGGCTGCGGGCTGTCCGGCGACGGCACCACCGCGCTGTGGAAGATGACCTGGACCGCGTGGACCTCCACCCAGGCGTCAGGCGCCGGGACGGAGAAGATTGACGACTGCAACCCGAACTGCGCCGCGGGCACGCTGCACGCGGTCGCGGTGCGCGTGACGCTCAGCAACCCGGTGATGGTCTGCGCGTCGGGCAAGGGCACCTGGTACTGGACCCGGGTGACCTTCACCTGGCCGAACGGGCTGCCCGCGGTGTTCTCCGGCGACAACGCGCCGACCAACCCGTTCAACTACCCCGACATCACGGCGCAGCAGGCCACATCCTGCGCATGACCCTCGCCCGCGCCGCCGCTCAGGCCTCTGCGGTGTCGGACATGGTCAGCTCGGTGTTGTGGAAGTTGGCCCGGACCGCGAGGTCCGGGCTGTAGCGGGCGATGATCTGCCGGACCCGGCGCGTGGCCAGCGGGCCGAGCAGGTCGTAGCAGGCGATGAACAGTTCCCTGGCGGTGGCGCGGGGCCACGCCGCGGGGAGCAGCTCGTCGGGCAGGTCCGGGTCCATGGCGGGGAACGCCCGCCACTCGTTCATCACCCGGGTCCGTGCGACCAGCGCGTCGGCCACGCTGACCTGGCCGGCCACGGTCTGGTCGCGCAGCTGCCTGGCGAACGTGGTGAACTCCTCGTACCGGCCCGCCAGCCCGCTCAGGTCCCACGCGCGGGACGGGATGTCGAGCGGCGCCGCGCCGAGCGGCATCGCGCCGGCCGGCAAGGGCAGCGCCGTGGCGCGGAACGCGGTGGCCGTGGTGATGCCCAGGTCCTTGAGCCGCTCGATGACCTCGCCCGCGTGGTCGCGCGGCGACACCCACAGCCCGTCGTACAGCGGGGCGAAGCCCAGCCAGCGCAGCGCCTTGCGCAGCTCGTCCCGCGCCGCCCGGTGCTCCTCGGGGATGGAGAACGCGACGAGCGACCACATCCCGTCCCACGGCGCGGGGCGCCTGCCGAAGGAGAAGATGCGCCGCCCGCCGTCGTCAAGCACGTCGGCGGCCCGGACGGACAGCTGGACGTAGGTGCGCCGCCCGTGCCGCGACGTCACAAGCAGGCCGTTACGGGTCAGCCTGGACAGCGCGGCGCGGGCGGCCGAGTCGCTGACGCCGAACTCGGCGAGCAGGGCGACGATGGCGGCCGACGGCAGCGGCTCGGTCCGCTGCCACCAGTAGTCGCCGAGCAGCGTGAGCAGCAGCCGGGGCGGCCGCTGCGCGACCGAGCCCGGTGATGCCCACGGCTGAGGGACCCCGTCGTCGTCCTCAAGCGGGTCAAGGAAGGTAGATAGGCTGCTCACTGTCGTGCCCACATTGACGAGGATAACTTTGGCGGGTCGATACCCAGGAATCGGAAGCAGTTACTCCATAGGACGTTGTCCTCTTCTGCTGCCGAAAGTCCCATCGAGCGCAGCGTCTTCGCGATCGGCTGCTCCCGGGTCATGGCGGGGTAATCCGAGCCGACGAGCAGCCGGTCGGCACCGAACATGTCGGCCAGGTACCTGATCGCGCGGCGGTCGAACACCAGCGAGTCGTAGTAGAACCGGCGGGCCAGCTCGATCGGGCTGTGCTCGGCGAACCACGGGGCGGCCTCCGGGCGCTCCGATTCGGGCACCGGCGGCTCCTCGTTCCAGGTCCGGCCCCAGAACCACTGGGCGCGGGTCAGGATCAGCGGGAACCCGCCGCCGGCGTGGCTGAAGGAGATCTTGAGGTTGGGGTACTTCTCCGCCACCCCGCCCGAGATGATCGCCGCCGCGCCGAGCGACGCCTCGGCGCCGACGCCGAACGTCGCGACGGCCGGGCCAGGAACCCGGTCCGTCGGCGCCGGCATGCCGTGGACGAACACCGCGGTGCCAAGCCGTTCCGCCTCCGCCCAGAAGCCGTCGAACTGCGGGTCGTGCAGCGACGCCCCGTTGATGTTGGAGGCGATCTCCACGCCGGCCAGGCCGAGCTTGGCGAGCTCGGTCAGCTCAGCCGCGCCGAGCTCGGGGTCCTGCAGCGGGATGGTGCCGAGCCCGTAGAACCTCATCGGGAACGAGGCGACCAGCCCGGCGATGTACTCGTTGGTGACCCGGCACAGGTCACGGCCGAGCGGGCCGGGCACGCGGTAGTTGAGCAGCGCGGGAAACGGGGAGAGCAGCTCCGCGTCAAGGCCGGACGCGGCCGAGGCCTCAAGGCGCGCCTCGGCGTCGAACCACACCTTCTTCGCCGGGAACCGCATCGGCCCGTTGACGAGCAGGCTGGTGCCCGGCTCTTGACCGGGCTCCACGGACGGCCAGGCCGCCGGGTCGCACCCGGCCGGCGGCGGCCCGAAGTCGCCGGGGAAGATGTGCGCGTGCGAGTCGATGACAGGCATGAGAGATAAAGTCCCCTTTCCGGCTTACAGCCCGGGCATGACCGCGACGTGGATGCCGTCCTCGCCGGGCAGCTCGCCGGCCAGCAGCTTGATGGCGTGCTCCACGTCGTCCAGGCCGAACTTGTGCGTCTGCATCTTCTCAAGCGGGAACTTGCCCGACTCGATCAGCCGGATGGCGTTGGTGTAGCCGTTGGCGTCGACGGAGAAGGCGCCCTTCACCGTGAGCGCCTTGTTGATCAGCATGTCGGTGGGGACCGGGATGTCCTTGTGCCCCTTCAGCCCGGCCAGCACGATGGTGCCGCCCCAGCTGACCGCGTTGATCGCGTCAAGGATGGGCTGCTGTGCCATCGGGGTCAGGTCGAGCACCACGTCCACCCCGTCGCCGCCGGTCAGCTCGCGGACCCGGGCGACCGTGTCCTCTTCCTCTACGTTGATCACGTGGTCGGCGCCGAACTCGCGGGCCAGCTCAAGCTTCTTCGCGTCGCGGCTCAGCCCGGTGGCGATGATCAGGCCCGCGCCCACGTACCGCGAGGCAAGGACGGCGGCGAGACCCCGCTGGCCCGCGCCGAGCACCAGGACCGAGGACCCGAGGTGCACCCCGCCGTACTCCAGCGCCCAGCGCACCCCCGCGCCCAGCGGGTTGTACATGACGGCGATCTCCGCCGGGATGTCGTTTCTCATTGGGTGCACGATCGAGTTCGGGTGCAGGTGCATGTACTCGGCATAGCCGCCGGACAGCACGTTCGCCCGCTCCGGCGGGTTGAAGCCGCCGTGGCTGCCGATCCGGTTCTTGCAGTTCATGTACCGCCCGGCCAGGCAGCGGTCACAGGACCGGCAGGGGATGAGGATCTCCACCGCCACCCGGTCCCCGGCCGACACGCCCCAGCGGCGGGACGCCGACTCCGAGATCTCCTCGATGATTCCAAGCGGCTCGTGTCCCGGGATCATCGGCAGGCCGCGAGTGCCCATCGCTCCCTTGTACTGCTCGACGTCGGACCCGCAGATGCCGCACGCCTCGACGCGCAGCAGCGCGCCGTCGTCCGGGCCGATCACCGGCCTGGGGTACTCGCGCATCTCCATCTGCCGCGGTCCGGTCTGCACCACCGCGCGAACCATGTCAGCCATACACGTCCTACTCTGCGCTCCGCCGGCATTCCTCGCCGTGCCCGGGAGGTTGGGCCCGGCGACAGGTGCCGGGCCGGGGATTTGTCGCAGGTGATAACCCCATCTCCCGGCTCTCGGGATGACGATATATGACACTTGGCGCGACGGGAAGCGCGTGATATGAAATCTAATATCACGACAGCCGTACATGCGCTTGTCATGAGTACGGTCACAAAACGGGCTGGCCGGAATCAACGACGGCTACCAGGATCTTATGGGTGGTAAGAACATCCGCGGCGTCGTCGTGCACCAGCACTGAAACCGCCCCGACGCGGAAGTTAGCAGGGAAGAGGAGAAGTAATGCCCAACGCGATCCTGGATCCGACGGGGACCGTCACCAGCAGCGCCAAGCCCGCCGCGCCCAGGGCCCCACGTCTCGCGAGCCTGCAAGGCAAGCGGGTCGGCCTTCTCATCAACACCAAGCGGAACGCCCGCCCGTTCCTCGAGGAGGTCGGCCGCCTCCTGCAGGAGCGGTACGACGTCACGCTGACCGAGCGCACCAAGGTCAACTTCGCCGTCCCCGAGCCCGAGGACGTCATCAAGGAGCTCGCCGCCGAATCCGACGTGATCATCACCGGCGTCGGCGACTGCGGCTCCTGCAGCGCCGCCGCCGCGGCGGACGGCGTGGTCTTCGAGGCCGCCGGCGTCCCCGTCGCCGCCATCATCACCGACTCCTTCATCCCCACCGCCGACGCGATGGCCGCCCTGCGCGGCGCCCCTGGCTACAAGTACGCCACCACCGCGCACCCCGTCGCCGTCCTCACCGAGGACGGGGTCAAGGAGCGCGCCGCGCAGGTGCTCGACGACGTGGTCGCCCTGCTCATCGACGACACGAAAGCGGAGGCATGACCGCAGCTGACAACGACGGGGCCGTCGCCGCCGCGGCGGCCCCCGACCCCGACGAGGCCCAGCGCGCCATCGAGTACTGCTATGAGCAGGGCTGGTCCGACGGGCTGCCGCTCGTGCCAGTCTCCCAGCCGCTCCTCGACGCGT
Source organism: uncultured Streptosporangiaceae bacterium (assembly GCA_964581815.1). GTDB lineage: Bacteria > Actinomycetota > Actinomycetes > Streptosporangiales > Streptosporangiaceae > Trebonia. The sequence goes on along the minus strand of CAZORE010000029.1, from coordinate 24,198 downwards.
TCCTCGCCACCACGAGCAAGGACCCCGACGAGATCATCGGCGCCCTAGAGCAGGTCGGCCGCGACGTCAACGTGCGCACCGCCGCGATCAACGCCGCCATGGCCGGCTGCAAGCCGGAGTACTTCCCGGTCGTCCTCGCCGCGTTCGAGGCGCTGATGCGCGAGCGCGCCGCCCGCGGCGGCGGCTTCCAGTCCACCAGCGGCCCGTCCCCGCTGATCGTGGTCAACGGCCCCGTCCGCAAGGAACTCGGGTTCAACACCGCGGGCGGCGCGTTCGGCCCCGGCTTCCGGCCCAACGCCACCATCCCGCGCGCCGTCGGCCTCATCGTGCGCAACGCGTTCGGCGTCCACCCGCACGTCCTTGAGCAGGCCACCCAGGGCCTGCCCGGCCGCTGGCAGGTCTGCATCGCGGAGAACGAGGAAGAGTCCCCGTGGGAGCCGTTCGCGGAGAACGGCGGGGTCACCGGCGGCGTCTCCGCGGTTTCCGCCACCCTCACCCGCACGATGGAGTTCGTCGACAACCGGCACACCCCGAACCACGAGGACGTGCTGCGCGACTTCCAGGACACCATCTCCCGGATCGGGTCGCAGATCTTCCCGCGCTCATCGGTGGCCCTGGTGCTGTGCCCGGAGCACGCCCAGATGTTCGCGAACGAGGGCATGTCCAAGGCCGACGTGCAGAACTGGCTGCTAGAGCGGTGCGGCCGCACCGGCGCCGAACTGAGCAGCATGGGCAAGGCCGAGGTGGCCACCCAGACGTTTCACGGCCCGTACGAGGGCGACGAGGCATTTCACCAGTTCCTGGCCGGCCAGGGGTCGATCCCGGTGATCGTGGCGGGCTCGAAAAACGCCGCCATCTCCATGGTTGTCCGCATCTTCGGCGAGTGGTCAGGAACCGCGGTCGCGGTGGGGGAGAAGAAATAATGAGCAGCTACACCGAGAAGCTGGCGGACATCGCCACCATGCTCGCGGCCGACGGCTACAACCTGGCGGTGGAGGAGAACGGCCACCGCGTGGCGCTGACCGTGTCCCCGGGCGCGGACGCCTGCGAGGACTGCCTGGTGCCCAAGGACGTGTTCCGCGGCATCGCCTCGCACCAGCTCGGCGTCGACGGTGACCTGATCGACATCACCTACCCGGTCGACCTCCCCGGCTACTCGGGCGGGTCACATTGACCACCCGCGTGGCGCTCGTCACCGGCTGCGGTAAACGGGACGGCATGGGGCGCGCCATCGCGCTCAGCCTGGCCGCGTCCGGCGTCGCGGTCGCCGTCACCGACAAGCAGGCCACCGGCGTGCTCAACCGCCGCCAGCAGGTCGTCGGCGCCACCGACGAGTCCTGGGGCGGCGTCGACTCCCTGGTCGAGGAGATCACCAGCGCCGGCGGTACCGCGATGGCCCAGCTCGGCGACATCTCCGACGCCGCCGACGCCCAGCGCATGGTCGACACCGCCGCCGCCTGGCGCGGCCGCCTGGACATCCTCGTCAACGGCGCCGGCGCCCCGCAGGGCCTGGACCGCCAGGACATCGAGGACGTGCCGATTGAGGTCTTCGACTTCGTGATCGCCGTCAACCTGCGCGGCACCTACCTGATGTCGCGGTTCGCCGTCCCGCACATGCGCGCGCAACGCTGGGGCCGGATCATCAACATCTCCTCCCAGGCCGGCCAGGTCCCGGCCGCCATGTCCACCGCGTACTCCGCTTCCAAGGCCGGCGTCCTCGGGTTCACCAGGGCGCTGTCCGCCGACGTCGCCCCCTGGGGCATCACCGCTAACGCGATCTCGCCCGGCATGGTCGCGACGTCGCGCGCCCTGCTGTCGCTCGACCCGGACATCGACGTCGACGCCGAGATCAAGCGCCGCGGCTCCATGCTCGCCGTCGGCCGCTCCGGCTACCCTGACGACATCGCCGCCGCGGTCGCGTACCTGGCCTCCGACGGCGCCGGCTACATGACCGGCCAGACCCTCGTCCTGGACGGCGGCGGGAGCGGCTCCATGTGGGCGAAGAAGCCGCCGGAGGCGTCAACGCCCTAGGCCCGGGCTCCCCACGGCGCCCCGGTGGAAACCCCTGGTAGTCATTTCCCCCAGGGGGTGACAGAAGGCATCAGGACGTGGCAGTCTGCCCCCGAGGATCAAGGAAGCGTCCGAAGGGGTCTGGATGTCGACGAGGACTACGCCGCCGTTCCGTGCCGATCATGTCGGGAGCTTTCTGCGGCCGGCCGAGCTGCACGAGGCCAGGCGGCAGCACGCGGCCGGGGCCATCTCCGCGGAGCAGCTGCGGGCGGTGGAGGACGAGGCGGTCCGCGCGGTGGTCGCGCTGCAGCAGGAGGTCGGGCTGCGGGCGGTGACCGACGGAGAGTTCCGGCGGTCGACCTGGCACATGGACTTCGTGTACCAGATCGGCGGGATCGAGAAGGCGCCCGGGACGCTGCGGTCGACGTTCCACAACGAGCAGGGCGACATCACGTTCACGCCGGACGCGATCCACGTGACGCGCAAGCTGTCCATGGACAAGACCATCTTCGGCGACCACTTCGCGTTCCTGCAGTCCGTCGCCGCCGGCAGCGTGCCGAAGCTGACGATCCCGGCACCGTCGATGGTGCACTACCGGTCGGGTATCCGGGCGGTGGTCGATGAGTCGGTGTACCCGGACGTGGAGGAGTTCTGGGCCGACCTGGGGTCGGCGTACCACGAGGAGGTACGGCGGCTGGCCGCGCAGGGCTGCCGGTACCTGCAGCTGGACGACACGTCGCTGGCGTACGTGAACGACCCGGCGCAGCGGGAGTACATCGCGGAGCGGGGCGAGGACGCCGAGCACATCCACGAGCGGTACATCGCGCTGACCAACGCCGCGGTGGCGGGCCGCCCGGCGGACATGGCGATCACCACCCACCTGTGCCGCGGCAACTTCCAGTCCTCGTGGGTCGCCTCGGGCGGCTACGACTTCGTCGCCGACGCGCTGTTCAACGGGCTTGACGTGAACGGGTTCTTCCTGGAGTACGACGATGAGCGGTCCGGCGGCTTCGAGCCGCTGCGGTTCGTGCCGCCAGGCAAGCAGGTGGTGCTCGGCCTGGTGACCACGAAGCGGGCGCGCCTTGAGTCGAAGGACGACCTGAAGCGGCGGATCGAGGAGGCGGCCAAGTACGTGCCGCTCGACCAGCTGTGCCTGTCCGGCCAGTGCGGCTTCGCCTCCACCGAGCACGGCAACGCGCTGACCGCGGACGAGCAGAAAGCCAAGCTCGAGCTGATCGTGACGACCGCCGCCGAGGTCTGGGGATAGGCCGGGCCAGGTAACAGGGTTCTGGGATGCCTCGCGGCACGCGCTCAGTGCTTGACCACAGGGAAGGCACGCCAGCTCGCCGGGCGGCGAACGGCCAGGGCGGCCCACGCCGCGGTCAGCGCGAGCAGGCCGGCGGCCAGGGCCAGCGCGGAGACAGGGCTGACCCGCAGGGCAAGCGACGCCCCCGCGGCGGCGCCGGCGACCATGGCGGCGACCGCGAGAAGGCGGCGGCCGAGCACGGCGCGGCCTTGGTTGCTGACCGTGGTGTGCGCCCCGCCGAAGGCCGCGCGGAGGTCCGCGCCGACGCCGGTCAGCGTCATGGTCAGCACCGTGGTGGTCAGGTCGGGGACGGCGAGCTTGCGGGCGACGGCGTTCTGGGCGCCGAGCGCGACGGCGAGCAGCGCGGCCGTGGCGTCGGTGACCGCCGCGCTGAACGCGCCGCCGGAGATGCCCAGGGTGCCGTGGCTTACCCCCGGGCCGCCGCTCAGCGCCGCCACGGCGAGCGCGACGGCGGCGAAGACGAGCTCAAGCGCGCAGCCCGCGCGCAGCAGCAGGCCGCGATCGCGGCGGTTTCTGGCCACAAGGAGGCCGCCGAGGTAGGCGCCGATGAGGAAGCCGGCCAGCGCGAACAGGGACGCGGACAGGGAGAACCCCGGGGCACCGACGACGGCGAACGCCGCGAAGACGACGTTGCCGGTCATGTTGGCGACGAAAACCCGGCCGAGGGCCAGGATGGACACGGCGTCGACGACGCCGGTGAGAACGGTCAGCAGGAGCAGCAGCCCGTGCAGGGGCCCGTACGCGGGGTCCGCGGCGAGGGACCGCAACAGCCCGGGCGGCCCGCCGGTGCGCTCGTCGTCGGCCACTTTCCCCCCTCGGCTCGCCCTGGCTGCCTTATACCCAAGCTGCCCGCGGCGGCCCGCGGTGCGGTGCGTCGTTCGGCCCGGTTCCGTCCCGGACGTGCGTCAAACTGCCCGAACGTCCCGCTTTGTGGGATAGGCACAAGCGCGGGACGCGGCCGGCTTGGGGCGGATACAAGCATTGTCACGAACCGGTGGACCTCGATTAATGCTCCTTGCAGGTGGCCCGGGCGGGTGAGAGTATCCAAGACAAATCGCGGGACGAGCGACTCTGTGTTTGTCACCAACCAGCGTACGATTAATCACGAGTAGGTGAATGCCGGTGAGATTGCGGCTTATGTCAATGCGGACCGCCTGCCTGGCTGGGGCGGCCGCGATGGTGCTCACTGCGGCTGCGTGCAGCAGCAGTTCCACGTCATCGGGGAGCGGCTCAAGCACGGCCAGTTCCACTTCTTCCCCGTCCTCCGCTCCGACCAAGGCGGGCGGCTCGATCACGGTCCTCGAAAGCTCCGGGTACTCCGGCGCCTGGACGACCCTCGACCCGCCAAATAACAAGGAAGGCGCGGCTACCCAGGACTTCATGACCGCGATCTACGGTCAGCTTTTCGAGCTCGGCACCGGCGGCGCGATCGTCCCGGACCTGGCCACCGGCTACAAGTTCAGCCCGGACGGCAAGACGCTCACGATCAACCTGCGCCAGGGCGTGACGTTCACCGACGGCACCCCGTTCAACGCGCAGGCGGTTTACACCAACTGGATGCGGGACCTCGGCACCGTCGGCATCTCGAACGGCTTCTCCTCGCCGTGGCCGATCGCCGAGCTGCCGGCGCCTAAGACCGCCCCGCCTGGCACGGCCGAGCCGCCCGCCGCCGGGGTTGTCCAGGTCACCGGGCCTTACACCATCGTCCTTCACTTCACCGCGCCGGACGGTGCCGCGATCGACCAGCTCTTCGACAACATCGAAACCTGGATCGCCTCGCCGACCGCCCTGACGAAGGAAGGCACGTCGTTCGGTTCGAACCCGGTCGGCGCCGGGCCGTTCCAGGTCGTGAGCAACGTCCCGAACAACGAGCTGATCGTCAAGAAGAACGCGAGCTACTGGCAGACGGGTCACCCACTCCTCGACCAGATCACGTTCAAGACGGTCGGCAGCGACCAGGCCGCGTACGAGGCGATGCTGGCCAATGAGGGCCAGGTCTACGAGAACCTGGCCACCAACCAGCTGCTCACCGAGTCCGCGCAGCACTTCACGGTGGAGAACAACCTCGGGACGTCACCGTACGACCTGCAGCTGAACACCGCGGTCGCGCCGTTCAACAACCCCAAGGCGCGCCAGGCGATCTACGCGGCGACCAACTTCGCGCCGATCCTGCAGCACTTGTTCGGCGGCCGGTACCCGGTCACGCAGAGCTTCACCGGGCCCGGCGGCATCTGCTATCAGCCGACGGTGCCCGGGTACCAGGGGTATGACCCAACGCTGGCGAAGCAGCTCATCGCGCAGACCGGCCTCGCGAACACCACGATCCAGCTCGGCACGATCGCCCTGCAGACCGCGCAGGACTCCATGCAGGCGCTGGCCACCGAATGGGAGGCGGTCGGGCTGCACGTCAAGCAGTCGTCCTGGCCCCTGTCCGGCCTTATCGCGGCGTTCGAGGCCAACGGCGGCAAGTCCTGGCAGTCGATGGTGCAGACCGCGGGCGCCTACGACCCGGCGACCGGCGTCGGCGTGGCCTTCCGTTTCAACTCCCACTCGCCGTTCAGCGGGGTGCACGACCCCCAGCTTGACAACCTGCTGAGCGAGGCGGCGGGATCCACGCAACTCTCCACCCGGTGCGGCTTCTACAACCAGGCGGCGGAGTACATCGCCAAGAACTACTACGGCCCGTTCTTCTTCACGCTTGCCCCGTCGAACATCGCGGTGCACGGCGTCAGCGGCCCAGGCATTACCACGCCGCTGGCTTCCGTCGCGGTCGTGCCGACGATCCCGTGGGAGGACGTGTACTACAACCCGTCGTCTTCCTGACCGGCGGCATCAACGAGGAGGGTTAGATCACACATGGCGCTGGTTCAGCAAATCCAGCTCCAGCGGGAGGCCGGCGCGCGCGATCGCGCGCGCCGGCTCACCGGCTCGCCCGCGCTGCGGGTGGCGGGCCGGCGGCTGCTGTCCGCCATCCCGGTCCTCATCGGCGTCACTTTCCTGACGTTCTCGGTGATGAGCCTGCTGCCGAACGACTCCGCCCAGGCGATACTCGGGCTGAACGCCAGCCCCTCGGCGGTGGCCGCGCTCAACCACACCCTCGGCCTTGACCAGCCGTTCTGGCAGCGGTACTGGCACTGGCTGGTCAACGTGCTGCACGGGAACTTCGGCACCACGCTCGAGGGCGGGAGCGTCAACCACGAGCTGGCCATCCACGTGCCGACCACCCTGGAACTGCTGCTGTACGCGCTGGTGGTCTCGGTGGCCCTGTCGGTCGTGGTGGCGGCGCTCGCCGCGCGGCGGCCGAACGGCATCGCCGACCGCATCATCCTCACGGTCAGCATGCTCGGGCTGTCCACCGCGCCGTACGCGTTCGCGTTCCTGCTCATCATCGTGTTCTCGGTCAAGCTGACCTGGTTCCCCGTCCTGTCCGGCGCGGTGGCCGGCCCGGGCTCGTTCTTCAAGAACCTGACGCTGCCCGCCGCCGCGATCGGGTTCGGGCTGTTCGCGATCTACACCCGGCTGCTGCGCGCCGACATGGTCGACCAGATGCAGCGCGAGGACTACATCGTCACCGCCAAGGCCAAGGGCGTCCCGCCCTGGCGGGTGCTGCTGCGGCACGCGCTGCGCAATTCCCTGTTCACCCTGATCACCGTCGTCGGCCTCAACCTCGGCGGGCTGGTCGGCGCGGCGGCCATCATCGAGACGATCTTCCAGGTGCAGGGCATCGGCAACGACCTGATCACCGGCATCTCCAACCACGACGTGCCGCTCATCGAGGGGATCACGCTGGTCTTCGCGCTGGTGACCGTGTTCGGTAACCTCCTGGCCGACCTGGCGTACGCGGTACTCGACCCAAGGATCCGGTATGGCAGTTCCAACTCCTGACGCGATGCTCGCGACCCCCGCGCCGCCGCCGTTGCCGTCCCTGGTTGATGCCCGGCGGCTGCGGTCGCAGCGGATCGGCCGCGCGCTGCGGCTGTGGGTGCCCGCCGGCATCCTCATCGGGCTGCTCGGCATCTGCTTCGTGCTGCCGCTGGTCGTCACGCTGCCCTCGTCGACCAACGGGAACATCATCTACAACAACGAGGCGCCGTTCTCGCCCGGGCACCTGCTCGGCACGAACGTGCAGGGCGTCGACATCTTCTCCCAGCTCGTGTACGGCGGCCAGCTGACGTTCGAGATCAGCCTCTCGGTCACCCTCATCGGCGTGGTGATCGGCGGCACGCTCGGCGTCGCCGCGGCGTACTTCGGCGGCTGGGCGGATGCGGTGATCTCACGGGTGCTCGACATCCTGCTCGCGTTCCCCGCGCTCGTGCTCGCGCTGGTGATCGCCGAAGGGCTCGGGCCGAGCGAACTGCACCTGATCTGGGCGCTGGCCGTGTTCGCCATCCCGGCGCAAGGCCGGGTCGCCCGCGGCGCCACGCTGACGGTGCGCGGGCTGTCCTACATGACCGCCGCGCGGCTGTCGGGCACCCGTCCCTGGCGGATCATCACCCGCCACGTCCTGCCCAACATCCTGCCCGGCATCGTGACGTTCAGCCTGCTCGGCATCGGCATCGTGGTCATCATCGAGGGCGCGATCGACTTCCTCGGGTACGGCATCCAGCTGCCCCAGGCGAGCTGGGGCTCGATGATCACGCAAGGCCAGAATATAGAGAGCGTCCAGCCGGAATACGTCCTGATCCCGAGCATCGCGCTGGTGATCACCGTGGTGGCGCTGAACATGCTCGGTGACGCGCTGCGCGAGCGGTGGGGGGTCCAGTGAGCAGTCTGCACACGACTGACGCGCTCCTTGTCGTCGAGGACCTGCGGGTCTCCTTCGCGGCCGGCGGCCGCGAGATCCGCGCCGTCGACGGCGTCAGCTACCAGGTCGACGCGGGCCGCACCCTCGCGATCATCGGCGAGTCGGGCTCGGGCAAGACGGTCGGCTGCCGCGCCATCATGGGCCTGCTGCCGGGGACCGCCGCGATCAGCGGCTCGGCGCGGCTGCGCGGCACCGAGATGATCGGGCTGAGCGACAGCGAGCTGCGCAGGCACCGCGGCCAGGACATGGCCATGATCTTCCAGGACCCGGCCCGGTCGCTCAACCCCACCATGCGGGTCGGCGCGCAGATCACCGAGGCGATCACGACGCACCGCAAGGTCAGCAAGTCCGAGGCGCGCGCCCAGGCGATCGAACTGCTGCGCCTGGTCCGCATCCCCGCGGCCGAGCGCCGGTTCCACGAGTACCCGCACCAGCTGTCCGGCGGCATGCGGCAGCGCATCATGATCGCGATGGCGCTCGCCTGCCGGCCCAAGCTGCTGATCGCCGACGAGGCCACCACCGCGCTCGACGTGACGACGCAGGCGCAGATCATGGAGCTGCTGCTCGAGCTGCAGGCCGAGCTCGGCATGGGGCTGATCCTGATCAGCCACGACCTGGGCCTCGCGGCGTCCTACGCGGACGAGGTGGTCGTCATGTACGCGGGCCGGATCGTGGAGCAGGCGCCGGCCAAGCGGCTGTTCGGCGCGGGCGGGACCGTGAAGATGCGGTACACCAGGGCGCTGCTCGACGCGATCCCGCACCTTGAGCGCCCCGCGCATACCGACCTGCCCGTGGTCGGCGGACGGCCGCCGGACCCGACGGCGCTTCCGGTCGGCTGCTCGTTCGCGCCCCGCTGCCCGGCCGTCGAAGACGACTGCACGGCGAAGGAGCCGGCCCTGGCCGAGCACGCCGCCGGGCACCGGTGGGCCTGCTACCACCCCTGCGAGAACGGAGTGAGCGCATGAGCGCGCCAACCAGCGCCACGGAGCCGCTGCTCTCGGTGCGGGACCTGGTCCAGGAGTTCGTCGTCCGCGGCGCGGGCGGGACCAAGGGCGGCGTCGTCCAGGCGGTCTCCGGTGTCTCCTTCGACATCATGCCCGGCGAGACGCTCGGCATCGTCGGCGAGACCGGCTCGGGCAAGTCGACCCTGGCCCGCGCGGTGCTGCAGGCGCCCCGCCCCAAGTCGGGCTCGGTCACCTTCCGCGGGGCCGACCTGACCCGGCTGCGCGGCACCAGGCTGCTTGCGGCCAGGCGGCACATGCAGTTCGTGTGGCAGGACCCGTTCGGTTCGCTCGACCCCAAGTGGCGGGTCAGGTCGATCGTCGAGGAGCCGCTGATCGCCTATAAGGACGGCGACCGCGCGGCCCGCCGCAAGCGGGTCGACGAGCTGCTCGACCTGGTCGGCCTCGACCCCGAGCGGTACGCTTCACGCCACCCGCGCGAGTTGTCCGGCGGCCAGGCACAGCGGGTCGCCATCGCCCGGGCGGTGGCGCTGAACCCGTCGCTGCTGATCTGCGACGAAGCGGTCTCCTCCCTGGACGTGCTGATCCAGGCGCAGGTGCTCAACCTGTTCGAGCGGCTGCGCCGCGAGCTCGGTCTTTCCTACCTGTTCATCGCGCACGACCTGGCCCTGGTCAAGCAGGTCTCGGACCGGGTCGGCGTGATGTACCTGGGCATGTTCTGCGAGGTCGGGCCGGGCGAGCTGGTCTATAAGCAGCCGCTGCACCCCTACACCAGGGCGCTGCTCGACTCGATCCCGTCCACCGAGCCGGGCGCGGGGCGCGCCACCGCCACCATCAAGGGCGAGCCGCCGTCCCCGATCGACCCGCCCTCAGGCTGCCGGTTCCGCACCCGCTGCCCCCGCGCCACCGACCAGTGCGCGCTCGAGGTCCCGCCGCCGCGGGAACTCGCGCCCGGGCACCTGGTGGCGTGCCACCACCCGCTCACCGAGCCCGCCCCGGCCGAGGCGGGCCGCGCGGCGCAGTCCGAGACGGCGGCGAGCACCGCCAAGGCACAGGGCTGAGCAAGAAGTAAAAAATGAAAGGAACGGCCGATGCGGCTGCGGATCCTACTTGAACCGCACCATGGTGCCACCTACGCGCAGATCCTTGCCCTGGCACAGGCGGCGGAAGCGGGCGGGTTCGACGCCTTTTTCCGCTCCGACCACTACCTGGGGATCGACGCGAACGACGTCACCTACCAGCCGACCGACTCATGGACCACCCTCGCCGGGCTGGCCGTGCAGACCGAGCGGGTCCGCATCGGCACCCTGGTCAACGCGTCCACGTTCCGGCTGCCCGGGCAGCTGGCGGTCGAGGTGGCGACCGTGGACCAGATGAGCGGCGGCCGGGCCGAGCTCGGCATCGGCGCCGCGTGGTACGAGCGGGAGCACCAGTATTTCGGCATCCCGTTCCCGTCCCTCGGGATGAGGTTCGACCGGCTGGAGGAGCAGCTCGCCATCCTCACCGGCATCTGGGACACCAAGCCGGGGGAGCGGTTCAGCTTCGAGGGCAAGCACTACCAGGTGGAGGACTGCGCATCCATCCCGCGCTGGTCAGCCAGGCCCAAGATCATCATCGGCGGGGCGGGCGCGAAGCGGACGCCGACGCTCGCCGCCCGGTACGCCGATGAGTTCAACGGCGCGCTCGGCCTGGACGTGCGCGAGCGGTACGCCAACTTCAAGCGGGTCTGCGAGGACGTGGTCGGCCGTGACCCGGCGCAGGTGCGGCTGTCGGCCACCGTCCCGGTCGCCATCGGCCGGGACGCCGCCGACCTGGAGCGGCGCAAGGAGTCACTCGGCGAGGCGGGCGCCCGCCTGCTCGCCGCCGGCGTCACCGGCTACGCCGGCGACGTGATCCGGGCCATCGAGGACCTGGCCAGCCAGGGCGCGGACACGGTCTACTTCCACGTCTACGGCCCGTCCGACGTGGCGCACATCGAGCTACTCGGCGAGCAGGTCGTCAGCCGCTTCACGTAGCCCAGCCGCCGTTCCCCGGGGTCACTCACATCGCCCGGGTGAGCCAGCAACTCCGGTTCGCGCGGGGCGGGCCGATACGATGGCGTTAGCATCGGCCCGCCCCGCGCGAACATCGGGGGGTACGGGGGTCGTCCCCCCGGGCGGTAGCTGTGCGTTCGCACAAGGGCCTCGGCGCGAAGCTTGTGCGGCGGGGGGATGCCGGCGCGCACCCGCTAAGGCAGCATGAAGAACGTGACAGATCGCCTGGGCCGCGCGCCACAGTTGTGGGCGGCAACCAAATTCCCGCGGGAATTCGGTGTGCTAAACACGACTGCCGTAAAGGCAGACGTGCAGGTCCGGGCGCTGAACGGGGGTCATCTCGACGACGCTGGGCCGCCTCGGCCGCAATGTAGATGGCGCCTGGAAAAAGGCTCTCCCGACCTGATTCCCGTAAAGCGGCCGAACGGAAATCGACTCCAGGTAAAAGCAGGGCTGGCCGCCGGTGGACATTGACATCAGGGGGGCGCGGCGGCTGCGGGAGTCGGCGGGTGCCCGGGCGGCACTCGGCCCGCTGGTCGAGGCGCTGTGCCGGTCGGACGCCGACCTGGCCACGACGCGTGTCGTCTGCGACTGGATCCAGTACAAGTCGAACTTCCGTGACACGGTGACCGTGCGCCCGGTGATCGCCGCCGACGCGCCCGCCTCGGCCGCGGTCGACGGCTACGAGCTCGCGGTGGACCTGCGCCGCTGCGCGCGCCCGGAGACGGACGTCGCCGCGGAGGTGACGGCGGCGCTGTCCGAGACTGGCGAGGACGGCTGGGCGGCGGACCGGGCCTGGCTGGAGCCATGGGTCTTCGGGTCGGCCAGCTGCGTCTGGCGGTTCAACGCGCTGTACTGGCAGGCGCTTGCGGACTGGGAGAAGGTCACTGGCAAGGAGTACGAGCAGTCCCTGCCCGGCGGCGAGTCCGACGCGCGCAACGCCGCCGCGGCCCGTGAGGTCATCCTCGACCTGTTCAAGAGCTGGGACGAGCTGGCGCACCGCCGGGCGCTGCCCGAGCAGCTGTACGTCATCGAGCTCGGCGTAGGCAACGGCGGGCAGGCGCGCACCTGGCTGGATGAGTTCACCGAGCTCGACCGCAGGCACGGCCGCGACTACTACCGCCGGCTGCACTACCTGATGGGCGACTACTCCGCGCACGTCCTCGACCGCGCGCGGCAGGAGGTGGCGCACCACGGCGATCACGTGTCCGGGCTGGTCCTCGAGGCGACCCGGCTGTCCGCCAGCATCGGGTTCCTGGCCGGCAAGGCGTTCCTGGTCTACATCTCCAACGTCTACGACAACCTGCCGAGCGACGAGATCGCCGTCATCCGCGGCCGGATGTACCTGGTGCAGACCCGGTCCTGCCTGCCCGGCCAGGCCGCGGACGAGATCGCCGGCCGGTTCGGGCTCAAGCGGGCCGAGCTTGCCCAGCTGATCGAGCGGCTGCTGCGGATCGGTCCCGAGCTGCTCGCCGAGTCGCAGCCGGACATCTTCCCCGACACCGGGCAGGCGGTGCTGTTCTGGCAGGCGGTGTGGACGTCGCTGCGCCAGGCCGAGCGGTACGTCCCGCTCGAGGGGCTGGACACCTACCGGGTCACCCCCGCGCTGACCGGAGAGATCCTCCGCCCGCTGCTCGCCGCCGAAGGCGATGTCCGGATGCACGTGTCCAACGGGGCGCTGTCGTCGTTCGCCGACACGCTGCCGCTGCTGCACCCGTTCGGCCGGATGGTGTGCCACGACCTGTTCACCACGACACCTGGTGACTACCGGGCCGGGTTCTACGGCCCGGGCAAGTACGACGGGTCCGTGGTCAACTGGGTCAACGGCCCGCTCCTGCAGCTGATCGCCAGCCGCCGCGGCTTCGAGGCCCGCTTCTCGCCGTTCACCCAGCGGCCCGCGTCCAACGTCAAGACGCTGACGGTCCAGGTCAGGGACTGAGATGACCCAGAAGGCAGACAAGGCAGACAGCGCCGCGTCCCCGTCCCGCTGCGCCGGGATGCTCGGGGGCAGCCCCCCCGGGTGGCTACTGCCCACCACCGTGGTCGGGTCATACAGCGTGCCGGAATGGCTTGAGCGGCTCAAGACGGAGTACTACCAGCGGCGGATCAGCGCCGCCCACCTCGCCGAGATCCACGACGTGGCGATCAAGGCCGCGATCAAGGACCAGGAGCGGGCCGGCATCGACATCGTCTCGGACGGCGAGCTGCGCCGGGACAACGACATCGACTACTTCCTCGCGCGGATCCCCGGCGTCCACATCACGCAGCGGGCCAAGTCCGACTACTACGACTACTACGACGCGGCCGTCACCGCGCCGCTGCCGGAGGACGGCGCGGCGGCGCCCGGCGGCGAAGCGGACCGCGATGCCTTCAGTGACGAGCACGGCCCGGCGGCGGACGCCCCGGACACGTCCGGGCTCGGCCTGGCCGGCGACTTCGCGTTCACCCGCGCGCTGACCGACCACCCGGTGAAGTTCTCCTTCACCGGCCCGTTCTCGCTGTCCCGCCGGATCGCCGTCGGAGAAGGCGCGTACCGGGACTCGGCCGACCTGGTACGGGCCCTCGCCAGGCGGCTCAACGCGGAGGCGCGCTCGCTGGCGGCCGCGGGTGCCCGGTTCCTGCAGATCGACGAGCCGTTCCTGGCGGGCTACCCCGAGCAGGCGGAACTCGCCGTCGAGGCGGTCAACATCGTGACCGAGGGCGTGCCGGCCACCTGGGCGCTGCACGTCTGCTACGGCAACCGGTACGCCCGCCCCTCGTGGGAGGGGCACTACGACTTCCTGTTCCCCGCGGTGCTCGGGGCCCGGGTCGACCAGCTGGTCCTTGAGTTCGCCCGCAAGGGCCTCGATGACCTGCGGCTCATCAGGGAGTACGGCTGGCCGTCCGCGCTCGGGCTCGGCGTGGTCGACGTGAAGTCGCCGGTCGTGGAGTCGCCGGAGCTGGTCGCCGCCCGCATCAGGCGCGCGCTAGAGTACGTCGACCCTGCCCGCCTGGTCGTCAACCCGGATTGCGGCCTTCGTCACCTGACACCAGAGGTGGCCCGGAGAAAGTTGCACGTTATGGTAGCTGGCGCGGCCATAGTCCGGTCAGAGCTGACCCCTTCATCAACCCACACTTCTCCCGCCTCGGGAGAGCGCGACTCCCAGACATCAGGAGACACTCATGGATAGCGGATTCCTCTTCACCTCCGAGTCGGTGACGGAGGGACACCCGGACAAGATCGCCGACCAGATCTCCGATGCCGTGGTCGACGCGGCGCTGGCGGGCGACCCGCTGTCCAGGGTCGCCTGCGAGACGCTGCTCACCACCGGCCTGATCGTGGTGGCCGGCGAGATCACCACGGCGTCCTCGATCGACTACGCCGCCCTGGCGCGCAAGGTCGTCAACGAGATCGGCTACGACAACGGCGAGTACTACTTCGACGGCGACGCGGTCGGAGTGATCGTCGCGATGGACCGCCAGTCGCCCGACATCGCCCAGGGCGTGGACACCGCCCACGAGGGCCGGGTCGGCGGCTCCGACGACCCGCTTGACAAGATCGGCGCCGGCGACCAGGGCATGATGTTCGGCTACGCGACCAACGAGACGCCCGAGTTCATGCCGACCCCGATCATCCTCGCGCACAAGCTGTCCAAGCGGCTGTCCGATGCGCGTCACTCCGGCCTGCTGCCCTACCTGCGCCCGGACGGCAAGACCCAGGTGACGGTCCGTTACGACGACGCGGGCAAGCCGGTCGAGATCGAGAAGGTGCTGATCTCCACCCAGCACCAGGACGGCGTGGAGTCCAAGCTGCCCGAGGCGCTCTGGGAGGAGGTCGTGACGCAGGTGCTGCCCGGCGACCTGTACGACCCCGACCGCCTCAAGGAGGAGTTCTACGTCAACCCGACCGGCCGGTTCGTCATCGGCGGTCCGGTCGGCGACACCGGGCTGACCGGCCGGAAGATCATCGTTGACACCTACGGCGGCTTCGCGCGGCACGGCGGCGGCGCGTTCTCCGGCAAGGACCCGTCCAAGGTGGACCGCTCCGCCGCCTACGCCGCGCGGTATGTCGCCAAGAACATCGTCGCGGCCGGCCTCGCCGACCGCGCCGAGGTCCAGGTCGCCTACGCGATCGGCGTCGCGCACCCGCTGTCACTGCTCGTGGAGACCTTCGGCACCGAGAAGATCTCCCGCAGCGCGATCGTCGAGCTGGTCCAGGAGAACTTCGACCTGCGCCCCGGCGCCATCCTGCGCGACCTGAACCTGCGCCGGCCGGTCTACCAGCCGACCGCGGCCTACGGTCACTTCGGCCGCACCGGCGACGGCTTCACCTGGGAGCGCACCGACAAGGCCGACAAGCTCCGCGCCCAGGCCGGTTTGTAGTCCCGCATAGTACCCTGCGTGCCCCGCGCTCCGGCGCGGGGCACGCTTTTTTCTGCAATGTAAGAATGCTTGTTCGCGGGAATTCCCGAGCCATATCGATCGTGTATAGCAGGCATCACGAGGATTGATGGCCGCGCGCTCGCGCGGGCCCGGAACTATCGGCGCGCCCGGAAGCGAGACGCGCCAGCGTGGTGACGGAGGGGCGCGGGGTGCAAGAATTGTTGCTGGTGATACTCTAGTCACTTAAAGTGACGGACTGGCTTGTGGCCTGGCGTAGTAAACGACGCGGTGAGTTTGGCGTTGGCCGCAATTGTTCGTGATCATCCGGCATGCGATCGTCGCCTCTAAGCCGGGGCCGGGTGGGCGGGCCCGGGGTGAAGGGGGTTGATATGCGGCGAAACGTGATGAAAACGTTCTCTGCGCGGGGTATGACCTTTCCCCGTGCGTGGCCATAATCCAGAGAACACCGACAATCCGCTGGAACTCGCACCACATCGCAAAATGCAGTGCAAAGAAGCACCGTTTACTTGTGGACCCGGTGAACGGCGTCTTCCCAGGCCAGCCGGGAGGCGAGGCGCTGCCGCGAGGCGGAGCACGCACCCGTTCTGAAGGAATAATCACGCGCTGTTAGCCAACAGAAGGCAGAACACATGAATAGACCCGTCCACTGGCGGACGCGGACCGCGGCTGCGGCTGCGGCCGTGCTGTCGCTCGGCGTCCTCGCCGCCTGCAGCTCGAGTTCGTCCAGCTCGAGCTCGAGCAGCGCCCCCGCGGCAACCTCGAGCGCGCCGGCCGCAACTAGCGCCGCCGCCTCCTCCGCGTCGAGCTCCTCCGCCGGCACCGTCTCCGCCTCGTCCTGCGGCCCCACCCCGGGCGTCGCGGCGACCGGCACGCCGATCAACATCGGCGCGATCAACACCAAGCAGCCCGGTACCGACTTCAGCGACATCGAGAACATGACGGGGGCGTACTTCGCCTGCGTGAACGCCAACGGCGGAGTCAACGGCCACCCGATCAAGTTCTTCCCGGTGACCGAGGCGACCAACCCGTCGCAGATCGCCTCGCTGGCCAAGCAGCTGGTGACCACCGATCACGTGGTCGGCATGATGGGGAGCAGCTCGATCATCGAGTGCACGGTTGACGCCGCCTACTGGAAGAGCGTGGGCATCTACGTCCTGGCCGCCGGCATCGCCCCCGAGTGCTACTCGACGGCGAACACCGCCTCGGTGAACATGGGCCCGCGGTACTCAAGCGACGGCGCGGTCCAGTACGTGCTCGCCCAGGGCGCCAACAAGATCGCCTTCGACCAGTCGAACGTGCCCGGCACCGACTACATCGCCGCTGGCCCGAACGCGCTCGCCAAGGCCAAGGGCGTGCAGATCCAGGACTTCACCGAGAACGTGCCGATCACCAGCGCGAACGCGATCGCGACGAAGCTGGTCACCGCCGCGGGCCCTGGCGGCGCGGTGGTGCTCAACTTCACCCCGCCCGAGGCGCTGCTGATCCTGCAGGCCGCGCAGAAGCTCAACCTGGAAGACCGGGTCAAGTACTGGGCCTGCTCCACCCCGTGCAACACCGACTTCCTGGCGACCTCGCTCGGGCCCAAGTGGAACAACAAGCTGTTCGTCAACGCCGAGCTGCTCCCGCTTGACGGGAACACCAGCCCGACCGCGCAGCTGTTCCAAGCCGTACTCAAGCAGTACGGCTCGGACGTCTCCGGGGGCGTCGGCTCGTTCTCCGAGATGGGCTTCACGATGGGTGAGATCGCGGTGCAGGCCCTGAAGAGCGTGCAGGGCGACTACACGATCGCCTCGGTGAGCGCCGCGCTCAAGGGGGTGACCAACTTCAACACCGGGATGCTCTGCCAGGGCTTCACCTACGGCAACTACTCCACGCACCTGCCGAACAACATGGACTACACGGTCACCCCGGACAACGGCAAGTTCGTCATTGCCTCCACGGGGGGCGGGTGCACCCTCATCTCCGCCGACGACCCGCAGGTCGCCGCCTACCGGGCCGAGGCCGGCACCGCGCCAGCGGTCGGCTAGCGGCTTCCTAACCAACCCAAGGGACTGAAACAGTTACATGCCGAGTTGGGCAGAATTTCAGCCCTACATCGTGACCGGCCTGGCCCTGGGAGGGCTCTACGCCCTCTCCGGGGTCGGGCTGGTCGTCCTCTACCGCGCCACCGGGGTACTCAACCTCGCGTTCGGCGCGGTAGGGGCGATGGGGGCCTTCATCGCGTACTCCATCATCAAGGCGGGCAACCCCGGCTGGCTTGGCTGGATCACGTGCATCCTGTTCTGCGGCGTGGTGACGCTCGGCTACGGCATGGTCTTCGGGCCTTTGCTGGCCGGGCGCGGCCCGCTCGTCCAATCCGTTTCCACGCTTGGCCTCGCGCTGGTACTCTTCGGCGCGGTCGACCTCGCGTGGCCGACCACCGCCGGCCAGTCGCCGACCATCTCCTTCCCGACCGACAGCAGCACCGTCTTCACCGTCGGCGAGCTCTCGGTGAGCTGGACGCAGCTGATCGCGCTGCTGCTCGGCATCGTCATCACGGCGGGCACGGGCGCGTTCCTGCGCTACTCCAAGCTGGGTACCGCGATGCGCGCGATGGCCAACGACCGGGAGATCACCGCGACGCTCGGCGTCCCGGTCCGCCGCGTCGAGGCCGCCGCCTGGCTCGGCTGCGGGCTCCTGGCCGGCATCGCCGGGATCATGCTCGCCGACATCTCAGCGCTCGACGACACCACGCTGGTATTCACCGTGGTGATCTCCTCGCTGGCCGCCGCGCTGATCGGGCGGCTGCGCTCGATCACGGTCACCTTCGTCGCGGCCCTGGTGATCGGCCTCGTGCACGACCTGGTCACGCCGATCACCCAGATCGACAACTACCAGGACATGACGCCGTTCGTGCTCGCCGCGATCGCGCTGCTCGTCATGTCCCGCACCCAGGTCATGACGCGCTCGCGTGAGGAAGGGTGAGCCACGTGATCGATACCGCGGACACCGCAGGGCCCAAGGCGTCGGTCGGCCGCCGCGGCCCCGCCATGGACCGCCGCGCGCTCACCCGCGCCACGGTCATCGTCGTGCTGCTGCTGCTCGCGCTGTTCGCGCTGCCGCCGATCATGTCGGCGTACTACACCATCACGATGATCCAGGTGGCCATCTACTCCATCGTCACGCTCGGCCTCGGCCTGCTCGTCGGCCGGGTCGGCCTGTACTCACTGGGCCAGCTCGCCGTGCTGACGATCGGCGCCTGGGTCGGCGCCCGGCTGCTGTTCGGCACCAGCCAGCCGTACATCCTGGTGATCATCGAGGCTGGCCTGGCCACCATGATCATCGGCTCGCTGATCACGCTGCCCGCGCTGCGGCTGCGCGGCCTGTACCTGGCCCTGATCACGCTGATGCTGGCCGGCGCCGTCGCGGTCGTCCTGCAAACGCTCAACTTCCCCAACGGCGGCGGCGGATTCTCCGGCTACAACGGCTCGCAGCTGCACGTACCGCAGATCAGGCGGCCGTCGTTCGCCGGCACCGACCCGGCGTTCTACCGGTTCTCCGTCATCGTCGCGATCGTGATGTTCCTGCTCGTCTTCGCGCACCTGCGCACCAGGCCGGGGCGGGCGTGGGCCGCGATCAGGCAGAGCGAGCCGTCGGCGCTCGCCGCCGGCATCAACACCACGTTCTACAAGCTGTGGGCGATGGCGCTGGCGTCGTTCGTCACCGGCGTGGCGGGCGCGCTGCTCGCAGGCGCGGACCGCGTGCTGTTCTCGATCGACTTCCCGATCCAGAACTCGATCCAGCTGCTCGCGGTCGTGCTGATGGGCGGCGCGTTCAGCCTGGCCGGCGCGGTGGTCGCCGCGTTCCTGCAGTCCCTCCTGCCCAGCGCGCTCTACAACCTGTGGCACGTGCAGGACGACTGGCTGATCATCTTGTTCGGCGTCGGCGTCATGCAGGTGCTCGCCACCGCCCCCGGCGGCCTCGCCGACCAGTTCCCCAAGGACATGAAACGGCTGTACGGCGCGATCCGCCGCCTGTTCGGCGGCAGCCGCGGCGCGCACGCGGTCAGCACCGCGCGGAAGGGAGGCGACCCGGCGTGATCGAGGTCAAGGACCTGACCGTCAGGTACGGCGGCGTGACGTCGCTCGACGGCATGAACCTGCGGTTCGAGCAGGGCGTCTGCGGCCTCATCGGCCCGAACGGCGCGGGCAAGACCACGTTCTTCAACGTGCTGTCCGGCTTCGTGCGGCCCGCGTCGGGCAGCGTGACCGCCTTCGGTGACGACCTGCTGCGCATGGCGCACTTCCGCCGCGCCCGGTGGGGGATCCGCCGCACGTTCCAGACCGAACAGGCGATCTCCTCGCTGACCGTCTTCGACAACGTGGCGATGATCCACTCCAAGCTGCGCGGCTCCGCCCGCAGGGACGACATCCTGGGGTCGATCGACTACGTGGGCGGTGGCGTCACGCCCTGGGCCAAGGTCGGCTCGCTGACCGCCGGGCAGCGCCGCCTGGTGGAGGTCGCGCGGGCGGTGGCGGGCAAGCCACGGCTGGTCCTGCTGGATGAGCCCGCCGCGGGGCTCCCGGATGAGGAGACCGAGCACCTGACGACGGTCATCAAGCGCATCCCGGAGCAGACCGGGGCGCTGACCATCCTCGTCGACCACGACATGTCGCTCGTCTCGGCGGTCTGCGAGACGACCGCGGTGCTCGACTTCGGCAAGCTGATCGCGTCCGGCCCGACCGCGCAGGTGCTGCGCGACGAGCACGTGATGCGCGCCTACCTGGGAACGGCGGAGGTGATCTGATGACCGTACAGTCATCCCCCGAGGAAGCGGCACCGCCTGCCTCCCGGCTTGAGCTCCGCGACATCACCGTCGAGCGCGGCGGCAGGCCGGTGGTCAAGGACGTGACGATCACGGTGCCCGCCGGGGAGGTCACCGCGCTGCTCGGCCCGAACGGCGCGGGCAAGTCCTCCCTGGTGCTTGCGGTCGGCGGGGTGCTGCGCCCGCGGCCGGGATCAGTGCTGCTCAACGGGACCGAGCTGGCGGGCCGGCGGCCGGAGAAGATCCGCGCCGCCGGGGTCGCGATCGTGCCTGAGGGGCGCCGGCTGCTGCCCGACCTGTCGGTTGACGACAACATCCGGGTGGCCACCTACGCGATGAGCAAGCAGGCGGCCGTCGAGGGCCGGGCCCGCGCGCTCGAGCTGTTCCCGCGGCTCGGCGAGCGGCTCAGCGTGCCCGCCCGGCTGCTGTCCGGCGGCGAGCAGCAGATGGTCGTGCTCGCCCAGGCCCTCGTCTCGCAGCCGAAGTACATGCTCATCGACGAGCTCTCACTCGGCCTGGCCCCGGTGATCGTCAACCAGCTGATCCCGGTGATCCGCTCGGTGGCCGCCAGCGGCGTCGGCGTGCTGCTCATCGAGCAGTTCGCCACCGTCGCGCTGTCGCTGGCCACCGGCGCGCACGTGATGGAGGGCGGCGTGCTGCGCTACTCAGGAACGGCGGCCGAGCTCAAGGAGCGGCCGGAGCTGCTGCAGTCGGCCTACCTGCTGCGCGGGTCGACCATCGAGGCCGCCGCGGTCATCGACGCGGGGGTGATCGACGACCCGGGCGAACCGGGGAACAGCCCGGAGTTACGGTCGCGGTTAGGGGATCGCGAAGCGGTACCCCTCGCCGATCAGCCGGGGGAGCACGATCTTGAGGGCCGCGACGGTCTGCGCGCGGTTGCCGCCGCCATCGTGCTCCAGGATGATCGAGCCCGAGCGCGTGGTCCGCATGATGGTGCTGACGATCTCGCTGACCCCCGGCCGTGACCAGTCACGGGGGTCGACGGACCAGTCCAGCGGAATGAGCCTCGTCCTCGCGCAGTAGGCGAGGGCTTCCCGCGACCAGGCGCCGTAGGGCGCGCGGAACATGTGCGGGTGAACGCCGGTCGCCGCGTGGATCGCGTCCGTGGCCAGCGCGATCTCCGCCCGCTGCCGTGACGCGCTCAGCGTGGGCAGCTTGGCGTGGTCCCAGGTGTGATTGATGATCGTGTGGCCGGCGTCAGCGACCTCCCGCGCGATGGCCGGGTAGTAGCTGACGTTTTCCCCGACCATCGAGAAGGTCGCCCGGACACCGTACTTCTCCAGGACCCGCAGCACCTGCGGCGTGTAGACGGGGCTCGGCCCGTCATCGATGGTCAGCGCGATGACCTTGGGCCCGTCGTCCAGGTAGTAGACCGGGTGGCTGGGCGTGGATTCGTCGGCCAGGGCAGCCTTCCCGGTGGCCCGAGGGCGCGCGGCCGGGTGACCCGGCTGGCGCGGCCCCCCCGAAGCGGGCGGCCGGACGAGCTCGCGGCTCGCGGCCGGGCTGGCCGTGGCCGTGGCCGTGGCGCGCTGGGTGCCGCTGGTGGTCGCGGCCGGCTGACTGCCGTCGTCGCATCCGATCAGCGAGGCGATCCCTGTCGCCACGGTCCCGGCCGCGACCACCAGCATCCGCCGCCGCGCCACGTCCGGGCCGCGCCAGCCCGGCGTCGGCCCGCTATCACCAGGCATGTCCGTCCGTCCCCCCGCATGGAAGAGATTCAGTTCTCGTACTTGAAGACGGCGCAGGGGGGCGCCTGGTTGGAAGTGGCGGCAGCCGGCCACGAAATGCGGAATTATCGTGATCTAGTGAGCACTCCGGCCCGCCGCGGGACGGGCAGTCGCGTAAGCTCGACCAGACCCGGCAAGGCCACAGGGGCTGGGAGCTTCGGATGACATTGAGGGTGGGCGGTCATGGCGGGCACCAGGCGCTTGGTCGCTTACGTCGCGGTGGCGGGGGTCGCGGTCCTCGTGGGCGCGGTGCTCGTGCTGCTCCTGGGACCGCGCGGGCCCGGCGCCGGCCCGTCACGGCCGGCCGCGGCCGGCCAGGCACCGGGCGCGGCGGCGCCGTCGGCGGCGTTGTCAGGGACGGGCTCGCCCGGTGCGCACGAGGACCCCTTCTCGGCTACCGCGACGGCATACCTGGCGGGCCGCCACGGTACCCTGCTCGCCGCCGTCTACGACGTCCGGACCGGGCAGACCTGGCAACTCGGCAGCAGCGATGCGCAGCCGGAGGCCAGCGTCGTCAAGCTGGACATACTCGAGACGCTGCTCGCCAGGCCGCAGGGCGCGGCGCTGGAGCCCGCCGACGACGCGCTCGCGCGGTCGATGATCGAGGACAGCGACAACGACGCGGCCACCAGCCTGTGGGACGAGGACGGCGGCGCGGCGGGCCTGACGTACTACGGTGACCGGGCCGGGCTGACCAAGACCACCCCGTCGCAGTGCGTGGCGTGCGCCGGGTTCGCCTTTCCTGGCTGGGGGCTGAGCACCACGGTGCCGCAGGACCAGCTCACCCTGCTCAAGCAGCTCGTCGTACCGGGGCCGAGCCCGCTGCTGTCCGGCTCGGCGCGGTCCTACGCGCTGTCCCTCATGGAGCACGTGACCGCCGACCAGCGCTGGGGGATCTCCGGCGGCGTCCCCGCGGGCGTCACGGTGGCGCTGAAGAACGGCTGGCTGCCGCTCGACGCGGCCGCCACCGACTGGCAGGTCAACAGCGTCGGCTGGGTCAACGGCGACGGCCGGGATTACCTGATCGCCGTGCTCTCCACCGGCAACCCGACCGAGCAGTACGGCATCGACACCATCAGCGCGCTGTCGTCCCTGCTATGGAACGCGATGCGCTGACCAGGCCCCGGGTTACAGCTGGCCGGGCTTGTACTGGGTAAGGCCGTACTTCGCGGCGACCGGCTGCCAATCGGCCGCGAACTGCGTCTTGTCGGTTGTCGCCTGCTGGTTGGGCGTCACCGTGGCCTGGTAACCCGGGTCGGCGGTGTCGTTGGGTACGCACGTCTTGGCGAGCTCGTCGCTTGCCCACTTGGCGTACGCCTGGTCGGCGGCGATCGACGCCTGCCAGGCCCCGGTGAGGTCGGTGACCAGCGTGGCCGGCAGCGCGGCCCGGCCGGGCAGCGCGGCCAGCTTGGCCAGCAGGGCCTGCCGCGAGGTCACCGCCTTGCCGAACACCGCGGGGTCGGTATGCAGGTTGGGACCGCAGCTGGCGACGTCGCTCGCGGCGGTGTTCGTCGCGGTCCGGTCCGCGGCGCTCTGCGACAGCAGCGCCGCTACGCCGGCCGCGGCCTGCTGCTCGGTGGCCGCGGACGCCGAACCGGAGGGCGCCCCACGGGACGCGGTCCCGCCGCCCGACGCGGCCGGGGTTCCGGACGCGGAGCCGCTGGCTCCGGCGGACGCCGTGCCCGAGCCGGTGGTGCGTGACGAGTGGTGCATGAGCTTGAGCGCCGCCCCCGCGCCGCCGGCCAGCAGCAGCACGATCAGCACGATCCACAGGGCGAGCGGCACGCCGCGGCGGTCGCGGTCGCGGTCGTGCCGCCGCGGCGGCTGCCGGGGCGCCTCCGGCGGTCCGCCCGGCGCCTGCGGGTCCGGGTAAGCAGGGGCCGGCTCGAAGCCCTCAGGCGCGCCGTCCGGCGGCGACGGGTACCGGCCGCGCGGGTAGCCGCCCGGCGCGTACTCCGTGGGCTCGTACCCGTCCTGCGGGCGGCGGGCCGGCGTGTACTCGGTGGGCTCATACCCGTCCTGCGGGCGGCGGTCCGGGTAGCCGCCCGGCGCGTATCCGTTGGGCGCGAAGCCGTCCTGCGGGTAGGCGTCCTGCGGGTAGGCGTCCTGCGGGTAGGCGTCCTGCGG
>CAZORE010000028.1:36020-66247 GCA_964581815.1 uncultured Streptosporangiaceae bacterium | reverse complement strand
GGAAAGTTACTCCTCGGTAATGTATGGGTCAAGCCATTTGGAACAGTTAAGTCCACAAGAAGCTTCACATATCCGAGAAAGCAGCAGTTTTTATCCCTTGACCGGCGATTTCACCCGTCAAGGGAGCTGGCGACCTCAAGCCAGCGCTCCTCAAGCTCGGCCCGGTCGGCTTCCGCCGCGGCGAGCTGAGCGCCGAGCTCGGTCAGCCTCGCGTAGTCCGCCGCGTTGGCGGCCAGCTCCGCGTGCAGCGTTGCCTCCCGCTCGCCGGCCCGGGCGATCTGCCGGTCGAGCCGGTCGAGCTCCTTCTTCGCCGCGCGCTCGGCCGCGGAGCCGGGTGTGACCCCGTTGCCCGCCAGCGCGGCCGCTGGCGCCGCGGGACGCGCGGCCGCCGCGCTCGGCTGCACCTGCGCTAGCCGCAGCCGCAGGTACTCGTCGATACCGCCAGGCAGGTGACGGAGCCGTCCACCGAGGATCGCGTACTGCTGGTCGGTCACCCGCTCGATGAAGTACCGGTCATGCGAGACCACGATGAGCGTTCCCGGCCACGAGTCGAGCAGGTCCTCGATGACCGCGAGCATGTCGGTGTCCATGTCGTTGGTCGGCTCGTCAAGCACGAGCACGTTCGGCTGGTCGAGCAGGATGAGTAGCAGCTGGAGCCGGCGCTGCTGACCGCCGGAGAGGTCCCTGACCGGACTAGACAGCTGCGCCGCGGAGAAGCCCAGCCGCTCGAGCAGCGCGCTCGGCGTCAGTTCCTGCGCCTTCGAGCCGGCGCCGATCGTGTAGCTGGTGCGCAGCCGCTCGATGATGACCCTGACCGGCTCGTTCAGGTGGTCTTCGAGGTCGCCGAGGCGCTGGGTGAGCGCGGCGACCTTGACCGTCTTACCTCGCCTGACCGTGCCGGCCGTGGGCGCGACCGCGCCGGTGATCAGGCCGAGCAGGGTGGACTTGCCGGCGCCGTTGACGCCGAGGATTCCGGTGCGCTCGCCGGGCGCGATCCGCCATTCGACCCCGTGCAGCACCTCGGTGCCGTCGTAGCCGGCCGAGGCGCCGAGCAGGTCGACGACGTCCTTGCCCAGCCGGGCGACAGCGAGGGACTGCAGCGATACCTTGTCCCTGATCTCTGGTACGTCGGCGATCAGCGCGTTGGCTGCCTCGATGCGGAACTTGGGCTTAGACGTGCGGGCCGGCGGGCCCCGGCGGAGCCAGGCGAGCTCCTTACGGGCCAGGTTCTGCCGCTTGGCCTCGGCGGAGGCGGTCATCCGGTCCCGCTCGACCCGTTGCAGGATGTAGGCGGCGTAGCCGCCATCGAACGGCTCGACGGTCCGGTCGTGCACCTCCCAGGTGGCGGTGCACACCTCGTCGAGGAACCAGCGGTCGTGGGTGATGACGAGCAGCCCGCCGGCGTTGGCCGCCCAGCGGCGCTTGAGGTGCCCGGCCAGCCAGGTGATCGCCTCGACGTCCAGGTGGTTGGTGGGCTCGTCGAGCAGGAGCACCTCCCACTCGCCGGCCAGCAGCCCGGCAAGCGCGACCCGGCGGCGCTGGCCGCCGCTGAGCACGGTCACCGGAGCGTCCCAGGGAATGCCGTCGAGCAGGCCGCGGATCACGTCGCGGGCCCGGGCATCGCCGGCCCAGACATGCTCTGGCGTGTCGCCGACGACCGCGCGCTCGACCGTGAGCGAGTCATCGAGCGTGTCGCCCTGGTCGAGCACGCCGATCCGCACCCCGCCGCGGACGGTGACCCGCCCGGCGTCGGGCTGCTGCCGGCCGGCGAGCATGGCGAGCAGGCTGGTCTTGCCGTCGCCGTTCCTGCCGACCACGCCGATCCGGTCGCCCTCGTTCAGGCCAAGGGTGACGGAGTCGAAGACGACTTTCGTCGGAAACTCAAGGTGCAGGGCTTCCGCCCCGAGGAGATGCGCCATATCGGCTTCCAGGCTATTCGGTTCGTCTGGGTGTGCCGCGCGCTGCGCGGGGCTTGGGGGTGCCACCGGGCCCGGTTGCACTCAAACGTCCGGAGGATCGATCCCGGGCTAACTCGCTATCACGGAAGCGCCTGCGGCCGGGCCCGTGGCGGTCGCTACAGCTCGACAGGCGCCCGCTCCTGAGATGGCTGTTGTCAGGTGGGTAGCGTGGGCTTCGTCGTTAGCCAGGAAGTAGCACGTTGGGCCTGAGCCGGAGACCAGCGCGCCAAGAGCGCCTGCTTCGAGCCCGGCGTCCAGGGTTTTGCGCAGGGCTGGGAACAGCGCTATCGCTGGTTCCTGGAGGTCGTTGGAGAGCGCGGCACCTAGGTCCTCGACGTTGCCGTTCCGTAGGGCCGTCATCAGCTCGGTGCTCAGTTCCGGGTCCGGGACCTCTTGGCCGGCGCGCTGCTTGTCCAGCGCGCGGAAGACGGCTGGGGTGGACAGGTGGCCGTCGGCGAAGGCGAGGACCCAGTGGAACTCGACGGGAGACGCCAGCGCCGGGGCGAGTTGCTCCCCCCTTCCTCGCCCCACCGCGGTGCCGCCGAGGACGGGGAACGCGGCGTCGCTGCCGACTTCGCTGGCTATCGCGCACAGTTCCTGCTGTGACCGGCCGCCGCCCCAGAGCTCGTTGCAGGCGACGAGGGCGGCGGCGGCGTCGGCGCTGCCGCCGGCCATGCCGCCAGCGACCGGGATCCGCTTGGCGATGGTCACCGCGACCCCGCCAAGTCCCGCTGCGGTGCCCGCAGTGCGCGCGATCGCCTCGCGCAGGGCCCTGACCGCGTGCAGCGCTAGGTTGTGGTCATCCTCCGGCACCAAGCCGGCCCCCTCACCCGTCACCGTGACGCTGTCGGCCTCGGCCGGGGTGATTGTCACGTCGTCGAACAGGGACACCGCGTGGAACACGGTTACCAGGCCGTGATAGCCGTCCGGGCGCAGCGGGCCGACCGCTAGCTGCAAGTTGATCTTCGCGGGGACCCGGACCGTCACACTCGTCACGAACACGGAAGCCTACTTTGCCGCGACAGAGCGGGCGTGGCCAGGGACGCCGCGCGACGAACAACTAGGGCATCATCAATCTCAAAGGCACCATCGCCGCAGTTGGCGACCATGATAATGAAGACTTTTTCGTGTCATAGCACCATAAACCCTTCATAACACTAAAAGTCTTCATAATAATGATTCTGCCTGCGATTATCCGAGAATACCATGCTGATCACGGTCCTCGCAGGCCCCGTTGTCCCCCTTCAAACGAGGCTCCGCCCGGCCCCGGGCCCCGCTCACAGCGGGCGGCCGGCTTTGCGGCGGCCGACTTTACGGGCGGCCGCGATGCTGAGCGGCATGCCGAACCTCGCCCCCGCTATCGTGGCGGGGTGGGCGAGGACATCTGGGCCAGTCTGGCTGACCAGTTCGCCGATAAGGCGTACGCCTCGGTGAAGGGGCTGGTGCGCACCTACGTGATGCACCAGCAGTTGCTTGAGCACCTGCCGCCGCCTCCGGCGCGCGTGCTCGACGTTGGCGGCGGGGCGGGGCATCAGTCGTTTCCGCTGGCCCAGGCCGGTTACGAGGTGACGTTGCTCGATTCGTCGGCGGCGATGCTCGACAAGGCGCGGCAGCGCCTGGAGCGGCTGCCGGCGCAGGCCCAGCGGCGGGTGGCGTTGCTTGCGGCGGGCGGGGAGAACGCCGACGAGGCGGTCAACGGCGAGCGATTCGACGCGGTGCTGTGCCATGGCGTGCTCGGCTACCTGGACCAGCCAGAGCCGCTGGTCAGCCAGCTGTGCCGGTGCGCCACGGCCGGCGGCGTCGTGTCGATCATGACCGGCAACGCCAGGGCGGGCGCGGTGCGCCCGGCCATGGAACGGCGCTGGGCCGACGCACTCGCGTCGTTCGACGCCAGGACCGAGATCGGGGTACTCGGCGTGCCGGGCCGGGCCGACACGGTTGAGGAGCTCAGCGAGCTCCTCCGCGGCCACGGCGTGCAGCCGGTGCGCTGGTACGGGGTGTGGCTGTTCGTCGACTGGCTCGAGTTCAGCGGCGCGGAGCTGGATCCGGGCAACGCGCAGCAGGTGGCGGCAACCGCCGCGGTCGAACTGGAAGCCAGCCGGCGAGACCCTTACCGCCAGCTCAGCCGCGTCTTCCACCTCGTGGGACGCAAAGGGGCCTAGCCGGCGGCGAAACCGGGTGGCGCCGGCCGTGGCCATGGCCGACAGTGGGGATATGCGGGCAGGCGACGCAGGCAGCCCCCTCGCCGGTTACGTGAGCGGGCCAGCGGCCGCGACCGAGGCGACCGCCGTGGCGCTGGCGCGGACGGCAGGCGCCCGCACCGTCGTGCTTGTCGAGGGGATCAGCGACCAGATCGCCGTCGAGACCCTCGCCGTCCGGCTCGGGCGGGACCTGGCCGCCGAGAGAGTGGCCGTGCTGCCCACGGGCGGCGCCCACGGGTTCGGCCGCTACCTGCGGCGCTTCGGCCCGACGGGAGTCGGCGCGCGGCTCGCCGGACTCTGCGACGCCGGCGAGGCGCACATCGTCAGGCGCGGGCTGGCCACGGCCGGGCTTGGCGAGCCTGGTGTACGCGCGGACCTGGAGCGGCTTGGCTTCTTCACCTGTGTCGAGGACCTGGAAGACGAGCTCATCCGCGCCGCCGGGCCCGTACTCGTGACGGAGCTGTTCTGCGCGCACGGGGACCTGCGCGCGTTCCGCACCATCCAGCGGCAGCCTGCCTGGCGGGGAAGGCGCGAGGCCGCCCAGTTGCGGCGCTTCCTCGGCGCCGGCGCGCAGCGCAAGTCACGCTACGCCCGGCTGCTGACCGAGGCGATCGACCTGGACGAGGTACCGCGGCCGCTCGCCGACCTGCTCAGCGCTGTCTAACGATGGGCGACCTACGCGCCACGCGCGTCGGCGATGCGGGCGAAGTCGGCAATAGCCAGGGTCTCGCCGCGGGCGCCTGGGTCGACGCCGGCCGCGCGGAGCACGCGCTCAGCCTCTGCGGCGGACCCGGCCCAGCCGGCGAGTGCCGCGCGCAGCGTCTTGCGGCGCTGGCCAAAGGCGGCGTCGACCACCGCGAACACTTCCTCGCGGCTCGCCGTGGCCGCCGGCGGCTCGCGGCGGGTGAACGCCACGAGCTTGGAATCCACGTTCGGCACCGGCCAGAAGACACCGCGCGGCACGGTCCCGGCGGACCTGGCTTCCGCGTACCAGGCGAGCTTGGCCGACGGGATTCCGTACACCCGGCTGCCCGGCCCTGCGCACATCCGGTCGGCGACCTCGGCCTGCACCATGACGACGCCGTGGCGCAGCGAGGGCAGGACCGCGAGCAGGTGCAGCACCACGGGCACCGCGACGTTGTAAGGGAGGTTCGCCGCGAGCACCGTCGGCACAGCGGCACCCATCGCCATTGGCCCGATAGCCAGCGCGTCGGCGGCCAGGACGGTGACCCGGCCGGCGAGTTCCGGCGCCCGCGCCGCTATCGTCTTCGGCAGCTCGGCGGCGAGCACCGGGTCGATCTCGACCGCGACAAGCTGCACGGGAACGGGCCACGAGCCGGCGGGCGGCATCACCGCCCCGTCCCGTACCGCGGTACCGCAGACCTTTCCCCAGTTCAGCATCCCGGGTGTCGCGCCGATGACCTCGATCAGCGCGAGGGTCAGCGAGCCGAGGCCGGGGCCGACCTCAAGGATCACGTCGCCGGGACGCACCGCGGCGAGCGCCGCGATCTGCCGGACGGTGCCCGGCTCGACGACGAAGTTCTGGCCGAGTTTCTTCGTCGGGTGCACCCCAAGCCGGCCCGCTATGTCCCTGATGTCCCCCGCACCGAGCAGCCGGACGACGCCGTTCACGCCCGGCACGCCCCTGCGCCGCGACTGAGTGGACATTTAGGCACACTCCCGTGTACCCAAATGTCCACCATCCTGAGTTCAGCGCGCCGGAAAGTGGTCGGCCGGCCGCTACCAGCCGAAGACACGGCTTCCCGTCGCCTGCAAGATGGTGCAGAAGTCCGCGATGTCCAGGTTCTTGAGCGCCGCTAGGTAGCGGATCGTGTAGGCGGTCATCGCCGGGGAATTCGGCTTGCCCCGGTGCGGGACCGGGGTGAGGTACGGCGCGTCAGTCTCCGCGAGCATTAGCTCCGGCGGCGCGACGTGCGCGGCCCCGCGCAGCGCGTCCGCGTTCTTGAACGTCACGTTGCCGGCGAAGCTCATCAGGTAGCCGGCCGCGGCGCACCGCTCCGCCATCGCGGCGTCGCCGGAGAAGCAGTGGAAGATCACCGAGTACGGCGGCCACGGCGCGTAGTCCTCCAGGATCGACAGCACGTCCTCGTGCGCGTCCCTGTCGTGGATCATCAGGGCCTTGCCGGTCCGCCGCGCGAGCTCGATATGCGCGCGGAACCACGCCAGCTGTACCTCGTGCGCCGAGTAGTCCCGGTAGTAGTCGAGCCCTGTCTCGCCGACCGCCACGACCCTCGGGGACTCCGCCAAGGCTGAAATCGCGGCGAGCACCGGCTCACGCTCCCGGTAAACCGCCCCCGTCTCGTTGGGGTGGATCGCCACCGCCGCGTACGCGTCCGGGTACTCCTCGGCGGTCGACACCGCCCAGCGGGACGAGGCCAGGTCACAGCCGACGTTGACCACCCGGGTGATGCCGGCGGCGCGGGCAGCGTCGAGCACCCCGTCGACCGGCAACCCGAGTATGTCCATGTGGGTGTGCGCGTCGAAGCCGCCCGGATCCGGCAGTGCCCCCCGGAGGGCCGCGCGCCCGATGGCTGCCGCCATCGTATCGGGCGCGCGGTCGGGCGGTGGAGACGAAGCCGTGCTCTCGTTCGGGCTATTCATTAGGGGCGAGCCGGGCGATTTCCTCATCGACCACCGACTGGTCAAGCTTCGTGAACAGCGGGGTGGGCACCGCCAGCGGCGTGCCCGGCGCCACCGGCCGGGACTCCCAGCGGAACGTGGAGTCGTAGTCGCCGGTGATCACCGGGTAGGACGGGCCGCCGTCCTCGTCCACTTGCTCGATCCGCGGCATGCCCGACCAGTCACCGGTGCCGCCGAGCATCTCGTGCACGGCCTGGGACGAGCGCGGCAGGAACGGGGTGAGCAGCGTCTTCGCGTCCGCCACCGCTTGGAGCGTGACGTGCAGCACCGTCTTCATCCGCTCGGGGTCCTCGGTGCGCAGCTTCCACGGCGCCTGCTCAGAGAAGTACTTGTTGACCTCGCCGATCGCGCGCATCGCGTCGTTGACGGCGGCCTTGAACTGGGAGTGGGCCAGGTGCTCGCCGACCGAGCCGAACGCGGCGGAGGTGGCGGCGAGCAGTGCCCGGTCGGCGTCGGTGAACTCGCCGGCGGACGGGATCGAGCCGATGTTCTTCGCCGCGAAGGACACCGACCGGTTGACCAGGTTGCCCCAGGTCGCGACCAGCTCGTCGTTGTTCCTGCGGACGAACTCACTCCAGGTGAAGTCGGTGTCGTGCGTCTCCGGCCCGGCCACCGCGATGTAATAGCGCAGTGCGTCCACGTCGTAGCGCTCGAGGAAGTCCTTGACGTAGATGACCACCTGGCGCGAGGAGGAGAACTTGCGGCCCTCCATGGTGAGGAACTCGCTGCTCACCACCTCCGACGGCAGGTTGAGCGGCCCGAACGTTCCCGGGGAGCCGCCCTTGTCGCCCTCCCCGTTGTAGCCGAGCAGCATCGCCGGCCAGATCTCCGAGTGGAAGACGATGTTGTCCTTGCCCATGAAGTAGTAGGACTCGGCGTTCTCGTTGCTCCACCAGGCGCGCCAGGCGTCCGGGTCGCCGCTGCGGCGGGCCCACTCGATCGACGCCGACAGGTAGCCGATCACCGCGTCGAACCAGACGTAGATCCGCTTGTCGTTGCGGTCACGCCAGTCGTCGAGCGGCACGGGGACGCCCCAGTCGAGGTCGCGGGTGATCGCCCGCGGCTGCAGGTCGTCGAGCAGGTTCAGGGAGAACCTGAGCACGTTCGGCCGCCAGTGGCCTTCCTTGGACTTCAGGTACGAGCTCAGCGCGTCGGTGAAGGCCGGCAGGTCGAGGAAGTAGTGCTCCTGCTCGACGAACTGCGGGGTCTCGCCGTTGATCTTCGATACCGGGTTGATCAGGTCGGTCGGGTCGAGCTGGTTGCCGCAGTTGTCGCACTGGTCGCCGCGCGCGCTCGGGTAACCGCAGATCGGGCAGGTGCCCTCGATGTATCGGTCGGGCAGCGTGCGGCCGGTGGACGGCGAGATGGCGCCGAGCGTGACCTTGGGGAAGATATACCCGTTCTTGAGCAGGGTGAGGAAGATCTCCTGGGTGACCGCGTAGTGGTTAGCGGTCGTGGTCCTGGTGAACAGGTCATAGCTCACGCCCAGGTTGGCGAGGTCGTGGCCGATGACGCCGTTGTACCGGTCGACAAGCTCCCGGGCGGAGACGCCCTCCCGGTCCGCCTGGACCTGGATCGGGGTGCCGTGCTCGTCGGTGCCGGAGACCATCAGCACGTTGTTGCCCGCCATCCGCTGGTACCGGCTGAACATGTCGCTCGGGATGGCGAAGCCGGAGACGTGGCCGATGTGCCGCGGGCCGTTGGCATAGGGCCAGGCCGCCGCGGTCAGGATGTGCTTCGGATTGGCGGGTGACATGGTTAAAGCCTACGGGCTGTGGCGTGGTCTGCGAGCCCACTTCTTTTGCCGTAGCCGCATGGCTTTACCTGGTCCGAGGGCCAAGAGAAGAGGGCTCGTCGCTGACATTGAGCTCCGCCTTCGCCCCGACCGGGACGTGGCGCGTCTGCCTGATGCCAAGGATCGACAGGAAGAACGTGCCGAGGATGATCTGGCAGCACAGCACCAGCGCGGTCACTGACGGGACCATCAGGCGCAGCGCGTGCTCGTAGTTCAGGTGACCGAAGGCGTGGCCCTGCCAGTAGGTCAGCGAGAAGATCAGGCCGACAAGGCCCGCGAGGCCCACCGCGGCGCCGGCCAGCACGCCACGCTCGAGTGACAGCTTGCCGAGCATCGTCTGCACCCTGGGATAGGTCGGCAGGAACCCCTCCGCGCTGGCGTACACCTGGGTGAACAGCCAGAAGAGCACCGCCTGGAACCCGATGTCGACCATGGCGCCGCACGCGACGAGGGTGTCCACGTCCAGGGAGACCCCGCCGATGGTCAGCGGCCCGGTCGCGACCGCCGCGCCGAGCCCGAGGCCGAGGACAAGCAGCACGAGGCCGGGGATGAAGAACAGCCAGCGGGGGCTGAACAGCAGCAGGAACCGCAGGTGGCGCCAGCCGTCGCGCCAGGTGTTCAGGTGCGGCGGGCGGCTGCGGCCGTCCTTGGCGAGGGTGGTCGGCACCTCGGAGATCTTCTGCTTGGCGAGGGCGGAGCGCACGATCATTTCGCTGGCGAACTCCATGCCGGTGGCCTGCAGGCCGAGGGCGATGGCACTGTCTCGCCGGAAGCCGCGCAGGCCGCAGTTGAAGTCGCCGATGCTGGAGCGGAAGAACAGCCGGCCGATGAAGGAAAGCACCGGGGTGCCGAGGTAGCGGTGCAGCGGCGGCATCGCGCCGGGGGCGATCCCGCCCTTGAACCGGTTGCCCATCACCAGGTCGTAGCCCTGTCGCAACTCGGTGACGAATGGCATCAGGTTGGTGAAGTCGTAGCTGTCGTCGGCGTCGCCCATGATCACGTACTCGCCGCGGGCGGCGATGATCCCGCCCATGAGCGCGTTGCCGTAGCCGCGCTCGGAAATCGGGACCACCCGGGCGCCCGCGTCCGCAGCCAGCTCCCGGCTGCCGTCGGTCGAGCCGTTGTCGGCCACCACGACCTCGCCGTCGATCCCGTTGTCGGCGATGAACTTGACTGCCTTCCGCACGCAGGTTGCCACGGTTTCCGCCTCATTGAGACAGGGCATGACGACCGTCAACTCCACGTGGACTCCATTCGCCGTATTACGGTGACGCTTGAACAGTTAGCGCCCGTTTTGCCGTAGATTGCACGCACGTTAGGCACTCGGGGCGCCCGGTCAGCCACGGCGCCCTAGAAGTAGGAGGATACGGGCTTGAGGGGAATGCCTGCGGTGATATGGCGGCCGATCACCCGGCTAATCGCCGGAAACCGCCTGTTCGCCGCCGTGCTCGTGCCCGCGATCGCGCTGCGGGCGGACGCCGAGCTCGGCTACCGCTGGCAGTCCTGGTTCAACGACTCGTTCAGCTACATGCGCGCGGCGGTGACGCTGACCCCGGGCACCACCCGGCCCGCCGGCTACCCCGTGTACCTGTGGTTGCTGTCCCCGGCGCACAGCTACCTGCTCGTGACGGCGTCACAGCACCTGATGGGGCTGCTCGTGGCCGTAATGATCTACGCGCTCGCCCGGCACCGGTTCGCCGTGCCCGCCTGGGCCGCGGTGCTCGCCACGCTGCCGGTGCTCTACGACGGCTTCGAGATCCAGCTCGAGCACCTGATCATGGCCGACACGCTGTTCCTCTTCCTGACGATGGCCGCCGTCGCCATCATGCTGTGGTCGCCGCGCCCGTCCTGGCGGGCCTGCGTGGCGGCCGGCCTGCTGCTCGGGCTCTCCTCCACGGTCCGGCCCACCGGGCTGCCGCTACTCGCCGTGTTCCTCGTCTACCTGCTGGTCCGCTTGATACCCCGGCCCGCGCGCCCGCTCCGGCAGCAGGTGCTGGCCGTGGTGGCCGCCATGGCCGCGTGCGCGCTGGCGTTCGCCGTGCCGGTGGCCGGCTACGAGGGCTGGTACAAGTCGGCCCACGGCGAGTACGCGATGACCGACTCCACCGGGGTCTTCCTCTACTCACGGGTCATGACGTTCGCCGACTGCTCGCGCATGTCCCTGACGGCTGACCTGCTGCCGCTGTGCACGTCGGTGCCGCCGGACAAGCGGCCGATCGCGCAGGCCTATATCTGGACCTCGGCGAGCCCGCTGCTGCGCCTGCCCGAGCCGATGTTCTCGCCCGCGGTCGACAAGCTTGCCGAGCGGTTCGCCGCCCGGGCCATCGAGGCACAGCCGCTTGACTACGCCCGCGCGGTGTGGGACGACACGGTGCGCAGCTTCGAGTGGAACCGCTCCGTCTTCCCCAACCCGGACACCTACGACGCCTACCTGTTCGGGTACCAGTCGCACGTCATCCCGGTCACCCCGTACCGCGGGTACCCGTCCGCCGCCGCGTACTACGTGCGCGGCAACCCGGCGACCGTCATCGTCAGCCCGTTCGCCCAGGTCATCCGGGGCTACCAGCGGTACGTCTGGCTGCCGGGCACGGTCTACGGGCTCATCCTGCTCGTCGGCCTGTTCGGGATCGCGCGCCGGTGGCGGCGCGCGGGAAGCGCGGCGCTGCTTCCCTGGGCGTGCTCGCTCGCGCTTATCGTGGTGCCCGCGGCGACGGCGGAGTTCGACTACCGCTACGTCACCACCGCGGTCCCGTTCGCCTGCCTAGCCGCCGCGATGACGTTCGGCACGGCGAGCCTCACGCGCCGCGGCGCGAGCGGCGGCCCGGACGGCCGCCTGGCCGACGCCGGCCACGACAAGCGTGATCTCACCGCGGACGCCGCCTGAGGCCTCCCGGCCGGCCCCCCAGGCGGCAAGCTCGGCCAGCGAACCGCGCACGATCTCCTCATGGGTCTTGGTCAGCTCCCGGCAGACGACCGCGGCCCGGTCATCGCCGTGCGAGGCCCGCAGCTCCTCCAGGGTCGCCGCGACCCGGCGGGGCGACTCGAAGAGCACGTGCGTGCGCGGGTCGGCCGCGAGCTCGGCGAACCGCCGCGCCCGCTCCCCGCTCTTGCGCGGCGGGAACCCCTCGAAGCAGAACCGGTCGGTGGGCAGGCCGGATACCGCCAGCGCGGTGGTCACCGCGGACGGGCCAGGGACCGCGGTGACCCGGATCCCCGCGGCCGCCGCCGCCGCGACCAGCCGGTAGCCGGGGTCGCTGATGGCGGGCATTCCCGCGTCGGTGATCACGAGCACGTCACTGCCCGCTGTCAGCTCGGTCACCAGCTCCGCGGCCCGGCGCACCTCGATCACGTCGTAGTACGAGACCACGCGTCCGGCCAGCCGCACGCCGAGCGCGACGGCGAGCTGCCGGGCCCGGCGAGTGTCCTCGGCCGCAATGACGTCGGCATTCGCCAGCGCCTCCGCCAGCCGCGCCGGGGCATCCTCCGCCTGGCCGATGGGAACGCCGGCCAGCGTGAGGACGCCGGGTCCGCCGTTACCTGCACGTTCCTCACCGGGTACGCGATCGGGCACAATTCTAGTCCCCACGCGTGCTCCCCTCCACATAGCATTGCGTTCGATGACCGCTACACAGGCCGGCCAGCCGGCCAAGGACCCCGACGACGGCGCCCACGGCGGGGCGGACGTCGATGGCACTGTCACGACCAGTGCCGCACAGGACGACACCGCACAGCTCGGCGCTGCCCGGACCGGCGTGACCCGGCTAACTTACGACGACGACGGCCGGGCAGGCGGCGGGACCGCCGAACGGATCGCCGCGCTGCGCGCCCGGCTGATGACGCCCATGCCCGACGACGGGCTGTGGGGCTGGATCGGCCCGCTCCTGGTGACGCTGTTCGCCGGCTTCATGCGCTTCAA
This sequence comes from uncultured Streptosporangiaceae bacterium, assembly GCA_964581815.1. Taxonomy (GTDB): domain Bacteria; phylum Actinomycetota; class Actinomycetes; order Streptosporangiales; family Streptosporangiaceae; genus Trebonia. Next base: position 53,716 of record CAZORE010000028.1, on the reverse strand, counting down.
CAGGCTATCGGTTCCCAACGCGGTCATCTTCGATGAGACGTACTACGCGAAGGACGCGTGGTCGATCCTCAGGCACGGGGTTGAGTGGTACACGCTCCCCAACCCCTCGAACAACTCCAACTGGCTGAACAACCTGATCATCGCCCACAACGGGCATCTCAATATCTTCCAGACATGCTCGGGCACCCGCTGTGGCGAGTACGTGGTCCAGCCGCCGCTCGGCAAGCTGCTCATGGCGGTCGGCGAGTGGCTCTTCGGCCTCACCACGCTCGGCTGGCGGGTCGCTCCCGCGCTGATCGGGACGCTGGCCGTCCTCGTCATGTGCCGGGTCGCGCGGCGGCTCACCCGGTCTACGCTGCTCGGCTGCACGGCCGGGCTGCTGCTGTCGCTTGACGGCCTCGAGTTCGTCCTCAGCCGGACCGGTATCCTCGACATCTTCCTGATGTTCTTCGTACTCGCGGCCTTCGGCGCGCTCGTCGTCGACCGGGACGTCTCGCGCGGGCGGCTTGCCGAGGCGATGGTCCTCCAGCCGGCCGATGACGCGGGCCCGGCCCTCGGCATCAGGAAGTGGCGCGTCGCGGCGGGCATCCTCATCGGCCTCGCCTGCGCGTCCAAGCAGTACGGCGTCTGGTACGTCCCCGCCTTCGCCGGGTTGTGCATCGCCTGGGACATCGGCGCGCGCCGTACCGTCGGGCTGCGCGCCTACGTGCGCGGCGCGCTGGTGCGGGACGGCAAGTGGCTGCCGCTCACCCTCGGCGTGATCCCGCTGGTTACCTACACCCTCACCTGGACGGGGTGGATGGTCACCAGCACCGGGTACGACCGGGACTACGCGCAGCAGCACGGGATGAACATCCCGGTCATCTCCCAGCTGTACTCGCTGTTCGTGTACCACAGGGAGATGGTCCAGTTCGGGGTGGGCCTCAACGTGCGGCACCCCTACATGTCCCAGCCGTGGGATTGGTTCGTGATCACCCGCCCCGTGGCCTTCTACTGGAACAGCTACACCGACCAGGCCGGGCTGCATGTGGCCAAGGCGGGCACCACGGGGCCGTGGGTGCAAGAGGTGCTCGCCATCGGTAACCCGGCGATCTGGTGGATGTCCCTCCCCGCGATGGCGTTCTGCCTCGGCTGGTGGCTGACCCGCAGGGACTGGCGGGCCGGGGCCGCGCTGCTGTGCGTCGCCGCCGGGTGGGTGAGCTGGCTGCCGTTCGTGTCCCGGACCAAGTTCTACTACTACGCGCTTGAGTTCGAGCCGTTCTTCATCATCTGCATCGTGCTGTGCCTCGGGCTGATCATCGGCCCGGCCACCGCCCGGGTGCAGCGCAGGCTGGTCGGCTCCGCCCTAGCGGGTGGCTACGTGCTCGCCGTGCTGGTGGTGTTCTGGTACTTCTACCCGATACTCGCGGGCAAGATCATCCCGTACTCGGACTGGCTGAGCCACATGTGGTACAGCGGCTGGATCTAGCTCTCACCGGTCGAGGAACCTTTCCCGCATCCCCGGCCGTTCCGGCTTATGAGGGTTTTTTCAGGGTAGGTTAAGGCTATTCGCGACGTCGCGACATATCTTGAGGTGATCTAGGTCACACATTGGACCGTCCGAGCCGTTTCGTACGTCTATATGAGTGACCAGGGAAACAACTAACCCCCGGAGCCAGGGATGAGCCCGATCGAAGACGACGACAGTCGCACCCGGTTTGAGCGCGAGGTCGTGCCGCAGCTCAGCCAGCTTTACCCCGCGGCGCTGCGGATGACGCGCAACCCGACCGACGCCGAAGACCTGGTCCAGGAGACGTCGGCCAAGGCGTACGCCGCCTTCCACCAGTTCCGTCCCGGAACCAACCTGCGGGCTTGGCTCAACCGCATCCTCACCACCACGTTCATCAACGTCTACCGCAAGCGGCGCCGCGAGCCGCAGCAGGCGCTCGGCAGCGACCTGCAGGAATGGCAGATGTCCGCCGACCGGCTCGCCCCGCCGGTTCCCTCCGCGGAGGCCGAGGCCCTGGACCGCATGACCGACTCCGACTTGCTGCGCGCGCTGCGGGGCCTGCCGAACGAGTTCCGGACCACGGTCTACCTCGCCGATATCGAGGGCTACCCGTACCGGGAAATCGCGGAGATCATGGGCACCCCGGTCGGAACGGTCATGTCCCGCCTGCACCGCGGCCGCCGCAAGATCCGCGAGCAGCTCGCGGACAGCGGCCTGTTCCCGCCCGCACCCGTCGAAGGCCGCTAACAGCGGGTCTCCCCCGCGCAGGTACTGCTCGTCGTATACCTGCTCCAGGTAGACCTGGTGCCACAGGGAGAAGACGAGCAACGTCCAGACCTGTCGCCACCGTATGTCAGGGTCGCCGGCCCGGAAGCGGCGCAGTACGTCGAGTACCGCGCGCCGGTCAAGCCACTCCTCCGTGCGCGCCTCGGTGATCACCTGCTCCGCGTAGCCGGACAGCTCACCGTGGAGCCAGGGGCCGAGCGGCACGGGGAACCCGAGTTTGCGGCGCTCGGCGGCGTCGCGCGGCAGCAGCGGGGCGACCGCCTCGCGCAGAACGAACTTGGTCGTGCCCGCGGCGGTCTTCTCCGCCCTGGCCAGCCGGGCCGCCACGCTCATCACCTCACGGTCGAGGAACGGCATGCGCAACTCAAGCCCGTGCGCCATCGATCCCCTGTCCGCCTTGACCAGGATGTCGCCGGGCAGCCACGTGTTGATGTCGACGAGCTGCATCGTGGCCACGTCGTCGAGCCCCGCGGCCTGCGCCTGGTCGAAGACCGGCCCGGTCACGTCGAAGACCGTGCCGTCGCCGTACCTGGTCAGCGCGTCGACCTCGTCCCTGACGAAGATGTTGGCGTTGCCGATGTACCTGGTGCGCAGCGGCGTGGCGATCCGCTCCAGTAGCCCCTTGCCGCGCTGACCCGGCGGTATCCGGTGGGCCATCGCCTGGGCGAGCGACCGGCCCGAGCCCGGCAGCTTGGTGGCCGCCCGGACCACCCCCGGCTGGTAGTACACGCCGTAGCCACCGAACAGCTCGTCGGCGCCCTCACCTGACAGCACCACCTTCACGTGCCGCCGCGCCTCCCGCGCGGCGAACCAGAGGCCCACGGCCGCCGCGTCCGCGAGCGGGTCGTCTAGCTGCCAGATGATCCGCGGCAACCTGGCGGCGAACTCCTGCGGGGTGATCACGTACGAGACATTCCGCAGGCCAAGCGCTGCCGCCGTCTCCTGCGCCTCCTCGATCTCGCTGTAGCCGGGCCTGGCGAACCCGGCGGTGAACGTCAGCATGCCTGGGCTGGTCTCGGCGGCGATCGCGCAGATCGCCGCCGAGTCCACGCCGCCGGACAGGAACGCGCCCACTGGCACGTCGCTGCGCAGGTGGGCGGCAACCGAGCCGCGCAGCGCGGCGAGCACGCGCTCTGGCGTCTCCGGTGAGGGCGACTTGGCCGGCCGCAGCATCGGCCGCCAGTACCGCATCGGCCGCTCGAGCGGTGCGCCCGGCCGGACCAGCAGGCTGCATGCGGCCGGCAGGCACACCGCCGGCGGCGTCATCGTCGACGGCGCGGGAACGTACTGGAAGGACAGGTACCTGCGCAGCGCGTCGGGGTCGATCACCGGCACCTCGCCCGGGCCGAGCAGCGCTTTGCGCTCTGATGCGAACCTGAACTGCGTGCCGCCCTCGGCAAGCATGTAGTACAACGGCTTGGCGCCGAACGGGTCGCGGGCGCAAAACAGCTCTCCGGTCCGGCCATCCCAGATTGCGAAGGCGAACATGCCGCGCAGCCTGCGCAGCGCGTCCTTGCCCTCAGCCGCGTAGGTCTCGAGCAGCACTTCAGTGTCGGAGCGCCCGCGCAGCGCGACACCGCGCGCCTGCAGCCGCTGCGCCAGCTCCGCGTAGTTGTAGATCTCCCCGTCGTAGACGATCACGTACCGGCCGTCGGCGGATCGCATGGGCTGGCGCCCGGCGGCCGACGGGTCAATGACCGCCAGCCGCCGGGCACCGAGCGTAACTGGGCCGTCAGAAGCCACCTGCTCGTCGTCCGGGCCCCGGTGCGCTATCTGCCGGACGGCGTGGAGCACCCAGTCCGCGTCCGGCCTGCTCCCCCCGGCCAGGGCAAGGCATCCCGCGATCCCCGACATACCACCCCTATGGCCGCTCTCACTTGGGCTGGAACCGGATGCCGCCGTCGAACCGGACGACCTCCGCATTCATATAGTCGTTCTCGATCAGCGACCGCACCAGATGCCCGAACTCATCGGCCCGCCCGAGCCGCTTGGGGAACACCACCGGTGACGCCAGCCGGGCAAGGAACTCCTGCGCGCCCTTGTCGTCGCCGGCGATGGACTTGTATATCGGCGTGAGGATGACGCCCGGGCAGATGGTGTTGACCCGGACGCCGATGACCGACAGGTCACGGGCCGCGGGTACGGTCATCCCGATGATCCCGCCCTTGGACGCCGAGTACGCGATCTGCCCCGTCTGGCCCTCGATCCCGGCCACCGAGGACGTGTTGATGATCACTCCGCGCTGTCCGTCCGCGTCCACCGGCTCGGTCTTCGCCATCGCCGCGGCCGCAAGCCGCAGCACGTTGAATGTGCCGGTCAGGTTGACCGCGATGACCTTGGTGAAGCCGGCCAGGTCATGCGGCGACCCGTCGCGGTTAACAGTGCGCGCGGCGAAGCCGATCCCCGCGCAGTTCACGGCCACCCGCAGCGGCCGTCCCGATGCCTCAGCGAGGCCCACGGCCGCAAGCACGGCGTCGGTGTCCGTCACGTTGGTCATGGCGAACTGCCCGTCGATCTCGTCGGCGACCCGCTTGCCCGCCTCCTCGTTGAGGTCGGCGATGACCACATGCGCCCCGGCGGCGGCCAGCACGCGCGCCGTCGCCTCACCCAGGCCGCTGGCGCCGCCAGTGACTATCGCGGAAGATCTATTCAGCTCCATGCTGTGAGCATAGTGAACTCGCTGCGTCACGCCAGTCCTGGCTCAGCCAGCGAGTCACGGCAGGTCGCGGTGACAAGGTTCATCTCCCGGTTGCGGACGTCGCTGGCGGGCTAGGCGATAATGGCCGCGCAAGCCGTTTACTCTTGGCGACAGCAGGGCCCAGGGATCTAGGAAAGGCCAACGGAGACACGCGTGAGCCATGTGCCGCCGGGCCGCGAGGGCGCCCACGAACCGCCGCGGCATAGCCCGGCGCGAGATCAGCCGGCGGTACCGGTGACCGTCCCTGAGCGACTCCGCGCGTCCGCACGCGACCCGGTGATCGCGGTCGACGCGATGGGCGGGGACTACGCGCCGGACGAGATCGTGGCCGGCGCGCTTGCCGCGCAGCGGGAGCACGGCGTCACGACCCTGCTGACCGGCCCGCCGGCCCGGCTGCGCCCGGTGATCGCCAAACTCGGGGGCGGGACCGAGCTGCGGGTGGTGCCCGCCGAGGACGTGGTGGGGATGGGCGAGGGCGCACTGGCCGGCTTCCGCCGGCCGCGGTCGAGCATCGCCGTCGCCTGCCAGCTGGTCCGCAACGGCCAGGCGCACGCCGTGGTCTCGGCCGGCTCTACCGGCGCGATCGTGGCCAGCGCCAGGCACCGGCTGCTGCCGCTCGCCAACGTGCCCCGTCCGGGCCTGGCCGTTCTGTTGCCCACCCATCCCAAGCCGACCGTGCTGATCGACGCGGGGTCGACCGCCGACCCCAAGCCGGAGATGCTCGTCCAGTTCGGCCAGCTCGGCGTCGCCTACGCGCAGATCGCCCTGGGCATACCGAGCCCCAAGGTCGGGCTGCTCACCATTGGCGCGGAGCCGGGCAAGGGGAACGCCCTCACCAGGAGGACGCACGAGCTGCTCGCCGCCGAGCCGCAGCACGGCGCGCTGCCGCTCAACTTCGTCGGCAACGTCGAGGGCGGCGACCTGATGGCCGGCGCGATCGACGTGATCGTCACCGACGGCTTCACCGGCAACGTGGCGCTCAAGACCCTGGAGGGTGCCATGCGGTTCGCCGCGGGCGAGCTGCAGACCGCGCTGACCAGCTCAAGGTCGGCGCGGGTCGGCGCCCTGCTGCAGCGGCGCGGCCTCAGGGAGCTCGCTCACCGGCTCGAGCCGGAGAGCTACGGGGGCGCGGCGCTGCTCGGGCTCGGCGGCACCGTGGTGATCGCCCACGGCGCGTCCACCGCCCGGGCCGTCACCGCGGCGTGCGCGCTGGCGGCGAACCTGACCCGCGGCGACATCACCGAGCGGATCAAGGAGCGCATCGGCAGCGGCGAGGCCCGGCGCGGCACGCACTTCCTCCGCCGTGACCGGGAGCGGTGACGCGGGCAGCCGGCCGGGGACCGTCACCGGCCTAATCCGTTCGGTCACGCGGATACCGGCCGATAGGCTTGCTACATGGCAGATCCACAGCAGGTCCTCAGCGCACGGGTGCGCGACGCCCTCGTAGCGGCGTACGGCGCGGACTACGCTGACGCGGACCCGCTGATCCGCCCGTCCGCGTTCGCGGACTTCCAGTCCAACGCCGCGCTGCCGCTCGCCAAGCGGCTCGGCCGGGCGCCGCGCGACATCGCCAGCGAGATCGCCGCCCGGCTTGACATCGCGGACATCGCCGAGCCGCCTACGGTCAGCGGGCCCGGGTTCGTGAACCTCACGCTCAGGAACGACTGGATCGCCCGGGCGGCGGCCGAGGTCCTCGCGGACCCGCGCGTCGGAGTGCCGGCCACCGCGCACCCCAAGACGGTCATCGTCGAGTACTCCTCGCCGAACATCGCCAAGGAGATGCACGTCGGCCACCTCCGCACGACGATCGTCGGCGATGCCATCGCCCGGGTGACCGAGTTCGTGGGCCATCACCTGATCAGGGACAACCATGTCGGCGACTGGGGCACGCCGTTCGGCATGCTCATCGAGCACCTGGTCGACGTGGGCGAGGACTCACCGCAGGCGGGCCTGCTACGCACCGACCCGAACGCCTTCTACCAGGCGGCGCGGGTCAAGTTCGACTCCGACCAGGCGTTCGCCGACCGGGCGCGGGAGCGGGTGGTCAAGCTGCAGTCCGGCACCGACCAGCCGACGATGGAGCTCTGGGCGGAGCTTGTCGAGCTGTCCAAGGCCTACCTGCGGGACACCTATGCCCGGCTGGGGGTCACGCTGACCGACGACGACATCCGGGGCGAGTCGTTCTACAACGACATGCTGCCCGGCGTCGCCGACGACCTGGTCGCCAAGGGCCTCGCCAGGATCAGCGACGGCGCGCTGTGCGCCTTCCCGCCCGGCTTCACCAGCCGGGACGGCTCCGCGCTGCCGGTGATCATCCGCAAGAGCGACGGCGGCTACAACTACTCGTCCACCGACCTGGCAACCGTCAGGTACCGGGTGGACAAGGTCAACTGCGACCGGGCGATCTACGTCGTCGGCTCCGACCAGGCACTGCACTTCAAGATGGTGTTCGCCGTCGCCCGTGAGGCCGGCTGGCTACCGGACAGGGACGACTTCGAGCACGCGCAGATCGGCATGGTCCAGGGCAAGGACGGTCGCCGGCTGCGGACCAGGACGGGAGGCGAGGTCCGGCTCAGCGACCTGCTCGATGAGGGCGTCGAGCGGGCCCGTGCGATCCTCGATGAGGTCGAGCGGGACGACGAGGGCCTAGACCTCGACGCGATCGCGGAGGACGTGGGCATCGGCGCGATCAAGTACGCCGACCTGTCGACCGCGCGGGACAGCGCGTACATCTTCGACTGGGACCGGATGATCTCGTTCAAGGGGAACACCGGGCCGTATCTCCAGTACGCGACGGTCCGGATCCGGTCGATCTTCCGCAGGGGCGGGGTTGACGCGGACACACCGCGCGGTCCCATCGTCATCACCGAGCCGGCCGAGCGGGAACTCGCCCGCAAGCTCCTCGAGTTCGGCGCGGTCGTCACCCAGGTCGCGGACACCGCGGAGCCGCACCGGCTCTGCACGTACGTCTTCGAGGTGGCCAGCCTGTTCACCACGTTCTTCGAGCAGTGCCCGGTCCTCAAGGCGGACGACGAGGAAACCAGGCAGTCCCGGCTGGCCTTGTGCGCGGCGACCCTGCGCGTGCTGACCACCGGCCTCGATCTGCTCGGCGTTCCGCTCCCCGACCGGATGTAGGCCGGCGCCTCAGGCCTGTGCGGGCAGCAGCCGCCGCGCGGGCAGCGCCTCGCTGGCCAGCCGCACTGGCGCCGCGGAACGGTCGAGCAGCGCCAGGTAATCCACTCGTGCTACCGGCGCGGCGCCAAGTGAGCGGAGGAACGGGGTGTCCCACTGCGCGTCGATGGCCGCGCCGCCGGCCACCGCGAGCCGGGCCCACATGTCGGCGACAGCGATCGCCGCCGCGCCCGGCCGCCGCCCGAACAGTGAGTCGCCGCTGAGCACGCCGCCGATGCCGATGCCGAGCGCCCCGCCGACCAGGTCATCATCGAGCCACACCTCGATGCTGTGCGCCCAGCCGGCGCTGTACAGCTCCGTGAGCGAGCCGAGCAGCGCGTCCGTAAGCCAGCGTGGTTCACGGTCCGCCCGGCATCCCTCGGCGACCAGGCGGAACGCGGTGTCCGCCGTGGTAACGAGCCCGTCCTTGCGCAGCCGCTTCCTGACGTTCCTGCCCAGGTGAACCCCATCCTTGTCGATCAGCAGCCTGGGGTCGGGCGACCACCACGCCGCCCAGTACGGGTCTTCGCGCTCACCGCCGACGACGGCGATCGTCCCGGCCGCCACCTGGTCCTCGTACTTCACCTCATTGATCGTGCGGGAAAACTCACTCGCCGCGGGGATCGGGACGATGCCCCTCTGGTAGGCGCCGAGCACGCTCGCCGGGCTCAGGTCGGCGCAGAAGGCCACGGGCTCGCCGCCCGGGCCCGTGCTGTCCAGGTTTGGGCCCGCCTGGCCGCCGGGGAACCTGAACGACTCCCAGTCCTGGTAGCGGTTAGCCGACATGCGCTGGCCGTTGCCCGGCTTGGGTCGCCGGCAGGTAGCCCGTCTGGATCAGCCGGTCGACATTGCGGTCGAGCAGTTCCCCGCTGACGGGAGGGAAGGCGATACCGCTGCCGAGCAGCGCATGCTCGGTATTAGACCGGCTATAGACTGGGAAAACGTGTGAAAGGTACATTTCGGCTACTGAGAGGCCGCCCGCTCCGCGATCCGCGAAGAGCGCCAGGAAGGCCGCCATGGGGTGCGACGGGTCACGGGCGGCCTGCCGCGCGAGTTCCCGCACCCAGTCGTCGAAGGGTACCTCCGTGATCCGGTACCCCTTGTCCCGCAGCCGTCCGACCAGGGTAGCGAGCGGCGTCATCTCGGGGCTGGCCAGATGGTAGGTGCGGCCGACCGCCCCCGAGGTGACGGAGATATGGCGGATCGCCGCGGCGCACGCGTCGACGGGCACGAAGTCCAGCGGAAGGTCGATATCGGGCGCCAGGCCGGTGTCCGCGATGAACCTGATCACCGCGGCCATCTCGGTCGAGGTGCTCCACACGCCGGTGCTGACGCTGCCGACGATATCCAACGGCCGGTAGATCGCCACCGGAAGGCCCGCGCCGCCCGCGGCGCGCAGCAGCTCCTCAGCCACGTACTTCGTCTCGACGTATCCCATGCGCAGCAGCTCAGGATGCGCGAGCGGCGTCTCCTCCGTCACCTCGCGGATGCCGGCCACGCCCAGGCCCGCGAGTACCGCGGTGCTCGACACGAAATGGACTGGGATGGCCCGGTACATGGCGGCGAGCCTGATCACCTCGCGGGTGCCCCCCACGTTCGCTGCCCGTAGCTCCTGGTACGGGTAAATGAAGTTGACCTGCGCGCCCGCATGGTAGATCGTGTCAACGCTCCTGGCCAGGTCCCGGAACTTCGCGTCGGACAGCCCGAGCCTCGGTTCGCCTAGGTCACCGGGCAACGGCACGACGCGCTCGCCCCGGGGGACCGGCAGCTCGTACCGGTCGGCGGCATGCCTAAGCCGGGCTAGCGCTGCATTCTCGTCGCGGGCCCGGACCAGGCAGTGCACCCGGGCCCCGGTCGCGGCGAGCAAATCGCTCAGCAGGTGAGCACCGAGGAACCCGGTCGCCCCGGTGAGCAGCACCTCGCCCGGGTTGCGCCACTCGGGCTCACCGCCGGACGGTACCGCTTCATCGTGTGCCAAGGCCGCCGCCGCGCTATGCTCGCCGACCTTGATGCTGAGCCTGGTCTCGCGGCCGAAGTCGACCTCGGCTTGGTCTGCGTCGGCGTTCAGCCGGCCAGCGCGGGCATCTTCCACGGCAGCCGCGAAAGCGCGCAACGAGGGATGGCGGAGCAGGCAGCGGGTAAGCCAGCGTGACGACTCCGCGGGGACGCCGAACAGGGCGCCGGTGTGCGCCAGCATCTCCGCGGCGTGCAGCGAGTCGCCGCCGAGGGCGAAAAACTCATCGTCGAGGCCCACTTGGTCATGGGCGAGCAGCCTGGCCCACAAGGCTGACAATCCCGCCTGGGTGGGGGTAAGCTCCTCGCCCTGGCCGCGTCCGGAGTGCCCGCGCCGACGTTGTCCGGGCACCGCCCGTGTCCGCTCGCCCCATGGGACATGGCTGGCTGCCGCGCCGGGCCCGGCCATCGGGTCATGCTGGGGGTGCCGGGCGATGAAGGCCGCGGGAATCATGTAGCTGGGCAGACGGTCGAGAAGGTAGCGGCGCAGGCTCGCCGCCCGCGGGTGATGCAGGGCCGTTTGCGCCGCAGCGCGCGTCGGGGTGTAGTAGGCGACAAGGCGAGCGTCGCCCGAATGATGCGACGACGACACGACCGACACCTGGTCGATGTCCGGGTGCCCGGCCAGGACGTTCTCGATCTCTCCCGGCTCGACGCGATAGCCGCGCACCTTGAGCTGGCGGTCCATCCTTCCCGCGACTTCGAGGCTGCCGTCGCCAAGCCAGCGGCCAAGATCACCGGTCCGGTACATCCGGCTCCCAGGGGCACCGCCTGGATCGGGCAGGAACCGTTCCGCGGTGAGCACCGGGCGCCCGAGGTAGCCGCGGGCGACCCCGGGTCCGCCGATGTACACCTCACCCGACCCCCCGGGCGGCACCGGGTTGAGTTGCCCGTCCAGGACCATGACGCGCGCGGGGCCGACCGGCTGGCCCACGGGCACGACGGACCACTGTTCCGCTTGCCGTCTGCCGCTCACATCCAAAAGGGCGGAGGTGATGGTCGTCTCGGTGAGCCCGTAGGCGTTAAGCAGCCGGGTCCAGGGCGCCGCCTGCAGCGCCGACCGGCAGTCAGCCGGATCCGCCATTTCGCCGCCGGTGATCATCAGCCGGACGCTGCGCAGCCGCTCATCGGCCGGCCTGGTGAGGGCGAGCAACTGATGCCAGTAGGCGGGCGTCAGGTCGACAACGGTGACTCCCCTGCACTCGATGCCGCGCAGCAGGTCAGAGGGCGCCAAGGTGCCCGCCGGCGGTAGCGCCAACGTTGCCCCGCGGGTCAGCGCGACGAATATCTGCTCGACCGACGTGTCAAAGGCCATAGCGGCCATCTGCGCAACCCGGTCCTCCGGTCCGATCTGGTAATCGGCCGCCAGCGCACCGATCACGCTCGCCAGGCTGCCGTAGCTGATGGCGACCGCCTTGGGGTCGCCGGTAGAGCCCGAGGTATGGATGATGTAACACAGGTTCTCCGCATGCGGATGGGTATCCAGGCCTGCCGCGGGTCCTGGCCCACGGTCGGCGGCGAGTTCGCTGAGTGGCAGCAGCCTGGTCGCCCGGCCGGGAAACAAGCCTGCCGCCCCGGTGATCACCACGGCCGGCCCTACCTGGGCGCACATCCGGCTGAGCCGCTCCGCTGGCACGGAAGGGTCGAGCGGCAGGTAGGCGCCGCCCGTCTTCATGATGGCGAGGATGGCCCGGATCAGGTCGATGCCCCGCTCCAGGTGGACGCCGACGGCTACCTCCGGGCCCACCCCGATCTCGCGCAGGTGGCCGGCGAGCCGGCCGGCCGACTCGTCAAGCTCCCCGTAGGTCACCCGCGCCCGGCCGGCCACGACGGCGACCGCACCGGGCCGGGCGGCGGCCTGATCGGCGAAGACCTCGTGGACGAACCGGTCTCCGCCCGGTGGCTGCTTACCGGGCCGGGCGGTCACGCTGGCCGGGGCGATGTCCGGCCATGCCGCCTCGATGGCCTTCAGGCAGTCGCTTCTTGACATCACGCCGGACCGCCGCCGCCAGCCTCGCGGCACCGGGAGCGCCCAATCCCACAAGGAGTGCTGGCCGAGACGGTTGGCCACGACGACAAAAACATCGGACGCCGCCTCTCTCGCCTGGTTCATGCTAGTCATGAATAATTTCCTAGGTAATGTCCCGAAATGGGCACGGGCAAATATTATTACGTCTCACTCCTCCCCGAGTTATCCCGAGTTATTCTGCGGCAACACTCCGATCAATTACCTTATTTCCCCACAAATTACGCAAACTCCCAGGTAGTTGGATTGCAGATGGTGGGTACAGTGCGTTTACAAGAGTTCGGGCAGTGCGCCGGAATCCGGCGAGCACGAGAGGATTGCCGTGGAGCAAAAGCGGTATGTTCTCAGCGGATACGCCGTCTGGGTCGCACTGCTCATCGGGATTTACTACGGGATTGACAGCCTGCGCATCGCGGCCTGGGGGCTGATCAGCCTCAGCGCGGTCGGCGCGATCGTAGCGGGCCTGGTACTCAACCGGCCCGCCCGCAAGGCGCCGTGGATCTTGATCGCCGCGGGGCTGACCTGCTTCGCGGCCGGCCAGCTGAGCTTCCTGATCGCCGCGAAGCTCCAGGTGGCCCTGCCGTTCCCGTCGTTCGCGGACGTCCTCTACCTGTCTACCTACCCGCTGTACGCGGTCGGGCTGCTCATATTCATCTACTGGCGCACTCCGGACGGCGACCTGCGCAGCCTGATCGACGCACTGACGCTCACCGCCGGCCTCGGGCTGCTGTCATGGACCTTCCTGATCCAGCCCTACGTCAACAACCCGGCGCTGACCGGGCTGCAGAAGACCGTCGCGATCGCCTACCCGCTCGGCGACGTGCTGGTGCTCGCACTGCTCGCGAGACTGCTCGCACCAGGGGCCGGCGGGACGAGATCCGTGCAGCTGCTCACCCTGGGCGCCGTCGCCTGCCTGGTGTCGGACACCGCCTACGGCGCCATCCAGTTGCACAGCACGTTCCACAACGGGACCATCGTCGACCTCGGCTGGGCCCTGTTCTACTGCGCATGGGGCGCCGCCGCGCTCCACCCCACCATGACCCGGCTGACCGATCCGGTCCCGAGGCAGCAGGTCGAGGTCTCGCCCGCCAGGCTCGCCCTGCTGATGCTCGCTTCGCTGATCGCCCCGGTCATGCTCCTCACCGTCGTGCCTGCCGGAGCCGGGTCGGACGTCGCCGTCATCGCCGTCTTCTCTGCGGTGCTCTACCTGCTTGTGCTGACCCGGTTGTGGGACGCGGCGGCGTCCCACCGCCGGGCGCTCGACCGGGAACGGGTACTGCGACAGGCCAGCCTGTCCCTGGTGACCACGGCGGACGTGTCACAGGTGGCCGCGGCCGTGAAGAGCGCCGCCGCCGCCCTGCTCCCCGGCCAGTCGCAAGGTGACGCGCTGCTCGGAGTACAGATCGACGGCACGCTGCTCGCCGTGAGCAACGGCACGCAGCCGGCCGAGAGCCGGCAGCTGGGGCGGCTGGCCGAGACCTGGCTGTCGCTAGTGAAGGGGACGGCGCCGGTCCTCACGCCGATGCGGCGCCTGCCGGAGCAGGCGCGGACGGCCCGCCCGCGGGCCGAGGCGATGCTGCTCTGCCCGTTGACGCAGCAGGACAGGCAGTCGGGAGACATCCCGACCGGCCTGATCGCGGTATTCGGTGAACAGCGCGTCCTGTCCGACCTGACGGGGACGTTTGACCTGCTGGCGCACCAGGTCGCGCTGACGCTTGAGAGCGTCATGCTCCGCCAGGAGGTGATCCGCCAGCGCAACGAGGCCTACTTCCGCGCCCTGGTCCAGGACGCCTCTGACGCCATCGTGATCACCGACGACGACGGCACGGTCAAGTACGCGACGCCATCGACGGTCGCGATCTTCGGTGACGTCGCCGCGGTAGGCAAGCGTTTCTGGGAGCTTGTCGCGGAGCAAGACCGCGAGGACCTCGCCCGTACCTTCATGCGGCTGCGGGAACGCGCGCGGTCCGGCCCGCGCGTCGTGGAAGCTCGGATCACCCGGCTCGACGGCAGGATCGTGCACATCCAGGCCAGGTGCAGCGACCTGCGCGCCGAGTCGAACGTGGCCGGCCTTGTATTCACTCTCAGGGACGTGACCGGGCAGCACCAGCTCGAGGAGGAGCTGAAGCACCGGGCTTTCCACGACGCCCTGACCGGGCTGCCCAACCGGCTGCTGTTCCAGGACCGGATAGCCCAGCAGGTCGCCACCGCCAGGCGGACCGGAAGGATCACGGGCGTGCTGTTCGTCGACCTTGACGACTTCAAGGTCGTCAACGACACGAAGGGGCACAGCATCGGCGACGAGCTCCTCGTGGCCGCCGCCAGCCGCCTCACCGCCCTTGTCCGCGACTCGGACACCGCGGCGCGCCTCGGCGGCGACGAGTTCGCGGTGCTCGTCGGCAACGCGGAGAGCGTCGCCGCCGTGGAAACGACCGCGGAGCGGATCATCGACGCGTTCAGCAAGCCGTTCACACTCCCCACGGGACTGGTCACCGCCACCGCCACCGTCGGCGTCGCCACCACCGTGGACGGCACGGACACCGACGAGCTCCTGCGGCACGCGGACCTGGCACTGTACGCGGCCAAGGCCGCGGGCAAACGGCAGTGGCGGCTCTACCAGCCCGTGCTCAGCGTCGGCCTGCTGCGGCGGCGGGAACTCCAGGATGCGCTCGAGGAGGCGATCGCGACATCCGCCTTCTCCCTCGCCTACCAGCCGATCGTAGCCCTGGATACCTGGGAGCTGTCCGGTTTCGAGGCGCTGATCCGCTGGCCGCACCCGCAGTGGGGCATGATGCAGCCCAGCCAGTTCATCACCCTGGCCGAGGAGACCGGGCAGATCATCGCCATCGGGACCTGGGTGCTGCGCCAGGCCATGGTGGACATCGTCCGGCTGCGCCAGGCGGCGACGGCACCGCCCAGACAGCGCCACGCTCCCAGGGAAGGGCCGCCGGGCGATGAGGAGCGCCCGGCCGGGCGCCGCGACCTGTGGATCAGCGTGAACGTGTCGGCCCGCCAGTTCGACGACACCAGCTTCGCGGGCATCGTGCGGCAGGCCCTCGCCTCGTCCGGCCTCGAACCTCAGTCCGTCATGCTCGAGCTCACGGAGAGCGCCCTGCTGCGCAGGGATGAGCGGCTGCACTCCGAACTCGCGGAGCTGAAGGGCATCGGGGTGAAGCTGGCCATCGACGACTTCGGCACTGGCTACAGCTCGCTCAGCTACCTGCGTGACCTGCCGATCGACGTCGTAAAGATGGACAAGTCGTTCGTCGATGGCATCGCCGACTCCGGCCAGCGCCTGGCCCTGGCCGAGGGCATCATCCAGATAGCGAAGACCCTCAGCCTAGACGTGGTCGCCGAGGGGATCGAAACCGAGGTACAGCGCGACCTGCTCTCCTCGATGGGCTGCCACTACGGGCAGGGGTTCCTGCTGGCGATGCCGATGCCGCTGACCGAAGCCGAGGAACTGGCCCGCCACGGGTTCACCACAACCGCGCCCGTTCCCGCGCCGCGGCACTAGGGGGGACGACCAATGGACCAGCGCGTCATCACCATGACGTTCCGAGACGAAACGAGCGACTTGGCGTAGTCTCGGATAGGGAGCGAATCTCAGGTCGCGGGCCGACAACGCCCGCCAGATGACGTGGAGACCAACAGGTGGGCGGATTGGTTCTGCTCGTGCTCATCGGCGTGCTCGTCGCCTGGCTGGTGACCAGGGGCCGGCAGAAGATGAAGCTTCCGGTGACCGGCAAGATCTGGGCGTGGATCATCGTCGCCGTCGTCTTGGTGCTGGCCATCGCCTACGGCGCCAGCGGTCACGTGTCGCCGCGCTAGCACGCTCCGCCCTGGCCCCGGGGCGCCTGGCCAGGGCGCGAAAGCGACAGGTTTTCGCACATAACCCCTGGGTATAGCCCTAGTGCGATCTTGTGGGCAGGCGCTTATCAGGATCCGCCAACGGACTCACGGCCTTGCACGCGATCCCGTCCCAGCACCATCCGAACGTGCGAGGCCGTGACCCCCCCTTACTCCCCCAAGCGGATGCGGCTGCGCTGACGGCAGAATAACCTTGCTGCCATTACCCTCGCGGTACCGATAGCCTAGAAAGCGCCCGTTACACCCTCGCGGCACTCACGCCTGCCTGGGTGCCCAAGTCTCTACTGACGTGAGGTCTTGCTCGTGCCTACCGGCAAGGTCAAGTGGTATGACGCCGAAAAGGGGTTCGGCTTCCTCGCCCGCGATGACGGGGGCGAGGTCTTCGTGCATTCTTCCGCGCTGCCCGCCGGGACAGACACCCTTGGCAAGGGGCAGCGGGTCGAGTTCGGCATCGTGGAAGGACGCAAGGGGGCGCAGGCGCTGCAGGTGCGGCTCCTCGAGGCGCCGCCCAACGTTACGGCCGCCGCCGCCAAGCACGCCCGCAAGAAGCCAGACGAGATGATCCCGATCATCGAGGACCTGATGAAGCTGCTCGACGGGATCTCCGACGCCTACCGCCGCGGCAAGCACCCGGAGCCGAAGGAAGCCAAGCCGATCGCCGAGCTGCTGCGCGCCGTCGCCGACGACCTCGCACCGGAAGAGCGCGGCGGCCGGCCCCGCTCCGCGAACGGGTAGGGACCGCGCCAGGCGAAGCACGGGCTCATGACAAGGGCACTCACGCCGGCCGCCCACGGGACCGGCGTGACCGCGAGCGCCCGCCCGCGCGTGCCCGCCAGCACCCGTCTTCAGCGGGTAGTTGCGGCCTGCGCGGGCGGCGGCACGTGCCGCTCGGCGAGGCGGACCCGCTGCCTGCGCTGGGCGACGAGCAGCACCAGTGCGACGGTGAGGCCGCCCGCGGCGATGGCGAGGGCCGCCTGGCCGTTATCGAGCATGGACACGAGCACGCCAGCCAGGCCGCCGGCCACGTTCGCCACCTGGTTCAGCGTTTCCGAGACCGCGAAGGTAGAGGACCGGATCTCATCACCGATCTCGCGGCCGACGATCGAGTCCTGCGCCAGCTTGGCGAGGCTGGCGCAGAAGATCGCCGTGGCCATCACGATGACGGCCGCGAACAGGCCGAAGCCCCAGGCGCACAGCGCGGTGACCACCGGCGCCACGCACAGCACGGAGAACATGATCAGCTGCGGGGCCCGGCCGCGGAAGAAGGAGCCGACCACCATCGAGGCGAGGCTGCCGACCGACAAGCCGAGCGCGAGCGCGCCGAGGGCGAAGTTGTGCGACACCGGGTGGTTGAATATCGTCCCCAGGTTCACGCTGCGCAGCAGGAACGCCAGCAAGAACAGGATGTAGCCGGAGAAGGCGCGCAGCACCGCGTTGACCTTCATCGCCTCGGCGACGACGGGACCGACGTTGGCCAGCGTGCGCCAGCGGGCATGGGCGCTCTTGGGCTGCTCGGCGGGCGGCAGCGGCAGGGTGGGGCGCGGCATCTCCGGCCGGGTCGGCGGCGGCCCAGCCGGCGCCTCACGGGCCGGCGCGGGAGCCGCCGCGGGCACGTCGATCTGCTCCGGCAGCCGCAACGCCAG
>CAZORE010000028.1:0-35920 GCA_964581815.1 uncultured Streptosporangiaceae bacterium | reverse complement strand
CCGGCGCGGGAGCCGCCGCGGGCACGTCGATCTGCTCCGGCAGCCGCAACGCCAGGATCATCGCCGCCAGGTAGATCAGCGTGCCGACGCGCAAGGTCCAGGCCGCGCCGCCGCCGAACTGGACGCCGGCCGCCAGGCCCGCGGCGGCGGTGGAGACGGCCAGCGAGATCAGCCCGGTCCGCGCGTTGGCCCTGACGAGGGTGGTCTCGGCGGGCAGCAGGCGCGGCGTGACCGAGGCCTTGACGACGCCGCCCGCCTTCTGCAGCACCAGGATGCCGAAGGCGGCAGGCAGCAGCGTCACCGAGCTGGTCACGTTCGCTGACATGGCGTAGCAGAGCAGCCCACGGGTGAGCATCGTCCCGGCAAGGACGAACCGGCGGCCCTGCTGTATCCGGTCAAGGGCCGGCCCGATGAACGGCGCGAGCACCGCGAACGGCGCCATCGTGATGATCAGGAACAGCACCACGCGCCCGCGCGCCTGATCCACGGACGTGCTGAAGAAGATCGTGCCAGCGAGCGCGACGGTTACGAAGGCGTCGGCGGCGCCGCTGACCGCGGTCATCTCGATCAGCGTGCCGAGGCCGGTCCGGGCCGCGCCCTGCGCGCCGGTGACGCGGTGCACGAGTACCGCGGTCCGCCTGGTCGCCTTGGTTGAGGCCCGGCCGCCAGAGCGGAAGGCACGACCGGTCGCCTGGGCAGCATTACCCATGCCTCGCACCGCGTCCGACATCCGCATGTTCACAGTATTCTTGGTCCGCGGCA
Source organism: uncultured Streptosporangiaceae bacterium (assembly GCA_964581815.1). GTDB lineage: Bacteria > Actinomycetota > Actinomycetes > Streptosporangiales > Streptosporangiaceae > Trebonia. The sequence continues at coordinate 35,158 of CAZORE010000028.1, read as the reverse complement.
CTGCGACGAGCCCTATCCGGGAGATCCTGGCGGGCCTGCCCTCGCGGTGTGACGCTCCGGGAGCGAGAATTGGCAGTCGTGAGCACGATCAGAAACCGCGCGAAGGAACCAGACCAGATCTGTGCGGACGCCGTTGACCTGGCCAGGCAGTCCCTGGCCGAGCAGTCTGGCGTGAGTCCGGACATGATCGGTGACCACTTGGGCGCCGAGCCCGGTGGCGAGCGCGTCGTCACGCATTTCTTCGACTGCACCGACCGCGCCTACGCGGGATGGCGGTGGGCAGTCACGGTGGCGCGCGCGCCGAGAGCCAAGATCGTGACAGTGGACGAGAGCGTCCTGCTGCCCGGCCCCGAGGCGCTGCTCGCCCCGGCCTGGGTGCCCTGGCAGGACCGGCTGCGCCCCGGCGACGTCGGGATCGGCGACCTGCTGCCCGCTAGCCCGGATGACGAGCGCCTCGTCCCCTTCGTGACGCTTGACGGTGACGACGCGGTGACCGACTGGTTCGAGCCGAGGCCCGACACGGAAGACGTGGACGCCGGACCGCGCTTCGCCGAGGAGCTCCCCTCACCCGGCCGCTCCCGCGTGCTGTCGGCCCTCGGCCGCGACGACACGGCGGAGCGCTGGTACGAAAGCGACCACGGACCGCGCACCCCGCTGTCCCACGCCGCGCCGGCCAACTGCACGAGCTGCGGATTCTTCGTCCCGCTGAGCGGCAGCCTAGGCCGGATCTTCGGCGCCTGCGGCAACGCCTTCGCACCGGACGACGGCCGGGTGGTCTCGGCGGACCATGGGTGCGGCGCGCACTCGGAGGCCGTGCTCAGCGGCTCCGCCGCGCAGGCGACCGCCCCGGTGATCGACGAGTTCGGCTACGACCTGGTGGACTTGCCAGGCGTGTCGGTCGAGGAAACCGTCTTCGAGCCGCTATCCCGGGATTCGTACCCTGAGGAGAGCTGAGCCTCGGCTGGCCGTGCCCGCTCCGCTGCGAGCCTGGCCCGCCTGCGCTTGAGGAACGGCACGTACCAGAGCCCGAACAGGCCCATCAGCACGCCGGTGAGGCATGTCCACACCCACCAGCGCACGTCCGCGGGCAGCTCGTTGCGCACGCAGAACACGATAATCAGGGCGAGCACCCAGCCCGTGGTGATGACGAGGGTTACCTGGCGGTCGTCCGCCTCCCTTGGCGGCGGCGCCGGGCGCCGCTCTTCGGGGCTGACGTGCCGACTGTGGCTCACGCAACAAGGCTAGCCGACCCGTCTTATATGACCTGCCTGCGCATGATGTACTTGGTGGATGCCTGAGCCAGGTATGCAGACGGACGCGGGGCTAGCCACCGCCATGCGGATTTCGATCAGCAGGCTCGCGCGGCGCCTCCGCGTGGAGCGCCTTGGACTTGGCGGGACCGAGACGGCCCTCTCCGACATCCAGCTCGCCGCGCTCGCGGCCCTCGAGCGCCACGGGTCGATGACCCCTGGCGAGCTCGCGGAGCACGAGAAGGTGCAGCCGCCGTCCATGACCCGGGTGATCGCGGTGCTCGAGGAGCGCGGGCTGGTACGCCGGGCACCGCACCCGACCGACCGCAGGCAGGTCGTGCTGACCGTGACGTCGCAGGGCAGGGACCTAGTGCAGCGGGTTCGCCGCCGCCGCGAGGCCTGGCTTGCGCAGCGCCTCCAAGAGCTCAGCCCCGAGGAACGCCAGGTCCTCCGCGACGCCGCCCCGATACTTGAGAAAATCAGCCAGTCGTGATGACCAGCTAAATCGCGCGCCCGATACACTTGGCGGGTTTTGCCATCGGGTGCGCACCGGGGGGTCGTCCCCCCGGACGAAACTAGCCAGTCCTTAGGTTGAACGCCTCGAGCGTCTCGTACCTGACCTGACCGCCAAGCGTGCTGCGGATGAGGTAGATCTCCCCGGCCGTCCAGGCGGGCCCCTGGTAGCCGGACAGCTCCCCGACGATCGTGCGGACGTCCGCAGGCATCCGGCACCGGGCGAGGGTGACGTGCGGCCGGTAGTGCCGCCCCTCGTCAGGCGGCGGCGCCCCGGCCCGCCGCGCGCCCGCGCTGACCGACATCGCCAGGTCGCCGAGCGCCTTCCGGTCGCCGGACAGCCCGCCCCACAGCACGTTCGCCCGCGCCGGGCTGGGAAACGCGCCCGCGCCCGCCAGGTTCAGGCCGAACGGCAGGTGCCGCCGCGCCGCGCGCTCGAGCCGCGGCAGCAGCCCGGCCAGCCTTTCATCGCTCACCTCGCCGAGGAAGGCGAGCGTGATGTGCCACAGCTCACGGCTCGTCCACCGCAGGTCACCGCGCCCCGGCCGCAGCGGCGCGCACGCCGCGTCCAGGTCATCGAGTGCCTCGGCGGACGGCGCGAGGCCGACGAAGAGCCGCATCAGCCACCTATGCCACATACGCTAAAGACGTGAACAGGGTGCCCCGCTGGCTGCTGCCGACCGTGCTCGGGCTGCTCCTGCTCGCGGTGCTCATCGGCTCGGTGGTCCACTGAACTCTCTTCTTTTGCCATTTCCCACAACTGGGGCCTGACGGTGCCGTCAAAAGAAGAGAGTTCACTAACGCGAGCCGCTCCACCACGTACTCGATGCACCTGGTAAGCGCGGCCACGTCCTCGGGGTCGACCGCGGGGAACGTGCCGATCCGCAGTTGGTTGCGGCCCAGCTTCCGGTAAGACTCGGTGTCTACGATCCCGTTCTCCCGCAGCACGCCCGCCACCGCGTCAGCGCTGACCTCGCCGGTGAAGTCGATGGTGCCCACCACGGGCGAGCGCATCGCCGGGTCAGCCACGAACGGCTCCGCGAACGGCGACTTCTCGGCCCAGGAGTAGAGAATGCCCGCAGAACGAGCGGTGCGTTCCCCCGCCCACGCAAGGCCGCCCTGGTCGAGCAGCCAGTCGAGCTGGGCAGCCAGGAGCACGAGCGTCGAGACGGCGGGCGTGTTCAGCGTCTGATTCTTGACCGAGTTGTCCACGGCCGCCGCCAGGGACAGGAACTCCGGTATGTACCGGCCACTGGCGGCGATCTCGTCGATCCGCGCGAGCGCGGCCGGCGACAGCAGCGCGAGCCACAGGCCGCCGTCGGCGCCGAACACCTTCTGCGGCGCGAAGTAGTAGGCGTCGAACTCGGCCGGGTCCACCGCGAGCGCGCCCGCCGCGCTCGTCGCGTCGACGAGGACGAGCGCCCCGTCGTCCGCGCCGGCCGGGCGGCGGATGTCCATCCGCACCCCGGTGGACGTCTCGTTGTGGGTGAGCGCGTAGGCGTCCACCCCGGCCTCGGCCTTCGGCAGGGGGTGCGTGCCGGGCTCGCTCGCGACGACCGACGGCTCTTTGAGCCAGGGGGCGCGCGCCGTCACCGTGGCGAACTTTGACGAGAACTCACCGAACGACAGGTGCTGTGACCGTTCCTGGATCAGGCAGAAGGCGGCCGCGTCCCAGAACGCGGTGGTGCCTCCGTTGCCAAGTGCCACCACGCTACCGTTCGGCAGTCCGAAGAGCTCGGTCAGCCCGCTACGGATGCGGCGCACCACCTCCCGCACCGGGGACTGCCTGTGGGATGTGCCGAGCTCGGTCGCCGCCGCGAGGGCGGCGACCTGCTCCGCGCGAACCTTAGTCGGGCCGCTGCCGAACCGCCCGTCCCTAGGCTTGATGTTGCCGGGAATGATGATGCTGGTCACGCCCCAAGGGTAGTCCCCGACACGGTGGTGCCTGCTACAGGATTTCCGCCGCTCCGGCCACGTCCCTGATCGGGCGCGGGCCTGGGCCTATGTAACGAGCCGAGGGGCGGACGAGGCGGCCGGTCAGCTTCTGCTCCATGATGTGCGCGGCCCAGCCCGCGGTCCGCGCGCAGGTGAACATGGACGGCGTGATGTCCGCGGGCACCTGCGCGAAGTCGAGCACGATCGCCGCCCAGAACTCGACGTTGGTTTCAAGGACCCGGTCCGGCCGGCGGGCGCGCAGCTCGGCGAGCGCGGCGTTCTCAAGCGCGAGCGCGACCTCGTACCTGGGCGCGCCGAGTTCCTTGGCGGTGCGCCGCAGCACCCGCGCCCTAGGGTCCTCGGCCCGGTACACCCGGTGGCCGAAGCCCATCAGGCGGCCGCCCGAGTCGAGCACCGACCGCACGTAGGCATCCGCGTCGCCGCCGCGCTCGACATCCTCGATCATGTGCAGTACGCGCGCTGGCGCGCCGCCGTGCAGCGGGCCGGACAGCGCGCCGATCGCGCCGGACAGCGCGGCGGCCACGTCGGCGCCGGTGGAGGCGATCACGCGCGCGGTGAACGTCGAGGCGTTCATGCCGTGCTCGGCGGCGCTCACCCAGTAGGCGTCAAGGGCCTTCACGTGCCGCGGGTCCGGCTCGCCGCGCCAGCGGACCAGAAACGCCTCCGCGGCCGTCTGTGCCTCGTCCACGAGCCGCTGAGGCACATCGGGGAGGTCCGCGCCGCGCGCCGACTGCGCGACGAACTCGAGCAGCTGCGCGCAGGCCCGCCCGACGTCCTGCCGCGCCTGTTCCGGCGAGATGTCAAGCAGCGGGCGCAGGTTCCAGCGCGCGCCAAGCGCCGCGACGCCGCTCTGCGCGTCCACGCGGACGTCCCCGGTGCGGAGCGGGAGCCCCTGGTGCTCGGCGGTCGGCAGGCCGGGAGCGAACGCGTTGTCTACGAGCAGCCCCCAGACGTGCCCGAAGGACACGTGGCCCACGAGTTCCTCGATGTCCACGCCCCGGTAGCGGAGTGACCCGCCTTCCTTGTCCGGCTCGGCGATCTCCGTCTCGAACGCCACGACGCCTTCGAGCCCCGGCTTAAAATCGGACACTTTTTGCTCACTTTCTTCCTCCCGGTGGGGAGGCCCTACTCGCCCTGGTCAGGCACATTTGCCGGCGTCTACTGGCTGTCGGCTTCACTGTCGGCTCAATTCAAACTCCGCCGTGCCGGGTCGTGACAGGCCGCAGCCGTGTAAAGATTTCCATTTATGAACAAGGCGTTGACACCAGAGATGCTTGACGAGTCTCCGATCAAGCAGTTCACCCACTGGTTCGTCGAGGCGGCGGCCGCCGGGCTGCCCGAGCCCAACGCGATGGTGCTGACCACGATGGGCGACGGGCCGCACGCCCGGACCGTGCTGCTCAAGGCCCACGACGACGACGGCTTCATGTTCTACACGAACCGGACATCAAGGAAGGGCCGGGACCTCGCCGCCGACCCGCGCTGCTGCGCCCTGTTCCCCTGGTACGCCATGGGCCGCCAGGTGACGGTGGAAGGGTCGGCGCGGCCGCTCTCAACGGAGGAAAGCGAGCCGTACTATCACTCACGGCCCTGGCTCTCGCAGATCGGTGCCTGGGCGTCCCGGCAGTCGACGGTGCTCGCCTCCCGGGCTGAGCTCGACGACCGCGTCGCCAAGCTGTCCGCCAGGTGGCCTGAGGGCACCGAGGTCCCCATGCCGGATTTCTGGGGCGGGTACCTGATTGTGCCTGAGCGGATCGAGTTCTGGCAGTCGCACCCGAACCGGCTGCACGACCGGCTGAGCTACCGGCGCGCGGCTGACAACTGGGTCATTGAACGCTGGTCGCCGTAGGCATAAGAAACCGGTGTCCGGAGGTTTCTGACGGTGGTGGTGCGAGCGCGTAGCATCACCTTCAGGAGGAAGGGTTGCCGTGACTGCCCATGGGCTTATCGACACTACGGAGATGTACCTCCGCACCGTGTTCGAACTTGAAGAGGAGGGCATCGTCCCGCTGCGGGCGCGGATAGCGGAGCGTCTTGCCCAGTCCGGTCCGACGGTCAGCCAGACGGTCGCCCGGATGGAGCGTGACGGCCTGCTGCACGTGGCGGGCGACAGGCAACTCGCGCTGACCGATGCCGGCCGTGAGCTGGCCACCCGGGTGATGCGCAAGCACAGGCTGGCCGAGTGCCTGCTGGTCAGCGTGATCAAGATGCCGTGGGAAGAGGTGCACATCGAGGCGTGCCGGTGGGAGCACGTCATTTCCGAATCCGTCGAGCGGCGGCTGTACGAGCTGCTCGGCCACCCGGAGCGCTGCCCGCACGGCAACGTCATCCCCGGCGTTGAGGAGCTTTTCACCGAAGCCGCCGCCGTGCCGGCGGCCCGCGATGAGACAATGACCGACGTTACCCACGGGGCGAAGGAGCCTGTGCGGGTAACTGTGACGCGGATTACCGAGCAGCTTCAAAGTGATCTTGAGCTGATGCTTAAACTCAAGGAAGCCGGGATACAACCCGGACGCGAGGTGTTGCTCGGGGCGGTGGCAGGCGGAGTCCGGGTCAGCGGCTCGGACACGGCGGCCGAGGACCTGCCTGCAGACGTCGCCTCACACGTGTTCGTGTCCAGGGAATGACCAGGAGACCTGTTCGGTGACCGGAGCGTGACCATGGCGCGCTGGAGCGAGAGCCTGGCGGCAGAACTCGTGCTGAGGCAAGCCGAGATCGGTGTCATCGTCGCGGACCGAGACGGCGACGTGGTGTTCTCGAACGAGTACGTAGCCCGCCTGCTGCGCCTGGAGGGACCCGGTTCTTCGCTGCTCGGCAAGCCGCTCGGCGAGCTCGGCCTGCTGCCGGACACCGAGACCGGCCGGGCCGCGCAGATCGCCCGGCAGGTGCTGAGCGGTGTGACCTGGGAGGACACATTCGCCGGCCACCGGGCTGACGGCAGCCTGCTGTTTGTCAGGGAGCTCGCGGTGCCGCTACGCAACCCGGCGGGTGAGGTCGACGGCATCGTGATATTCATTACCGAGGCGGGGCGGCGCGACGCGCAGCGCGAGCCGGACCGCCTGCGGCTGCTCGAGCGGATCGGGCAGCGGCTGGCCGGCTCGCTCGAGCTTGACGCGACGTTGCGCCAGATCGCGCAGATCCTCGTCCCCCGGTTCGCCGATCACTGCTTCATCGACCTGTTCAGCGGCGACAAGCTGATCAGGCGGGCCGCGGCGCACGCCGGGGGGTGGGAGCCGCCGCCAGGCACCTGGGCGCGGGTCGGCGAGCCGATCCACTACCCGCCCGGCCACTTCCTGCAGCAGGCCATGTCGCGGCTTGAGACGATCGTCGTCCCCGACCTGCAGGCGGACTACTACCCGGCGCCGAGCGAGCAGTCCATGTCCGCCGCCAATCAGGCCGGGCTCACCTCGGTCCTCGCGTCGCCGCTATACGCGCGCGGCGAGCTGCTCGGCGGCATCTCGCTGGCTCTGTCGCGGATCACCGACCGGCCCGACCCGCACTACGACCTGTCGGACGGCGACCTCATCGGCGCGATCGCCAGCCGGGTGGCGGTCGCGATCGACAACGCCATGCTGTTCGAGGCGGAGCGGCGGACCGCGCTCGCCTTCCAGCAGTCTCTGCTGCCGCAATCGGTGCCGGAGCTCGACGGCCTTGAGGTGGCGTTCCGCTACGTGCCCGCCAAGCCGCTCGCGACCCAGGGGCAGGGCATCCAGACACAGGTCGGCGGCGACTGGTACGACATCATCCCGCTCGCCGCTGGACGGGTCGGCCTGGTGATCGGCGACGTCGAGGGGCGCGGCGCGCGGGCGGCGGCGACGATGGGCCAGCTGCGGGCCGCGCTGCGGGCGTACGCGCAGGACGAGAAGTCACCCGCGGACATCATGCGCAAGCTGGATGAGTGGGTCCGTTCCACGGCGCCCCTCGGCGCCGGCGGCGACCCGCCCACCGTGTCCTGCATCTACCTCATCTACGACGCCTGGTCCCGGTCGCTGACGTTCGCGAACGCGGGCCACGCGGCGCCCCTGATGGCGCACGACGGCAAGGTGAAGCCGCTTGAGGTGCGGCACAAGGGAGTGCTGCTCGGCGTGCGCGGCCGCGGCATCAGCGGGCTGCCGACCTACCGCGAGCAGACGGTCACCCTGCCGCCAGGCGCCGCGCTCGTGCTCTACACCGACGGGCTTACCGACCGGCGGACCCGGGCGGACGGCAACGGCCACTACACCGAGGCCGAGGCGGTGGACATGCTGCGCGCCGCGCTGCTCGCCGCGCCCGCGTCTGCCGACGCGCTCGCCGTGGCCGCGGAGAACGCCGTGCCAGGCGACATCGACGACGACATGGCGATCCTGGTGTTCCGCTCCTCGCCCGACGATCTGGCCACCTCCGAGCGCTCCTTCCCCGCCGAGCCGATCATGGTCTCCGAGGCACGGCGCGTCGCGACGGCCACGTTCGCGGCGTGGAGCATGGACCCCGACCAGGCCGACCTAGCCCTGCTGCTCGTCTCCGAGGTGGTGACCAACGCTGTGCTGCACGCGTCCGTGACGCCCAGCCCGGCCGGCCGCCGCTTCGACCTGGAACTTGAACCGCTTGCCGACGCGCCGGCTCCGGGGGTCACCGTGGGCGCGCTCACCCCGGCCGGCGGCTTCCCGGTGGTCTCGCACCACAGCCCCGTCTACCGGCCGCGCGAGTTCACGCTCCGCTTGCGGCGCGGGGCGGAGTCGGTGTGGGTCGAGGTCTTCGACCCTGACCTCAGGCTCCCCCGGCTGCGTACCGCCCTGGCCACCGACGAGGGCGGCCGGGGCCTGTACCTAGTTGAGCAGCTGGCCACCCGCTGGGGCTCCCGCCCCACCCCGGAAGGCAAGGCGGTCTGGTTCGAGATCCCGCTGAACGGCAAGAGCCGCTAGCCACCTAGCCGGCCCCCGGTCGGTCGTGACTTGGTATCAGTTCCCGCACCCCGGTACGACTTCGTATCAGTTTCCGCGTCTCATATCGGGACATAACAGGCACAAAATGACCGAAACTGATAAGAGGTGGGGCCAGGTAGCGTGCATGGCTACCCAAGCCGGTCCGGGTGCGGCGCGCTGTTGCGCAGCCGGGAGCCGCTGAACAGGACGGTCGAACTCGCCACCCGCCGCCAGAACGGCCAGATTGACGGCGTAATCCGCAGCTCGATGCCGGCGTCCGAGTGCCGGCCGAGCAGATCGCCGACGGCGACCCGCTCAATCGCGTCCACCGTCTCCGCGGCCACCCAGTAGCCGCCAACTGCCTCGTGCGGCCGGAAGACCCCGGCAGGAAGGCGGTACGCGTACAGACGACATTCCCGCATGCGCCCCAGCCAGCCCGCCTCCATGACGTGGACCCGGCCCGTGGCACTCTGCCCGAAGAAGCGCTCCCTGTCCTCTGGCGTGGTCGCCGGCCCCGCCCAGATGCACCCGCGCGTGGGGTTAACGGGGTGCTAGAGCTCGTGCTGGCGCTCCAGGTAATTCATTGCCGCCCAGCCGATGGGCACGGGAAGCCAGAAGGTCAGCAGGCGGAACAGCAGGACCGCGCTGACCGCGATGCCGCCGTGCACGCCCGCGGCGGTCAGCCCCGCGGTCAGCGCGGCCTCCACCGCGCCGAGCCCGCCGGGGGTGGGAATGATCGAGCCGATCGCGCTGCCGGTCAGGTACACGAAGCCGACCTTCGCGATGGGCACAGAACCGCCGAAGGCGGCCACGCACGCGCTCAGGCACAGGATGTACGTGAGGCTGAGCAGCAGCACGCCGCCGATCCCCTCGGCGAGCTTGCGCGGCCGCTGCGCGACCTCAAGCAGCCGCGGTAGCACCTGGCCGAAGGTCGGCGACAGGCGCGCCCGCACCATACGGCGCCCGGCGGGGACGGCGAGCACCACGCCGGCCAGCACGACCAGCCCGGCCACCACGAAGTAGGCCCAGGTCGGCGGCCTGATCGCGCTCTTGGTGCTGCTTCCCGCGATCGCGGCGAACACCGTGAGCAGCAGGATGTGCATCACGAACGCCACCACCTGGGAGACGCCGACGCTGGCCACCGCGACTGCCGCGGGAATCCTCCTGCGCTGCAGGTACCGCACGTTCAGCGCGGCCCCGCCGACCGCGGCGGGCGTCACCAGCGTGACGAACGAGCTGGCCAGCTGGACGAAGAGGGTGCGGCCAAAACTCAGCCGCTCGGAGACGAAGCCGGAAATCGACAGCGTGGCGCCGACGTAGGTCGCGGCGGACAGCGCGAGCGCCACCAGGGCCCAGCGCCAGTCCGCCGACCGCAGCAGGTGCCCGAAGCTGGCCTGGGCGAGCTCGCCGGCGAGCAGGTAGACGGCGGCGACGCTGGCGACGAGCGTCACCAGGGTGCGCGCCCTGATCCGCTCCAGTTGCACTGGCATGACCTCGCCCTCGGGCACCGCCTCGAGCAGCGACTTGCGGACGGCGGGCAGGACGTCGCGGCGGCGGCGCAGCGCGTGCCGGGTGGAGCGGACAAGAACGACCGGCTGCAGCAGCGGCAGCACGGTCACCAGCTCGTTCGCGCCCACCTTCTCGATCGCGAGCTTCGCCGACTTGTCCGGTCCCACGGACAGCGCGAGCTCGACGATGAGCTGGGCCAGGTCAAGGCGGATCTGCAGGTCGCTCGCCGCCACGTCGCCGTCGCCCGGGTCGAGGAGCATGACCTGGCCGTCGGGGGTGAACATGATGCGGTCGGCGGTGAGCGCGCGGTGGGTGACGTGGTTCTGGTGCAGCCGGGTCACCGTGTCCCAGATACGCCCGAGCTCGTCGTCCGAGCACCCGGGGTTGGTGCGGGCCAGCGTGATGCCGGCGCAGTGCTCGTAGGCGAGCACGGCGGCGTCGGCGCCCACCCGGATCAGGGTGCGGAGCCGGGGCGTGGGCACGTCCGCGTCCCTGGTCGCGTAGGAAAGCAGGGCCCGGCGCTCGACCGTGCGGTCGAGGGATAGCGGCGCGCTGCGCGCCACCTGCCCAGGCACCCGGATCCACCGGTACAGCCGGTAGAACGTGCCCGCCGCCTGCTGATCCCGGTCGAACACCACCACGTCGAGCGGGTTGGCGTCCTCCGTCGTCAACGCGTAAAACCGGGATCCAGGCGCGTCGGCCCGGGACTGGCTGACCCGCCGGATGGCCGTGACCGCCAGGCCGCCGGCGGACAGGGCCGTGGCGATGGCAAGCGCCGTTGGACGCTGCGACGCCGAGCCCGCGGCGTACCTGACGGCCAGGCCCACAGCCCGCCCGGCCAGCAGCGTGAGGAGGATCGACAGGCCGATCGTGGCCAGCGCCGCCAGTTGGACGACGGCGTACACGCCGATCGCGAGCCCTAGAGCGTTCCGCCAGCCCGGCCGCCCGGTCAGCCCGATCATGGTGACATAGGCGACGAGCCCGGCCAGGTAGGGGTCGAGGGCATTGACATGGGTGACGCCGGGGTGGGACATGACGATCGCGTAGTAGAGACGGGTGCCCGCGGGGCGCTGCAGCGCGATGTTAACCACCTGGGCCGCGGCGCCGGCCACCAGGCCGGTCGCGACCGCCTCGATGAGCCGGCGCACCTGGCGCCGGATGAGTTGAGCGACGGCGAGGCCGAGCGGCAGGATGATCAGCGCGTAGAGCGCGATCGGCTGGGCCACGGTGAACAGGGTGGACGGCAGCTTACCGCTCCAGTCCACGATGACGGTTTCCACCCCGGTCGTGGCCGCACTCGCCGCGACGGCGGCCACGGCAAGCACGACGATCCACGCACAGGACACGACGCAGCGCAGCGCGTCGACCGGCTTGCGGATCCGACGCTCCAGCCGGTCCTCGACCTGGATCACGGGTGGTGTCACAGGACGATCGTTTCACCTCCTCCCCGCTGCAGCGACGCAGGCCGTGGTTCGGCAACACGAAACGGCCCGGATCGTGATGATCCGGGCCGTTTCGCAGCGTTGCCGCACGATGGACTTAGAAGTCCATGTCACCGCCGCCGGGGCCGGCCGGGGCGGCCGGGGCCTTCTCCGGCTTCTCCGCGATGACGGCCTCGGTGGTGAGGAACAGCGCCGCGATGGACGCGGCGTTCTGCAGCGCCGAGCGGGTGACCTTGGCTGGGTCGATGATCCCGGCCTTGAACATGTCGACGTACTCGCCGTTCGCCGCGTTCAGGCCCTCGCCAGCGGGCAGGGACTTCACCTTCTCGACCACGACGCCGCCCTCAAGGCCGGCGTTGATCGCGATCTGCCTCAGCGGCTCATCGACGGCGCGGCGCACGATCTGCACGCCGGTCGCCTCATCGCCCGTCAGGTCCAGCTTGTCGAAGGCGGTGCGGGCGGCCTGGATCAGCGCGACACCGCCGCCGGGCACGACACCCTCCTCGACCGCGGCCTTGGCGTTGCGCACCGCGTCCTCGATGCGGTGCTTGCGCTCCTTGAGCTCGACCTCGGTCGCCGCGCCGGCCTTGATGACGGCCACGCCGCCGGCCAGCTTGGCCAGCCGCTCCTGCAGCTTCTCGCGGTCGTAGTCGGAGTCGGTGTTGTCGATCTCGGTGCGGATCTGGTTGACCCGGCCCGCGATCTGGTCCGCGTCACCGGCGCCGTCGACGATCGTGGTCTCGTCCTTGGTCACCACGATCTTGCGGGCCCGGCCGAGCACGTTGATGTCGACGGAGTCCAGCTTGAGGCCGACCTCCTCGCTGATGACCTGGCCGCCGGTGAGGATGGCGATGTCGCCGAGCATGGCCTTGCGGCGGTCGCCGAACCCGGGTGCCTTGACCGCGACCGAGCGGAACAGGCCGCGCATCTTGTTGACCACCAGGGTGGCCAGGGCCTCGCCCTCCACGTCCTCGGCGATGATGAGCAGCGGCTTGCCGGACTGCACGACCTTGTCGAGCAGCGGGAGCAGGTCCTTGTTGGCCGAGACCTTGGAGTTGACCACGAGGATGTACGGGTCCTCGAGGACCGCCTCGAGCCGCTCGGGGTCGGTGACGAAGTACGGCGCGATGTAGCCCTTGTCGAAGCGCATGCCCTCGGTGAGCTCAAGCTCGAGCCCGAAGGTGTTGCTCTCCTCGACGGTGATGACGCCTTCCTTGCCGACCTTGTCCATCGCCTCGGCGATCATCTCGCCGATCGCGGTGTCGCCGGCCGAGATGGACGCGGTGGAGGCGATCTGCTCCTTGGTCTCCACGTCCTTGGCGAGCTTGGACAGCTCCTCGCTCACCGCCTCGACCGCCGCCTCGATGCCCCGCTTGAGCGACATCGGGTTCGCGCCCGCCGCCACGTTCCGCAGCCCCTCGCGCACCAGCGCCTGGGCGAGCACCGTCGCCGTCGTGGTGCCGTCGCCGGCCACATCGTCGGTCTTCTTCGCTACTTCCTTAACCAGCTCGGCGCCGATCTTCTCCCACGGGTCCTCGAGCTCGATCTCCTTTGCGATGGACACGCCATCGTTGGTGATCGTGGGGGCTCCCCACTTCTTCTCGAGAACCACGTTCCGGCCCTTAGGGCCGAGGGTTACCTTCACGGCGTCGGCAAGCTGATTCATGCCGCGCTCGAGGCCGCGCCTGGCGTCCTCGTCAAACGCGATCATCTTCGCTGCCATTGGTTCCAGTCCTCCGTGGCGTACGTTAGGACCGGTCGAAGCCCGCGACGGACGGCACGCGCCACACGGCAGTCATTTCCTGCCGCCTGGCGGTACCTCATCGCCCGATCCCGCCGTTGTGGTTGTCACTCTCATGCGGAGAGTGCCAACGCCATGTTTAGCACTCTCATAGGGAGAGTGCAAACGAAGAGGCCACGTGCTGGGCATTCGCGCATACCGCATGGGACGGCCCGGCCAACGCGTAGAGTGAACACGCACTGCACAGAACAGGCCGGGAACGCCCGGCCACCTCTGAGAGGTTTGTCACTTTCCGCCATGAAAGCTCTCGTCCTGTCCGGCGGCTCCGGCACGCGCCTGCGCCCGATCACGCACACGTCGGCCAAGCAGCTAGTCCCGGTGGCGAACAAGCCCGTGCTGTTCTACGGCCTGGAGGCCATCGCCGCGGCCGGGATCACCGACGTCGGGATCGTGGTCGGCGACACCGCGCCGGCGATCGAGGCGGCCGTGGGCGACGGCTCGAGGTTCGGCATCAAGGTCACCTACATCAGGCAGCAGGCGCCGCTCGGCCTGGCGCACGCCGTCCTCGTCGCCAGGGACTTCCTCGGCGACGACGACTTCGTGATGTACCTGGGCGACAACTTCATCGTCGGCGGGATCACCGCCCTCGTCGAGGAATTCTCCGTGACGCGGCCGGAAGCGCAGATCATGCTGGCCCGGGTGAGCGATCCCCGGTCGTTCGGCGTGGCCGAGCTCGACGCGGAGACGGGCCGGGTCAAGAACCTGGAGGAGAAGCCGCGGGAGCCCAAGAGCGACCTCGCCCTGGTCGGCGTCTATCTGTTCACCCCGGCCATCCATGAGGCGGTCACGAACCTCAAGCCGTCCTGGCGCGGCGAGCTCGAGATCACCGAGGCGATCCAGTGGCTGATCGACCAGGACGACTACACCGTCAAGTCGACGACGATCACCGGGTACTGGAAGGACACCGGCAACGTCGCCGACATGCTTGAGGTGAACCGCCTGGTACTCGAGGGCATGGAACCGCGGATCGACGGCACCGTCGACGAGGCCTGCGAAATCATCGGCCGGGTCGTGGTCGAGGCCGGCGCCGAGGTTTCCGGGTCGCGGATCGTCGGCCCGGCGGTCATCGGCGCCGGAAGCCGGATCACCGGCTCGTACATCGGCCCGTTCACGGCCATCGACGCGGACTGCTCGGTGGGCGACAGCGAGATCGAGTACTCCATCGTGCTGTCGAACGCCTCCATCCGCGGCGTGCGGCGCATCGAGGCGTCGCTCATCGGCCATTACGCGGAGGTAACCCCCGCGCCCCGGGTCCCGCGGGCGCACCGGCTTGTCCTCGGCGACCACAGCAAAGTGCAGATCGGCTCATGACCCGCTGGCTGGTCACCGGCGCGGCCGGGATGCTCGGCCGCGACCTGACGGCGCTGCTGACCGCTCGGGGCGAGGAGTTCACCGCCCTGACCCGGGCCGACCTCGACATCACTGACGGCACCGCGGCCGCCTCGGCGGTCTCGGCGGTCAAGCCGGACGTCGTGGTCAACTGCGCCGCGTGGACCGCCGTGGATGCCGCAGAAGAAAACGAGGCGGAGGCCCTGGCGATCAACGGCCAGGGCCCGGCGAACCTTGCCGCGGCGTGCGCCAGCCTCGGCGCAGTCCTCGTTCACCCGTCCACCGACTACGTCTTCCACGGCGACGCGACGGTCCCGTACGCGGAGGATGCGGCCCCGGCACCCGCCGGCGCGTACGGTCGCACCAAGCTGGCCGGCGAGCGGGCGGTGCTCGCCGCCCTGCCCAACGCCAGCTATGTCGTCCGAACGGCCTGGCTGTACGGTGCGCACGGCAAGAACTTCGTCAAGACCATGCTCCGGCTGGCCCGCAGCGACGTCGCCCCCGGCGTGGTCGCCGACCAGTACGGCCAGCCCACCTGGACCGCCGATGTCGCCGCGAAGATCTACGACCTCGTCGGCTCCGCCGCCCCGGCAGGCATCTATCACGCGACCAGTTCGGGCCAGACCACGTGGTTTGGCTTGGCGGAAGAGATTTTCCGGCTGCACCACGCCGCGGAAAACCAACATCGCGATACAGAACGCGGGCGGCTGACTCCGAGACCCCTCACTACCGCCGAATACCCGACCCCGGCCAAGCGCCCGGCTTACAGCGTGCTCGGCCACGCCGCCTGGCACGCGGCCGGCCTAGCACCGATCGGCGACTGGAAAGACGGCCTGCACCGCGCCTTCCCGGCCGTAGCGGACGCGTAGGAAGGATACGGAGCCATGACACGGATGCTTGTCACCGGCGGGGCCGGGTTCATCGGTTCGAACTTCGTGCACTACACCGTCAGGAACCACCCGGAATACGAGGTTCGCGTGCTTGACGCGCTGACCTACGCAGGCGACCGTACGGCGCTCATCCCGGTGGCCGGCCAGGTGGAGTTCGTGCACGGAGACATCTGCGACGCCGAACTGGTCAACCGCGTAGCCGCTGACACCGACCTCATCGTGCACTTCGCGGCCGAGTCGCACGTGGACAACTCGCTGCACGATCCAGGGCCGTTCATCCGCAGCAACATCATCGGCACGTACACCCTGCTCGAGGCGCTCCGCCGGCACGGCGGCCGGTTCCACCACATCTCGACCGACGAGGTGTTCGGTGACCTGCCGCTAGGAAGCACCGAGCAGTTCACGGAGGACCGGGCCTACGACCCGTCGAGCCCGTACTCCGCCACGAAGGCGAGTTCGGACATGCTGGTACGCGCGTGGGCAAGGTCGTTCGGTATCGCCGCGACGATATCCAACTGCGCCAACAACTACGGTCCCTTCCAGCACGTGGAGAAGTTCATCCCGCGGCAGATCACCAACATCCTGCGCGGGATGAGGCCGAAGCTGTACGGGGCAGGCGAGAACGTCCGCGAGTGGACGCACGTCGACGACCACAACGCCGCCGTCCACCTCATCCTGTCCAAGGGCAAGGTCGGCGAGACCTACCTGATCGGGTCCGGGAACGAGCGCAGCAATAAGCAGATCATGCGCCTCATCCTCGAACTGACCGGGCAGGACCCAGCTGCCTACGATCACGTCCCCGACCGGCCCGGCCACGACCTGCGCTATTCCAATGACTCCAGCAAGATCCGCACCGAACTCGGATGGCAGCCGGTCTACGGCGACTTCCGGGCCGGGCTGGCCGCGACCATCGACTGGTACCGCGGCAACGAATGGTGGTGGAAGCCGCAGAAGGAAGCCACCGAGGCCAGGTACCAGGTCCTCGGCCGCTGACCGCTTACTTACCTAACCGTGCGCGCCGCTGTCGGACGCTGAGCTGACCGGGGTGGCGGCGGCCTCAGCCGGAACCGCGGCCTGGTCTTTTCCCCCCGGAGCGTTGCCCGGGCGGTCACGCCGTCCCCAGCCGCGCGTCGCCGCGGCGGTGCCCGCCACGAGCAGGTCGCTGATGGTGTTGACCGCCCGGGAGACCAGCGCTACCGCTAGGGCCGGCGCATAGGGCAGCACGGGCGCGAGGGCGGCGATGAGCAGGACGTCGCGAACGCCGACGCCGGCGGGTGAGAAGACGACCACGAAGCCGACGCACCAGGCGAACGCGTAACCGCCAAGGGCGATCAGGATGGTCCGTCCGGCCGGGGCGCCCAGCTTGTCGGCGAGGATCCAGATCTGCAGCCCGTTGGCGATCCAGGCGAGCAACGACCAGGCGAGCGCCCTGCTCAGCATCGTGAGCGTGACCGGATGCTCGAGGCCCGGCCGCTTGATCAGCTTGAAAAGCCAGTTGAGCAGCGGGTTGAGCACCTTGGGGTGGAGGCAGGCCAAGATCAACGGAACCAGCACGAAGACCCAGTCGTAACCGGCGGAGACGTGCGCGAAAGGCAGCGTCGCCGCAGCCACGAGCAGGCCGGTGGCCAGGGACAGGATCATCGTCAGGATCGAGGCGCTGCCCGACCGCAACCGGGGGACGTTGGCCCGGGCGCCCAGTTCCATCTGGGTCAGGATCGGCCAGACCGAGCCAGGGATGTACTTGCCAAGCTGCCCGATGAAGAAGATACGGCCGGCCGTTGTCGTTCGCAGCGGTGAGCCAAGCCCGGCGAGCAGCGACTGCCACTGGCGGAGCGTGGCGAACTGCATCACGAGCAGCACGAGCAGCGCCTCGAAGCAGGCGAGCACGCCGATCTGGCCGAGCGCATGGTGGACTTCCCGCCACTCCTTGGAGATCTCGTACGCGCCGATGCCCACGGCGGCCACCACGACGGCCAACTTGAGCAGCCGGCTGCCGAGCACGCGCTTAGCGAGGTCTTGCGCCTTCAAGGCTTCATCCTTGCCGATAGGGTACGGACATCATGCGCACCATCATCTTCGGTACTTACGACACCGCGATGCATCCGCGCATCGCGACCATAGCCGAGGGCCTGGCCGCCAGGGGAGTCGACGTCGTCGAGTGCAACATACCGCTCGGGCTGTCCACCGCGGACCGGGTTGACATGCTTGCGAAGCCGTGGAAGGCCGGCACGCTCGTTGCCCGGCTGGCCAGCCGCTGGTTCGGGCTGGCGGCGCGGGCTCGCCGCCTCGGCCGGCCCGACGCCGTTGTCGTGGGTTACCTCGGGCACTTCGACGTGCACCTGGCGCGGCTGCTTTACCGCCGGGGCACGGTGCCGCTGGTGCTCGACCACCTGATAAGCGCGGCGGGCACCGCCAGAGACCGCCGGATCTCTGGTGGCGGCCTGAAGCAGCGGCTGCTGACGCTGATCGACGCGGCCGCGCTGGGGGCCGCGGACATTGTCGTGGTGGATACGGAAGAGCACCTGGAGACGGTCCCGGAGAAGTACCGGCACAAGGCCGTCGTCGTGTACGTCGGCGCGTCGCAGGAGTGGCACGCCGCCGCCACCGAACGGCCGGCCGACGCTGTGTCGACCAGCACTGTGCCGTCCGCGGACGACGAGAGCGGACCGCTCAAGGTCGTCTTTTACGGGCTGTACACGCCGCTGCAGGGCACCCCCGTCATCGGCGAGGCACTCGGCCGCATCGCCGGCGCGCCGGTCGAGGTGACCATGATCGGCCGCGGCCAGGACGAGGCGGCGACCAAGCTGGCCGCCGCGGCCAACGCGTCGGTGCGCTGGCTCGACTGGGTGCCAGCCAGGGAACTGCCCGCGCTCGTCGCCGCGCACGACGTGTGCCTCGGCATCTTCGGTACTAGCGACAAGGCGTTGCGGGTGGTACCCAACAAGGTGTTCCAGGGGGCCGCCGCCGGGTGCGCGATCATCACGTCCGACACCGCGCCGCAGCGCCGGGTGCTCGGCACGGTGCCTCTGGAGTCCGGGGCCGTGCTGGTGCCGCCCGGTGACCCGGCGGCACTCGCTGACGCGCTGCTCCAGCTGGCCGCCGACCGCGACCACCTGCTCAAGCTGCGCCACGCGGCGCGTCAGCTCGCCGCCCAGCGATTCACGCCTGAGCAGGTTGTCGCGCCGCTGACGGACCGGCTTCTCCCGCAGCACGCCAGGCCCTAGCTATCCCTTGATCTGACTATCAGGTCGGCGAGCAGCGCCAGGGACGCGATGAGCAGGCCGGTGACGAAGATGAGCACCGTGTCGGTGGCGATCTTCACTGGGTGGTCGACCACGTCGTAAATGGCCTTGAGGAAACCGATGCCGAGCAGGGTCAGCGCGAGCGGCATGAGCACCTTGAGCGGGTTGAAGTACATCGTCATCCGGAGCACCTGAAGGATGTACCGGTAGGCGTCCTTGACGAACTTGAACTTCGACTTGCCCGCCCGCTTGGAGTAATCGATCGGCAGGAAGTAAAGCTCGTGGTGATTCGCGAGGAACGAGACGGTGATCGTGGTGACGCAGGAGAACCCGGCCGGCAGCAACCGCAGGTAGGGCAGCGACACCTCGCGCCTGAAGGCCCGCAGGCCCGAGTTCAGGTCGGGGATCTTGGCCCCGGTGAGCCGCTCGGCGAACTTCCTGATGAACCACTTGGCGGGCACCCGGAGAAACTTGTACGTGCCCTGCTCGCTCGTCCGCGCGCCCACGACCTGGTCGATCGTGATGTCCTTCTCAAGAATCTGGACGAGCTCGGGAATCCGCTCGTTCGGGTAGGACATGTCGGCGTCGGTCCAGACGACGATCTCGCCCCTGGCCCGCTGGGTGCCGATACGGCGCACCGTGCCCGATCCGCTGTTGCGGTGGAAGTGCACGACCTCCATCTGGGGGAAGCGGGGCGCGGCCTCGTAGAGCTTGGCCAGCGTGGTGTCGGTGGACGCGTCGTCGACGCACATCAGCTCGTACGAGTAGCCGCTCGCGTCCATCGCCGCCGTGATGCGCTCAATCTCGGCGATCACGTGCCCTTCCTCGTTGTAGCAAGGCAGGACGATGGTGACGTAAGGCGCGGAACGTTCTTCCCGCACGGTGCTTTCATACTCGGCGATCACTTGGCCGGCTCCCAACTATAGACCGTGAACTGCTCAGGCAACGTGTTCCTCGGCGTACCAAAGATTACGTGCTCGTCGATGCTGGTATTCAGGTTCACTACGTGCTGCACCGTGCCCTTGCCCAGCCTGGACAGCCACGCGGCGTGGGGCGCGAGAACGATCGGGCGCCGCCCGGCCCGCTCGACGGCCCGGACGTCGGCGAGCACGGTGGCCGTGGCGATGGCATTGCCCGGGGCACTGTTCGCGGCGGGATCCACCCATTCGACCCCGGCCGTCGGCACGTCGCACGTGCCCCTGATGTCCTGCGCGAACTGCTGGTTCAGCGTGTAATCCGCGATGAGGACCGACGCGTTGGCCGGGAGGGCCCGGCAGATCTGCTCGACCGCGCCGACCTCGCCGACGTAAGCGCGCTGGAACGCGAGGCCGTCCGAGTAGGGCATGACGCCGATCGGCCCGCCGGACTTGAGCCCGAGGCCGAAGTTGCCGATGAACGGCGGCAGGAAGATCGCGCCGGCGCAGCAGGCAACCACGAAGACGCGCGGGAACCGCTCCAGGTAGCGGGGCACGTTCACCATGTGCACCACCCGGGACCGCCTGGCGAGCCAGGCGGACAGCCACACCGCGAGCAGGACAAGCCCGGGCAGCACGGTGGGAACCAGCCGGCGGCTCGCGTAGGGCTGGTGCGGGGTGATCGCGGGCCGGAGCAGGAACCAGGTAATCGCCCAGGCGAACGTCAGCAGCGGCAGCACCCAGACGGGCGCCTCGCCCTTGAGGCACCGCCTGCCGAGCATGGCGCTGGCGATCACGGCGAACGTGATGGTGGCGAAGCCGGTGTACCAGTAAATCCAGTGCAGGCTGAGCGGCGCGTACTGCAGCGCGTGCCAGTTCCGCTCCACGTAGGGCCGGATGAGGAAGGCGGCGACCACGATGAACGGCAGCACGGTCACGGCCCTGACAAGCCCGGGCCCAGGCGGCGTGCGCAGCTGGGAACCGCGCTTGCGCAGCCACCTGACAACGAGCACGGTGGCCACCGTGAACATGGCGAACGCGACGGCCATCAAGACGACCGACTTCAGGTTCGTCTTGAGGTACGGAAGGGTCAGGAACAGCGAGTCAACCGTGCCGTACAGCAGGCCGAGGAGCATGCCGACGACCAGCGGGATGACTTGCCGCTGCCGCCGCAGAACCAGCAGGCCGCAGTACGGGACCACGAACAGGATGTCGGCCGGCCCGTCGATGCGCACGAGCAAGGTGATGCCGAACACCAGCCCCGTGACCGCCGCGAGCACGTGCGAGGCGGACCGCGCGTGGCTCCGCCAATTGGCCCGCCACCGTCCGGCGTCCTCTTCGCCCCGGTCGGCCCGCTGCGAGTCGATCCACAGCGACAGCGCCCCGAGGAGCAGGACCTGCGCGAGCGTCTCGCTGTAGGTGTTGCGGCTCGCGTAGGCCTCGGGGATGCCGATCGCCATGGCAAGCGCGGCGAACGGCGCCCAGCGGGGCCCGACCAGCCGGGCCACCAGGCCGCCGAACGTGAACACGCCGAGCGCGCCGAGCAGCGGCCCCCACAGCAGCGCGAGCTGCGCCCCGCCGGCCCAGAAGCCCAGCGCAAGCACCATGGGCAGGCCGGCCATGAACTGGGGCACGACGGAGCTGCCGACGTTGTAGAACGCGGCGCTCCAGAAGGTGATGCCGGACGCGTGCCCGAATGCCGCGGTGTCCTGCGGGATCGGCAGCGACCCGTGCTTGGAGATCCAGGTCGCGAACTCCATGTACGACGCCGCGTCGAGCTGCACGATCACGAACTCGGAGTGGTAGATCCCCTGGAAGACGCCGAACGCGACCGCGATCGCCGCCAGCGACCACAGCACCCACCGCGGCGTGGGCTTCGCCCGCCCCGCGCCTGCGGTGCCCCAGTCGGGTGCACCGGTCACCGAGGGCACGCGCCGCCACACGTACGGCACCATGAGCGCGGTGAGCGCTAGCCAGAGCACGATCACGGGGATGGGCTTAAAGTAGCCGACAAGCAGCAACGGGAAGCTGGTCAGCAGGAACGGCAGCAGTACCAGAGCGGGGAGGACGGTCAGCCGGCCGAGGAGAAGTCCCGCCTTGTCGCTGGTATCGCCTTTCACTGGGCCGACGTGCTGCCGGACGGCGTCAAGCTTGCTGTCTACGGTCAAAAGAATGAACCCATCTGCTCTGGGCTGATCCCAGTCTCGTGCGGTACGCCGGCGTACTCAGTAGGCGTCTGAATTATAAGAAGGTGCCGGACCCTCACGTGCCTGTTCCTGGCAGGTCCGATACTTCCTGGCAACTACCACCACGAGACCGTTCTACCCCTATCCGGACGACCGGACACGGTGTGTAACTTTATCGTGACGTATAGTTAACCTAGGGCCTCTACCTGCTCTGCCAGCCAGCGACCCGGCGCCCGCGCGGCGGCAGCGCCTGCGATAGTCGCACTACGCCTTTGCCGCTCGGCGGCCGGCATGACCAGGCCAGCATGCAACGCGCCAGCGGTAGCGCTGACATCATACGGGTTAACGAGCAGTGCGGCCTCACCGACCAGCGCGGCGGCACCCGCTTCCCTGGAAAGCACGAGCGCGCAACCGCGCTCGCTGAGGATCGGCCCTTCCTCAGCCACCAGGTTCATGCCGTCCCTGACCGGGTTGACCAAAAGTACGTCTGCTAGCCCGCACGCTGCCAGCGAGCGCGGGTAGTCGTCCCTTACCTCAAGGATAAGCGGTTCCCAGCCGGGCGTCCCGAACTCGGCGTTGATCTCCGCGGCGAGCCGCTCCACGCGCGCCGTGTAGGCCTGGTATTCGGGGAGGTCGGAGCGCGATGGATAGGCGAAAGCGAGATGCGTCACACGGCCGCGCCACTCCGGCCGCGTGGCCAGCAGCTCGCGGTAGGCGGCCAGCCCGCGCACGATGTTCTTAGACGGCTCGGTGCGGTCCACCCGGACGATCAGCTGCCTGCCGCCGGCCAGCTCCGCGAGCCGCCGCGCGTGCTCCGTGACGTCAGCCGCGCGGGCCCGGCCGCGCAGTTCCTCCGCGTCAACCCCGAGCGGGTGCACTCCCACCTGCGTCACCCGGCCGCGGTAGGCGACCTGGCCCGTGCCCGCGCCGCTGCGGCTGACCCGGGCGCCGAGCACCTCGTCGCAGCAGTCGAGGAAGGCGTCGGCCCAGCGCGCGGCGAGGAATCCCGCGTGGTCGGCGCCGAGTACGCCGTCGAGTATCGCGGCGGCAACGTCGTCGGGCAGCAGCTGGTAGTAGCCGGGCGGCGCCCACGGGGTGTGCTCGAAGTGGGCTATCCGCGCGGCCGGGTAGCGGTCCCGTAGCAGCCGCGGCGCGAGCGAGAGGTGGTAGTCCTGGATCAGCACGCGGGTCCCCGGCGCGCACTCCTGCGCGAGCGCGGCCGCGAACGCCTCGTTGTAAGCGACGTAGGCGGCCCAGTCGGCGCGGAACGCCGCGTCGAAGTGCGGCTGGTTCGGCGTGTCGAAGAGCAGGTGGTGCAGGAACCACAGGACCGAGTTCGCGATGCCGTTGTACGCCGCGGCGAGCAGGCCGGCGGGGATGTCCAGCATCCGGACCGGGACCTCGCCCGGCGGGCCGGGCGGTCGCGCCGCGAGCCGCGCGACCGCCCGGTCCGCCTCGCTGAGCGCCGCGCACAGCCAGAGCGCCCCGCCGTCGGCCGCTACCGCGCCGAGCCCGGACATGAGTCCCGACACCATCCCGCCACCGCCGCGCCGGGCGGTCAGCGACCCGTCCGCGGCGTGACTGTACGAGACGGGCCCCCGGTTTGAGGCGACAATGAGTAGCCGACTCGGGTCGTTTGTCATATGGCACAACGATAAATGAATGGCGTCCTGCCCCGATGCCGGGGGCGGCGGCTGATCGGTTACAGTGTTAAGGAACCCACCTCCGTGGCACGGGCACGCGATTGGCGCGCCCGATACGATCGCTTGCGATCGGGCGCGCACCGGGGGGTACGGGGGGTCGCCCCCCCGGGAGATAACTGAATACCTCATCCAGAGGGGTGGAGGGATCGGCCCTGTGAAGCCCCGGCAACCATCGCGGTAACGCACCTCAGTAAGGCGAGGCAAGCGCGTGACTGGTGCCAAGTCCGGCCTGCGGTCATGGTGACCGCTGGGAAAGATGGGAGAGAGAGGCCTCGCCCTATGACTGCTCAGACTGACGCGCCCCGCGCCCTGCGACTTGGCAACGCCACCGGGCTGACCTGCCGTGAGTGCGGCAACGCGGTTCCGCTCGGCCCGTTCTACGCGTGTTCCGAGTGTTTCGGGCCGCTGGAGGTCGGCTACGACTTCCCGCGGCTGACCCGGGCCGACATCGAGGCAGGGCCACAGAACATCTGGCGGTACGCCGCGCTGCTGCCGGTCCCCCATGACATCGCCACCCGCCCCACCACCGAGCCCGGCTTCACCAAGCTCATCCGCGCCGACGGACTCGCCGCGGAGCTCGGGATGCGGCGGCTGTGGATCAAGGACGACAGCGGCAACCCCACCCACTCGTTCAAGGACCGGGTCGTCGCCGTGGCGCTCGCCGCGGCGACCGAGATGGGCTTCAAGGTTCTCGCCTGCCCGTCGACGGGCAACCTGGCCAACGCGGTCGCCGCGGCGGCGGCCCGGGCCGGCATCCGGTCCGTAGTCCTGGTCCCTTCGAACCTCGAGGAGCAGAAGATCCTCACTACCGCCGTGTACGGCGGCACGTTCGTCACGGTCGACGGCAACTACGACGACGTGAACCGGCTCGCCTCTGAGCTGGCGGGAGAGCACGAGGACTGGGCGTTCGTCAACGTGAACGTGCGCCCGTACTACGCGGAAGGATCGAAGACACTCGGCTTCGAGATCGCCGAGCAGCTCGGCTGGCGGCTGCCCGACCAGATCGTGGTCCCGGTCGCGTCCGGCGCCCAGCTGGTCAAGATCGACAAGGGGTTCAGCGAGTTCGCCGAGCTCGGCCTTGTCGACGGGAAGCCGTGGAAGGTCTTCGGCGCGCAGGCGACTGGGTGCTCGCCGGTGTCCGAGGCGTACGCGAACGGCTGGGACGTGGTACGGCCGGTCAAGCCCGACACGATCGCGAAGTCGCTGGCGATTGGCAACCCGGCGGACGGCCCCTACGTGCTCGACGTGGTGCGCAGGACCGGCGGCGCGGTGGCCGACGTCTCCGACGCCGAGGTGGTTGACTCGATGCGGCTGCTCGCCCGCACCCAGGGCGTCTTCGGCGAGACCGCGGGCGGGGTCACCGTCGGCGTGCTGCGTAAGCTCATCGCGGCAGGCCAGCTCGACCCGGACGCGGAAACGGTCATCATCAACTCCGGCGACGGGCTCAAGACCCTGTCCGCGGTGGCGCCGGCGGTTACCGTGCCGTCCGCTATCAAGCCCACAATGGAAGCTTTCCAGGCCGCGGGCTTGGACTAGGAGCTTGCCCCGGACGACAACTACTTATCTGGCGTCATGATGCCCGCGCACACGGTAAGGTCATTTCTGGTCGCTGTCGGCAAGGCAAAAGTGCGAGCGTGAGAGCGTGCGTTGGCACGTCTCGCCGGGTCGCGATCGACGAGTTCCGCGGTTGCAAGGGCGGGGCTCGAAGCCCGAGCAGCAGTTAGGGAGTTGTTTGGAATGGCTCAGGGCACCGTCAAGTGGTTCAACCCGGACAAGGGCTACGGCTTTATCGCCGTCGACGGTGGCAAGGACGTTTTCGTTCACTTCTCCGCGATCCAGGCGGACGGATACCGCAGCCTTGAAGAAGGCCAGCGGGTCGAGTTCGAGATCACGCAGAGCGACCGAGGACAGCAGGCCGAGAAGGTCATCATCGTCTCCTAAGACGTCCCGCTCAGACCGTCGGCCTGGCTCCCGCTTCGGGAGCCAGGCCGACGGGTTTCCACGGCAGGCCTTGGTAAGGTCGTGGCGTGAATCCGCTTGGCATCGAAGGCGCCTGGGTCTTTACCCCACAGGTCCACAGCGACGACAGGGGCAGTTTCGCCGAGGCGTTCCGCGGCGCGGAGTTCGCCGCCGACCTCGGATACCGGCTGGATGTCGCGCAGGTCAACTGCTCGGTGTCCCGGCGCGGGGTGATCAGGGGCATTCACTACGCCGACGTGCCGCCCGGTCAGGCCAAGTACGTCACCTGCGTGGCCGGCGCGATCCTCGACGTGGTGGTGGACCTGCGAGCCGGCTCGCCGTCCTTCGGCAAGTGGGAGGCGGTTCAGCTGGACGCGGGCACACGCCAGGCGGTGTTCCTCGCCGAGGGCCTCGGGCATGCCTTCATGGCCCTCACCGACGACGCGACCGCCCTGTACCTGTGCTCGACGCCGTACGCTCCGGGACGCGAGCACGGCGTGGACCCCCGCGACCCCGCGATCGGCATCGCCTGGCCGCTCGACTCCGAGCCGGTGCTGTCGGAGAAGGACGCCGCCGCGCCGACGCTTGACGAGGCGCTCCGCGCCGGCCTGCTGCCCTCCTACCAGGAGTGCGCCGGGTACGGCGAGACGCTGCGCGCGACGCGCGGATAGGCCGAACGCCCCGCGCCTTAAGCTTCGCGCGGCCTCAGCCGACGTCAGCTGCTTTCCGGGCCGATGCTGAGCAGGGCCACCGTGATGCCGTTCAGCTGGTACTGCGTCACGATCTGGTAGCCCAGGGTCTCGACGATGCCTTCCTCCGCCCCAGGGAGCGCGGAGAACGGGTCCGGGTCCAGGTGGGGGACGTAGACCACCCAGATCCGCGGCGTTCCCGTGATGCAGACCGACGGGTCGATGCACTCGGTTGGCTGCAGGCTGTTCGCCTGAACCTGCGTCTGCGTCTGGAAGACCGTCGGGGGCACGGTCTTGCCTCGCAGGTAATAGGCGATGCTGGTGTCCACCTGGTAGTGATTGGAGTCGTCCACCTCGTACGCGATGACGTCCCCGGGCCGCTGGTTCGCCTCGAGGACGGCGGCGGCCGCCTGGTAGTCCACTGGCTGGCCGTTCGACGGCATCTCCGGATAGGCCCACAGGTTGTGCGCCTCGTTCTGACGCACGGCCAGCTGGTCGTGAATCCCGACCAGGCCCACCGCGGCGACGAGCACCGCCGCCAGGGTGAACCGGGGCGACAGGGAGCCGGACAGCCGCGCCAGCCGCGTGCCCCTGACCCGCGCGGCCAGGTAGGCGATGCCGAGGCCGGCGCCGACCGACCAGCCGGCGACGCTGAACAGCATGTAGCGGTATGTCCAGTACGAATCCGGGCCGCGTGAGATCAGCCAGACCGCGATAACCGGGCCGAGCGCCAGCGCCAGCGCGTACCCGGCGATGACGCGGCGCCGCGGGTCGGAGGCGGCGACAAGCGCCACGATCGCGAGGAGCATGACCACCACGGCGACCGGGATCGAGGCGAACAGCTCAATCCAGAGGCCGCCGCTTATGCCGATGAGCTGAGCGACGTGCGGCACCGCCTGCTGGCCGATCTGCCAGCCCTGCTGCGAGTGCCCCGCGATCACAAGCGGGGAAATGAGGACGGCGCCGGCTACCACGGACACGCAGAACCGCTTCACAAGCAGCCCAGGCGTACCCTCCGGATCCAGGCGGCCGCCGGGCAACTGCTTGCCGCTTTCCGCCGTGCCGTCGCCGCCCACGCGCACCGTGCGCTGGAAGAAATCCCACAGGACGATGAGCAGCGGCCCGGCGGCGACGCACACCGCGATCAGGTTGGCCACGCCCGCGGCGGCGAGCGCCACCGCGTAAAGCGCCCAGCGCGACCAGCGAGGCCGCTCCATGGCCCGCAGGAACAACAGGGTGGCGAGCGCCGTGAAGAACATCGCGAACGCGTACGGCCTTGCCTCCTGCGCGAAGCGGGAAACGCTCGGGATCACGGCGAAGACCAGCCCGCTCGCCAGCCCGGCGAGACGGCCGCCGAGCCGTCGCCCGGTGAGCGCGACCATCGCCGCGGCGGCGGCCATCGCGATCACCGACGGCAGGCGCATGGCCGTCGCGGACTGGCCGAACACCGCCATCCACAGGTGCAGCCCGAGATAGTAGACGCCGAGCACCGCGTCGATGTTGTGCACCATGGCCCACAGCTGCGGGAGGGTGCGGCTCGCGGCCGACCAGCTTGCGAGCTCGTCGCGCCACAGCTGAGGCACGCCGATCTCGAACAGGCCGAGTGCGGCAGTCACCGTGGCGGGCACGGCCCAGGTCACGGAGGCTGCCACCGACCGACGGGAAGACGCCTGCTCGGGCGCGGACACGTCTGAGGTGGGGCGGGCGGTTATCGGGTTCACGACGCTCAGACCCTACTGCACGGGATCTCTAGCCGCCAACGCGAGTGACGGCAAACGGCAGGCATGACGATAGCGTAAGCGCCGCAGATCAGGGCAGCATGGTTAGCCAAGCGATTCCTCCGGGCCAGCTTCGCGGGGCTTCCCAGCGAAGGGTGAGGAATCACAATAGTCTCTAATACACATCGACTGACGTGCGAACCAGTAGGCTGATGCCCCCGGTTATCTGCCTGCCGCGCCCCCTGATCTGGATACGCGGCCAGCGAGAGGTAAGCAAAGCGACCATGAGTCAGGAAACGGGTATGCAGCCTGCATCCAGCGAGGCCCGGGCGTTCCCGCGCAACTGGAGCGCGCGGCGGCTGCCCGCGGTCATTATGAACTGGCTGCGAACGGACCTGTTCCGCCGCACCGACAGCGGCCCTGTCGGCTGGCGCAAGATCCTGCTCGCCGCCGGCGCCCTGATCGCCGGCACGGCGATCAGCCTCAGCCGGACCCTCGGTCCGGGGTCACTCAACACGGTCTGGATCGAGGACGCGAAGTTCCTGCTGAATCAGGGGCTCAACATGCCCGCCTGGCAGGCCATCTCGTCCCCGATCAGCAGCTACTACCAGGAGCCCGCCCGCCTCATTACCGAGGCCGCCCTGCGTGTCTTCCCGCTGTCGTGGGTGCCTGGCGTGATGTCGATCGCCGCGGCGGCCGAGTACGCGATGTACGGCCTCGTCGCCTACATCGCGAGCGGCCCGCACCTGCGCAGCCCGTGGCTCCGGCTGCTCATCGCGGCCCCGGTGTGCGCGATGCCGCTCGCGTACACCCAGGTGAACAACGACCTGGTGACCGTCCAGTTCTTCGGCCTGTACGGCGCGTTCTGGACGGTCCTGTGGCTTCCCGGCACCCGGGCGGGCAAGATCCTGTCCCCGCTCGTCATGGCGACCGTGTCCTGGACGGCGGTGCTGAGCGTCTTTGTCGCCCCGCTGATCATCGCCAGGCTCATCGTTGACCGGTCCAAGAACGCCTGGTGCCTGGCCATCTTGTGGGTCACCGGCGTGCTGCTGCAATTCAGCCAGACGATCCTCGGCAAGGGCCACCACAACGAGTACGGCGACAACGGGCTGTTCTGGGTGCTGCGGCACTACATGACCCGCGTCATCCCGCGGGCGATGTTCGGCGAGCGGTCGCTCGGCGGGGCCGGGGTGAACTACCGGGGGTACGGCGCCGCACTGCACGTCATCAACCACCACGCCCACGATGCCCTGATCGCCGGCGCCTGGCTGATCGTGCTCATCGCCATCGCCATCGCCGCCACCCGGTTCACCGACCCGAACTGGACCCTCGCTGTTGTCGCCGCCGTGTTCAGCGTGGGCATCTTCATCGAGGAGATGCTCATCAACATGCCCGTCGTCCAGTCCCGCTACGTGATCGCCCCGGCCATGCTGCTCTATACGGCGATGGTCGCCCTCTTGCGGCCGAGACAGGTGACGGCCGCGGAGCCCTCGAGCACGGCGGCCCGCTGGCTTCCGTCCGTGAGCACGACGGTCCGCTGGCTGCCCGTCGCCGGGCTCGCCATGCTGCTCGTGGTCGCGGTGACGCTCAACTTCCGCGTAACCAACGGCCGGACGACCAGCCCGGCGTGGACCAGCGTAGTGGCCAGCACCACCCGCGCCTGCGCCTCTACGCCCCACATCACCGCGTACACCTTTGTGCACGAATGGTGGTGGGTAACAATCCCTTGCGACAAGGTCGGGTAAAGTTACCGGGCGAACAGCCACGAAATAAATGTCACGTAGTGGTTAGTGCAAGCCGCCAGGCCTGGCTGGGCTAGTTCTCCTAAACTCGGTGACCCACACAAAGGGAAGTATTCACCACAAGTAGAAGCTGAGGACTCACAATGGGTGGCAAGGGACATCCCCTGCGCGTCAGCGTCATCGGGACGGGCTACCTCGGCCTCACCCACGCGGTCTGCATGGCCGACCTGGGGCACGAGGTGCTCGCCATCGATGTCGATGCCGAGAAGCTCGCCAAGGCCGCACGGGGCGAGGCCCCGTTCTTCGAGCCAGGTCTTGAGCCGCTGCTGCGGAAGAACCTCGACGCCGGCCGGCTCCGGTTCACCGACTCCTTCGCCGAGATCGGCGAGTTCGGCGACGTCCACTTCATCTGCGTCGGGACGCCGCAGATGAAGGACGGCAGCGGGAACGCGGACCTGAGCTACGTCTTCAGCGCGGCGGACGCGCTGGCACCGCACCTGACGCGGGCCACCCTGGTCGTAGGCAAGTCGACCGTGCCCGTCGGCACGTCCCGGCAGGTAATCGACCATCTCCACGCGGCGGCCCCGGCCGGCGACCTGGTCGACTTCGCGTTCAACCCCGAGTTCCTCCGTGAGGGCTACGCGGTGCAGGACAGCCTGACCCCGGACCGGATCGTGTTCGGCGTCACCTCCGCCGCCGCCGCCGAGCTCATGCGGCAGGTGTACGCCGTCCCGCTTGACTCCGGCATTCCCGGACTGACCATGGACATTGAGACCGCTGAGCTGGTGAAGGTCGCCGCTAATGCTTTCCTTGCCACCAAGATCTCGTTTATCAACGTGATGGCGGAGATGTGCGAGGTCTCCGGCGGGGACGTGCTGAAGCTCGCGGACGCGATCGGCATTGACGAGCGGATCGGCCGCAAGTTCCTCTCGCCTGGCCTCGGTTTCGGCGGCGGCTGCCTGCCCAAGGACATCCGCGCCTTCCGCGCCACCGCGGAAGAGATGGGCGTCACCGCGCTCGTGGACCTGCTGACCACGGTGGACGGCATCAACCTCGGCCGCCGCGAGCGGGTGCTCACCCTGGCGAGCGGCGCCGTTGGCGGCGAGCTGTCCGGCAAGCGCATCGCGGTGCTGGGTTGCGCGTTCAAGCCCAACAGCGACGACATCCGCGACTCACCCAGCCTCGCCATCTCCGGTCGCCTGGCCGACCAGGGCGCGATCGTGACGGTGCACGATCCGGTGGCCATGATCAACGCGGCCCGCGTCCGCCCGGACCTCCGGTACGCCGACTCGGTCCACGAGGCGGCCGAGGGCGCAGACCTCGTGCTCCACCTGACCGAGTGGGCGGACTACCGGGCCATCGACCCGGAGGACCTGCGCGCGATCGTGGCCAGCCCGGTGCTCATCGACGGCCGGTGCACGCTGGACGCCGCCGCCTGGCGGGCCGCCGGCTGGACCGTGCTCGTCCCCGGCCGACCGAGTTAGGGGCTGTCCTCCGGGAGCCAAGCCGCGCGCCCGATACGATGGCGAAGCCATCGGGCGCGCACCGGGGGGTCGTCCCCCCGGGAGATAAGAGCGTGGCCGCGAGCCCGGCCAGGAACCGCACGATCCCTGGCGGGCCGTCGACGACGAGGTCAGCGGCGGCGGCTACCTGCGGCGATTCGGTGCTCTCGCTGGCGACGGCGCAGCCGGGCACTCCATCGGCCCGTAGGCCCCGGATGGCGGCGAAGGCCGCCAGGTCGCCGAGGTCATCGCCGCAGTAGAGCACCGCGCTTGCCGCGCGCTCGGCGGCAAGCTGCCGCAGTGCGGCTCCCTTGTCCATGCCGGGCGGGCGGAGCTCAAGCACCAGCCGACCGGGTTCCAGGGTGAGTGCGGTGCTGTCCGCGAGCCTGCTGAGCGGTTCCCGCAGCAGGGCGAGCGCCGCGTCGGGGTCGGCCGTGCGCCTGGTGTGCACGGCGAGCGCCGTGCCCTTGTCTTCCACGGTGGTTCCCGCGGGTGCGCCCGCCGCGGCGAGCAGCCCGGGCAGCGCCTCCCTGACGACCTGGATGCCCGGCGGCTGGGGAGGCTCGCTGAGTATGCCGTCCTGCCACCGCTGCGCTCCGTAGTGCCCGAGCACGATCAGCCCGGGCACATCGGCGAGGCTACCGAGACCCACGGCGTCCCTGGCGTCCCTGCCTGTGATGATCGCCACGGTGCCCGCCCGGCTCGCCAGCATGGTCAGCGCGGCGACGGCACCCGGTGCGGGCGCCGCGGCGGCCGGGTCATCGACAATGGGCGCGAGGGTGCCGTCGTAGTCGGTCGCGACTAGCGCGTGCGCCGGATCGGCCGACATCGCGGCAAGGCAGGCCCGGCCGACCGCGGTCATGGCGCTCAGTGTGGTCACCGCTGCTAGCTACCCGGCTTTGGGCGAACGGATGCGCTGGCGGCGAGCCCGCTGCGCGCGCAGCCGCTTGACGAGGACCGGATCGAACTTGAGCGCCTCCGGACTGTCGATCAGCTCGTTGAGCAGCTGGTAGTACCTCGTCGCAGTGATGCCGAGCACATCGGCGATGTCCTGCTCCTTGGCACCCGCGGAACGCCACATCCCCCGCTCGAAGTCCAGGAGGCGCATGTCGCGCTCGGACAACGGCGGCATCCGTCCCTCCCTCAACGGTCACGAGTAGGCTCCGGTGCGTGGCCCCGTTTCACTGTCTCACGTTCTTGACCGACTACGGGCTAGAAGACGCATTCGTGGCGGTTTGCCACGGAGTCGCCTCCCAGATCGCTCCAGATATACGCATTATTGACATTACACACCTAATTCCACTGGGCGACATCCGGCGCGGCGCCGTGGTCCTCGCCCAGGCGGTCCCGTACTTCCCGCCCGCGGTGCACGTGGCGGTGGTCGACCCGGGGGTAGGGACGGCTCGGCGCGGGGTCGCGGTGCAGGCGGGCGACTCATTCTTCGTCGGGCCTGATAACGGGCTGCTGTCCGTCGCGGTCGCGGCGTCCGGCGGTGCGGCGCGCGCCGTCTCGCTGACCAACCGGGCCCTGTGGGGGGACTCCACGGCGGCCACGTTCCACGGCCGGGACATCTTCATGCCGGTCGCCGCGCGGCTAGCGGCCGGCGCGCCACTTGACGCGGCCGGCGACCCGGTCGACGTGACCAGCCTGGTCACCCTGCCGCGGCCCGACTGCCGCCTGACGGGGGCGGTGGCGCACCTTGAGGTGGTCACCGCCGACCGGTTCGGCAACCTGCAGCTCTCCCTGCGTGGCGCCGACGCGCCCCGGGCCGGCCTGGTCACCGGCGCGCCAGTGACGATCGCCTGGGACGGCGGCGAGATCACCGCGCCCTTCGTGCGAACCTTCGGCGATGTCGATCCTGGTGAGGTGCTGTGTTACCTGGACAGCGGCGACTGGGTGGCGATCGCGGTCTCCGGCGGCGACGCGGCGCGGCGGCTTGGCCTGCGGGCCGGAGCGAAGGTGACGCTCACTGTGGGGGGGCGGCGGTAAGCTGCGCGGTCCGGCGCGCGCTGGGAGACCCGCGCCTACCAGGAGACGCGCCGCGCCACGGCCTCCGCCGGCATTGCCGGCCTCACTGTCATGAAATAGTTAGCGCATCGCACGCTCTGTCGCGTTGTTGGCATGACAGCATGGGGACGATTTTTCGGTATATAGATATATATAAGCCCCATTTGGCCATCCCTGGTGTGATCGGGAGTACGTGCGTGACCAACGTGGCTCACCTGCTGCGCGGCCTGCTGGTGCCTGTCCTCGTGGCTTCCGCCACCGGGGCGGCGCTCGCGCTTCCCGCGGCCGCCGCCATGCGCTCCGCGGACAGCCAGCAGGTCACCAGGTCCGGCGAGTGGTGGCTCGGCGCGCTGCATGTCCCCGCCGCGCTGCTCGGGGCGCCCGCGGTGGCCGAGGGCGTCACGGTCGCGGTGCTGTCAAGCGGGGTGGATGCGGGCCACCCTGACCTGGCCGGCTCGGTGACCGCCGGGCCCGACCTGAGCCTGACCGGACGCAAGCGGGGCGGTCCGGAGTGGGGCGAGGAGGGCACGGCGGTGGCCAGCCTCATCGCCGGGCACGGGCACGGTCCCGGTGGCGCCGACGGAATCACCGGCGTCGCGCCGGGCGCCAGGATCCTCTCGGTCCAGGTGACTCTGGAGTTCGACGACCCACTCAACGCAGACGCCGCGATTACGCGACAGCTGCCCGCCGCGATCGCGGCGGGCATCAGGTACGCGGTCAGCCACGGCGCCACCGTCATCGCCCTTCCGCTCGACCCGGGCACGCTCGGCTCGGGTGCCGGCGGAACTTCCGCCGCGGCGGGCGGCAGCGCGGCCGAACGGGCGGCCGTTAGCTACGCGCTCGCCCACGACGTCGTCCTGGTGGCGCCGGCCGGGGACAACGGCGCGGGCACCGACGCGGCCAACTACCCCGCCGCCTACCCGGGAGTGATCGCCGTGGGGGCGACCGCGCGGAACGGAAAGCTCGCGGTGTTCACCAGCGGCCGGTCGTACGTCGCGCTGACCGCGCCAGGCGCAGGCGATACTCCGGACGTCCCGGTATCCAGCGGAAGGTCGGCCGATACGGCGGCAGGCCTTACGGCGGCCGCCCCCGGCGGCGGGTACCAGTCACTGGCCTCCACCGACATGTCCGCCGCGCTCACCACGGGTGTCGTGGCCCTCATCCGCGCCCGCTACCCGCGGCTGACGGCAGCGGCGGTCACCGAGGCAGTTGAGCGTGGCGCCACCGCGCCTACCGGACGGGGCGCCACCGCGGCCGGGTGGGGACATGGCGAACTGAACGCGACCGGCGCGCTCGACGCCGCGGCCGGCCTCGCGGCGGCTCTGCCGTCGCCGACGCCGTCCACGTCGCCGGTCGCCGCGCCGCCCGTCACGAGCGCCGCGCCGCGGGCGACGTCAACCCGGGCGGATCCCGGTCACATGCTCCGCTCGCTGGTCACCGGGCTTGTGGTCGTCGCGGTCGCGCTGATCGCGTGCCTGACTGGCGTGACTGCGCTGACCAGGCACCGCCGCCGTAGCCGCTCGGCCGCGCGCGCCGGCCTCGCGGCGAAGGCACGGCGGGATCACGGCGTCCGCGCCCGCCACGCGCGGAAGCGGTCCGGTGTGTCCACCGCGCGCACGCAGCCCGTCACCGGTTCCTGGGGGGGTGCCCCGGCCCGCCGGGCGCCGCTCGCCGAGGAGCCGCCGTGGCCGCCCGCGCTCCCGCCGGGTAGCGCGGTTCCCCATACTCCGCCGCCTGCCCATGCCCGGCCGGCCGCCCATGCCCGGCCGCCCGCGCATGCCCGGACGCCCGCCCATGCCCGGCCGACCGTTCGTGCCCTGCCGCCCGCCCGGGAACTCCCGCCCGCCAGGGCCTTGCCACCCGCCAGCGCCTTGCCGCCCGCCAAGGCCTTGCCACCCGCCAAGG
>CAZORE010000027.1:63023-66406 GCA_964581815.1 uncultured Streptosporangiaceae bacterium | reverse complement strand
GCGAGCCAGCCGCATGCGAGCACGCTGAGCTGCGACCTGAACTACTCCATGCTCCCGCAGAACGTGACCGCGATCGTCAGCTTCCTGCTCGCGCACGGCTACAGCCACAACGCCGCGGCCGGCATCGCCGGCAACATGTACCAGGAGTCCAAGGGCAACCCTGAGTCGGTCGGCATGGGCGGCGGCGGCCTCATCGGCTGGACTCCGCTGCGGGCCGGCTTGGTCACCGGCAACCCGAGCGCGGACCTGCAGGCCCAGCTCGCGGCGGTGCTTGTCTACAACGAGGGCTGGTCGTCCTACCTCCCGGCCCTGAACGCGGCGGCCTCCCCGGCCTCCGCCGCGGACATCTACGTCACCGACTTCGAGCGGGCGGGCATCCCGGCCGCGGGGACCCGTGAGGCGTCCGCCGCCAACGTGGCCACCGCCTGCGGGCTCTAAGCGCAGGCAATGCCCTGCCTTGAGAGCTAGCCGTCCAGCCGGTAGGCCAGGCGGGCGTTCTCCGCGCCGATGAGGCGGGTGACGCGCTCCGCGTCGGGGTAGCTCATGTCGTCGGCGGAAAGCCGTGCCGCGAGGAACTCGGAAAGCGCCCGGCGGAACAGCAGGGTGCCGAGGTAGTACAGCTCGGGCAGCCCGAAGGCGTCGGAGGAGAACAGGAACTTCCGCAAGGGCACCAGCTCGAGCGCCTCGCCGAGCAATGCCGTCGCTCGCGCGCCGACGTTGTGCGTGGCCAGCCCGAGGTCGGCGTACACCAGCGGGAAGACCTGCGCCAGATAGCCGGCCTGCCGGTGATACGGGTAGTTGTGCAGCAGCATCACCGGCACCCCGGTCGGCTCGAGCGCTCGCAGCAGTCCGGTAAGCAGCAGCGGGTCGCACCGGTGCAGGTTGATGTCCCGGTCGCCGTACCCGACGTGGAACTGGATCGGCAGGCCGAGGTCGGCACCGCACCAGATGAAGAACCGGTGCAGCACCTCGTCGGCGAGCCGGGGCAGCCCCCCCTCGGGCTGGGCGCCGCCAGACTCCCCGGCGCCGCCGAGCCATCGGGAGACGGCGGCGGCGACCTCCCCGTCGGCTGGCCGCCGCCCGTCCAGCTCAAGCCCGACCCGGTACGCCGCGATCGACTTGACGCCGGCCACGGCGGTCCCGGCCGCGGGCGCGGCGACCCGTTCGCTAAGCGCTGTGCGGTAGGCCTCGGGGAACTCGGCGGCGCCGGTCCCGTTTCGGGCCAGCGATTCCGCGACCTGCTCAAGGCGGACGATCTCGTAAGCCGTCGCCCCGGCGAGGCCCGCCGTCTCCGCGGGGGATGTTAGGCCGGCGGGTGCGTACCCGGTGTCCACGCACAGCGCGTCAAGCCCGCACGCGCCGAGGAACCGCCGGCTCACCTCGTCCGCGCCGAGCGCGGCGCGGCGCTCGGCGTAGGACCCGGCGCTGGCGTGTGCAGGCAGGCCGAGCAGTGGCGGGCACCAGCGCCGGAATGCCAGCCCGGCCAGGGAGTCGAAGGGGAGCCCGTCGGCGGTGGCGTCGCCGTCGGCCTCGTTGAGCAGTCCCGCCAGGTCCCCTCCGGCCCGCAGGATGCCGTGGCAGTGATGGTCGACGAGCTGCTGCGCGGCGACGAAGGGGAGCACGGAGGGCTGCACATGTTCCGAGGACATGCCTTCCATGCTAGAGCGCGGGTGTTTCCCGGTGATATTTACGTGATGGCTGTCCATTGAGGTGGTGACGTGTAATCACCGCTGCGGAAGTTCAGAGAAGAGCTTCAAGAATCCCTTGTGGCTCTACATTCCCACTGGCCGAATTCACCATCTCAATTGATTACAATGCGTGAGCAGATTAGAACTACTTGTTATTTTTTTGCCCTCAAAGTCTGGGTATTTCGTCCACGGGTCGTTACCATCGAATCAAGAGCTCAGGCGATTAAAAGATTGAGGCGCATAACGCGCGTCGAGATCTCTCACGGAGAGTAGTTTTAAAGGAACTCGGAGTAACCGATGATCGACCCGCGAAGTGCCCAGCCTGGCTCTTACGGCACGTCCGGACATGGCGCAGAAACCGGGAGGCAAACCCAGGTGGCGGCATTGTCCGGGAGAGCCAGCGCTCGGCCAGGCCGGCCGGGCGCGGCAAGCCCGGCGGGCTGGTCCCCGCCGCCGGCCGGGGAAGCGGCCCCCCCGGTCCGGCACAGGGGGCCAGCCCGCTCGGATGGCGCCCCCGGCGTGCCAGAGGCGCGCTGGCTGTCACTGACCCGGCTTGGACCACGGAACATTCCCGTGGTCGGTCCGACCGAGGCCCTGCACGGCCGTCCCGACGGCCCCGGCCCGGCCGGGCCACGCGGCGCGGTGCCCGGGCCGATCGGTCACCCGCGCAAGTCCGGCTGGCAACTCGCGCATCAGGCCTGGCAAGACGCCGGCGTCGACTGGGAGGCCGCTATGGCGGCATACCAGCCAGACCCGCGCCAGCCAAGCAGGTACGAGCCCGACCCGTATCAGCCCCGGCTGTCCGAACTGTACGAGCGGAACCTGCCTGAGCCCACCGCGTACGGGCCCGACCCCTACGCGCCCGGCCCTTATGAGCCCGACCCCGACGAGCCCGGCCCAGACCAGCCCGGGTTGGGCGGAACCGCGGCCGACACGCATGCGACCAGCCCCGGCCGGCCTGTTCTCGGGGAACCCGCCGACTCCCGTTTCGGCCTCGGGCCGTGGCCGGTCCAGGAGCCAGCCGCGGTCACGCAACCCCAGCCCGTCCTCGCGGACGAGTGGGCGGAGCATGACAAGGCGGCGGACCGCGACGAGATGGCGGCCCACGAAGAGCCGGCGGACCACGACGCGCCGGGAGGGGCCAACCCGCCCGAGGAGCGCGTGACGTGGAACGGGCTGCCCCGCCGCATCAGGCCGGAAAATCGTGGCCAGTCAGAGTCATGGCCGGCCGCGCCGCGCCCGCCCGCGTCCGCCTCGCGCCCGCCCGTGCCAGACCCGCGGTCCCACGCGCCCGGGCCGCGCCCGGCAGCGCCGCAGTGGCCCGCGCCCGTGCCCGCGCCGCGGAGCGAAGCCCGGCCGCCAGGCGGCCCCATGCCGCCGCGCGACTTGGCACCGTCACGCGCGCTCACGCCGCCAAGCGACTCGGCGCCGCCACGCGAGTCAGCGTCGGCACGCGACTTCGCGCCGCCGCGCGACTTCGCGCCGCCCCGTAATTCGGCGCCGCCACGCGACGTCACGCCGCCGAGAGCATCCGCGCCGCGCGTCCCGCCCGCGCCGCCAAGCGCGTTCGCGGCGCCCGGTGCGTTCGGCGCCCCGCCCGCGTATGCGTCACCTCGGCTGAGTGCCCCGCTCGGCGCCCCCGTTGACGCGCGGCCGCTGAACGCCGCGCGGCCGCTGGACGCCGCGCGGCCGCTG
>CAZORE010000027.1:58769-62923 GCA_964581815.1 uncultured Streptosporangiaceae bacterium | reverse complement strand
GCCGCTGAACACGGGGCGGGGCGTGTCGCGGAACGCGCCACGGTACGCGCCGCTTGGCGCGCCGCCGCCCGCCCCGCTGGGTGCTCAGGTCGCGTCCGCGGCGCCGCTCGGCGAGCCTGACGAGCTGTTCCGCGCGTGGCAGGGTTCGGTGCGCCAGGCCACCGCGCAGCGCCCCGCCTGGCCCGCCCCCCGGCCCGGCGCCGCGGCCCGCCGTCGCTCCTGGCAGGTGGCGCGGGTCGGCGTGCCCGCCGCGGTGATCGTGACCGTGGGCGCGGGCGCGCTGATGATGCTGACCGGGCGGGCCAACGAGATGCTCGCGCAGCGGGCGAGCACCGGCCCGCTCACCTCGGCCGCTCCCGGTGTCTCGTCGAGCCTTGGCATCGCGAGCCTGGGCGCTGGGGCCACGCTGACCGGGTACCCGGGCGAGCACGGCCCGGCCGCGGTCGCTGCTCTCTGGTCGGCCGGCGACACCCTCATGGCCGTCGGCTACGCGAACGGCCACCCGGCGGTCTGGCGACACGCCGCGGGCGGCGCGTGGTCGCTGGTGTCGGCCACGGTGTTCGGCGGGCTGACCGGGCATCTCACCTCGGTCGCCCATGGTCCGGCCGGGTGGATCGCGGTTGGCTCCGCGATCGAGGGCGGGTCGGCAGCGCCGGTGGCCTTCTGGTCCCCTGACGGCGGGACCTGGTCCCCGCTGCTATCGCTGACCGCGCTTGCCCGCACGGACGCGCAGTTCCTCGGCGTCGCGTCCGGTCCCGGCGGTTACGTCGTGGTGGGCAGGCAGGGCACCGGGGCGGCGGCGTACGCCTCCTTCTGGTCGTCGGCCAACCTGACCGCGTGGGCAAGCGGCGCCAGCAGCGGCAACCCCGGCACGGTGGCCGCCGCCGCCGTCGCGGTCGGCAACGGCTTCGTCGCGGTCGGCGCGGCGGCGAACTGCCACACGATCTGGACGTCGACGGACGGCCGGCGGTGGACCGAGCACGACCTGGCCAAGCCGACGGGCGCGACCACCGCGACGCTGCAGTCCGTCGCCGCGGGCGCCGGCGGCCGCTTCGTGGCGGCGGGCTTCGCCAACGCCGGCGCGGTCAACGTCCCCCTCGTGGTGACCTCGGCCGGGGCCGGCGCCCCGCTGACCCAGATCGTCCTGCGCGCCAACGGCGCCACGGCCACCGTCACCGGCGTGACCGCCACCAGCACCGGGTTCGTCGCGGTCGGCCTGGCCGGCCCGGCCGGCGAGCGGCACGCCGTCGAGTGGACCTCGCCGGACGGCCTCACCTGGTCGGCCGCGGCCCCGCTCGCCTCGGCCGGCACCAGCGTGATCACCGCGCTCACCGGCAGCGGCGGCACCGCCACGGGAACCGCACAGCGCGGCACGGGCCCGGCGGTGCTGACCATCCCAAGCCGATAACCCGGCAACCCGGCAGCCCCGCAACCCCGGCCACCCTCGTCAGCCGAACGGTACCCCGTTGATCGAGGCGTCGAGCACCTCGGCGGTATGCGCCGTGCGCAGCGTGACGCCCCGCGCGGCGAGCTCGGAAGAGATCTGCAGCGTGCACCCGGGGTTGGCCGAGATGAGCAGCGACGCACCCGAGGCGGTCACCGAGTCGGCCTTGCGTGACCCGAATTCCCGCGCGGCCTCCGGCTGGAGCAGGTTGTAGACCCCGGCCGAGCCGCAGCACACCCCGGCGTCGCGCAGCTCCACCAGCTCAAGCCCCGGGATGCCGCACAGCAGCGCGCGCGGCGCCGCGGTGATCCGCTGCGCGTGCCCCAGGTGGCAGGCGTCATGGTAGGCCGCCCTGGCCTCGACCGGATGCCGCTCCGCGGCCGGCCCGAGCGCGTCGAGGAACTCCGCCAGGTCGCGGACCTTCGCCGACAGCGCCGCGGCCCGCTCCGCCCACTCCGGTGAATCGGCGAACAGCCGCTCGTACTCCTTCATCGCCGACCCGCACCCGGCGGAGTTGACCACGATCGCGTCGACCCGCGCCGACTCAAACGTCTCGATGGTCTGCTGCGCGAACCTGGCGGCCTCGGCCGCCCGCCCGGAGTGCAGCGAGAGCGCCCCGCAGCAGCCTTGCGAGCGCGGGATGATCACGTCGCACCCCTCGGCCGCGAGCACCCGTGCGGTCGCCGCGTTGACCCGGGGGTAGAACACCGACTGCACGCACCCGGTCAGCATGCCGACCACGGCCCGCCGCTCTCCTCGTGCCGCCACCCGCTCGGGGAACCGCCCAGGCAGCGCCGCGGACGCTGGGGGCGCCAGCCGCAGCGCCTGCGCTGCTGCGGGGGAGACGCGGTCGAGCAGGCCGGTGCGGGCGATCAGCCGGTCGGCTCCCGTCTTCTGCAGCAGCCGTAGCGGCGCCGTCGCGGCCCGCAGCCGCCCCGGATAGGGGAAGAGTGCGAAGATGGATTCCCTGGTCACCCGGTCGCGGAAGGAACGCGGCGCCGTCGCCACGACACGCCTGCCGATCGTGGCGCCAGTGTCGTCGCCGACCGCGCCGACCGCGCCGTCGGCGCCCGCGACTTCGGCGACGGCACTCGACGGGCCGCCGTCTCCGGCCCCACCGGCGAACGGGTTGCTCCCGTCCTCCGTCCACTCCCGCGCCACCGCGATGATCTGGTCGTACTGCACGCCGGACGGGCAGGCGGTCATGCACGCCATGCAGCCCAGGCACCGGTCGAAGTGCTCCGCCGCCGGTGGCGTCAGCGGCGCTCCGTCGAGCAACTGGCTGACCAGGTAGATCCGCCCGCGCGGCGAGTCCATCTCCTCGCCCCACAACGCGTACGTCGGGCACGCGGGCAGGCAGAACCCGCAGTGCACGCAGTCCTTGACCACCGAACGGATGCGTTCCTCCGCCCCGTCGGCCTCCAGGTCCGCATCAGCATGGTGCCCCGGAACCGGCATGCCCGCCACCTCGTCGCTCATCAGGCCCCTTCCGGGAAGCGGCCGGGTGCCATCCGGTGCCCGGGGTCGAACTGGTCCTTGACGGCCCGCATCAGCGCGAGCCCCGGCACCGTGCCGTTCATGCCGCCGCGGCCCGCCAGCTTCTCCCGCACGGCGGCCGGCGCGGCGAGCACCACGACCCCGCACCGCTCGCCGGCCACCGCCGCGCGCAGAGTCCCGGCGAACTCCGCCGCGGGGCCGGCGTCCGCCGCCGCGGGAACCGTCACGTACAGGACGCCCGCGCCGGCCGAGCCCGCGACCGCCGGCGCCACGCCGGGCCCCAGGGCGGCCGCCTCGGCCGCGTCGAGCACGTGGCCGAGCGCGGACACCCAGAAGGACACCCGGATCAGCGTCTCCCCGGGCCCGGCCTGCGGAGCGCCCGGCCACCAGCTGGGCGGCTCGGCGGACACCTCGCCGTTGCCCAGCAGGTCGGCCATCCGCATCGACCGGGCCTGCACCCCGTCGTCGGACCCCTCGAGGAGCACGCCGAGCCGGATCGGCCCGCCAGGCTCCGGCCTGCCCAGCTCCACCGCGGAGGAGACAAGCGGCGAGTTCGCCGCCGCGGCGACCGCGTCGCAGGCGACGGAGACGGACACGTACTCGGCGGTGACGTACGCCCGGGCCGCGGGCAGCGGGTGCAGCCGGAAGGTTGCCTCGGTAATCAGGCCGAGCGTGCCCGCCGACCCGGCGAGCAGCTTGCCGAGGTCGTAGCCGGCCACGTTCTTGACGACCTTGCCGCCCGACTTCGCGACGGTCCCGTCGGCCCGCACGATGGTGATGCCGATCAGCAGGTCGCGCGGGGTGCCGTAGCGCAGCCGCCGCGGCCCGGCCAGCCCGGACGCGACGATCCCGCCGATGGTGGCGCCGGCCGGCACGTCAAGGGCGATCTCCTGCCCGGCCTGCGCGAGCACGGCCGCGACGTCGCCCATCCGCGCCCCGGCCTGCACACGGGCGACCAGGTCCCCGGCCGCGTGCTCCACGACGCCTGACATCCGCGACATGTCGATGACCAGGTCGCACCGCGGCGGCGGGGTCCCCCAGCAAAGCCGCGACCCGCCGCCGCGCGCCACCACGGCAAGCTCATGCTCCGCGGCGACGCGCATGACGGCCGCGGCTTCCTCGGTCGACGTCGGCGCCGCCACGAGAACCGACTCGTCCCGGCCTTCCGCCGCTCGCGCAGCCGTCCCGTGCCCTGCCGTCCCGTGCCCTGCCG
>CAZORE010000027.1:51084-58669 GCA_964581815.1 uncultured Streptosporangiaceae bacterium | reverse complement strand
GCCGTCCCGTGCCCTGCCGTCCCGTGCCCTGCCGAGCCGGAGAAGTCGGCCGGGCCGCCCTCGCGGACGTCCGCGCAGACGGCGGCGAGCGCCTTCCTTGTCACGGCAAGCTCAGCTGTCACAGCAACCTCCAGGCTGACCGCCCCCGGCCTCGACCGGCGGCCAAGACTGTTCCCCGTGTGGCTTTTGGCCGGCTATAGCCGGCCAAAAGCCACACGGGGACTGGGGGCTGCTGGGTCTGCGCACCGCACAGGTAACTTGAGCCTCGCGCATCGCGTCCGTACTGGCCGCCCCCATGAAGGGCGTGGCGAGGCTGATCGAGTCCGCCCCCGTGC
The DNA here is from genome assembly GCA_964581815.1 of uncultured Streptosporangiaceae bacterium. Taxonomy (GTDB): domain Bacteria; phylum Actinomycetota; class Actinomycetes; order Streptosporangiales; family Streptosporangiaceae; genus Trebonia. The sequence continues at coordinate 58,334 of CAZORE010000027.1, read as the reverse complement.
CGAAGGCAGCTTGCGTAACCGAGGAAGCTGCCTTCGTTGTGGATCCCATTAGAAGATCTCCGCGCCGTCGGCCGTACCGGGACGGGGACCGCGGCGGTGACCTGGGACCTCACCGCATAGCCGCGGCGTCGGGAAGACCTTGCCCGGGTTGCACAGCGACCGGGGGTCGAACGCGCACCGCACCAGCTGCATCGTGTCCAGGTCCGCGGCGCTGAACATCTTGGGCATGTACCGGGACTTGTCCACCCCGACGCCGTGCTCGCCGGTGATCGACCCGCCGTACTCGATGCAGGTGTCGAGGATGGCGCCGGATACGAGTTCCGCCCGCTCCGCCTCGCCGGGCACGGCGTCGTTGTAGAGCACCAGCGGGTGCAGGTTCCCGTCGCCGGCGTGGAACACGTTCGCGACCCGGATACCGGTCTCGGCCGACAGCTTGGCGATGCGGGCGAGCACGTCGCCCAGCGCCGTGCGCGGCACCACGCCGTCCTGCACGATGTAGGCGGGGGACAGGCGCCCGACCGCGGCGAACGCGGACTTGCGGCCGGCCCAGATGCCGGCCCGCTGCGCCGGGTCGTCGGCCGCGCGGATCTCCCGCGCGCCGGCTTGCTCACACAGGGCGCGAACGGTTGCGAGCTCCGCCTCGACCTCGGCGGCGGGCCCGTCGAGCTCGACGAGCAGGACCGCCGCCGCGCCCTGCGGGTAACCGCAGTGCACGGCGGCCTCGGCCGCCTCGATGGCCAGCGCGTCCATCATCTCGATCGCCGCGGGCACGATGCCGGCGCCGATGATGTCGCTGACCGCGCGCCCGCCCGCCTCCAGGGAGTCGTACGCGGCGAGCACCAGGTGCACTGTCTCCGCGACCGGGGTCAGCTTGACGACGACCTTGGTGACGATGCCGAGCGTGCCCTCCGAGCCGGTGAACGCGCCGAGCAGGTCGTATCCGTCAACCGCGCCCGTGCCGTCGCCAAGCCACGTCAGCTCGCCGGACGGTGTCACGATCTCCAGGCCGAGCACGTGGTTGACGGTGAACCCGTGCTTGAGGCAGTGCGCGCCGCCGGAGTTCTCCGCGACGTTCCCGCCCACCGAGCAGACCACCTGCGAGGACGGGTCGGGCGCGTAGAACAGGCCGTACGGCGCGGCGGCCTGCGTCACCGACAGGTTGGTCACGCCGGGCTCTACCACCGCGCGCCGCGACACCGGGTCGACCTCGAGGATGCGGCGCATCCGCGACATGACGATCAGCACGCCCGCGGCGTGCGGCACCGCGCCGCCCGACAAGCCGGTACCGCTGCCGCGCGCCACGAACGGCACGCCGGCCCGCGCGCACACCCGGACCACGGCGGCGACCTCGGCCGCTGACTCAGGCAGCACGACGAGCGCGGGCACCGTGCGGTGCGAGGTCAGCCCGTCGCACTCGTAGGTCCGCAGCTCAAGCGGGTCGGTCAGCACGTCGGCCGGGCCGCAGATCTCCCGCATCGCGGGGGCGAGCGCGGCCGCGGTGGCCGGCGTCGGCGGCGTGCTCGCCGGCTCGCTCGTCGTGGTCGCCGTCTGGGCCATGGGCCGTGCCCCTTCCTACGGCATGCGTTCGTACGCGGGCAGCGTCAGGAACTCGGCGAAGGAGTCCGCGAGCGCCACCTCGGTGAACAGCGCGACCGCCTGACCGTACCTGGCCGCGTCGAAGCTGTCGCCCTCGTGGTCGCGGATCTTCAGAAGCTCCTCATCGATCATGCGCTCGACCACGTCCTTTGTCACCAGCGGCCCGTCGTCGAGTACAACCTCGTTGTGTATCCACTGCCAGACCTGCGACCTGGATATCTCCGCCGTCGCGGCGTCCTCCATCAGGTACTCGATCGCCACCGCGCCAGTGCCGCCGAGCCAGGCGGCCAGGTACTGCAGGGCGACCGCGATGTTGCTCCGCAGCCCGGCCTCGGTCACCCCGCCCGGCGTCGCGGCCACGTTCAGCAGGTCGCTTGCCGTCACCGTCACCTCGGGGCGCTGCCGGTCGAGCTGGTTGGGCCGGGTGCCGAGCACGGAGTCGAACACCTCCTTGCACACGGGTACCAGGTCCGGATGCGCCACCCAGGACCCGTCGAACCCGTCGCCCGCCTCGCGGGTCTTGTCGTCGCGGACCTTGGCGAGCGCTACCGCGTTCACCTCGGCGTCGCGCCGGGACGGGATGAACGCGGCCATGCCGCCCATCGCGAACGCGCCGCGCTTGTGGCAGGTCTGCACGAGCAGGTCGGTGTAGGCGCGCATGAACGGCGCGGTCATCGTGACCGCGTTCCGCTCAGGCAGCACGAAGTCCTTGCCCCGGGTCCGGAACTTCTTGATGACGGAGAACAGGTAGTCCCAGCGTCCCGCGTTCAGGCCCGCGCTGTGGTCGCGCAGCTCATAGAGGATCTCTTCCATCTCGAACGCCGCGGGGATCGTCTCGATCAGCGCCGTGGCCCTGATCGTGCCGTGCGGTATGCCGAGGAAGTCCTGGGCGATCTTGAACGCGTCGTTCCACAGTCGCGCCTCATGCGCGGACTCCAACTTGGGCAGGTAGAAGTAGGGCCCCATGCCCTTGTCGAGCTGGCGCTGCGCGCAGGCGGCCATGTAGAGCGCGAAGTCGGTGAGGCTGCCTGACACCCGCCGCCCGTCGATGATGACGTGCTTCTCGTCCAGGTGCCAGCCGCGGGGACGGACCACGATGGTGGCCAGCGTCTCGTCCGGGCGCAGCGCGTACGACTTGCCCTCGTCGCTGGTGAAGTCGATGGTCCGGTCCAGCGCGTCCTTGAGGTTGAGCTGGCCCTCGATCATGTTGGACCACAGCGGCGTGTTGGCGTCCTCGAAGTCGGCCAGCCAGACGTTCGCGCCGGAGTTGAGCGCGTTGACCGTCATCTTTCTGTCGGTCGGGCCGGTGATCTCCACCCGCCGGTCGACGAGGCCGGGCGCCGGCGGCGCCACGCGCCAGCTGGCGTCGTCGCGGATGTGCGCGGTCTCCGGGAGGAAGTCGAGCGTCATACCGCCCGACAGCCCGGCCTGCCGGCGCCGCCTGGCGGCCAGCGCGGCCGCCCGCCCGTCGGCGAGCGCGTCGTGCAGGCTGACTAGCAGTTCAAGTGCCTTGGGGCTGAGGATCTCGACGTACCGTTCCTCGCTGTGTCCGATGATCTCCACGCGTGCAGGCATAGTCAGCTCCCCTCCGGCCGCACCGAACCTCCTGCTTATCCTAGGCACGGCCCGCGGGCGGGACGAGGGAGGACTCGCGGCCCTGACCCCGGGTAAACCGGTCGCCGGGGAGCGGGCCGCGCCGCCGCCGGCGCGGCTTGGCGGCGAATGAGCCAATTTGCGCGCGCGGTCGTGATTGAGTGCCGTGGTAAGCTTGGTAACCCTGCCCGGGCATAAAAAAGGCCAGCAGCAAATAAATACTGACTGACTACCAGGAGTATATCAATAATCATGGCAGTTCGTCAAACGGATTCTGAGCCGTCCGTTGAGGAAAGCGCAGCGGCAAGCGCCGATGAAAGCCAGGACGCGGTAAGCCGAGGAAACCAGGAAAGCACCGGAAACGCGCCGGCCCTGGAAATCGCCGGCCCGGACGGCGCCGCGATGAGGCCAGCCGTCGGCTACGCGGCCGCCATGCGGGCGGAGCAGGAATACGTGAGTATGCTCTACGGCCTGCTTGACCAGGCAAGGGAGCGAAGCCAGCGGGAACTGGCCGGCGTGCGCGCGAGTGGCGGGGCCGGCGGCACTCACCAGGCCCGGCTGGAACGGGATATTGCCGCGTCCGAGCACGCGAAACGGCTCGCCCAGCTCGAACTGACCGAGCGCGGCCTTTGCTTCGGCCGCACCGACGACGAAAAGCGAAATACTCTTTACATTGGCCGTATCGGCCTGCGCGATGACGACTACGAGCTCAAGCTCATTGACTGGCGCGCGCCCGCCGCCCGGCCTTTCTACGCGGCGACACCCCGCAATCCGGTCGGCCTGGTCCGCCGTCGCCACATCTACACCAGGCGGCGTGTCGTGACCGGCGTGGACGACGAGGTGTTCGACCTCGACAAGCTGTCGGAGGCGGACAGGAGCACGCTGTCCGGCGAGGCGGCGCTCATCGCCGCCGTGTCGTCCGCGCGGACCGGCCGGATGGCCGACGTGGTCGCGACCATCCAGGCCGAGCAGGACCGGGTGATCCGCGCCGACCTGCCCGGCGTCCTCGTCGTCCAGGGCGGCCCGGGCACCGGCAAGACGGTCGCCGCACTACACCGGGCCGCCTACCTGCTCTACACGCACCGCCGTATCCTCGAGCGCCGCGGCGTGCTCGTCATCGGGCCGAACGCCACCTTCCTGCGCTACATCAGCCAGGTGCTCCCGTCTCTCGGCGAGACCGACGTGGTGCTGCACACCCTCGGCGACCTGTTCCCCGGCGTGCACGCGACCGACACCCGCGATCCGGCCGCCGTGGTCAAGGGCGACGAGCGGATGGTCCGCGTGCTGCAGCAGGCGGTCCGCGACCGGCAGGCGGCGCCCAGGCGCGACCTCATCGTCAACGCCGACGGCGTCGACGTCCCCCTGGCGCGGGAGGCGGTCCTGCGCGCCCGCGACCGGGCCCGCTCCACCCGCAAGCCGCACAACGTGGCGCGCAAGCTCTTCGTCACCGAACTGCTCACCGACCTCGCCCGGTCCGAGGCACGGGTGCTCAACCGCCCGCTCGATGAGGAAGACCTGCCGGACGCGCGCACCCGGCTGTGGGACTCCGAAGGGGTCAACGCGGCGCTCGACGCGCTGTGGCCGCTGCTCACACCGGAAATGCTGCTGGCCGGCCTGCTGCGGTCGCCGCAGGCGATCAGGTCCGCCGCCGGAGCTGTCTTGGATCACGCAGAACGTGAGCGGCTTGCCCGTACCGCGAACCCGTCCCGCTGGACGGTGGCGGACGTCCCGCTGCTCGACGAGGCCGCCGAGCTGCTCGGCGTCGACGACTCCGCGCAGCGGGCGGCGCGCCGCGCGGCCGAGCGCGCCCGCCGCGCCGAGCAGGAGTACGCGCAGGAGGTACTCGACCAGGCGATCGTTCAGGGCATGGAGTTCTCCATGACGGTGAGCCAGCTCGGCCTGCTCGACGCCGAGCGGCTGTCGGACTGGAACACCTACGGCGGCGTGGCGTTCTCCACCGCCGAGCGCGCCGCCGCCGACCGCACCTGGGCGTACGGCCACGTGATCGTCGATGAGGCACAGGAGCTGTCCCCGATGGCGTGGCGGATGGTGCTGCGGCGCAACCCGGCCCGCTCCATGACCGTGGTCGGCGACGTAGCGCAAACCGGTTCGCCCGCCGGCGCGACCTCGTGGAAGGACATGCTCACCCCGCTGGTCGGCCGCCGCTGGCGCGAGGAGCGCCTCACGGTCAACTACCGCACCCCGGCGGAGATCATGGCGGTCGCGGCCGACGTCCTCGCCTCGGTCTCCGCAAGCGAGCAGCCGCCGGACTCGGTCCGCTCCGAGGGCGTTCCCCCCGCGGCGGTCCGGGCCGGCGACGGTGACCTGGCCGCCTGCGTTGCCGCCCGCGTCCAGGTTGACCTGGCCGAGATCGGCGGGCCTGACGCGGGCCGCCTGGCGGTCATCGCGCCGGACGCGCTGATCGGCCCGCTCGCGCAGGCGGTCCCCGAGGCCGTCCCCGGCGACCAGCCCGAGTCACTCGACTCCGCGGCCGCCCTGCTCACGGTCTCCCAGGCCAAGGGCCTCGAATTCGACCGGGTGATCGTCGCCGACCCGTCCGGCATCCTGGCCCAGTCGCCGAACGGCGGCCACGACCTGTACGTGGCGATCACCCGCGCGACGCACCGTCTGACCGTCGTTTACTCGGGCTCGCTGCCGCCCGCACTGGGGTCTCTTTCGGGCGTTCAAACCGCCAGCTGAAGCCGCGCCCCCTTCCCCTCTCCGGCAGCGGGTACGGTTGCGAGGGTGCACGAAGTCCTTGAGCTCATCGAAGAACGCGTGCGGGCGGGGAGCCGGCCTGGTCATCGTGAAGATCCGCACCGGATCGTGCTCTCAGTCGAGGGTGGCGGCATGCGGGGGACCGTGTCGGCCGGGATGGCGCTGGCGCTGCATGAGCTTGGCGTGGTGTCCGCGTTCGATGCGGTCTACGGGTCGTCGGCGGGGGCGCTGACCGGGGCGTGGCTGATCAGCTCTGAGCCCGACCGGCTGCGCGGCTGGGCCGATCCCGACTATGCGAAGACGCTCATTCGGTGGTCGTCGCTGCTGCGCGGTCGGCCCGTCGTCGACGTCCGCACGCTCGTCGAGCAGGTGTACCAGACGGAATGGCCGATGGACTTCGCGTCGATCCTGGCCAGTCCGATCGAGTACCACCCGCTCGGGACGGACGCGGAGACGGGGGAGTCGACCGACCTGCGGCCGTTCCTCGTCGGCCCGGTGGAGCTGCGGCTGGCGCTGCGGGCCAGTGCGTCGCTGCCCTTCCTGGCGGGGCCGCCGGTTGAGCTCGGCGGCCGCCGCTTCTACGACGCCGGCGTGGCCGAGTCGATACCGTTCCGCACGCCGCTCGCCCAGGGCGCGACCCACGTGCTGCTGCTGCGCTCCCGCCGCCCGCTCACCCCTGAGCAGGTGGACCCGCAGGGCAACGACCTCGATGACCTGAACGAGTCGACCGCCGACGTGTCCAACGGCCAGCAAGCTGGCGTCCAGAACAGCTCGCCGGACGGCGACTCGAACGGTTCGGCCGACCGGTCCGCCAGCGCCAGGAATGGCCGGCCGGCCGGCGTCCAGAACGGTGAGGGCAGCGCCGCCGGCCACGGGGCGGCCGCCTCGCCCGGCCCGGACGGTGCCAAGGCGCCGCGCGTGCCGCGGTCGAGTCGCATTCTCGCCCGGACGGCGCTGCGCCGCGAGTCCCTTGAGCTGCGCACGGCCTTGCTCACCCGCCCGGTCCGCACCGCCGCCGACGTCGCCCGCATTAAGCTGCACGAAGTCGAGGGCACGGCCCTGGTGATCTACCCGCCTGCGTCGGTCCCGCCGGTCAGCCGCCTGACCACCGACCCCAAGCTCCTGGCGGCCGGCCTCGAGTCCGGCCGCCAGGCCGCCCGCGCCATCTTCGCCTGCTGAAGCCATGCTCCCGTCAGGCCGCTGTTGGGGCTGCCGCGACCAGCGGGACCGGCGAGGACCGTGAGCCGCGTGTTTCCTGTTCTTGGCCTCGCGGCTGCATCATGATCGTGAAGGGTTTGCGTGTTATGTAGGGTTTTAGGTGCTATCACACCACCAACCCGTCA
>CAZORE010000027.1:0-50984 GCA_964581815.1 uncultured Streptosporangiaceae bacterium | reverse complement strand
CCGTCAGTCGAGGCGCTCGGCCGTCGTGGCGACCGGGAGGAGGCGCAGGTCAGCCCCTGCCGCGTCCTCGCGCGGGCGGTAGATCCCGTCGACGCTCAGCCACCACAGGTCTTCCGGTGCCCACGGCTCGTTGAGCCTGGTGAACAGCCTGTCCCGGTGACCGCCTGGGATGAGGTCCCGTGCGTAGAGCATGATCCCGTCGCTGATCGCGATGGCCTTGACCCGCTGCCCGTCGGCGTGCCTGCGTGCCTGGGCCAGCGCGAGGTCGATGGCATGCTCATTCCATGCCAGTGCCCCCGGTGGCCTGACCTCGACGATGAGCTGCTGAGCGCCGAGCCTGGTGAGGGTCAGGCCCGCGTGGCCTGCCTGGTTGTGCACTTCCGAGAGGCGCCAGTCGAGGACCATCGTGAACAGGTCCTCGAGGATACTTGCCGCTACCTTTTCCGCGGGCGTGCCCAAGCGCGCCTGCTGCGCGAGGCGCTCCCACCGCTTGGCCTGGAAGCCGGCCCAGGCGCAAGTCATCCGGTCCTGGCACCGGTGGTAGGAGGCGAGCGCCGCGACGGGGGTCCGGCGTCGCCGGAGGGCTCCATCTGGGTTCACTCACCCCGGTATACGCCACCTGGCCCGTTGCTGTCCGTCCCGTTACGATTCCGTGTCGTGCCGATGCGGGTCGCGTGCGTCTTCGGAAGGCGACCAGGGCTCGCCGGGAACGTTCCGCTGGCTCGACTACGGTCACATTAAGCGTGCTCGGGCTAGTCGTCGGCGGCCGTGGACAGCCCGGCGGTGAAGGTAACCCCGGCGGGGATGGGGGCTAACCCTACGGGTGAATGGGGGACAATCCGGATGGTCTAACGCGATGCATCGCCTTAGCGTGGTGCCGTGACCCTGATGATCGTGACCGCGCTGGCCGCCGCCATCCTTTACGGGGCCGGGGCCGCGGTTGAGCAGCGGCAGGCGGCCGCTGCGCCGGAGTCGTCGGCCGGACGGCCCCGGCTGCTGCTCCTGCTGGCCCGCCAGCCACTGTGGCTGCTGGGGATCGCCGCCCAGGTCGGCGGGTTCGCGGCGCACGCGGTCGCGCTGCGGTCGGGCCCGCTGGCGACCGTGCAGATGCTGGTGGCGGGGGAGCTCATCGTCGCGGTGGTCATCGTGCGCGTCTGGTCCGGCCGCCCGCTCAGCCGGGCGGCCTGGGTCGCGGCGCTGACCGTGGTGCTGGCCATCGCCGCGTTCCTCGCGGTGACCGCGCCCGGGCACCATCACCCGGCCAGCCACCCGGACTACAACGTCGCGGCGGCCCTGGGCGCCGTCGTGTCCGGCGGCGGCGCGCTGGTGGCCGCGTCCGCCGGACTGCGCGCCGCGGGCCGGAGCCGCGCGGTGCTGCTCGCCGTCGCGGCGGGTCTCGCCGATACCTGCTCGGCGGTGGTCACCATGGCGTTCTCCTACGTGGCGAGCCACGGCCCGGCCGCGCTGCTCACCTCGTGGACGGTCTACGCGGTGGCCGTCGTCGGCGCGGGGAACGTGCTCCTGACGCAGACCGCCTACCAGGCCGGCCGGCCCATGGTCACGCTGCCGGTCATCGCCGCGGTCACCCCGGTGACCAGCGTGGCCATCGGCATCGGGCTGCTCGGCGAAACGCCGGGGACCGGCGTGGCCGGCGCCGTCGTCGCCTGCCTGGCCGTGCTCGCGGCCAGCGTCGCGCTCGCCTGCCTCGCCCGCTCAGCCCCGCACAGCGAGCCCACGGCCTCGCCCGCCGTGCCCGAGCCGGCCCTCTCGCGCGCGGTGCCCGTGGCCCGGCGGGTTCCGCCCGCCGTGCCCGAGCTGGCCCTCTCGCGCGCCGTGCCCGTGGCCCGGCACATGCCACAAGCCGGGGACGACGGAGTAACGATTTCGCCGTCACTGGCGATTCGCTTACGGGCCGGTCGTCGCATGCTCCCCGCCCACTCACGCGACGATCGGCCCTAACGCGTCTTTGCGGACATATCCGGCCGGTTCCTGCCCGAAATCGGGCACAAATTTGCCTGAAGCGCGCTGCTCTGGCAAGATAACGGACGTATATGGATGAGCTGCAAGCGCGGGACGCGCCCTACCCGCAAGACCTGGTCCGCCACGTGGCGATGAGCACCGGGCTTGACGAGGCGACCGCGACGCGGGTCGTGGCGGACGTGATGGCGTACTTCGGCCAGACGGTCGAAGAGTACGTGGTCAAGCGTCACCAGGACCTCAAGAGCAGGAACCGCAAGAACGACGACATCTGGCCGCAGATCGCGGGTGAGCTGCGGACCCGTCGGTTCCGCACGCCCGAGGCGTCGGAGCGCCAGCTCCGCCGCATGGTCTACGGCTAGAGAGAGGACCGGCAACCCATGTGCGGAATCGTCGGATACATCGGCAAGCGCGACGCGACCCCCGTGCTTGTCGAGGGGCTGCACAGGCTCGAGTACCGAGGCTACGACTCGGCGGGCGTCGCCGTCGTCCACCGCGGCCGCCTGCAGGTCACCAAGACGGCCGGCCGCGTGCAGGACCTGCGGGACAAGCTCGCCGCGAAGCAGACCAAGGCCACGATCGGCATCGGCCACACCCGCTGGGCCACCCACGGCGAGCCGAACGACACCAACGCGCACCCGCACACCGACGCACAGCACCGCATCGCCGTGGTCCACAACGGGATCATCGAAAACGCCGAGGCGCTCCGCGCCCAGCTCACCGCCGCGGGCGTGAAGTTCGTCACCGACACTGACACCGAGGCGCTCGCGCACATGGTGGCGGCCGAGCTGGGCGAGGACGACGACACCACGCTCGAAGAGGCCGTCATCCGGACGCTGCGCAGCGTCGAGGGCACCTACGGGCTCGTCTTCCTCGACACGAGGCACCCCGACCAGCTGGTCGTCGCCCGCAACGGCTCGCCGATCGTGCTCGGCCTCGGCGACAGCGAGATGTTCGTCGCCTCGGACATCGCCGCGCTCGTCCGCTACACCCGCCAGGTCATCTACCTGGAGGACGGCGAGGTCGCGACGATCAAGGCGACCGACTTCCACACGAGGACGCTGACCGGGTCGGCGGATAACAGCATCAAGACGCCGACGACCGTGGACGCGGACGCGGACGACTACGAGCTCGGTGCGTTCAGCGACTACATGCGCAAGGAGATCCACGAGCAGCCGGACGCCATCCGCCGCGCGGTCATGGGCCGCCTCGACGAGCGGTTCGCCACCGCGAAGCTCGGCGGCGTCAACCTGGACGCCCGCGAGCTGCGCAACATCAAGCGGGTCAAGTTCCTCGGCTGCGGCTCCGCCTACTACGCGGGGCAGATGGGCGCGAACCTGGTCGAAGAGCTCGCCCGCATCCCCGCTGACGCCGAGCCGGCCAGCGAGTTCCGCTACCGCAGCCCGGTCGTGGACCCGGACACGCTGTACGTCGCCGTCTCGCAGTCCGGCGAGACGAGCGACACGCTGATGGCCGTGCAGGAGCTCAAGCGCAAGGGCGGCCAGGTCATGGGGGCCGTCAACGTGGTCGGCAGCGCCATCGGGCGCGAGTGCGGCCACGGCATCTTCCTGCACGCGGGCCCGGAGGTCGCGGTCGCGTCCACCAAGGCGCTCACCAACATGGCGGTCAACTTCGCCCTGCTCGCGCTGCTGCTCGGGCGGGTGCGCGACCTGTCCGCCGCCAACGGGGCGCGCATCGTGGGTGGCCTGCGCGTCCTCCCGGCCCAGGTGGACGCGATCCTCAGCTCGGAGCAGGAGATCGCCGCCATCGCGCACCAGTTCGCCGAGGCCAGCCACATGTTCTTCATCGGCCGGGTCCGCGGCTGGCCGGTGGCCAGGGAAGGCGCGCAGAAGCTCAAGGAGATCTCCTACGTGCACGCGGAGGCCTACCAGGCGGGCGAGCTCAAGCACGGGCCGCTCGCGCTGATCCAGCCCGAGATGCCGAGCGTGGTGATCATCCCGTCCGACGACCTGATCGCCAAGAACATCTCCACGATCGAGCAGATCAAGGCGCGCAGCGGCCCGGTCATCGCGCTCACGAGCGCCGACATCCCTGACGGGCTGGCCGACGCGACGATCCGGGTGCCGCGGGCCGAGCCCGAGCTCGAGCCGATCCTGTTCAACATCCCGCTGCAGATCCTCGCCTACCACGCCGCCGCGAAGCTCGGCCGGGACATCGACAAGCCCCGCAACCTGGCCAAGAGCGTCACGGTCGAATGACCCCCGGCGTTACGCTAAGCCCGCCGGGATCGCCACGAGGGGATCGGGCAGCGCGGCCCGCATTGCCTCGGTGACCTCCTCGGGGACGGCCTGCTCGCACCAGACGACCTTGCCGGTGAGCGTGCGGCGCGCGCCCCAGCGGGACGACATCTGCGACACCACGTGCAGGCCGCGGCCGTTCTCCGCGTCCTTGTCGACCTGCAGCACGCGGGGCAGCGCGGGCGAGGAGTCGTGCACCTCGCAGACGAGCGAGTCGGGCTCGAGGATGAGCCGCAGCAGCACCTCGCCGTTGGCGTACTTGATCGCGTTGGTGACCAGCTCGGAGACGAGCAGCTCGCTGGTGTCGATCAGGTCCTCAAGGCCCCACCGCTTGAGCGGGTCACGGATCATCACCCGGGCGTCCCGGACCGCGGACAGCTTGGGCTCGAGCTGGAAGCAGAGCCGGTGGTCCTCGGGGATGCGCCGCAGCTTGGCGATGAGCACCGCGATGTCGTCGCGCTTGGCGTCGGTGTAGACGCCTTCCAGCGCGGTCTTGCAGAGGTCTTCCAGGTCCTTCTCCGGCGCGCCCTCGCCGAAGGCGGCCTGGAGGCGGTCAAGGCCGTCGGAGATGTCCCGGTCACGCGACTCGACGAGCCCGTCGGTGTACAGCACGAAGAGCGACCCGTCCGAGACGCCGATGACCTGTGTGTCCACCACGCCGTTGCCGATGCCGAGCGGCGGCGACGGGGTGACCTCGAGGTACTCGTTGCGGCCGTCCGGGTGCACGAGCAGCGGCGGCAGGTGGCCCGCGACGGCGAGCTCGATTTCCCCGGTGACGCCGTCGTACACGGCGTACGCGCAGGTGGCGAAGTGCGGTTCGCGCTCGCCGATGTTCTGCATGAGCTCATCGAGCTGCTGCAGCGACTCGGCGGGCGGCAGCTCGAGCATGGCGAGCGTCTGGATGGCGGTACGCAGCCGGCCCATGGTGACCGCGGCGCGCACCCCGTGCCCGGCGACGTCGCCGACCACCAGCGCGACCCGCGCCCCCGGCAGCCGGATCGACTCGTACCAGTCGCCGCCCACCTCGACGAGCTCGCTGCCCGGCAGGTAACGGTGCCTGACCTCAACCGAGGACGGGTAGGTGAGCCCGGTGGGCAGCATGGCGCGCTGCAGGGTAAGCGCGGTGGCGTGCTCCCGGTTGTACCGGGTCGCGTGATTGAAGAACACCGCCGACCGTGAGGCGAACTCCATGCCCATCTCGGCGTCATAGCGGTCGAACCTGCGGCTGCCCGCCTCGCGGAAGCAGCAGAACAGGCCGAGCACGGTGCCCCGGAAGATCAGCGGGAGGATCAGCATGGACACGTCGGACAGCAGCCCGCCGACCGGGTTGCGCCGCCAGGACTTGGCGAGCTTCTTCGCGCTGTCCGCGGTCGCGTGCTCGAGCACCGGCTGGCCGGACTCGATGGCCCGGGTGTAGGGGGAGCCTGGCGGATAGCGGAGGATCTCGCCGACCGGGAACGCGGAGTTCCACGCCGGGTTTTCCTCGTCGTTGCGCAGGTGCAGGCGGCGCACCGGCACGTTCGCGTCCGGGCCGTGGGTGGGCACCTCGTTCTCGCCGATGAGCGACTCGAGCACCAGCACCTCGGCCGCGGTGCAGAACGTGGGCACCAGTTGCGCGGTCATCTTCTTCGCGAGGTCGCTGAAGTCGAGGGTGTCCTCCTCGACCGGGCCGCGCGTGTCGCGCAGCAGGATGTCGCGCATCAGCGCGGGGTCGACGAACCGCTCGGCGGAGGGGACCGGGATCTGCATGATCACGAAGGCGGCGACGTCGCTTGTGCCGGTCTGCATCGGCTTGGCCGTGACCACGGCGTCGGCGCTCTGCCCGCCCGCGAGCGCGATGGTCAGCACGGTGTTGCCCTCGCGCTCGGATTTCATGGCCTCGAGCAGGATGCCGATGCCGACGCCGGTCACCTTATCCGAAGGGTTGGCGGTGATGTCGCTGAGGTGAACTCCGAGAAGAGCGTCTGTATCCCGTGCGAGAATCTTGGGAGCGGTGCGATCATGTTGCACGATCCGGCCGCTACGGTCGATTCCGAGAATGAGGGTTCGCACCGACGTGTTCGGTTCCACGCTAGCCGGCGTTGCCTTTCGGCTGACCTTCTTGCCGGATGTCACGGGCGACTCCTGTAATCCTGGTGCACGGCGCGCTCCCGCTCATTATGGGGCACCCGGCGGTGGATCTGAGAGCGCTTCCGATTCTTCCCCTTAGTCCTGTATCGACCAATATGCCATGGCTTGGCGGTGACTGCTGTCACTTCTTGCGACACGCGGCGTCAGCGCGGCACTAAATTGTCGCCGGATAGTTACTGGGTAAGAGTCGTGTGACTGGCCGATGCAGTTGCGACGATGCCCTGGCTGGTCACGCTGACCGACCTGACTACCAGCCCGGCGGGCAGCTGCGGGATGGTGATGGTGACCGAGTTGCTCGTCAGCTGGCTGAACGCCGCGGCGATGCCGCTCGCCGAGTTGAGCGTGACGGTGATCTTGCTCGGGCTGGTCAGCTTGACCGTGCCGGTGAGGCTGCCGGCGATGCCCGCGTCGGCCCTGACCGCGTTCGGGCCGTCCGCGGGATCCGCGCTGAGCGTGACGCCGCTGACGGGGAACAGGCTGGCCACCGAGGAGAACGGCACCGTCGCCTGCCCGTTGATGTGGTCGACGGTCGCGCCGCTGAACGAGGAGTTCAGGTGCACCCCGGTCGCCTTGGCGGTGACGCTGAACGGGAGCTTGCCGCTGTCGGCCGTGACGTCGTTCGCGCTGATGTCGACCGCCTTGAGGTCGTGCGCGGCGATCTGGGTGAGGAACGGCCAGCCCTCGATGGTGACCGACGGCCGGGCGCTGAGCCCGGACTGCTGCTCGATCCGCTGCGCGACCCGGTTCTGCGCGTACACCCGGAACACCTGGTCGAGGACGCCGGCGATGACCAGGAGGACCACCAGCACGACCGTGAGCGCGATGAGCGGGCGCCTGCGCCGGCGGCGCCGCGGCAACCGCGCCGCCGGGCCGTAGCCCCGCCCGTAGCCGGAGCCGTCGTCCGGCCCGTATCCGCCCGCAGGCGGCTGCGCCGGCCACCCGCCCTGTGCCCGCGGCTGGTACTCGCTCACGCAGTCCTCCCCCGGGGGGACGACCCCCGTACCCCCCGATGTCCGTGCAGCCGGGCCTGATCGCAAAAACCGCGATCGTATCAGGCCCGGCCACACGGACCAAAGCCGCGGGGTAGCTCTGCTTCCCTGGTGCTGCTTAAACCGTCCCTGTCGTTTATACCTGGACCTGGCCGGCTCTGACCCCGCATCTTCCCGGGGGAGCTCCCGTTATTCGGCGCCGGGCGGTGCTACTTGCTCGTGGAGCTCTGGCTGAAGGTGGCGTTGGATGCGGCGGCCGAGACGGTGAGTCCCTGGGAGTTGAGAGTGAGCGCGGTGATCCGGAGGCTGGCCGGGACGACCTTCGGGAGGGTGAAGGAGAAGGAGTTAAAGCCGATCGCGCCGAGCACGTCGCCGAGGCCGCCGCCGCTGCTGACGATCTTGATGGTGATCGTCTGCGGCCCGGTCTGGAGGATCTGCGCTTCCTCGGTGTCAGAGGCGATGCCGCCGATGCCGGCGGTGATCTTCACCGTGTTCGGCCCGGCCTGCGTCAGGGTGACCCCGGTGCCGCCGAGGCTGCCCGCGGCCGCGAGTGAGCCGAATGAGACGAACGCCGTCGCGGTGATGTGGTCCACCGTGGCGTTCGCGCTGCTGGAGTACCCGCTGATGTGCAGGCCGGTGATCGTCGCGTGGACGCTGGTGATCGAGAGGCTGCCCCCGGTGGGCAGGTTAACCGGGATGTTGCTCGCCGAGATGTCAACCTTCTTGAAGTCCTTGGCGGCGAGCTGAGTGAGGAACGGGAAGCCCTCGATGTTGACCGACGGCTTGACGGGGACCCCCTGCGACTGGAACTGGCTGGCGAACGCGTTCTCGGTGACCGCGGCGGCCACCCGGTCGCCGATGACCAGGAGGATCAGGATCACCACGACGATGAAGGTGGCCATGACCGAGCGCCGCACGCGGCGCCGCCTGGGGGCGCGGCGCGACCGCGGCTGCTGCCCCGGCGGTCCCCACTGGGCACCGGCCTGGGGCGGCTGCGGCGACTGCGGCGGCCACTGCCCCCCGGCCTGGGGCGGCTGCGGCGACCACTGCGCCCCGGCCTGCGGCGGCATGTCCTGTGGCTCCTGCCACTGCGGGCGCGGCTGCCACTGCGGCCGCGGGCCTTGCACCTGCGTGGGCGGCATCGCGTCCGGTGCGGCGCGGCCCTGCGCCGGCTGCTGCAAGGTGGGGTCAAGCGCGGGCTCCTTGACCGTGGGCTGCCACTGCGGCTGCGGCTGCGGCTGCGGATTCGGCGGCGGCGTGGGCTGCCACTGCGGCGCCGGCGCCGTGGCCGGCTCCTGCCACCGTCCGGGGGACGGATCCTGATCGGAGGACGGGACCCGCCCGGGCGACATCCCACCGGGCGGCATGCGCCCGGGAGGCGGCGCCTGCCCCGGTGCCGACGGTCCGGCGGGCGAGTCCTGCCCGGCCGGCTGCACCGGCATCCGCACCGTGGGCGGGGCGGGCTCGTCCGGCGGCTCGGTTGACCGCCGGGCCGGGGGCTGCGCCGGCTGGTTGGGATCTGAGCTCATGGTCGGCCCCCCAGGTCTGTGCTGCCGAATTCTGACATCGACAGATATCTACACACGTGAGAACGCGAGAAGCGTCTCGTCGTAGTTATAGTTCACCAGATTCCGGAAATCACGTCCGGGCCCTAGACTCTTGACCAGACTTATGCCCGAGACGGGCAGTATTTGCGTGAGCGGGAGGAATTCATCGGTGGGGAATCAAGTGGCTCAGAGCTCGCATGCCGCACCTCCCCTGCTTGTGCGCACGGTGCGTAACACCCACCGGCTAGACAGCGGGCAGGAGTACCGGATCGGGCGCGACGAGCGGGCGGACATTCCGCTGGTTGACGCGCGCGTGTCGTGGGAGCACGCGGTGCTCCGCGTCGAGGGACCGGTCTGGGTACTCGAGGACCGGGGCAGCCGCAACGGCACGTTCCTCGGCTCCGAGCGGATCATGCGCCTGGAGGTCAGCAAGCCGTACGTGGTGCACTTCGGGCACCCGGAGGACGGCCCGGTGCTCCGCTTCGAGCTGGAGCAGCCGCCGGGCGCGGGCGGCCAGCCGGGCGCGGGCGGCGGCCACCGGGCACCGGTGTCGTCGAGCGACACCACGTTCATGCCCGGCGTGCTGCGCGAGCCCACGTCCAAGGTGCGGATCCAGTCCAAGGTCATGAAGATCGGCCGCCGCCCGGACAACGACATCGTGGTGTCCGACCTCGGGGTGTCCAAGCAGCACGCCGAGCTGCGGCAGTCAGCGACCGGCCGGTACCAGATCCTTGACCTGGGCAGCCACAACGGCACGTTCGTCAACGGCACCCGGGTCAACCAGGCCGAGCTGAAAGACAACGACATCATCGCGATCGGCCACGCCACCTTCCGGCTGGTGGGCGGCGAGCTGATCGAATACGTCGACGACGGGCGGGCCACGTTCGAGGCGCACGAGCTGCGGGTCGTGGTGCACGACGGCCACAAGGACAAGATCCTGCTCGACGGGATCACCTTCCCGCTGGCCGAGCGGTCCATGATGGCGGTCATCGGCCCGGCGGGCGCGGGCAAGTCCACCCTGCTCAACGCGCTGACCGGCAAGCGGCCCGCCACCACTGGCAACGTCTTCTACGACTACCGCGACCTGTACGAGAACTACGACGAGCTGCGGCAGCGCATCGGCTTCGTGCCGCAGGAGTCCGTCACGCACGACCAGCTCACCGCGAAGACCGCGCTCGGCTACCAGGCCGAGCTGCGCTTTCCGCCGGACACCGGGGAGTCCGAGCGCGACCAGCGGGTGGGCGAGGTGCTCGACGAGCTGTCGATGACCAGGCACGCGGAAACCCGCATCGACCGGCTGTCCGGCGGTCAGAAGAAGCGGGTCAACATCGGCATGGAGCTGCTGACCAAGCCGTCGCTGCTGTTCCTCGACGAGCCGACCTCGCCGCTCGACCCGCACCTCAAGCGCGACATGTTCACGCAGATGCGGAAGATGGCCAACAAGGACGCCGCCACGGGGCAGTCGGTCATCGTGATCACTCACGACGTCGAGTCGAAGCTCATCGACCAGTGCGACCGGCTCATCGTGCTGCAGCCCGGCGGCAAGATGGCTTACTTCGGCCCGCCCTCCGAGGGCCTGAAGTACTTCAACGCGGGTGACTGGGCGGACGTCTTCCAGCGGTTCGCCGACGAGCCGGAGCGCGACTTCGCCGCCGAGTACCGGGCCTCGCCCGACTTCGTGAAGTACGTGGCCACCCCGATCTCTGTCCGCCAGCGGCGGCTCGACGCCGGGCGCCCGGCCGGGCAGGAGAACGCCCGGCCGAAGCAGCGCAGCAGCTTCGACCAGATCTTCACCATGGCCCGCAGGTACCGCCGGGTCATGGTGGCGGACCGGGTCTTCATCGCCACCTGCGTGCTGATGCCGATCCTGCTCGGCGCCCTGGTGCGGGCCACCCCGAATCACTTCGGCCTGGTCCAGTCGACCCCGGTGCCCGGGCTCAACGTCAGCGCCATCCAGATGATCATGATCCTGGTGATGTCCTCGGTCCTGTCAGGGACGGCGCTGTCGATCCGCGAGTTCATCAAGGAGCGCGACATCTACGAGCGAGAACGGATGGTGGGGCTGTCGGCCACCGCTTATCTGCTCTCCAAGGTCCTCGTGCTTAGCGTGATTGCCGTGTTCCAGAGCCTGCTCGTCGTGCTCGTCGGCCTGCTCGGCGTGAAGATGCCGTCAAGCGGGGTGGTTATCCCCGGCCCGGCGATCATCGAGATCTTTATCGCGCTCGCGGTGCTCTCGGTGACCTCCATGCTCATCGGCCTGGCGATCTCCACCCTGGTGACCAAGGGCGACCAGACCATGCCGATCCTCGTCGGGGTCACCATGGTCCAGGTGGCGCTGTCCGGCGGCCTGTTCCCGCTGACCGGGGCGATCGGCTCGGTGGCGCTGATCGCGCCCGCGCGCTGGGGGCTTGGCGCGGTGGCCTCGACGATCAACCTGAACGTCATCCAGTCCTCGATCAGCCAAGGTCCCAACGGCCAGAAGCCCGACGCCCTGTGGACGCACGACATGGCCCACTGGCTGACCGGCATCGGCGCGATGATCCTCATCGGCGTCGCCTGGATGATCATCGCGCGCATCCGGCTGTCCACCATCGGCCCGCGCAAGCGGAAGGGGGGAGCAACCCCCGCGGGGGCGACGCCGCCGCACGGGGTCTAGGTGCCCGACGGCTGTGGCCCATGTCTCCGCCCACATCCCTGGTACAAGCGCAGCTTTCCTGATCTTCTTCTGATTTGTGAAGTGCGCCCTGCCGGTCCGCTCGGTTAACCAGAAGGCCGTCGTCAGCGCGGTGTTCGTCGCGGCCATGTTCATGAACATCATGGACGGGACCGTGGTCAACGTCGCGCTGCCCACGTTGTCGCGGTCCTTCGCGGTGCCGATCGGCTCGGTCAGCGGCGTGGTGACCGCCTACCTGGTGACGCTGGCCGTGGCGATGCCCGCCTCGCGCTGGATCGGTGACCGCTTCGGCGGCCGTAACGTGCTGCTCGGGGCGATCACGCTGTTTACCGTGGCGTCCGCGCTGTGCGGGCTGGCGACCACGCTGCCCGAGCTCGTCGCGTTCCGCGCGCTGCAGGGGCTCGGCGGCGGAATCCTGGTTCCCGTCGGCATGACGATGATCACCCGGGCGTTCCCGCCGGCCGAGCGGATCAAGGCCAACCAGGTGCTGACCGTGCCGACGCTGCTCGCCCCGGCGCTCGGCCCGGTGATCGGCGGCGCGCTCGTCGACGGCCTGTCCTGGCGGTGGATCTTCTACATCAACCTGCCGGTCGGCGTGGCCGCGGTCCTGGTCGGCCTGCTGTTCCTTCCGGCCGGGTCCGAGCACCCGCCCGGCCGGTTCGACCTGCCGGGCTTCCTGCTCGCCGCGTCCGGCTTCCCGCTTGTCATGTACTCGCTCTCGACCGGGGCCGTCTCGGGCTGGGGTTCCCTGGCGGTGCTCGGCACCGGCGTGAGCGGCCTGGTGCTGCTCGCCGCGTTCATCGCCGTCGAACGGCGTCCCGAGCCGCTACTGCGGCTGCGGCTCTACCGCGACCGGCTGTTCCGTACCACCAGCCTGACCCTCACCGCCGCGGGCGCCGGGTTCATGGGCACGCTGTTCCTCGTGCCGCTCTACCTGCAGAACGGCCTCGGCTTCTCCGCGATCCACTCCGGGCTGTCCACCTTCACCGAGGCGCTTGGCGGCATGATGGGCGTTCAAGTCACCACCCGGCTGTACAAACGGGTCGGGCCGCGGCGGCTGATGATCGCGGGAATGTGCGGCACGGTCACCACCATCGGCCTGATGGCCCTGGCCGGGCCGTCGGACGCGTTCTGGGTGATACCGCTGCTGATGTTCTTCACCGGCTGCTCGTTCGGCTTCAACATGTCGCCGGCGCAGACCGCGAACATGGCAGGCGTCACCGCGGCGGAGACCGGGCACGCTTCCACGCTGGTGAACACCGTCCGCCAGGCGGGCGCCGCGGCGGGCGTCGCGCTGCTCGGCACGGTGCTCGCCGCGACCGGGGCGGGCGCCCGCGACCTGGCCGGCTACCACCTGGCGTTCCTCGCCGCCGCCGGCCTGATGGCGCTCGGCGTGGCGTTCGCCTGCTTCGTC
This sequence comes from uncultured Streptosporangiaceae bacterium, assembly GCA_964581815.1. GTDB lineage: Bacteria > Actinomycetota > Actinomycetes > Streptosporangiales > Streptosporangiaceae > Trebonia. The sequence continues at coordinate 37,995 of CAZORE010000027.1, read as the reverse complement.
AACGACGCCGACGCCGCGCCCACCATGGCCGCCGGGCCTCGGGGCGGTGCCGCGGAGCCGGTACCGGAAGCGGCCTGACCGGGACGCCGGGCTAGCCTTGACCACGTGGTTACCGCAGACGGCGCTGCCCTGTCCCTGTCCCTGACCCGTGCGATGCTCAGCCGCTTCCCGCTGATCGACGGGCACAATGACCTGCCCTGGGTCATCAGGGAGAAGTTTTCCCTCGACCCGGCCGCCGCGGGCTTGTCCGGGCGGCTTGACAGCACCCACACCGACATACCGCGCCTGGTGGAGGGCGGGGTGGGCGGCCAGTTCTGGTCGGTCTACGTCCCGGCGAGCCTGGCGGGCGACGCGGCGGTGACCGCGGTCTTCGAGCAGGTCGACCTGGTGCACCGGATGATCGCCGCCTACCCGAGCCGCTTCCAGCTGGCGGTGCGCGCCGACGACGTGGACGCGGCGTTCGCGGCGGGCAAGATCGCCTCGCTGCTCGGCGCGGAAGGCGGCCACTGCATCAACAGCTCGCTCGGCGTGCTGCGCTCCCTGTACGCCCTCGGCGTCCGGTACATGACGCTGACGCACAACGACAACGTCGGCTGGGCCGACTCGGCGACCGACCAGCCGGACTGCGGCGGCCTGTCGGCGTTCGGCCGTGACGTGGTGACGGAGATGCAGCGCCTCGGCATGCTCGTCGACCTGTCCCATGTGGCCGTCACCACGATGAACCAGGCCCTGGACATCGTCGGGGCCCCGGTGATCTTCTCGCACTCCTCGGCATTCGCGCTGACCAGCAATCCCCGCAACGTGCCCGACGACGTGCTCGCCCGGCTGGCGGTCAACGGCGGCGTGTGCATGGTCGCGTTCGTCCCGTTCTTCGTCTCCCAGGCCTGCACCGACTGGTTCGCCGACCTCAAGGCGTTCGCCGCGGGCCGCGGCCATGACCCGGACAACCTGGAACAGGTGTTCGGGCTGCTCCGGGAATGGGAGAAGGACCACCCGATGCCGGACGCCACCCTGGCCCAGGTCGCCGACCACATCGACCACGTCCGCGAGGTGGCGGGCGTCGGCCACGTCGGCATCGGCGCCGACTTCGACGGCACCCCGTCGCTGCCGCCCGGCCTGCACGACGTGAGCCGCTACCCGGCGCTCTTTCGCGAGCTGCAGCGGCGGCACTGGTCAGAGGCGGACCTCAAGGCCCTGGCCGGCGGCAACATCCTGCGCGCCCTGCGGGACGCCGAGTCCTGCGCGTCGGCCCAAGCCTGATTGCTGGGTTGCGAGGTGCGGACGGTCCGCCCGCGCGCAGTCGTGACCCACAAGCCGGGTCCCGAACGCGCGCGGCTCGAACCGCCAGCGCACCTCGCTTCCCGAGGCGGGTCGCGGCTTTGCCCCTCCCAAGTCGGTAAACTCGCACGCGATGAACTCGCCAGGAGCTTTCGAGGGGGCTGCGCCCGCGCGCGGCCAGGTCTTCAGGTACGAGGGGTTTGCCGCTGACGGGGAGCAGGGGCTGCTGACCTGCCGGTACTCGCTGGACGGACGCGAGTTCGCGGAGCGCGTGTCGCTCGCGCCTGGGGCCGGCTGGGACTCGCCCGCCGCGCGGGCGGCGGCGCGGATCGTCTACCTGCTCGCGGGGGTCTCCTACTACAAGACCGGCGCGCCGCCGGTCGTCGACCTTGGTGACACGGCACTGACCGATCGCGAACTGGACTTCCTGCGCGAGTTCTACCTGTCGGGGCTCGGCGAGTACGCCTACCGCAACGGCCTCGACCTCTCCGACCTCACCTTCCACTCTGCCCCCGCGGCCCCCTCGCCGGCCGCGACCGCGTTCTCCCCGGCTGCGCCAGCTCCGTGTGAAAGTGCCATTGGTGTAGCTATAGCGACACCAAAGGCACATCCACGCACTGCGGACGCCCCGGTCGACGCTCCCGCATCCTCGCTGCGGCCGCTGATCCCGTTCGGCGGGGGGATCGACTCGATCGTGACCGTGGAGGGGGTGCGGAAGCGGACCGGGGACATCGTGTTGTTCGTGGTGAACCGGCCGGGGGACCGGTTCGCGGCGATTGAGCGGCCGGCGGCGGTGAGCGGGCTGCCGGTGATCCGGGCCGGACGGGAGATCGACCCGCAGCTGCTGCGGTCGGCGGAGCTCGGGTTCCTCAACGGGCACGTGCCGGTGACGGGGATCATCTCCGCGATCGCGGTGCTCGCCGCGACCCTCGGCGGGCGGGACGCGGTGGTGATGTCCAACGAGTGGTCGGCCTCGGTGCCCACCCTCGAGCACGACGGGCGGGCGGTCAACCATCAGTGGTCCAAGTCCGCGGCGTTCGAGGCGAGCTTCCGTGAGCTGCTGCGGGCCGGCCCGGCCGGGCTGCCTGATTACTTTTCCGCGCTGCGTGACCGGACCGAACTGTGGGTGGGGGAACGGTTCGCGGGGCTGGCCGGGTACCACCGGACGTTCCGCAGCTGTAACCGGGCCTTTCACCTCGATACGAGCCGACGGCTCGGCCACTGGTGCGGTCGCTGCGACAAGTGCTGCTTCATCGACCTGATCCTGGCCCCGTTCATGCCGGCGGAGCAGCTGCGCGCGGTCTTCGCCGCCGACGGCGGTGGCGGCGAGCCGCTGGACAACCCGGAGCTCAAGGGGAAGTTCCAGACCTTGCTCGGCTCGGGCACCAAGCCGTTCGAGTGCGTGGGCGAGGTAAACGAGTGCCGCGCCGCGGTCGTGCTCGCCGCCCGGCGGGCCGACCGGGCCGGGACGGCCCTGCTGCAGGAGCTCGCGGCCGAGGTCACCGGACGCCCCGACGCGCCCGCCGGGGAGGAGATCGAGGCGATGCGGCACCCGGTCGGCGTCAGCTTCGTCCCCGCGGCGTACTCGCTCGGTGACGCATGACGCGGCCGGCCCTGCGCTGGTCCGACCTGCCCCGTCTTACCGAGCAGGGCGCTAAGGTCGGCGTCTGGGGGCTCGGCAAAGAGGGCCAGGCGACGGTGCGCAAGCTGCGCACGCTCGCCGTGGCGCCGGTCCTCGTCGATGACAGCCCGAACGAGAGCGGCGTACTCCCCACCGCCGACGGGGGCCTGGACGCCCTGAGGGCCTGCGCGGTGGTCATCAAGACGCCGGGCATCAGCCCCTACGGCGCCGCGGCGCAGGAGCTGCGCGCGGCCGGGGTGACCATCGTCGGCGGCCTTGGCCTGTGGGCGAACGAGGCGGACCAGGAGCGGGTGGTGTACGTCACCGGCACCAAGGGCAAGTCGACCACCTCCGCGGTCATCGGTCACCTGCTGCGGGGCCTTGGCCGGACCGCCCTGGTGGGCGGCAACTTCGGCGTCGCGCCCTACGACCCGGACCAGGCCGGCGACTTCGACTACTGGGTGATCGAGGTCTCCAGCTACACGGCGGCCGACCTCGCGGTGACCCCGCCGGTCACCGCCGTGACGTCACTGCACCCCGACCACCTGCCGTGGCACGGCGACGTCGAGCGCTACTACGGCGACAAGCTGTCGGCGACGTCCCAGCCCGGCGCGGACCTCACCGTCGCCAACGGCGACAGCGGGCTGCTGCGCTCGCGGTCCCGGCTGCTCGGGCCGCGCGTGAAATGGGTCAGCGAAACCGACGACCCGGATGCGACCTGGATGGACGGCCTGGGCCTGCCCGGCGGGCACAACCGCCGCAACGCGCTGATCGCCCGCGCCGTGCTCTGCGGACTCGGCGCCGCCGCCGGCGACCAGGAACTGGTCCGCCAGGCCGCGGATGACGAGCGGTTGGCCGACGCGGCGTCCGGCTTCATCCCGCTGCCCAGCCGCCTCACCCCGGTCGGCACGGTGGACGGGGTCACGTTCATCGACGACTCGCTGTCGACCAACGTGCTGCCGACGCTCGCCGCCCTCGACTCCTTCCCCGGCCGGCGCGTCGCGCTGATCGTCGGCGGACAGGACCGCGGCATCGACTACGCGCCGCTCGCGGAGGGCGTGCGGGGACGAGGAGAACCGACCTTCGTTCTGGCGCTGCCGGACAGCGGGCCCCGGATCGGCGCGGCCTTCGCGGCGACCGCGGCCCCCGCGGAGGAAAACTTCGCGGGCATCCAGGACTGCCGGGACCTGGATGAGGCGGTGACGCGGGCGTTCGGCTGGGCGCGGCCGGACGGCATCGTGCTGCTCTCGCCGGCCGCCCCGAGCTTCGGCCACTTCAGGGACTACCGTGACCGCGGCGACCACTTCGCCGCCGCGATGGGCCGGCTCGCCGTCGCGATGAGCGTCAGTCCGCGACCGTGATGCCCAGGTGGTGCGCGAGCAGCGGCGCGAGCGTCAACAGCTGCAGGGAGTCGATGCGGACGCCGCGCATGCTGTCGTAGCCCGCCTTGATGCCAGCGGCCGACTCCGACCCGAGGCGCGCGCCCCGCAGGTCCACGTCCGTGCAGGTGGCGTGGGTAAGGTCCACGCCGGTGAGGTGACAGCCGGGGAACCGCACCCGGGACAGCTTCGCCGACGCGAAGTCCACGTCGCGCAGCACGCAGTCCTCGAAGGTCACGTCGGTCAGCTTGACGTCGCGGAAGTTCACCGAGTCGAGCTTGCAGCCGCGCAGCAGCACCCGACGGCCGATGCAGGAGAACGCCTGCACCCCGGCGAGCACGCAGCCGCTGAACCAGACGTCGGTGAGCGACGACTCGGCCATATCCACCGCTACGAGCCTGGTCTCGCCGAACCACACGTCGGTCAGCCGGGCCCGGCGCAGCCGCGCGCCCTCGAACCCGGTCCCGCCGGTGAACACGCACTCGGCGAACCGGGCCTGGCCGGCGTCCGCGCTCTCGAATGAGCCGCCGTCGAACCGCACCCGGTCGTAGTCGCCCTCGATCTCGAGCTCGCCGTCGAAGGCGCTGAGCTCCGATGCGAACCGCAGATCATCGGCGTTGCGTGGTGACTTCACGTTTCCATTCCTAAACTGAGCGCTATGACAGAGTGCCTCTGCTGCACCATACCGGGGCGGCGCCGCGCCGGATCCCGGTGGTGCTTGATCCGGTTAAATAACCTAAAGTCATTAAAAACATGACGCCAACGCTCCACTGACGTAGCGGGAGGTCGCCCCATGGGCTCAGCCGAACCTGAGGTTTCCACCAGCGCCGGCCGGGTGAGGGGGCGGGTCGAGCAGGGCAACGCCGTCTTCCGCGGCGTGCCGTTCGCGCAGCCGCCAGTTGGGAACCTGCGGTTCCAGGCGCCGGCGCCGGCGGCCGCGTGGGACGGCGTCCGTGACGCCGCCGCGTTCGGCCCGCAGTGCCCGCAGGCGATGTTCCCGGGCACCCCGGTCGCGCCGGAGCCGGCGCCGGACACGACGGGCGAGTGGCTGACCGTCAACGTGTGGACTCCGGACACCCAGGCGCGGGGGCTGCCGGTCATGGTCTGGATCCACGGCGGCGCGTACCTGTTCGGCTCCGGCGGCCCCGGCTACGACGGCACGCCGTTCGCGAACGGCGGCGCGGTATTCGTCTCGCTCAACTACCGCCTCGGCATGGAGGGCTTCGCGCTGATCGACGGCGCTCCCGCCAACCGCGGCCTGCTCGACGCGGTCGCCGCCCTGCGCTGGGTCAGGGACAACATCGCGGCCTTCGGCGGCGACCCGGCCAACGTCACCGTGTTCGGCGAGTCCGCCGGGGCCGGCGTGATCGCCGCCCTGCTCGCGATGGACGATGCCAAGGGCCTGTTCCGCCGGGCCATCGCCCAGTCCGTGCCCGGCACGTTCTTCGCGCCCGACCTCGCGGCGGCGGTCACCGAGGCGGTCGCCGCCGTGGCCGGCCTGCCGGCGGTGTACGAGGCGCTCGCAGGGACCGACCCGATGCGCCTGGTCGCGGCCCAGATGGACGTCACCGCACACATGAAGGAGTACCTCGAGTGGGGCGCGGTCCGGGTCACCGACACCCCGTTCTCCCCGGTAGTCGACGGCGAGGTGCTGACCAGGACGCCATGGCGGGCCCTGGTGTCCGGCGCGGCCCGCGACGTGGAGCTGCTGACCGGCCACAACCGGGACGAGTACCGGCTGTTCATCGCGGCTGCGGGCCGCCTCGGCCAGATCACCGAGGACGAGGCGGAGATGGTGCTCGGCTACTTCGCCCCGGCGCCTGACGGCCCGGCCGGCTACCGGGAGGCCTACCCCGGCCAGGACGCGGGCGGCCTGTTCGAGTTGGTGTTCTCCGACTGGCTGTTCCGCATGCCGACGCTCCACCTGGCGCAGGCGCACGCCATGTCCGGCGGCACGACGTACCTGTACGAGCTGACCGCGCAGGCGCCAGGCGGCCCGTTCGGCGCCTGCCACGCGCTGGACATCCCGCTCGTCTTCGGTGCCGACCGCGAGGGCATCAGCGCGATGCTCACCGGGCCGCGGCCGCCCGCCGAGTTCACCGCGCTCGGCGACCTGATGCGCAGCGAATGGCTGGGCTTCGCGTACCACGGCGAGCCGGGCTGGCAGCCGTACGGCACCGAGCACCGGACGACGCGCGTCTACGACCTGCGGCCCGACGTCCGTTCCTATCCGGAAGAGGCCTCCATGCACCTGTGGGAGCGGCACATGTTCGACGCCCTGGACAAACCGTAGGCCCTTCCATTCCATGTCATACCGAACGTGGGGTCGCGTCGCGTCACCGCCCCACGTGCTCACCTAGGCTCCGGCGAGCCGCCGCAGCGCGCCCCGGACTACCTCGGGATCCGTGGTCTGCCAGAACGGCGGCAGCGACGCCCGCAGGTACTCGCCGTACCGCTTGGTGACGAGCCGGGGGTCGAGCACGGCAACGACCCCGCGGTCGTCCATGGTCCGCAGCAGGCGTCCGGCTCCCTGCGCGAGCAGCAGGGCGGCGTGGTTCGCCGATACCTCCATGAACCCGGACCCGCCGCGCGCGTCGGCCGCCCGGGTCCGCGCGGAGGCCAGCGGGTCGTCTGGCCGGGGGAACGGTATCCGGTCGATGACCACCAGCCGCAGCGAGGGTCCGGGCACGTCCACCCCCTGCCATAGCGACAGCGTGCCGAACAGGCAGGTGGGCTCGTCGGCGGCGAACTCCTTCACCAGCTGCATGGTGGAGTCGTCTCCCTGGCAGAGCACCGGGAAGGGGAGCGACTCGCGCAAGGCGGTGGCCGCCGCCTTGGCCGCCCGCATGGAGGAGAACAGCCCGAGCGTCCGCCCGCCCGCCGCCTTGATCAGCTCCCACAGCTCGTCCAGGTACTCCGGCGGCAGGCCGTCCCGCGACGGCGGCGGCAGGTGCCTGGCGACGTAGAGGATGCCGCTGCGCCCGTGCGCGAACGGCGAGCCCACGTCGATGCCTGCCCACTCGCGCCCCATGGCCGCGGTGTCCAGGCCCCACTGCTTCGCGAGCGGGATGAACGAGCCGCCGAGGGTCAGCGTCGCCGAGGTGAGCACCACGGTCTTCTCCGCGAACAGGTGCTCGGCGAGCTCCTCGCCGACCTCGAGCGGCGCGACGTGCAGCGAGGCGGGACGGGTGCTGTCCGACCAGTCCTCTGGCCGCTCCAGCCAGACGACCTCCTCGCGCTCGGCGATGGGCTGGTCGAACGCGCCGATCATCCGGCCGGAGTCGACCGCGATCTCCTCGAGGCCGACGAGCGCGGTCTGCGCCGCGGTGACCTCCGCGGGGTCGGCGTCCTCGTTCTTGGCGCCGGCGATCTTCCTGACCTGCGCCGCGCAGGCGGTTGCCGCGTCGCGCAGCGCCGTGAGCGTCGCGCCGAGGCCCTGGTCGAGGTGGTCCATCCGCCCGGCGGGCATGGTGGCGAGCAGCGGGGCCAGCGCGTTGCCCGCCTCGGACAGCCGGGCGAGCTCCCCGTCCTCGGCCAGCCGCCCGGTGCGCCGCACCGCGAAGTCGACCTGGTACCCGGACAGCTCGCCGCTGGCCACGGAGGTGACCCGGTCAACCAGCTCGTGCGCCTCGTCGACGATGACCACGCGGTGCTCGGGCAGGATGCCGCCCTCGCCGAGGGTGTCGATCGCGAGCAGCGCGTGGTTGGTCACGATGACGTCAGACTCAGCGGCCAGCCGCCTGGCGCGCTCGGAGTAGCACTGGATACCGAACGGGCAGCGGCCCGCGCCCAGGCACTCGCGCGCGGTCACCGCCACCTGCCGCCACGCCTGGTCGGGTACTCCAGGGACCAGCTCGTCGCGGTCGCCGGCGGTGGTCGACGCGGCCCACTGGTGCAGCCGCTTGACGTGCGCGCCGAGCTGGCTCGTCGGTCCCGTGCTGCCGAGGGCGTCGAAAAGCGAGTCCTGCTCGTCCTGCGGCCCGTTGCGCAGCTTGTTAAGGCACAGGTAGTTGTTGCGGCCCTTGAGGATGGCGAACCGGGGGGCGCGGCCAAGCGGCTCGCGCAGCGCCTCGGCGAGCCGGGGCAGGTCGCGCTCGACGAGCTGGCGCTGCAGCGCGATGGTCGCCGTGGAGACGACGACCGGCCCGCGCTTGTCCGCGGCGAGCCGCAGCGCGGGCACCAGGTAGGCCAGCGACTTGCCCGTCCCCGTGCCCGCCTGCACGGCGAGGTGCGTCCGGTCGGCGACCGCGTCCCAGACCGCCTGGGCCATGACCGTCTGCCCGGCGCGCTCCGACCCGCCGATGGCGGCGACAGCGGTAACGAGCAGCGCCTGTACCGGGGAGTCGGTCATGGGGAGGTCTGCCTCAGAAGTGCTGGCCACGAGCAGAGACGCTACCCTATGCCAGTGTCAATTTACGCCCTGGATGACGATGAGCCGCAGATCGACGAAACGGCCTATGTCGCCCCTGATGCCGTTGTTATCGGACGGGTCACGATCGGCCCGCAGGCCTCGGTCTGGCCGGGCGCGGTGCTGCGCGGGGACCACGGGTACATCACGGTCGGCGCGCGCACCTCGGTGCAAGACGGCACGATCGTGCACTGCACCGCCAGGTACCCGACGATCATCGGCGACGACTGCGTGGTGGGCCACAACGCGCACCTGGAGGGCTGCGTCGTCGAGCCAGGCTGCCTGATCGGGTCCGGCTCGGTGACGCTGAACCGGGTGGTGATCGGCCAGGGTTCGATCGTCGCGGCGGGCGCGGTGCTCGCCGAGGGCTTCGTCGTGCCGGCCGGGTCCCTGGTGGCCGGGGTGCCCGCCACGGTCAAGCGGTCGGCCGTCGACACCCGGTGGACCGAGCAAGCCGTGCAGAACTACATCGCGACCGCCAGGCACCACCGGACCGGCCTGCGCCGTATCCGGTAACTGGCGTTCAGACGATCTTGAGCGAGCCCTTGTCCTCCGGGACGAGCAGCCGCTCGAGCACCGCGAGCTCGGACGGGCTCAGCTCCGCGAGCCGCCGGACCAGCCGGACGATCACCCGGTCGGCGAGCTCGTCGTAGTTGACGGCTCCAGCGAAGGCGGGCAGGCCGCCTCCCTCCGTCCGCAGCGGCGGCTCCGCGCCGCGCCCGGCGGCGGCCGGGGCCGACAGCGCGATCCGGTAGGTGCGCTTGCCCCGCACCTCGCGGCTGATCAGGCCGTCGCGTTCCATGCCGGACAGCAGCTGCGCGAAGGCCACGCTTGACCCCGGGTAGCCGACCGCCTCGGCCAGCCTGGTGCTTGCCATCCCGGTTCCGTCGGCGACCTCGGCGACGAGCGCGAGGTGGGCGACGATCCGGTCTCTTGTTCCCACGGCGCGACGCCTGCCGCCTGCCAGCCTGGCGTCGGCACGCGCGGACCTCGTTACTGCGGCTGTTTCCCCCACCGAGCACTCCCTAACCGATCATGACGGCACCCACCTGCCGTCAAGATGATAGTACGGCCCGACCTGGCATTATTTGCGCCCGAATACAGCCCTCGCGGCCAGCGTGTTGTTTTGCAACTAAAATTCCGGAACCCGGAACGTTATCATTCCGAGCAGTTGACCCAAGACGCTGCGGGTAGAAGACGTGCAGGCAGGTGACGTGCGCCGTCGCGCCTGCCGGCCGTGCGGCCTGGACGCGGCTACCATACCTAGAAGCTTTTTTGGGCGCAGCGACCTCCAGAAGGGTGCCGTGGACGTCGACGTCAGCCTCGACTACGGGCTCACGCTGTTGGCGGCGCTGCTGATCGGCACCGGGTTCGTGCTGCAGCAGCAGTCCGCGCAACGCGAGCCGGCCTCGCGGTTCTTGTCGCTGCGGCTGATCACCGACCTGCTGCGCGAGCCGCGCTGGCTGGCGGGCATCGGCTGCATGATCGCCGGCCAGGTACTCGCCGCCTGGTCGATCGGCCACCTGTCGCTCGCGTTCGTGGAGCCGTTGCTCACCACCAATCTCGTGTTCGCCCTGGTGCTCGCCGTGCCGATCGCGAAGGCGTCGCTGCGGGTGCGGGAGATACTCGGCGCGGCGGTCCTGTGCACAGGGGTGGCGCTGCTGTCCGCGTCGCGCTCGGCCAAGCCCATCGGGCTGTCGTTCGGCTCGGTCTCGCACTGGCCCGCCGCCGCGGTGATCGCGGTGGTCGCGTTCGCCGCCGTGCAGGCGGGCCGTCGGCACCCCGGCCGGACGCGGGCGATGCTGACCGGGACCGCCGCCGGCCTCGTGTTCGGCATTCAGGACGCGCTGACCAGGCAGACGCTGCAGATCCTCGGCTCCAACGGCGTCGCCGCGATGTTCACCACGTGGGCGCCGTACGCGCTCGTCGGCGCGGGCGCGATCGGTATCTGGCTGATGCAGAGCGCATTCAACGCCGGGCCGCTGCAGGACTCCCTGCCGGCCATCGCGGCGGGCGAGCCGCTCGTCGGCCTGCTGCTCGGCGCGCTCGTCTTCGGCGACCGGATCCAGATCAGCCCGGGGGAGCTGGCCATGCAGGCCGGCGGCATCTTCGCGCTTGTGGCGGGCGTCATCCTGGTCGGCCGCGCCCCGGCCCTGTCGCAACTGCGGGCCTGGACACCGCCGGCGCTGACGCACATCACGGACAGCCTGCCCAGTCTGCCGGCGCTGCCCAACTTGCCCGCGCTGCCTGGCCACGGCCACGGCGGCCGGACGCGACGGTACGCGAGCGAGGGGCACGGGCCGGAAGGCACGGGGCAGGCCGGCCATCCCGGGAACGGCGAGCGCCGCAGCGGCCACGGGCTGTCCGAGCGCAGCCGCGCCCCGGTCGACGAGCCGGCCGACGGCATGGGGTTAGCGCGGGGCGCGCGCCGTCCAGGGGCGCGTCGCCGCCGAGCGGCTTCCGCGGCTGACGAGCCGGTCCAGCGCGGTCCCGATCCCGGTGTCGTCGCTGAGCAGCTTCCTGACGGTGACGATCATCGTGGGCAGCGCCCAGAAGTCGCCGCACACCCACAGGATCGCCGCGCCGATCTGCTGGTCGGCGAACGGCGGCAGCGTCACGCCGGGCACGTGGTCGTACACCGGGTAGATCGAGTGCGAGGCGAAGACGGACAGCGTCATCGCGATGAAGATCATCACCACGTTGGTGGCGAGCAGCGCCGCGGCCCGGCCGAGCAGCGGCATCCGCGAGCGGAACGGCGGCGACGGGATGAACTGGAGCCAGAACAGCACGCCGGCGAGGAAGAACGAGGCGTGCATCAGGTAGATGTGCACCAGCTGGTTATTCTGCGCCAGGTCGAACGCGGCCGGGATGTGCCAGACGATCATCACGAGGTTGAACAGCGCCACCGCGACCAGCGGTTCGGTGAGGAACCGCCACGCCGCGCGCAACGGCCGTGACCAGCCGCCGGCCAGGACCTCACGGGTCACCGCCTGACCGGAGCGTCCGGGCAGCGCGTCGAGCAGCGGCTGCCCGGGCGCGCCCGCGACGACGAGCGACGGCGCGGCGAACATCAGGAGCAGGTGCTGCACCATGTGGACCATGAAGTAGGAATCGGACCAGTAGTCGATCGGCGATACGACGGCGAGCAGCAGCACCGCCAGCCCGGCGTAGAACCAGAGCGACCGGATCCGCCGTTCCCTGGTCCGCGCCGGCCGCGACCGCCTGGCGAGCCGGGCAAGTCCGATCTCGTGCCAGGCGACGACCACCGCCACGATGATGATGAACGGGTCGAACGACCAGTTGTCCAGGATGTAATGCACTGCGGGACCCGACCTAACTGGAGGAGCCGACTTGGACCGGCACGCTGACCGCCTCGACCTTCTGCCACACGGTCGCCTTGGGTGCCAGCCGCCACACGGTCAGCGTGGAACCTGACACCGCGAGGGCGTCGGTGGCGCCGTCCGGCCCGGCGGCGAGCACCGTGGTCTTCGCCGGCACCGGCGGCAGCAGCGTCCACTGCTGTCCCGGGCCGCTGATGAGCGCCGCCCGCCCACCGGACAGCAGCACCCACGCGCCGCCGAGCGTCAGCGTCCCCGACGCGATGACCGGTCCGGACACCGGCAACGGCGCCGACGCCGTCCAGGCGTCCGAGGTCCCCTGCGCGGTACCCGACAGCGGCGCGTAGGCGTACCAGCCGAAACCGTCGAACAGGGCGGTCAGCCCCGCCTTGCCCTGGACGAGCGCCCGCCCCGCGGTGAGCCGCAGCAGCTGCCCGGCCGCGGGCAGGGCGCTCCGCTGCCACCCCGTCCCGGTTGAGTAGGTGAAGATCGCGGTGGTGCCGCTGGTCCCGCAGGTGCCGCCAGCGAGCAGCTGCGCACTGGTTGTCCCGAACGAGACGGAGGTAACCCGGACCGCCCCGCCGCATCCCTTGGCGGCGGCCGACGCCGCGATGGCGCCCGGCTTGGCGATCACCGACCAGGTCGTGCCGCTGTCGGCGCTCGTCTCGACCGCCCCGTCGCCCAGCAGCGCGACGAGACTGGCGCCGTCGGCGGCGAACGCGTCGGGCGATGCCGCCACCGCCGCGGTGAGCGGCGGCCCGGCCGACCAGGAGGCACCGCCGTCCGACGTGGCGGCCAGCGGCGAGAACAGCAGGTCCTGGCTGGGGCGCACCGCGACGCTCAGCGAGTTCGCTCCGCCGGGCGAGACCACAAGCCCGCCGTTGTCCGCGACGCCGGGCGGCGTGACGAGCTTCCAGGTCGCTGAGCTTCCTGACCGGGCGAACACCTGCCAGAACGCGGGGTCGGCGGACATCGGCAGCACCGCCCAGGCGTCGGCGCTTGTCGCGACCGAGGTGGCCATGGAGGCGCTTGGCGCACCCGCTGCCGTCGACGGCGCGGCCGGCGCGGGGGAGGACGCGGAACTGCACGCGGCCAGCGTCCCGGCGACGGCCAGCGTCCCCGCGACGGTGAGGGCGCGACCGCGGGCGGCGGCGCCGCCGCGGTGGCGCCGCCTCATGACTTGCCCATCGTCTGGAGGACCGAATTGGCGAGGAGCCCGGCGAACGAGGAGGTCGTCGCCGCCGTGCCAGGCCCGGGGTCGTCGCTGATCTCCTGCTGCATCTGGCCGCTCGCGTCGATCACGAACGCGAGGTCGTTGTGCGCGGCCATCGCCCCGGCGGGCAGGTCCTCGACCTCGATGCCGTAGTCACGCCAGACGGCGGTGAGCTGGCTGAGCGATCCGGTGAGGAACAGCCAGTTGGGCACCTGGCTCAGGTTCTCCTGGGCGGTGAACGCCCGGGTGTACGCGGTAGACAAGTACGTCGGGTTGGCGACGACCGCGACGAGCTCGGTGTTGCCCGCCTTGCCGCCGAGCATCGTGTCCGCCGAGCGCATCTCCTGGGCGATGAGCGGGCAGTCGGTGGTGCAGACCGGGTCGAGGAAGGTCAGCAGCACGACCTTGCCGCGCAGGCTGGCGAGGGAGACCTGACGCCCGTCCTGGCTGGTCAGGGTAAAGCCCGGCGCGGGTGCGTTGAGCAGGCCGTTGTCGCCGGCGATGGACTGCGCGACGATCACGTCGGCGTTCCGGTTGACCGAGGCCGAGGCCATCGGCGCGGCCCCCACGAGGATGATGCCGAGCGCCCCGATCCCGGCGATGACCTGCACGGGCGTCCGGGCGAACGCGCGCAGCAGCTCGGGCACCCGCCCGGGTCGCGGCGGCGGTGCGGCCGACTCGGGGGCCGGGTCGCGGCCCTCCGCGGGTGTATCCGGATTCTCCGGCACCGGAGCGCTCAGCAGAACAGGCACTCCCGTCAGGTCAGCGGGCTCGGCGGCTCCGCCGGGGGCCACGGTGGCAAGGGCGGGGGCCGGGGCCGGGTCGGGGGCTATCGCCAGGTACCCGGCGGTAAACAGCACGATGAACGGGATCATCGAGTTCGGGTCGGTGCCGAGCCCGCCGAAAAAGCCGAGGTCCTCGATGAGCAGCCAGTCGGCGAGGCAGAACGCCGCCCCGGCGATGACCACGATCCTGGCGAGCCGCGCGTCGGCGCGGACCGCGGCGGCGCTCAGGCCGCCGCCGATGAGGGCGAGGGCGATGACGGCGGCCAGGTTCACCGCGAACCCGTGACTGACGGTGAAGTTCCCGAACCAGGCGACGACCGCGTGGATGGCGCGCGGCTGCGGCGTGCTCGCCATGGAAGCGATCATGCCGGCCAGCGACCCCGGCTGGCCGTCGGCCCCGCCTTGACCGCCCTGCCAGAAGCCGCGCCCCGGCCAGGCCTGGAGCAGCGCCATGCCGAGGAAGAACGCGCCTGTCCCGCCGAGCAGCAGCCTGCCGAGCCGCTCCGGGCGGTCCCATGCGCGCTCGGGGAGCGCGATGAGCGCCCCGGCCGCAACGTAGATGAGAACCGCGCCCGGGGCGCCGAATAGCACGGTGAGCCCCGGCGCGAAGATGCCGCCGAACGCCTCGCCGAACACCCAGACGACCAGCCCCCAGGCCACACCGGACAGTCCCGCGAGACGCGAGGGCCAGCCGCGCACCGCGAGCAGCAGCCACATTCCGATCCCGACCTGGATCCACACGGATGCCGCGGCCGCCTGGACCGGGTGGTAGTCCCAGATGTTCACGCCGGCGTTCACCAGGTGCTGCACCCAGGCCGGTGAGGAGGCGGCGGTCGGCTTGATCACCTGGTCGGCGAGGCCGCCCGGCATCTGCGGCTGCGCCTGGAGCAGCCCGTCGAACAGCCAGATGACCCCGAAGCCGACCCGGAGCAGCATCCGCGCACGGGGCTCGCGCCACGGCCGGCTGGCCCCCGCCGAGGACTTACCTGCCCCGGGAGCGAGGAATACCGCGCGCGACGTGCCCCAGGCGAGCAGCAGCACAGCGAAGATGAGCATGATGATCATCCACTGATGCAGCAGCGCGGACTGGAACGCGGACACCAGGACGGAGGTGCCCGCCCCGGGGTTCGAGGTCATGCCAGGCATGCGGTCACCCTATCGATGCGGTGGTCCCGCGCCCAGGCAAGCGGGTAAACGTGAAGATAATGTCATGTTTAACCGAAATGCGAGGTTATCGGCGGCCTGAGGCCTCACGTCCGCCGCCCAGCCCCCAGATGGCGGCGCTGAACACGGTGATGCAGAACAGCAGGAACGTCACGATGTGCACGCCGGTGCAGTACTCGCAGATAGAGCCGATTTGCAGCTCGGCGTAGATCAGGTACATCACGAAGCCCATGCCCGCGATCGCGGACGCGAGGCGCAGCTGGTGCACCGCGCGCCGTTCGAGCCGCCAGCCCCACGGGGAGAACAGCGGGACGGCGACCACGTAGAACGCCAGGCCGAGTATGGCGACGGGGATGACGCCGAAGACCATCGACTGCGAGCTGGTGATGACGGCGGCGCAGTTGAACGTGCCCCTCCCCGTGGGGCAGCCGGCCAGGTGGTTGCCGTTGAAGTGCGCGTACGTCTCGTAGGCGGAGATCGCCAGTCCGATCACGGCGAGTACCAGGGAGGTGACCTGGAGCCACAGCGGCTGCTCGGAGGGCCGGGGCGGCTGCTGTACGGGGACGTCCTCGACCGGCTCGGCGGCCGCTGCCCTGGGAGCCGGCCGGGTCGCCTTAGATCTCGTCGGCGTGGCGGAGACGGCCGCGACGGTTCTGGCGGACCGGGCGGACGCGGTGCCGGCGGCGGGCCTGGCGCCCTGAGCGGACGCCGGCCGTTGCTTCGAGCGGGCCTTTGAGTTTGCCATCGGGGTCGTCTCCGGGGATATCGCGGTTACCGTGCGAAGCCAGTTTAGACGGCGAGCTGTGCTTCTAGCTGCTGGATGGTCGGCGTGCAGGCCGAGGCGGGCAGGTTATTGGTGAGCTTGCAGATGCCGGCGGTGAGGTAGTTCGCGTTGCCGACCAGGGCCTTGCCCAGCGAGGACGACGGGTCGTTCATCGCGGCGGCGACCTGCGCCCAGGTCTTGCCCTGCAGCATCGACGGGGTCAGCGGCGAGAGGTTGCCGACCTCGACGTACTTGTTGCCCAAGTCGAGGAACGGGATCGCGCCGTCCGGGTCGTAGGCCTGCGCGAGCGCCTCCTCGGCGGCCGTCGCGGTCTGCAGCGTCTGGTAGGCGGTGTTGCTGTTGTTGGAGTTGCCGATGCGCTCGTTGCTGAACTCCTCGACCGAGGTGAAGGTCAGGTAGCTGCTCGTGTACTTCGCCTTGGTGAAGGTGTAGGTCGGCGTGTCCGGGTAAACGTCGCTGGTCGACGAGTGCGAGGTGGCCAGCCCGGTGAAGGTGCCGAACCGGCTGAGCGCGCTGATCATCGCCCAGCGTTCCGCGGCGCAGTACGGGCAGTACTCGCCGCCGAGGAAGAGCAGCTCGGGCTTGCCGTTCGAGGTGAGGGCGGTGCCGTTGACGGTGGCGAAGTAGGACCCGAGCTGGCTGGCCGCGCTCGAGATGGCGCTGGTCGTGGTCGCGGCGACGAAGATCCCCGTGTTGACGCCGCCGCCCGCGACCTTGTCGGTCACGCTGGCGGGGATCTCGGTGACCTGCTTGGTGACCGCGGTCAGCGCGGTGCCGGTCGGGCCGTTGCTCGCGACGGGCGCGGTGCCAGGACTGCTGTTCAGCTTGACCAGGACGAACGCGACGACCACGATGACGACGGCGAGTACCGCCCCGCCACCGAGGTAGATCCGCTTGCGCTGCTCGGCGCGGCGCTCCGCCTCACGCTGCGCGGCGATGCGCGCGCGCCGGTCGACGTCCTGCTTGGTCCTGCTGGCTTTGCCCATGGCAATATCGTAGGGGGGTTTGCGAGGGTTCTGGGCGCCTCTAGCTGAGAGAAACCTCAGATTCTCGCCTGCAGAGCCTGAACCGCCGCGGTGCAGGCGGCCGCCGGCTTGTTGCCGGTGAGCTTGCAGAGGGTGGCGGTGATGTAGTTGGCCGCGCCGAGCACCGACTTGGCGACCTTGGTCGACGGGTCGTGCAGGTCGGCGGCGATCTGCGACCAGGTAAGGCCCTGGAGCACGCCCGGGTCGTAGGACGCGCCGACGCTCATGTACTTGTTGCCGAAGTCGATGAAGGGGATCGCGCCGTTGTTGGCGGCGTCGTACTTCTCGAGCAGCGCCTGCTGCTGCGCGGTCGGCGTCTGCAGCGTGGTGTAGCCGCCGGTGGACGGGTCGGGGATGTTGGTGAACTCCTCGACCGAGGTGAACGTCAGGTAACTGCTCGTGAAGCTGGCGTTCGCGAACGTCCAGGTCGCGGTGTTCGGGTACGGCTCGGCGGTGCCCGCGCCGCTGCGCGCCGCGGAGTGGGTGGTGGCGAGGCCGGTGAACGTACCGAAGCGGCTCAGCGCCACGATCATGGACCACCGCTCGGCCGCGCAGTACGGGCAGTACTCCGCGCCGATGTAGAGCATCTCCGGCTTGCCTCCACTGGTCAGCGGGGCGCCGGTGATCGCGGACGGGGCCGAGGTGGCCTGGCCGCTGCCCACCTGGTCGAGCACCGCCGCGGGCACCGTGGTCACCTGCGCGGTGAGGCTGGCGAGTTCGGTCCCGGTCGGACCGGGCGACGCGCTGCCCGAGGCCTGGCCGCCACTGCCCTGGTGCGTCAGGACGAGCGCGAGTACCACGGCCACCACCACGACGATCGCGCCGCTCGCGATGAGCAGCCGGTTGCGCCGCTGCGCCCGCTGGTGCGCGGCCCGTTGCGCCGCAATCCGTGCCCGCCGGTCATCGCCCGGCCCGGTGCTCGACCTACCCATCCCGAACGGCCTCCGTGATCTCACAATCTGTCATCGATCAGATTCGGATTGTAGTGGATCTGCGCGCGCCGGCCTCGGGGGCGTTCGTGAACAGGGGGCTTGAGGTGCCGGCCCCCACGGATGGAGTGAGGGGGAACCGTGGGGGCCGGCTGTATGCGGCAGGGCACCAGGGGGGTGTGCCCTTGCCTGCCCGGTGCGGGTCAAAGACGTCGCGCACCAGACGTAGCGGGCGGCCTGGCTTGGGTCCGGGTAGCCGGCCGCATGATCGCTTGTCTAGTGATAGCGGGACTATCTATAGGTGATCTAGATATTTTCTAGATGCCCGCCCATCTGGGGCGGTAATCTCCGTAGCGGTACCACTTGGCTGCACGGCGTAGCCGTATGTCGGCCAGGGTCCGGAGCGAAGGGGGGCCGCTGGACGTGGCGCCGCTGCGGGTCGGAGTGCTCGGGCCGGTCACGGTCTGGCGCGAGGGTCATGAGCTGGGAGCCGGCCAGCCAAGGCAGCTCGCGGTACTCGGCGTGCTTGCCAGCCGGGCCAACCGGGTGGTCTCGCGCGGCGAGCTTGTCGACGCGGTCTGGGGCGAGGAGCCGCCGGCCAGCGCGGAGAACGGCATCTACACCTACGTGGCGGGGCTGCGCCGCGTTCTCGAGCCCGATGGGCACGACGGGGGTTCCACCCGGCCGCGACGCGGCCCCGGCCTGGTGCTTGTTTCCTCGGGCGGCGGCTACCTGCTGCGCCTCGGCCCCGGAGGTCTCGACGCCGGGCACTTCGAGGCTTGCCTCGACCGGGCGCGGGGGCTGCGCGCCACGGGCGACTCCGACGGCGCGGCGTGGGCCGTGAACGAGGCGCTTGCGCTGTGGCGCGGCCAGCCGTTCGCCGGGGTGCCCGGGCCGTTCGCCGAGGCGGAGCGTCAGCGGCTAGCCGAGCTGCGCACCACCGCGGCCGAGGAGCGGGCCGACCTGATGCTCGACCTGGGGCAGCACGTGGCGGCGGTGCCCGAGCTGGCCGCGCTGACGGCCGAGCACCCGCTGCGCGAGCGTGCGCGCGGGCTGCTGATGGTCGCCCTGTACCGGTCCGGGCGCCAGGCGGAGGCATTGCGGGCCTTCCGCGACGCCCGGGAGCGGCTCGCCGATGAACTCGGCATCAGCCCCGGCGCCGAGCTGACCAGGCTGCACGAGCGGCTGCTGGCGATGGACCCGGCGCTCGACGCGCCCGCGGCCAGGCGGGCCGAGCATGCCCAGGCGCCGGCCGGCCCGGCGGCTTCGCCGCCCGCCGGGGCCCCGGCCGCGGCGGCGCCCGCGCTTTCCGCCGCGCTCGCGCCGTGCCCGGCGCAACTGCCGCCTGAGCCCAGCGGCTTCGCCGGCCGGGCGCTCGAGCTCGGCTGGCTGCACGCGCTGCTGCCCGGGCAGCAGCCGGCGCCGGACGGCGCTCCGCAGGCGTCCCCGGTCGTGCTGATCACCGGGACCGCCGGCGTCGGCAAGACGACGCTCGCGGTCCGCTTCGCCAGGCAGGCCGGGCCGCTGTTCCCCGACGGCCAGCTGTACGTGAACCTGCGCGGCTTCGACCCGGCGAGCGCGCCGACGCTGCCTGGCATGGCGCTGTACTGGTTCCTCGGCGCGCTCGGGGTGCCCGCGCGGCACGTGCCGTCCGCGGTGGAGGCGCAGAGCGCGCTGCTGCGCACGCTGCTCGGCGGCCGGCGGATGCTGCTGCTGCTTGATAACGCGCACGACGCCGAACAGGTAAGGCCGCTGCTCCCCGGCAGCCCGGGCGGCATGGTGGTCGTCACGAGCAGGTCGCAGCTGACCGGGCTGGTGGTGGACGGCGCCCGCGCCCTGCCGCTCGACGTGCTCGACGGGGCGGAGGCGGCCGAGCTGGTCGCCGGGCGGCTCGGCGCGCAGCGCGCGGCGGGCGAGTCGACCGCGGTGGCCGAGCTCGTCGGGCACTGCGCGGGGCTGCCGCTCGCGCTCAGCGTGACCTGCGCCCGGGCGGCGGCGCGGCCGGGCATGCGGCTCGCCGACCTCGCCGCGGAGCTGGCCGACGCGCGCGGCCGGCTGGACGCGCTGCGAACCGGGGAGGCGGCCACCGACCTGCGCGCGGTGTTCTCCTGGTCGGCCGACAAGCTCAGCCACCAGGCCGGGCGGATGTTCCGGCTGCTCGGCGTGCACCATGGGCCGGACATATCCGCCGCCGCGGCGGCCTCGCTCGCGGCGGTTACGCTGACGGAGGCGCGGGCCGCGCTCGCCGAGCTGACCAGGGCCTCCCTGCTCACCGAGAGTCCCGCGGGCCGGTTCGGCTGCCATGACCTGCTGCGCGCCTACTCGGCCGAGCTCGCCGCCGCCACGCTGAGCGACGAGGAAACCGGCCAGGGGCGGCGACGGGCGCTCGATCACTACCTGCGGAGCGCGCACGCGGCCATGGCGCGCCTGTACCCGGCCCGCGATCAGGTGCCGCCGCCCCCGCCGCTCGACGGGGTCACCGCGGAGGTGTTCTGCGGCCAGGGCGCCTACGAGGCGGCGCTCGCCTGGTTCGACGCCGAGGACCGCGTGCTCGCCAACGTTATCGAGCAGGCCGCCGCCCAGCGCGAGGACGAGCAGTGCTGGAAGCTCGCCTGGTACTGGGCGCCGCTGCTCAACCGGCGGGGCCGCATGGAGGAGCTGCTCGGGGTGGCGCGGACCGCGGTGCTCTCCGCGGGCCGGCTCGGTGACCGCGCCGCGCTCGCCCACGTGCACTGCGAGCTCGGCAACGTGACCGGCCGCCTGGGTGACTACCGCGCGGCCGACGAGCACGTGCGCAAGGCGCTCGAGCTGTTCACCGACCTCGGCGACCTGGCGAGCGTGGGCCGGGCGCGATACGGTCTGGCGGTGCTCCTCAGCCAGCAGGACCGGTGGGACGAGGCGCTTAACCACGCGGTGGAGGCGCTGCGGCTGCGCCGCTCGCTCGCCGACAGCGCGGCGGTCGCGTACTCGGAGAACGTGGTGGGCTGGATACTCGCGCACACCGGCCAGCCCGACGCCGCGCTGTGGTACTGCCGCCGTGCGCTCGACATGCACACCGAGTCGGGCAGCCGCTCCGGCGTGGCCGACACCCTGGACAGCATCGCCTTCGCCTACGGCCAGCTGGCGGACTACGAGCGGTCCATCGCGCACTACGAACAGGCGCTCGCGATGTTCCGGCTGCTCGGCGACCCGCAAGGCGAGGCCACCGCGTGGCTTGACCTCGGTGACATACAGCTCGCCTCGGGGCAGGCGGACGCCGCGCGGCGCTGCTGGGAGCGGTCGCGCGCCCTGCTCGCCGAGATTCCCGGTGCGGACCTGAGCGGTGCGAGCGAACGTCTGGGGAACATCGGCTGCAGTTGAGTGCGGTAAAGTTACGAAGGGTCGTCAGTTAAGTTTCGTTGGGGAAGAGGTGCTGACGCTGGACACGCTTTACCGTGCCTTGCTGCTGGAGAACATTCACCCGGACGCGATGGCTCGACTGACGAAAGCCGGTTACCAAGTAGAGACGCTGTCCCGCGCCCTCGGCGAGGACGAGCTAATCGAGAAGATCCAGGGCTTCAGCCTCCTTGGCATCAGGTCCCAGACCCACGTCACCGAGCGCGTGCTCGCCGCCGCGCCCGACCTGCTCGCCGTCGGCGCGTTCTGCATCGGCACGAACCAGGTCGACCTGGCCGCCGCCGCCAAGCGCGGCGTGGCGGTGTTCAACGCGCCGTTCTCGAACACCCGCTCCGTGGTTGAACTGGCGATCGCCGAGATCATCTCGCTCGCCCGGCGGCTGCCGGAGAAGAACGTGAAGATGCACGACGGCGTCTGGGACAAGTCCGCGAAGGGCGCCCACGAGGTCCGCGGCCGCAAGCTCGGCATCATCGGCTACGGGAACATCGGCACCCAGCTGAGCGTCATCGCCGAGTCCCTCGGCATGTCGGTGTACTTCTACGACATTGCCGACAGGCTCGCGATCGGCAACGCGCGCCGCTGCTCGACCCTTGATGAGCTACTCGAGAGCGTGGAGACCGTCACCATCCACGTGGACGGCCGCCCAGGCAACCACGGGTTCTTCGGCGAGGAGGAGTTCGCCAGGATGAACCCGAGGTCGCTGTTCCTGAACCTGTCGCGCGGGTTCGTCGTCGACCACGCCGCGCTGCGCAGGCACGTCGAGTCAGGGCACATCGCGGGCGCGGCCATCGACGTGTTCCCCAAGGAGCCCAAGGGGAACGGCGAGGAGTTCGTCTCCGAGCTGCGCGGCCTGCCGAACGTGATCCTGACCCCGCACATCGGCGGCTCCACCGAGGAAGCGCAACAGGACATTGGCGAGTTCGTTTCCGGCAAGCTTGTCGACTTCGCCCAGGGCGGCGCCACGGCGATGTCGGTCAACCTGCCGAGCGTGGCGCTTCCCGCTGTCCCGGGTACCCACCGGCTCATTCACCTGCACAAGAACGTGCCGGGGGTACTCGCGTCGATCAACCGGGTGCTGGCCGAGCACGGGGTGAACGTGGAAGGCCAGCTGCTGCGTACCCGTGACGAGTTCGGCTACGTGATCACCGACATCGGCACTCAGTATTCCGACGAGGTGCTCGACGAGCTCCGCGGCATGGACGTGACCATCCGCCTGCGCACCATCGAGGAGTAGCCGCCGCGGATTACCTCACCTTGTAGGCGTAGTGCAAGGTCACTAGCTGGCTGCCGGATATGAAGCGCAGTGACTCGGCGAAGGCGTCGATGTAGAGCAGCCCGCGTACCACCGTGCCGGGCGGCGCGGCCGGCGTGATGGTCAGCGCGATCGACCTCGTCTGGCCCGGGTTGACGACGAACAGGTCGTAGGACGCGGTCGCGGCGAGCGGCGCGACGCCGAACCGCCAGAAGTCGCCGGTGGCCGGGGCCGCCGCGGTGTCGAACTGCTCCGTCATCGCTGACATGGCCATGGTGACGGTCGCGGCGGGCGGGCTCACCGCGGGGTACGGCCCGATCTCCGCTGGCATGGCATACCAGAGCCCGGGGGTTACCGCCGTGGCCTGACGGCCGGCCGGGTACGCGGCGCTCGCCGGGCTGCCCGTGCCAATCGCCGTGTCGGGATCGCCCGGGTACGGCCCGGAGTCGAACATGACGGGGACGGCCGGTGACCCGGACGTCGCGGTCACCGACAGGCTGCGCGTCACCGTCGGCACGATCCACTCCGGCGGGCTGGCATTCGCCGCGAGCGGCAGCTGCACGGTGGCGTGGTTCTGCGGCTGCAGCTGGTAAGTGACGAACCGGGCGAGCCGGGGGTCAAGGAAGATGTCCTCGGGCGCCGCGCCGCCGTTGTGCACCGAGACCTGATAGGTGACGGGCTTGCCGCTGGCCAGGGTGACCGCGGGCGAGCCGGGCAGCCCCCCGCGGTCGAAGCCCACGTCATTGAACCGGATCCGCCCGGTGAACGGGTCGGCGAGCTCGTCGCCGGCCACCGGTGAGGCGCCGTCGAGTACGAGCGTCCAGCGGCCAGGTACCGGGTCGGTCGCGTACACCGACAGCTGCCGCTGCGGTGCCTCGAACGGCACGCCGCTCGCAGTGAACCCGGTGGTGAGGTCGCTCGACCCGTACCCCATGGTCTCGCCGCCCGGCGCGATCAGGTACCCGCTCACCTGGCTGGCTGGGCCGTTGGCGAGCACCACGTCGACGTCGAGGTCGCGCAGCAGCAGTGAGCGCCGCGACGGCACGGTGAACGAGTAGGCGGCGACCTGTCCCGTGCCCGGAAACCCACCGTTGCCGCTGGTCAGCGTCCCGTGGAAGGTGCCGGCCAGGCCCGGGCCGACTTGAACCTGGCTGCGCAGCGTGACCGGGACGCTCACCGGCCGGCTGCCCCGGCCGCTGGTGGCGAGGACGAGGGAGCCGCTTGAGTCGCCCGCGTTCGCCGGGACCCGGGCGGACACGTGGACGACGGCGGAGGCGCCGGGCGCGAGCGTCAGCGACGTCGGCGACACGGTGCCGAACCTGATCGCGTGCCATACGGACGCGGCGAACCGGACCGCTCCGCCGGTCCCGCCGGTCTTGGCCGTCTTGCTGAAGATGACGGCGGTCCAGCTGCCCGCGGCCGGGCGCAGCACCTGCGCGTTGCCGTACCCGGTGTCGCCCTGCGGCAGTGAGTGCGCGGCGAGCCTGCCCGCGGGGTCGACGAGGATGACCCGGACCGGCGCGTCCGGGTTCGCCGCCTGCGTCACCATGGCCGGCCAGGCAATCGACGTGTTGAGCAGCGCCGTGCCGCGCGGCACGGTGAACCTGACCAGGCCGTAGTTGGACCCGGTGCCCGCCCAGTTCGTGAAGCGCGCGCTGCGCGCGTCGGACAGCGTGACGACCGCCTGCGCGGCCACCGCGGCCGAGCCGAACGCGCGCCCCGTCACGGCCACGTGCTGCCACTTGCGCGCCGTGTTCGTCACGGTCACCGTCCACGACGCCCGCGAGCGAGGCTGGCCGGCGTAGTTCAGCTGGTTCGCGGACAGCTCGACGGCGGGCCCGGCGGGCAGCAGGCCGCGGCCGGGCGGCCACGCGGCGACCTCGACGGCCCGCAGGCTGTTGAGCAGCCCGGCGCCCTGCTCGGTGGCGGGCGCCCCCAGGTCGCTCGCGGTGGACAGCAGGATGCGCTTGACGGTCGCCGGGGCCGGCGAGGTACCGCGGTGCGCCGTCCGGTACGCCTGGATGACCAGCGCCGCGGCACCCGCGACGAACGGCGCGGCCTCGCTCGTCCCGCCGCTTTCCGCCACCGCGGAGGGCTCGCCGAGGAAGTTGACGCACGAGGCGTAGAGCGGGGACGGCGTGCACGAGGTGAAGGAAGCGTCGCCGGGCGCGACCAGGTCAAGCGTGCGCCCGTCCTGGGTGTAACCGCCGGATGACAGCGAGCTGATGTTGCCGCTCTCCCAGCCGCCCGGCGCGAACGTGTCCGCGCCGGCGAAGTTGGTCTGCGCGTAGGACTGGAAGGCGGTGGACGCGCCGACGGAGATCGCCGCCGGGTCGGACGCGGGGGAGCCGATCGTGTTGAACGGCCCAGCGTCGCCGCTGGCCACGACGACCGTGGTGCCGGCCGCGACCGCCATGTCGTTGAACTCCTTGACCGCGTCCAGGGAGGTGACGTCGGGGAACGGGTCGACGCCGAACGACTCGTCGAGCACGTTCACGTGGTCGGTGTCGACCGCGTAGTCGATGGCCTGGAGGATCGCGGAGGTGGTGGAGGTGCTGGCCTGGCCGAACACCTTCAGCGCCACGAGCGACGAGCCGGGCGCGGTGCCCTGGATCTGGATATCGCACGGCAAGGCGGGCAGTTGCGCGCTGAACCCGGCCAGGCTGTACACCGCCGCGCCCTGCCCGGCGATCGCGTTGGCGTCGGCGAACGCCTCGCCGCCCGCCGTGGCGCCGGTCGTGCCGTCGCCGCTGAAGTCCTCGTAGTCGCTGATCACCGGCCTGCCGCCGCGCATGAGGTTGGCATTAGCCGGGTCGATGCCGTCGGCCAGGAACGCGACCCTCACCCCCGCTCCGGTGTAACCGAGCGACCGCGCGGTCCGCGTCCCGGCCGCCCGCGACGCGGTGCCGGTGAGCGCGAGGCCCTCGGGCTCAAGCTGCGGGCTGGCCGAGCAGGCCCCGGCCGGCGTGGTCATGACGGTCCGCTGCGCGGTGGTCGTCGCGGCAGGCGGCGGCGCGGGGGCGGGCCCGGTGACGGTGCTGTCCGGGATGACCGACGCTACCCCGGGGCTCGCCGCGAGGCCCGCGAGCGCGGACGCGGGCACCCGCGCCGCGATCGCGTCGGCCAGCCGGTAGCCGTGCACGCCGGTCGCGCCAAGCCCCGCGAGCCGCGCCAGGTAGGGAACCTGCGCCGCCCGGATCTGGGCAAGGCGCCCGGCCGGGCCGGCCTGGCTCGCCGCCCCGGCCGGAGGGTTCCTGAGGAAGATGATGACCGGCGCCGCGGCGGTGGCCTGCCCGGCCGCCGCTGGGCGGGCGGTACCGGCCGACGTCGCCGCGGTCGCCGGCCCAGCCGCGGTCGCGGCGAGCGTCAGCGAGCAGCCCGCGCTGGCCGCCGCAAGCGCAGCAGAAATCACCCGTCCGTTGCCTCGCATCCGTCATGCCCCCGTTCGCCGCCTCGCGATGAGTCGGTTCACCGGCAGACTACGGGTTACGATGCGTGAACACCCGGAAAGCGCGCCGGCCTGAGGAAGGGACATTCTCCCAGCTCAGGCCGGTGTTCGCCTTGTTTGGCCGGTTACGCTCCGGCGAGCAGGGGCGGAAGTGAGGAGGCGACCGTCCGCTCCGCGTAGTGCAGGTCCGACGCCGCGATCAGGGCGCCGAACAGCCGGGGGTCGTCCCCCTGCTCCGGGTGCCACTGGACCCCGACGAGGAACTCGCCGGGCGTGGTGGACTCGATGCCCTCGACGATCCCGTCGTCCGCCCAGGCGACGGCGGTGAGGCCGGAGCCGACCTGGTCCACCGCCTGGTGATGGTGCGTCGGCACCTCGAAGTACTCACCGCCGGGCAGGATGGACGCGAGGATCGTGCCACTCGTGACTCGTACCTGGTGCGTGCCGAAGCCGTGCTTGGGCCCGGCGTGCAGTTCATGCCCGACCAGGTCGGGTACGTGCTGGTGCAGCGTGCCGCCGCAGGCGACGTTCAGCATCTGGGCGCCGCGGCAGATGCCAAGCAGGGGCACGCCCTGCCGGACAGCGGCCTCGGCGATGGCCAGTTCCCAGGAGTCCCGGTCGGGCGCGCTGGCGTCCGTCTTCGGGTGTCTGGCCGCGCCGTAGATCGCCGGGTTAATGTCTCCCCCGCCGGCGATGACAATGCCGTCAAGCACGGCTACGGTCGCTTCAGCCTCGGATACGTCGCCACCAGGGGGCAGCAGGACCGGACGGCCCCCGTTGTTCCTGATGGACGTGACGTAGCTCCACGGCAGCAGGGCACCTTCCTCTGACCAGCCGCGCCAGTTGGCGCTCATGTGGTACGTGGTGATGCCTATAGTCGGCGCCATTTGTCCCCTTCTGGTGATGAAAGCGCACGGACCACCAAGTAAAGCCCCTAAGCCCGACCCCGGAGGTGACTCCCCGGAACCTCCGTACAAGCGGTCGGGCAATTAGGGAAGGCGGGCGAGTTGCCGAAAATAGAGGTTACTAGCGATGCGCCCGCCATTGCTGCCGATCACGGATACTACTCACCGTAACCGACGTAATGAGAACGCCATCAGCGCGCCGTAAGTTCCCGGGCGGCAGCGGTCGTGCGCGGTGTCAGCTTCCCCCGGCGGAGCGCGCTAACAACGAGCTAAGCGCGGCTTCAGTTCGCCTGGCGGCAGCGGCGGTGCCGCCAGCGGGTCCCCGGCGTACCCGGGCACCTCGCCGAACTCGCCCCTGGACCACGCGTCGCGCGCCGCGGCGATCTCCTCGTGGCTTCGGCCGACGAAGTTGACCTCGGCGGGCGAGCGCTCGCCGCGGTACTCACCCGCGACGACGGTGACGCGGGCGCCGTCGGCGGTGGTGAAGGCCGGCAGGTCGGCGTGATGGGCGAATCCCGGGTCGCCGAACCTCCTGTCACGGTGCCGCACTAGCCCGTCGAACAGCCAGCTCGCCGTCTGCAGGCCAGTGTGCGGGTGCGGCGGCACCTGCATGCCAGGCCCGGCGGACACGTCGTCGGGCCCGTAGTGGTCGAGAAAGCACCCCGCGGGGGCTATCGCCACCAGGGACGCTGGCGGACCTCGGCCAGCCGCAGCGCGGGGTCGCTCACCGTCTGCGCGCTCACGCTGAGGTGGTGCAGGTGCTCCTGCACCCAGAGCAGGTGCGGGTGCGGCAGCTGGTGCGCGGGCGCTATCGAACCTTCATCGCTGCGCACGTCGCCGTCAAGGTCGGACCGGAGGGACCGGGAGGAGGAAGAAGGCTCGTACTCCGCGGGCGGGTCGCCCTCCCGCCCGCGGCGGGGCATGGCGCCGCCCGTGAGCGGCGGCACGGGCACCGGCGCGAGGCTGCCGTGTCCCGGGACGCGCATCGTGTCGGCGACCGTCGCGTAGAACCCGGCAAGGCCGGCCGCGACCGACCGCAGGCTGGTGCACGCGGGCGCGCCCGCGTACTCCGCCGAGCCCGCGAGCGGGACGCACGCGGCACCGGGAACGGGAGCGGCACCCGGTTCCGGCGTGGCCGGGCGCAGCCCGGCGAGGCTGCGCGCGGTCAGCCGCAGCCGGGTGGACGCGTTGACGAGCGCCCAGAGGTCCTCCTTGCCCAGCTTCTTGCTGCCCTGCTCGGTGAGCAGGCCGCGTACCGCGTCGTCCAGCCGGATGCCCGCGCTCACGGCGGTGACCGCCGCGGCGGGCGGCACGAGCAGCTCGGACAGCGCCCAGTCGACGGCCTGGGTCAGGTAGGCGGCCCCGGCGCGGAACGCGTCGGCGAGGTCGTCGCCGACCACCGAGGCGACGCCGCGCGGCCAGAACAGCACGCCGACCGCCAGGCTGACGGCGCAGCCGATCGCCACGTCCTCCACCCGCAGCAGCCCAACCCGCCAGCCGGCCGGCACGAGCAGGTTGAACAGCACGACGATGGTCACCGTGAACGCCGCCTGGCCGACGAGGAACGGCGTGGTACCCGGCGCGTAGGCGGCGATCGCGATCGCGAGCGGCAGCGCCACCCACAGCGCGGCCTGCCCGGTGCCGATGCCGACGAGCAGCGCCGCGCCGACGGCGAAGCCGACGGCCGTGCCCGCGAGGGCCCGCCAGGCCGTCGCGCCGGTCGCCGCGGCGCTCGTGCGCAGCACGGACAGCGTGCCGAGCACCACCCAGAACCCGTGCTGCACGCCCGACAGGTCCGCGACGGCGACCGCCGCCGCGAGCGCAAGCGCGCCGCGCAGCGAGTTGAGGAACCAGACCGACCGGATGCTCGCGTGCCGTCGCACCAGCGTCGCCGCCCCGGCGAGCCCCGCCACCCGGGGCGAGGCGGCCGTCGACTGAGGTTCAGCCAGGCCGGCCGTCACCGGCGCGGCGGCGGTGCCGTACCAGTACCGCCGCTCGGCCTCGATCGTCGCCTCCGACGCGCGGTGGCTGACGATCAGCGCGTCGGCGATGGCCGACTCGGCCACCGCGGATATCCCCTGCGCGTGCACCGCCTGCGCGGCCGCGAGCCGCGCGTCGGGCTCGCCCGGCCGTCCGGACAGCTCGCTCAGCCGCTCGGCGGACCGCGCGCGGGCCGCCTCGGTCCCCGCGATGTCCGGCTCTGCCGGGCGGCCGGAAAGCAGCGCGCTTACGTCGTCGAACAGCCCGGCGGAGCGGCGCAGCAGGTCGCGGTCCTGCGGGCAGGCTCTGGTCAGGTCGATGTGCCCGTCAAACGAGTCGCTTGCCTGCGCGGCGCCCCACTCGAGCAGCTGCACCAGGCTGGACAGTGCCTGGTCGGCGGTGGCCAGCCCGGTCGGGCGGTACGGCGCGGCGGTGAACGCGGCCCGCAGCCGTTCCTTGGCGGCGCGCATCGCCTCGGGCTTGGTCACCTCGCCGGCCGCGGCGGCCCGCACCCGGCTCGCGAGCTCGCCGGCGAGGGCGGCGGCCGCGGCCCGCAGCTGGCTGCCCGGCGGGCGCGGCGACAGCAGCAGCACCGCGATCGTGCCCGCGGCGGACGCCAGCCACCAGCCCGCCAGGCGGCTTGGGATCATCCCGGCGTCCCCGGCGGAGGCGACCGGCAGGACGTAGGCGAACATGGCGGCGGTGGAGCCCGAGGCGGCGTTCGGCCCGCCGATCCCGGCGAAGAAGATCGCGAACGTGACCGGGACCGTGACGACCGCGGCGAGCCAGGTGGTCCCGCTGACCAGCGTGCCGATGATCAGTGCCAGGCTCCCGGCGACCGCGAGCCCCAGGTGCGCGACGAGCTTGTCCCGCCTGGTGCCGTTGAAGGAGGCGATCACCAGCGTGGCGAAGCCGCCGAACGTGGCGAACAGCGCGACCTGCGGGTTGCCGATCACCTTGTCGGAGATCGCGAAGAGCGAGGGAACGACCACGGTCGCACGGACGGCGCGGGTCGCGGCGGGAACGGACCAGACGGGTTTCCACCAGGGCTGCGCCATGGCCTAGAGCCTAGGGGGTCGGGGGCGCGCCGGGAAACTCGACCTCGACGGTTAGCCCGCCACCGGGGGTGTCCGCCAGCCTGATGGTGCCGCCGTTCGCGGTGACCAGCCGGTGCACGATGGCGAGGCCGAGCCCGGTCCCGTTCTGGCTGCCGCTGCTGAACCGCAGGAACGCGCGGGACCGCGCCTGCGGTGTCATGCCCGGGCCGTCATCGGCGACGGTCAGCGTGACGCCGGACTCCGCCCGGGCGACCGCGATGCGGACCGTGCCGCCGACGTCGCCGATGGCCTCGATCGCGTTGTCGATGAGGTTGTCGAGTATCTGCTCCAGGTGCCCGGCGCCGAGGGCGACAAGCGGGCTTGGTGCGGGCGCGGCCTCGGCGATCAGCTTGACCCCGTGGCCGTCGCCCACCGGCTGCCAGGCGTCGACCCGCTCGCGGGCCACCGCGACGACGTCGGTCTGCTCAAGCTGCTCGGTGAGCGACTCGGCGCGCGCGGTGGCGAGAAGCCCGTCGACCAGCCGGGACAGCCGTGCGATCTCCTCCTGCGCGCCGGCCAGCTCGGCCGCGGTCGCGGGCGAGGAGTCCACGGCGAGCAGGTCAAGCCGGAGCCGGAGCGCGGTGAGCGGGGTGCGCAGCTGGTGCGAGGCGTCGGCGAGCATCGCCCGGTGCCCGTGCACCAGGGCCTCGAGCCGCCCGGCCATCATGTTGAAGGTCGCGGCCATCCGGCGCAGCTCCGGCGGGCCGTACCTGGCCTTGGCGCGGACGGACAGGTCACCGTCGGCGATCTTGCGCGCGGCGGCGTCCAGCCGCGCCAGCGGGCGGCCGACCCAGCGGGCGAAGTACATGGCGATGAGCACCGCGGCGGCCATCGCGGCGCAGCCGAGGCCGATCAGGTAGAGCCACAGGTTGTCGATCTGCCGGTTCAGCCCCGTGGTGGGCCGCTCGAGCACCACCGTGCCGATCGGCGTGCCGCTGAGCGAGCCGTCACCCCAGACGATCTGCACGGCGATGGCCTGCTTGCTGGTCAGTTCCGTGGTGGGACCGCTCTGCTGCGTGGCCTGCGCGACGAGCTTGCGCCAGTCGCCGTTCGACGGGGAGCCCTGGGAGAGCACGATGTGCCCGTGCTTGTCGAGCAGCAGTAGCTCGTCGTGCTCGCGGGCGGCCGCGACCATCGCCGTTGACAGCGCGGGGTCCGGCGAGTTGTCACCGAGCCGCGCCTCGGCGATGCCGGCGATCGAGGCGGCGGTGCGCGCCGTCCCGTAGACGAACGCGTCGCGCGCGTGCGCGATGGCGGCGAGCCCGAGCGGGACCACCGCGGCGCCCAGGATCGCCATCGTCAGCAAGACGAGCGCGATTACGATCCGCCTGGTCATGGGTTCACTGGTCGGCGGGTACCGCGGGGCGGTCAGCGAGCCGGAAGCCGTGCCCGTACACGGTCTCGATAAGCGACGGCTCGCCGATCTTGCGCCGCAGCGCCGCGAGGTGCACGTCGAGCACCTTGGTGGGCCCGTACCAGTGCTCGTCCCAGGCCCGTTCGACGATCTCCTGACGGCTGATGAGCCGGCCGGGGTCGGTGGCCAGGCACTCGAGTATCGCGAACTCCTTGGGGGTGAGGGCGACCTCGGTGCCGGACATGGTCACCTTCCTGGTGCGCAGGTCGACGGTGAGCGGGCCGTGCCGCAGCACCTCGGCCGTGCCGCCGACGGTCCGGTGGCCGCGGCGCAGCACCGCGCGGATCCTGGCGAGCAGCTCGGCGAGGCCGAACGGCTTGACCAGGTAGTCGTCGGCGCCCTCGTCGAGCGCGAGCACCCGGTCGGCCTCCTCGCCCCGGGCGGTCACCACGATGATCGCCGTGTCGGAGCTCGCGCGGAGCCTGCGGCACACGTCGATGCCGTCCACGTCGGGCAGCCCTAGGTCGAGCAGCACAACGTCGGACGCCGGGCGGCGCAGCGCCTCGGCGCCCATGGCGACGCTGTCGGCCGTGTACCCGGCCCGCTCAAGGCCGCGGACCAGTTGCGTAGCGATGCCCGGGTCATCCTCGACCACGAGCACGGAAACCTGCGGAGAAGTCACGAATACAAGGTAGGACGCCGCGGCCCCCGTGTATAAATCGGACGGGATTCTTAGGGATTCCTGAAGAATCTCGGCGACGGTCACAGGCCCCTGAGCAGCGGGAAGAAATGTGATCGTAACGGATGAGCCCGAACATGTGAAGAATGGAGCATTTCTCCGCGGGAAACGGGACCACCCGGCTCGGGCCGCCGCACGGCTACCTCCCGATCGAAGAGCACGGCATCATCGGCGACCTGCGCACGGTCGCCCTCGTCGGTACCGACGGCACGGTCGACTGGTACTGCCCGGCGCGCTTCGATGCCCCCAGCCTGTTCGGCGCCCTCCTCGACAAGGGCAAGGGCGGCTACTTCTCGCTGACGGCTCGTACCAGCTACGCCAAGCCCAAGCAGCTTTACCTGCCCGACACCAACATCCTGCTCACCCGGTTCCAGGGCAAGGACGCGGTCGGCGAAGTCATCGACTTCATGGTGCCGGAGACGAGGCCGGCCGGGCGGGCCCGTGACCTCCTGGTCAGGCAGGCCCGCGCGGTCAGGGGCACGGTCACGTTCGAGCTGGCCTGTCATCCAGCGTTCGACTACGCCAGGCTCGGCCACGAGGTCCAGGTCATCCAGGGAGTCGGCGCGGTCTTCACCTCGCCGATCGGCCGCGCCGTCCTGCGGACCAACATCAGCCTCAAGGCCGAGGAAAGCGGTGTCGCGGCCACCTTTACCTTGCACGAGGGCGAGTCCGCCGACTTCCACCTGGAGTGGAACGGTGATGTCCGCCCGATCACCGCGGGCGAGACCGACGAGCTGTTCACCGGGACCCAGGACTTCTGGCAGGGCTGGCTGGCGCAGTCACGGTACACGGGCCGCTGGCGTGAGATGGTGCAGCGCTCCGCCCTCGCGCTCAAGCTCCTTGTCTACCACCCCACGGGCGCCCTGATCGCCGCCCCGACTACCTCGCTGCCTGAGGAGCCCGGCGGCTCGAGGAACTGGGACTACCGCTACGCCTGGCTGCGTGACGCCTCGTTCACGGTGTACAGCCTGATGCGGCTCGGTTTCCTCGAGGAGGCGGCAAGCTTCATGGACTGGCTGCAAAAGCGGTGCGAGGAGGCCACCGCGGAACGCGATGTGATGATCATGTACACCGTCGACGGCAGCGAGCACCTCCCCGAGATGACGCTCGGTCACCTGGAGGGGTACCACGGCGCGCAGCCGGTCAGGATCGGTAACGGCGCCGTCGGGCAGCGTCAGCTCGACGTCTACGGCGAGATCATGGACTCGGTGTACCTCTACAACAAGGAGGTCCCGATCTCCTATGACCTGTGGACCGGCCTGTCCAAGCGGCTCGACTGGCTGAGCAGGCACTGGACCGAGCCCGACGAGGGCATCTGGGAGATCCGCGGCCCGCGGCAGCGGTTCACCTACTCCGCCCTCATGACCTGGGTCGCCTACGACCGGGCCGGGCGGCTCGCCCGCGACCGCGGCCTGCCCGCGCCGGTCGAGCGCTGGCGCAAGCTGGCCGCGCAGGCGCACCGCTTCGTTCAGGAGCAGTGCTGGGATCCGGGCCTCAAGGCCTATGTCATGTTCCCGGGCAGCCAGCTACTCGATGCGTCCGTCCTCGTTATGCCACTCGTGAAGTTCGCCGGCCCCACCGACCCCCGGTTCCTGGCGACGCTGGACCGGATCACCGGCGAACTGGTATCCGACAGCCTGGTCAATCGCTACGCCCTGACCGGGATGGACGGCATCGCCGACGGTGAGGGCACCTTCAGTCTCTGCTCGTTCTGGTACGTGGAGGCCCTCACCCGGGCCGGCCGCGTTCGCGAGGCACGGATGATCTTCGAGAAGATGCTCACCTACGCCAACCACCTGGGCCTGTTCGCCGAGCAGGTCGGTCATTCGGGCGAGGCGCTCGGCAACTTCCCCCAGGCGTTCACCCACCTGGCCCTGATCAGCGCCGCCGCCAACCTGGACCAGGCCCTGGACCGCCGCTCGCCCTAGCTGCGTCTAGGGCATCAACAGCACCGGCTTGATCACGTCGCCATGGTGCGACGCCGCAAGCGCCTCGTTGACCTGATCCAGCGGGAACGTCTGGATCAGCCGGTGATACGGGAACCGCCCCTGGGCGTTCAGCGTGATCAGCGTGGGGATGAGCGACGCGGAGCGGCCCTCGCCGCCGAGGATGCCGACGACCCGCTTGCCCCACAGGGTGGACATGTGGTCAAGCGAGAACGAGGCGCCGGCCGGCGCGCCGCCGATGAGCGCGACGGTGCCCCGCATGCCCACCGAGTCGGCGGCCTGCCGCAGCACGTTGACATTCCCCGCGGCGTCCATGCTGAAGTCCGCGGGGCCGCCGCAGATCTCCTGCACGGCGGCGACCGGGTCGGAGCCAGGGGAGGACACGTCGATCGTCTCCGTCGCCCCGAGCTCGGTCGCCAGCGAGAGCCGGGACGACAGCTTGTCGACGGCGATGATGTGCGTCGCCCCGGTCAGCCGCGCGGCCATGATCGCGGAAAGCCCGACCGCTCCCGAGCCGTAGACGACGATCGACGACCCGGCAAAGGGCCGCAGCGCGTTCAGCACCGCCCCCGCGCCGGTACCGATCCCGCAGGCCAGTGGCCCAAGGATGGACACGTCCGTGTCGCCGGGCACCTTCACGAGCGCGTTCGCCGCGCAGATGGAGTAGGACGCGAACGACGACTGGCCGAAGAAGTGGCTGTGCAGCGGCGACCCGTCGGTCCGCCGCAGCGACGTGGACCCGTCGGCCCGGCCCCCCGCGATCACCAGCGGTCCCAGTTCCAGGCAGTACCGCGGCTGCCCCTCCAGGCAGTTCCGGCACGATCCGCACCACGGCCACCCGATGACCACCTTGTCCCCGGGGGACACGTTGGTCACGCCGTCACCGACCGCCTCGACTACGCCGGCGCCCTCATGGCCGAGCACGCCCGGCGCGGGGAACGGCATGTCGCCGTCCCGCGCGAGCGCGTCGGTGTGGCACACCCCCGACGCGATGATCTTCACTAGCACCTCGCCGGGCCGGGGCGCGTCGATCTCCACCTCGGTCACCGACAGCGGGGTGAACAGCTTCTCGAAAACCGCCGCGTTAGCGCGCATGGTGCCCTTTCCCCTAGTCCCGCGAATCATGGTGGACATTTGGGCACACCGGAGTGTGCCCAAATGTCCACCATCCGCCTTGATCAGCCTTGCGCGGCGTCCACGGCCGACCTGATGGCCGACCCCGCCTCGGAAACCGCCTTGTCCGCGTCATCGAGCAGGCCGGTGAACGTGAAGAACGCGTGGATCTGTGACCCGTAGTGCCGGTGCTCGACGGGTACCCGCGCCTCCCGCAGTCGGTCCGCGTAGGCGAACCCCTCGTCCCGCAGCGGGTCGTGCTCGGCGGTGACGATGAACGCGGGCGGCAGGTCGGCCAGGCTCGCCGCGCGCAGCGGCGAGGCGTACGGGTTGACCCGGGCGGCTGGGTCGGGCGCGTAATGGTCCCAGAACCACGCCATGTCCCGCCGGTTCAGGATGAGCTCGTCGCCGTTGTACTCCTGGTAGGAGCGGCGGTTCAGGTCGCAGTCGGTGACCGGGTACACCAGCACCTGCAGGGCGATAGCCGGCCCGGCGGAGTCCCGCGCCCGCAGCGCGGACACGGCCGCGAGGTTGCCGCCCGCGCTGTCCCCCGCGACCACGACAGGACGCCCGCCCGCAAGCCCCGCGTCCGAGGCGGCCCACACCAGCGCGTCGTACGCGTCGTCGGCGGCCGCGGGGAAGACATGCTCCGGCGCGAGCCGGTAGTCCACGCTCACCACGTCGCACCCGGACGCGACCGCGAGCGCGCGCACCGAGGAGTCCCACCCGTCGAGCGAACCGACGACCCAGCCGCCGCCGTGGTAGTAGACGACGAGCCCGGGCGCGCTGGCGGACGGCGAGTACACCCGGGCAGGCATCCCGCCGGCCTGCGAGGGGATGACGATGTCGCGGACCGACTCAAGCTCGGGCCCGGCCGGGATGATCGCGGCGTTCGCGTCGACCCCGGCCCGCGCTTCGTCAGGGGACAGCTCCCACAGCGGCGGCGCGCCCGCGGCGGCCTTCCCGTCGAGGAGCATCTGCGCCTGCGGATGAACAGAAGTCGCCACCGCTTACCTCCGAGAGCTGACGGTCACCGTTGAAGTCAGGCATTTCCTAGCTGAGCAGCTTGCTTACGACACACCCTGCTTACGACTCGCCCTGCTTACGACCCGCCCAGGGCGAACCCCGGGTAACCCGACGCGGCCACCTCGTCGCACTTGGCCCGGTACGGCCCGCACCCGCCCAGGAACGACGTGAACACCCGTGGCTTGCCGGGAATGTTAGCGCCGACGTACCAGGAGTCCGCCAGCGGGAACAACGTGGCGTACGCGACCTCGGTCACGTGCTCCATCCAGGCGTCCCGCGCGGCGGCGGTCGCCTCCGCGGTGGCGTACCCGGCGGAGCCCAGGTAGCTGACGAAGTCCCTGATCCACTCCACGTGCTGCTCGATGGACAGCACCATGTTGCTGAACACCGACGGTGAACCGGGGCCGGTGACGATGAACATGTTCGGGAACCGCGGCGCGGCCACCCCCAGGTAGGTCTTCGGCCCGGCCGACCACTCGTCCCGCAGCGCGACCCCGTCCACCCCGCGGATGTCCATCGCGAACAGCGCCCCGGTCAGCGCGTCGAACCCGGTCGCGAACACGATCGCGTCCAGGTCGTAGGCGTCCGCCGCGGTCTTCACACCGCCGGGGTATACCGACTCGATCGGCGCCGACCTGATGTCCACCAGCGTCACGTTGCCCGCGTTGAACATCGCGTAGTAGTCGTCGCTCTGGCACAGCCGCTTGGCGCCCACCGGGTAGGTCCGCGGGCAGAGCAGCTCGGCCACCGCGGGATCGGTCACCGTCTCCCTGATCCGGTCCCGCATGAACTCCGCGACGACCTCGTTGGCGTCCCGGTTCACGAGCACGTCGGTGTACGCGCCGAGCAACGGCATGCCGCCGCCCGCCCGCCAGCGCTCCGCGAGCGTCGCCTGCACCTCCTCGGGCGGCTCGTCGAGCACGGCCCGGCCGGTGCCGGGGACCGGGACGCCGAGGAACGACTCGCGCGCCTCCTCACGGTAGGCGCGGTAGCCGGACTTGAACGCGAGCTCCTCGGATTCCTCCCACGGCCGGTTCCTGTTGGGCACGGCGAAGCTGGGGGTCCGCTGGAACACGTAGAGCTCCGCGGCGACCGCCGCGATCTCGGGGGCGATCTGGATCCCGGTCGACCCGGTCCCGATCAGCCCGACGCGCTTGCCGGTGAAGTCGACGCCCTCCTTAGGCCACCGTGCGGTGTGGTACCACGGGCCCTCGAACGTGTCGAGCCCCGGCAGGTCCGGCACCTGGTACTGCGACAGGCACCCCACCGCGGACACGAAGAACCGCGCCGACACCGTCGACCCGTCGTCGGTCGTCACCGTCCACTGCGCCGCGGCGGCGTCCCATGAGGCCGCTGTCACCCGGGTGCTTAGCTGGATGTGCGGCCACAACTCGAACTTGTCGGCCACGTGGCTGAGGTACCGCAGCACTTCGGGCTGCGCCGGGTACCGCTCCGACCAGGACCATTCCTGCTCCAGCTCGGGGGAGAAGGAGTACGAGTAGTCCTTGGACTCCACGTCGCAGCGCGCGCCCGGGTAGCGGTTCCAGTACCAGGTCCCGCCGATGCCGTCCCCGGCCTCGAACGCCCGGACCGTCAGCCCGGCCTCGAGGAACGCGTGCACCGCGTAGATACCGGAAAACCCGGCTCCCACCACCACGACGTCAAGGTCGGCCACCGCAACTCCATTCTCCAAACCTCGCATCCGACGTTAAGAGAAGAGAAAATCCCCGGTCAATGCCCTTCGTGCACAAGCCGCGCGTCTTCCTTGTGGTGTCCCGCCCAACGTCAGCGTCATCCCGAACGGAAGCGTGCCTC
>CAZORE010000026.1:48709-69644 GCA_964581815.1 uncultured Streptosporangiaceae bacterium | reverse complement strand
CCTATTCATCCGGGTGTTTCCCGGCCTGCCAAACTCCTGGTCGACAGGCGGGCTGAAAAGAGTTCACTAGAGTGAGGCACCACTCGGGTTATCGTGGCCGCGGAGGGCTGATGGATCCGAACAAGCTTGGCCCCTATCTGATCAACCGGGTCGCCCACGGGAACTGCGCCGAGCTTGGCGCCGACCTGCCTGACGAAAGCGTCGACGTGCTCGTCACTTCGCCGCCTTACTGGGGGCAGCGGGCGTCCGCGGGCATGGGAGCCGAGGAGGACCCGAGGGAGTACGTGCGACGCCTGGTCGAGATATTCCGGGTACTCAAGCCCAAGGTGAAGCGCGACGGCATCGTCTGGCTCAATATCGGCGACGCTTACAACACGCCGGTGAACTGGCGGCCGGGCGACCGAGGTTACAGCTCACTCGGGCCAGGCGGGACCGGGCTTGACGGCAATAACTCGGCGTACGTCAAGCCGCGGGCACGGCGTAAGGCATACGTGCGGGCGGAAGCGCCGTGGCTGAGCTACGGAAACCTGCTCGCGCTGCCGTATCGCGTGGTCATCGGCATGTGCGACGATGGCTGGCTGTTCCGCGGCGAGGTCATCTGGCGGAAGAAGAACCCCCTGCCCGAGGGACGCTGCCGTCGGCCGCACCGGGCCCACGAGTCGGTCTTCCTGTTCGCGCGGACGGAGAAGCACGCCTTTCTGACCGATCCGCCGGTGAAGAGCGTCTGGGAGTTCTCAAACGAGCGGATGACCGGGCCGGCCCACTACTCGCGCTTCCCGCTTGAGTTGCCGCGGCGCTGCGTCTCCGCCCTTGGGCGGCACGGCGCGGACGTCGTAGTCCTCGACCCGTTCTCCGGGAGCGGTACCTCGGGACTCGCCGCCGTATCGCTCGGCTGCTCCTACGTGGGCTTCGAGATCGACCCCGAGCAGGTCGCCGCCTCGAACGCCCGGCTGGCGGCCGCTGAGATGCTGCCCCGGCCTCGCTAAAGGGCCACGTTTCCACGGCGCGGCGATGGGTGCAATATGCCGGATGTGGGCGTCGGGCGGCTATTATCCAGGCTAGGTACGTTGTGGTCATTCCCTGGTGGAGACGGAGGGACATGTCGAGAAAAACGCTGATCCTGTTCGTCTGGCTGATTATCGGGGCTGCCGCCGCGGGCCAGCGGGGTTACTTCGGTAACATTCCGGCGACCTGCAGCGCGGGGGCGACCATCGCGGCGACGATGCTGACCGGGCCGCTCAACTACCTCGGCGTCAATCCGCAGATCACCTGTAACTGGCCATCGCCCTCGGCCGCCTGACACTCGTTTCCCCGCCGCGCGCGAGCCGATTACGACAGCGCGTAGGAGAGGGGTAGTCTCGGACGGGTGGGAGGAGACGTCATGTTGCCGCCGTTCAGCTGGGCCGAAGCCGCCGCCAACTGGCAGTTCGCCCCGATCGTCACGGCGTTCACCGCGCTCCTCGCAGCGGCTTACCTGTGGGGCGCGATCCGGGTTAGGCGCCGGCACCCGCGGCGGCCCTGGCCGCTGCACCGGGCGATCCTGTTCCTCCTTGGCCTGCTCGTCATTAACCTGGCCACGCAGAGCGGGATCGGCACGTACGACGACACGCTGTTCTGGGACCACATGATCCAGCACCTGATGCTGCTCATGGTCGCGCCGCCGCTTCTTGTCGCGGGACAGCCGGTGACCCTGCTGCTGCACGCCAGCAGGAACCCGCTGCACACCGGGGTCAAGCGGCTCATCAGGTCGCGCCCCGTCCGGTGGCTGACCTGGCCCGCCTTCGGCGTCGCCGCCTACGCGGCCACCGTCGTCGGCACGCACCTGACCAGCTTCATGAACCTGGTCACCGAGCATGAGGCGGTCCACCAGGCGGAGCACGTCCTCTACCTCGTCGTGGGGTACCTGTACTTCCTTCCGCTGATCGGCAAGGAGCCCATCGGCTGGAAGGTGTCATATCCGCTCCGGCTGTTCCTGCTGTTCATCGCCATGCCGGTGGACGCGTTCACCGGGGTGGTGCTCGGCTCCTACCAGACCGACCCGTTCGTGCCGCTCGAGCCGCGCTCATGGGGCCCGTCCGCCGTGAGCGACCTGCACGAGGGCGGCGCGGTGATGTGGATCGGCGGTGCGGCCATCATGTTCGCCGTGATCATGGTGACGTTCTTCCAGTGGACCAGGGAGTCGCGCCCGTCGGCGGGCATGGGCTGGCTGGAGACGGCGCGCCGGTCGTCCCTGGCGGAGCGGATCGCCGAGGCTGGGCCAGCGGGGACCGCGGGCGACCCGGCGCGAGACGTCGCGAGGAGCGCTGCCCGGGTCGTCGACGTCGACGCGGACGACGACCAGCTCGCGGCCTACAACGCGTACCTCGCCCGGATCAACCAGGGCGCGGACGGGACCGGGCCGGCCGCCGACTAGCCGGTAGTGTGATCTAGATCACACTTAACATCCGTCTACGGTGATGACCCCGTGGGGTTGCCAGCCATGGGTGTTTCTCTTGTGAAGAATGAGTTCGCCCAGGTTAGCCCGTGGGTGGACCGCCATACGGTTGACTGTCATGCCGGGGGTGCAAGATGAAAGGCAAAGAGCGTTGACCGTCAACATGAGCAAGGCGGACAGCCAGTACGTCGACGACGCCCTGGCGATCGAGGACGAGTACGAGTCTGAACTCGCGGCTGTGCAGGTCGGGCTCACCCGGTTCGAGGTTGCTCCGCACGAGTACGCCGCCCGCCGGGCTGAGATCGCGGCCCGCGCCTACCTCAGGCTGGCCGATGCGCATAAGCGCTTCCTTGGCCGGAACAACTAGCCCTGCTCCGTGCACGGGCCTTGGCGCTAAACGGCCACTCGTATAGCGCGACACGCCGGTAGCGCTCTCTACGGAAATCTACGGATCTCGCTAGACGGCGTCATAGAGTCCGATCGTGGACCCCGTACGGAACCCCTACGCGCCCGGTGCCGGGCAGCGGCCACCGGAGCTCACCGGGCGAGACCGCGAGATCGGCCAGTTCGAGGTCGTACTCGAGCGAGTGGCCAGGGCAAGGCCGGAGCGCTCCATGGTGCTCACCGGCCTGCGCGGCGTCGGCAAGACCGTGCTGCTCAACTCGTTCCGGTCGATGGCACTGCAACGCCTGTGGGGAACGGGCAAGCTTGAGGCCCGACCCGATCAGTCCATCCGCCGCCCGGTGGCAAGCGCGCTGCACATGGCGGTCCGTGAACTCGCGCCAAGGCACCGCGCGCCGGACCGGATCGACGACTTCCTCGGCGTGCTCAAGGCGTTCGCGCTGCGCGATCCCAAGGCCCCCAGGGGATCCACGGTCAGCGCGCAGTTCGGCATCGACGTGCCGGCCGCCCGCGGCCGGGCGGACTCGGGCGACCTTGAGGTCGACCTGACCGAGCTGTTCACCGACGCCGCCTCGGTCGCGGCCGACCTGGGCGTCGGCATTGCCCTGTTCATCGACGAGATGCAGGACGTGCCCGCCCCCGACGTGTCCGCGCTGTGCGCCGCCTGCCATGAGCTCTCCCAGGTCGGCGGCCCGCTCATCGTGGTGGGGGCCGGCCTGCCGCACCTGCCCTCGGTGCTGTCGGCGAGTAAGAGCTACTCGGAACGGCTGTTTCGCTACGCCAGAATCGACCGGCTGGACCGGGACGCGGCGGACCAGGCACTCATCGCGCCCGCGGAACGCGAGGACGTGCTCTTCAAGCAGGATGCCCTGGACGCGCTGTACCAGGCCGCCGACGGTTACCCCTACTTCGTGCAGGCCTACGGCAAGGTGACCTGGGACGTCGCCGCCGCGAGCCCCATCAGCGCCGCCGACGTGGCCGTCGCCGCTCCCGAGGCCGAGGCCGAGCTGGCCGTCGGGTTCTTCGGCTCACGGTACGAGCGCGCGACCCCGGCGGAGCGTGAGTACATGCGCGCGATGGCCGTGATCGGCGACGAGCCGGTGCCAACGTCCGCCGTCGCCGACGAGCTCGCCCGTAAACCGTCAAGCCTGTCGCCGGCCAGGGATGGCCTCATTAAGAAGGGCCTGATCTACAGCTCGGAACGCGGCCTCATCGCCTTCACCGTCCCGCACTTCGGTAAGTTCCTCAGGTCCCAGCCGGTCTAGCTCTTCGCGCGGCTCTGGCCAAACGGTGGGCTGGCTGGGGCGAGCCCGGTGCGGAGTCGCAGACAGCCGCGCTCGTTCGGCGGAATATTGATTTTATTCTTTTGTATTGCGTTCTTCTTATACATGGGTAGAGAGCTCTAGCGGGTCCGGGGACGACCCGGACCACCCGGACCACGAGCCGTCAAGGTCGGCTCCGGTGTCGAGCACGCCGACGCGCACCGGGCCGTGCCGGCTGGCGAGGTAGACCGCGAACACCACCTCGACCTGGCGGCTGGCCAGCACTCCGGGAAAGACGACGAAGCGCCAGCAGCCCTCCCGCCAGATATCAGCCGGGACGGTGGTGACAAGGAACTGCCGGTAGCGCCGCCATGGCGCGCTCGAGCGCAGGGCGGATAGCGTCCGGTCGACGGGCACCTCGCGCAGCTCGCACGGCTCGGCGTGGCCCAGCCGGATCATGAGCTGGCCGACTTCCGGTGAGAGCACGGCGAGCAGAGCAAGCTCCGCAGCGGCCACCGCCAGCGTCACCCATGCCTGCCCGGCTGAGCGCGGCATGCGTACCGGCGGAGCGCCGATCGCGGCAAGCGCGGCCACGCACAGCAACGCGGCCCGCGTAATCGCCCGCCAGCTCACTGGCGTGCGGCTGAGCTCGCCGAAGCAGCCACAGCCAGCGTCAGGCCGGTGCCCCCGCAGCTCATGCAGGGCGCCCACCGCCGTGCAGAACAGTACGAAGGTCGCCGCGCGGACGACGACCGCAGGCCCTCGCGCCCCGGCGCTGCCCGCGGTGAGCAGCAGTCCCGCGCCGAGCGCGAACTCGGTGGCGCACAGCGCCGTGGCCGCCGAACGGCGCAGGCGGACCGGGAACATCGCGGTCGGTCCCGTGGCGTGGCCGGGTGACCCGGCGCCCGACGCGCGCCACAGCTTGGCCGCGCTGCCGCTGATGAGCAGCAGGGCGAGCAGCCCGACTTGAACCTCATCCACGAGGTTCAGCATGCTAACCGCACTCACAAGCACTCCCGTAGAGACCAGGGCGGCTACATCAGCCCGCCAGGGTCATCGTCGCGTTGAAACATCCGTCTTCCAGGTTGCCGCCGAGCTCGACGAAGGCGGCCATGGTCAGGTCGGCGAGCCGTCCCTTTGGCGATGTGCCACACTCAACGCACCGGTCACAGAACTGCCTGGCCAGGGCGCCATTGCTGGTGACCGGTAGCACAGCAGAGCGGTCGGCGCACTCGTTCCGGAGGCGCACGGTACTGCCGAGCGACAGGTACGGCAGCCGGACGCACCCCATGCCGCCGTCGGCGGGCGGTTTGCCGTCCGCCGGGTCCAGTGCCGGGTAGCCGAGCCCAAGAAGTCCAGGCGGCTCATCCTCGGGCTCATGCCAGACCGCCGTTCCGCTGATGGACGCGGGAAGGGGCCCGTTGACCATAGGCGGTGGGGGCGCGTGGCCGGCCCGGTACGGCGGCTGCGCGGTGGCTGGTATCACCGCGAGCAGCTGCCGGCCACGCCGGGTCCCTATGACGTCGAGCAGGTAACCGGGTGCCAGCCTGGGGAAGCGCACCTGCACCTGGCGGGCCGACGCTGCCGCGACCACCACGTGCCGCGGCGAACCGTCCGCGCGCCCCGCGTCGACGAGGAACTCACGCCCCTGCACGGCGATGATGGTGCCCGTCACCCGGCCGATGCGGGCCCAGATGCGCTCGGCGAGACGGCGCGCCGGCGCGGCGGTGTCGAGCGAGCGGTGCCTGATGATGACCTGATCACCAACACGTAGCGCGGACGGCGCCGTGACCGCACCCATCCAGGTGACGGTCGCGGGGGAGAAGGAGAAGAGCTCGATGCCGCCAGGGCCGTCGAGCACGATGGCGTCCTCCCGTACTTCCGTGATGATCCCGGTGGCGACGGACCTCGCGACGGCGGGCCGGTGCGACCAGAACTCGCGGTCACGGGTCTCAAACACCGCGGCGCGCAGCAACGCCCGGCGGGCGTGCCAGGCGGACGAGCCCGTTTGCGTAGCGTGATGGTAACTAGTGGATATATCCATCTTCCGTCGCACTTGCTTGGAATGGGATTGCGGCGATCGCCATGCCATGTCCGACGATGCTCACATAGGGGCCGCACGTCAAGTGATTCCGCAATATCAGGCCGCTATGCCGGCTGTGTAATACCGCGTAGGTGTGACTTCTGGAGGAAGTGCAGGTAGGGCTGATGCCACTGGTTCTAGCGGGGACCGAGTGGTGTCGGTAACTGTCCGAGGCGTATCGTAGCCGAATAATCACGCTGAGTAGTGTCCGGTCTGAAGCGTAGGGGACCCATGAGCGTAGGGGACCGCATGGCGTTTGGTGAGTATGTCCGCTCCCGCAGCCACGCGCTGCTGCGGGCCGCCCAGTCGATGACGGGAAACCGCGCCGACGCCGAGGACCTGCTCCAGGCCACGCTGGTGAAGGCGTACCAGTCCTGGGATCGTATTGACGACCCAGCGGCGCTTGATACCTATGTCCGGCGAGTGATGGCGAACACGCACATCTCGGGGTGGCGGCGACGGCGGGTTGACGAGTACCCCACGGACGAGCTTCCCGACTCCGTCACCGCCGAGGACTGCACTAAAGACAGCGACCTGCACGACGTGGTGCAGCGCGCGATCGACCGGCTGCCGCGTCAGATGCGCGCCGCCGTCATGCTCAGGTTTTACGACGACCTGACCGAGCCGGAGGTGGCGGCCGCGCTCGGTGTCTCGGTGGGAACGGTCAAGTCCACCGTGGCCCGGGCCGTGGCAAAGCTAAGGAACGACGCCGAGCTTGGCGCCGACGCGCAG
Organism: uncultured Streptosporangiaceae bacterium; assembly: GCA_964581815.1. Classification (GTDB taxonomy): domain Bacteria; phylum Actinomycetota; class Actinomycetes; order Streptosporangiales; family Streptosporangiaceae; genus Trebonia. The sequence continues at coordinate 62,731 of CAZORE010000026.1, read as the reverse complement.
CCTGGCCCCGGGGAATCGTCGTTAGATCTGTCCCGGCAAGGGGTGTAATGCGCGCCAGGTACGTGGCACTATCACCGAAAAGAGATCCTGATACCCAGGGATCAGCCCGGGAGCTCAAAGAGGAGGTGCGGGGGCCCGATGCGCAGCACAATGATGGACTTCCCGCTGACGATCACCACGATCATGCGCTATGGCACGACGGTTTTCGGTGACAAGGAGGTTGTCACCTGCGCCGGAGATGAGATACCCAGGCGGCGTAGCTACGCCGACGTCGGCGAACGGTCGGCCCGGCTGGCGAACGCGCTGCGCTCGCTCGGCGTTGATGGCGACCAGCGGGTGGGCACGTTCATGTGGAACAACGCCGAGCACCTCGAGGCCTACCTCGCGATACCGTCGATGGGCGCCGTCCTGCACACGCTGAACCTGCGGCTGGCGGCCGACCAGGTCGGCTATATCGCCACGCACGCCGGCGACTACGCGGTGGTGGTGGACGCCTCGCTGATCCCGTTGTTCGCTCAGGTGCTTCCCATGGCGGAGACCATTCGGCACGTGCTCGTCTCGGGGCCGGCCGATGCGGCGGCGCTCGCCACGCTCGCCGGGCCGGGGCACGAGGTGCATCTCCTCGAGGAGCTGCTCGCGGACGCTTCGGACACCTTTGCCTGGCCTGAGCTCGACGAGCGGTCGGCCGCCGCCATGTGTTACACAAGCGGGACCACTGGGCTGCCCAAGGGCGTCGCCTACAGCCACCGGTCCAGTTACCTGCATTCGATGGCGGCGTGCACGATGAACGGACTTGGCGTGGGCGAGCACGACCGGATCATGCCGATCGTGCCGCAGTTCCACGCCAACGCCTGGGGCCTGCCGTACGCGGCGATGATGTCCGGCGCCGACATCATCATGCCGGACCGGTTCATGATCCCGGCCGTCATCGTCAAGCTCATCGAGACCGAACAGGTCACCGTGGGCGCGGGCGTGCCCACCATCTGGCAGGGCGTGCTCGCCCACCTGCGCTCGTCCGGCGGCGACATCTCCTCGCTGCGCACCCTCGTCTGCGGCGGCTCCGCGCTGCCGGAGGCGGTCATGCGCGCCTACTCCGACGAATACGGCCTCACCATGACGCACGCCTGGGGGATGACCGAGCTCTCTCCCCTCGGGTCGATCGCCCGCGAGCCGGCCGGGGTCAGCGGCGAGGCGGTCTGGTCGTACCGGGTGTCTCAGGGACGGCTGATCTGCGGCGTCGAAGGCCGGCTCACCGGGGACGACGGCGAGGTGCTCCCGTCCGACGGCAAGGCCGTTGGCGAGCTTGAGTGCCGCGGCCCGTGGATCACCGCGTCGTACTACAACGACCCGGCACCGGAGAAGTTCCACGACGGCTGGCTGCGCACCGGCGACGTGGGAACGCTCGACCCGGCCGGCTTCCTCAGGCTCACTGACCGGGCCAAGGACGTGATCAAGTCCGGTGGCGAGTGGATCTCCTCGATGGAGCTGGAGAACCTGATCATGGGGCACCCGGCCGTGGCCGAGGCGGCTGTGTTCGGGGTGCCCGATGACAAGTGGGGCGAGCGCCCGCTCGCCGCCGTCGTGCTGCGCGCGGACGCGGGTCCGGTGACCCCGACCGAACTGCGCGCCTACCTAGGCGAGCGGATCCCGCGCTGGCAACTGCCCGAGCGGTGGGCGTTCATCGACGAGGTCCCCAAGACCTCCGTCGGCAAGTTCAAGAAGACCACGCTCAGGGAGCAGTACGCGTCGGGTGCCCTCGACGTGACGAAGCTCGGCGCCCTGCCGCACTAGCCCGGCGGCAAAACGCCCGCGGAGCGCAAGCAGCGCTCCGCGGGCGCACACGCCTCGTGAGGCGCCCGCGCTTCGTGAGGCGCCCTGCGCCTCACATCGGGGGGTTCCGGGGGGTCGTCCCCCCGGGCGATATCCGCGAGTGGTGAACGGGAAGCTGGCCGAAGGCCTGCGAACAGCCGTGATCCACGAGCGGAGGATCGGGGATTTGAACCCCGGATGGGATCACTCCCAAACCGCATTAGCAGTGCGGCGCCATAGACCGGACTAGGCGAATCCTCCAAGACCACGCATCCGGTCAAAGACCGGATCGGCGCGGTGTCGATCAGCGTACCGGTAGCCGGCCGCACTCGGCAAAGCGGACGGCCTTGTGGTCCGGTCCGGGCAGCGCCCCGTGCCGGGCGGGGACCAGGATGCGGCAAGGCGGGCTGTTCGCTTAAAGCGCAGGGGCAGCGCCACGGAGTATTTTGCGTCCGCCCCATCGGGCCCTCAAGGAAATCACCGTAAGCTACTACCAGCAGGCGGAATGCCTTCGTAAGCTCCTGGCCACCGGTCACCACCCCTGACCGGTGGCCAGGTTTGCCTTGGCCTGGTATTGCGCGCGGGCCGCTGCCCGATAACGCTAAGGAAGAGCCGAACGTCCGCAGCCAGGTCCCGTATCCGCAGGGTAAGCGGGTTCTCCCGCCACGGGTGACACTGCGGTAGCGTCTTGGGGACATCGCCAGGGTTAAGGAGGGTTCATGCTGGCATCGGGTTCTTGGGTCACCGTTGGCATCGACAACGGGGGCACGACGAACAACGGGACTGTGCTTGATTCCGACGGCAGGTTCCTTGTCACGGAGATGGCCGAGCTGCCCAGCCTGGTGCGAGAGGGACCGGACAAGGCAATCACGGCGCTCGTCGATTCGTTCGAGAAGGTGCTCGCGATCACGGGCGTGCCGAAGGCGAAGGTGCGGGCGGTTGGCCTTGACACGCCGGGCCCGGCGAGCGCGGACGGCGTCCTTGCCACCGGCGGTGCGACGAACTTCGGCCATGCCGACTGGTCCAGGTTCAACATCAGGGCGGCCCTTGAGGAGCGGCTCGGCATCCCGGTGCTCTACAACAACGACGGCAACGCGGCCGCCTTGTACGCCCATCACATGCGGCACGGAGCGCAGGCCCGGTCGCACAGCTCAGTCTCCGCGATCGTCGGCACCGGCTTCGGCGGCGGCGTGGTCCAGGACGGGCATATCGTCAAGGGCGCGGTTGGGATGGCCGGCGAGCTGGGTCACATGCCGATCCCCATGGCCGGCCTCCTCGAGCCCGATCAGCCGGCCCCGTCCTGCAACTGCGGTCAGGACGCCGACGCGGAGTCGATCGCTTCGCTGACCGGGATCGTGAGGAACCTGCTGCCCTACTGGCTGACCAGGTTCCCCGGCCATGAGCTCGCTCAGGTTGACATCGCGAAGGGCGCCAAGCTGGTTCGCGGTTTCGCCGAGCGCGGCGACAAGTTGGCACTCGAGATCTTCCGGCAGCAGGCCATGGCCATCGGGCGGGTTTTCTCCATCGCGGCCAAGTTCACGGACCCGGACACGTATTTTGTGGGCGGTGGGGTCGTTGAGGCGGCACCTCACTTCCGTGACTGGTTTGTCGCCACCGTCAAGGAGAACACGATGTTCTACGTCGAGCAGGCGGAAGTCGCGGAAATCATGACCGTGCCAGACCTGGACATGGCAGGCGCCCGCGGCTCCGCTATCGCCGCGGCCGAATGGGTGAAGAGCAGCTAAGCGCACCCCACATAACGGATGCGGCCGTCTGACCAGGGAAAACGGCCGCATCCGTTATTAATGCGACTGGGCTTTCACTGCTTTTCGCGGCTAGTCGTCACCCGCGGTCGGGTCCTTGAAGATCAGGCCGCATACCTCGATGTAGAGCTGCTCGGGATAGGGCAGGTGATCGACCTTGTGGAGTGCCTGTTCCTGGCCGGCCGACTCGACGATGAACGTGCCGAAACCGAGCAGCCGGCCAGTTGGCGACCGCTCGAATCGCAAATCCGTGACCTTCGTCAGCGGCATCATGTTCACTGTTTTCTTGAATACGCCGGTGGCGAGCAGCAGTCGCGCTGACGTTACTACGAAGTAATCCTCGAGCCAGGCGTAGATCTTGAAAAGCAGCCTAATGACCAGGATGAGCCACAAAAGCCACACGACAAGCAAGACGGTGCTGTCGAGATGGACGATGGTGGAGATCAGGCCGGCGAGCGCGAGCCCACCGAGGGCCTCGGCTACCGGCCTGATCAGGACCGCAGGATGGAACCGAACGGTGATCACCCGCCGCTCGTGGGGCAGAAGGACCCGGTAGACCCTGGCTGGGACCGTTTCGTTCGGTACGACCCTAAGACCCACGGCTAACCTCAGATCGATGACACGAAGTTGGACATGCCGTGGGCGGCCTGGCTAAGCAGCGACCCGATATTGTGCACCAGGTGCCCGGCGCTTGCCGGCTCCTGGATCACCCACCATATGACGAAAGCTATGAGCAAATAGGTGATTATCTGCCTAGGCTTCACTGCGACCTCCCTGGAAGCGCAGACTGCTCCATCATGCCAGTTTCCCTAATCTTAGACCGTAGCTCCACTTGGCTGACCCGACTCTTCCAAGCGGGTACGGCTCTGGCCATGCCCGTCCGGGAGCAAGTATGCCCGCTACCCGGGGGCGTTACGCACGAGCGCGTCGCAGAATGCGCAGACCTCGCGAGCTAGTATGCTGCCGGCGTGCGCAGCGTAGAAGCAGCCACGCCGGCCTCCCCCGCGGCGGTATGTTCATACTGTGGCGATGCCTGAGGTAAACGAGACAGACTTTGCGATCGTCGTCTTCCGTGAGGACGACGATCGGTGGGACGCCGATGTCCTGCCCGCAGCTGTGACCGATGACCTGAAAGGGTTCATTCGGGTGCTGCGACAACAGCCCAGCATCGCTGGCACGATAGGCCTCGCGGGGATCGACGACTACTTTTTCGTGGCAATACGCGTAGTCGGCAACCAAATTTCCGTACTGCTTTCGGATATCGGCGCCGCACTCGACTATCCCCTGGCCGAACAGGTGCTCGACTACCTGGATATTCCCGTGCCCGACGAGGACGACCTTGACCAGGTACTACCCGTCGGTGACCTGTCGATCTTCGCCGACCTGGGCCTGGACGAGATGGACCTCGCGGCCATCTGCAGCCGCCTGGACTTCGACTCGGACGACGACCCCTGGGATCACGTCGAGGACGCGGTGGAGTCCATCGCCGTCCGGCTCGGGTTCGGGCCCGCCATGGAGCGCGCACTCGACATCGCACTCGGCGCCTGAAGGGGCTCATGCCGCCGTGGCGGGTGAACCAGTCACCGGGTACCAGGCGACGTTCGAGCCGGCGATGCGGGCCGCGCTCGCCGAGGCAGACGCCGCGGCCACCGCCGGGGACGTGCCCGTTGGCGCGGTCGTCCTCGACCGGACCGGAACGATCATCGCGCGCGGGCGAAACAGGCGCGAGGCGGACGGTGACCCCACGGCGCACGCCGAACTCGTCGCCATCAGGGCGGCGGCGCGCGCGGTCGGCGGTTGGCGGCTCGACGGCCTCAGCCTGGTGGTGACGCTTGAGCCGTGCACGATGTGCGCCGGGGCCGTCACGACCGCCCGGCTGGGCAGGCTGGTGTTCGGCGTGGCCGACCCGAGGGCCGGCGCGGTGGGCTCCATGTGGGATGTCGTCCGTGACCAGCGGCTCGTCCCGGTGCCCGAGGTGATCGGCGGCGTGCTCGCTGATGACTGCCTCGCCGTCATCACGAGATTCTTCGCCGAGCGCAGGTAACACCCGAGTCGCCGTTTTGCCCGAACGTCGGGTATGCTCACCCGCGGTGGAGTCGCCTAGTGGCCGAGGGCGCACGCCTCGAAAGCGTGTGAGGGGGCAACCCCTCCGTGGGTTCAAATCCCACCTCCACCGCTCGTTTACGCGCATTTTCCCCGGTTCGGCAACCGCTTGAACACGTGCCAGTGCCTACATCACCATCCCCACCGCGCTGCGCCACCGTTGCGGCATGCAGGCCGGCGACGAGGTCCTGCTGGCCGCGCTCCGGGTGCTGCCGGGCGGATCTCTGGCATGAGGGTTCGCCGGGTGTTTTATTGAAAGGCGCGTGCGATGCGCGTGAGCTAGATTCGCGGGATGTTTGCCTCCGAGCGCGTGCGCCTGCGGCCCATGGTCCCGGACGACGCCACCGTGCTGTACGAAATGTGGTCCGACCCCGAGCACCACATGATCACCGACGACAGCCCGATGCTGATTGAATCGCTCGCGGCCCGCCGGGCCAGGCTGGAGAGGTCACTGGCCGAACCTCCGGACCCCCGTACCGCCAAGTTCACCGCCGAGACGATCGCCGATGGCACCGTGATCGGGACGTGCAGCCTGTGGGGCCTCGACGCGTTCAACCGGTTCGCCCACATCGGCATCTCACTGCTCCCGGCCGCACGCGCGCAGGGGTACGGCCGGGAAATGATGGAGCTGCTCTGCCGCTACGGCTTCCGCTTCCGCAACCTGCACCGGATCGAGCTGGAGACGCTCGCGACCAACGCCGCGATGCGGAAGCTAGCCGAAAGCTGCGGCTTCGTGCTCGAAGGCATCCAGCGCGAGCAGGCCTACGACGGCGACGGCTTCTCCGACATCGTGCTGTACGGGCTGCTCAGGCAGGAGTGGAGGCGCTAGAACCGCGTGTCGCTAGATCTTTGACGGTCTGATTCTCGCGATGAGCTTCCCTGCGCAGCGATCTGGATTACTCGCGCGGCCGGCGCCAGTGCGGGCGAGGCTGCGGTGGCTGCCAGGCCGGCGCGCTGTCGGCAGCAGGCCCCTGCCAGTGCTGCCAGGCTGGTCCCTGACTCGGCGGGGCGAGCTCGGGCCAGTCGCCCTGTCCGGCTGCCGGCTGCTCGTTCAGGAGAAGGCCGCCATGAATCTCCGAGGCGCGGGCTCCTACGTCATCGAGCGCGGCTCCGGCCGCGTCATGAGCTTTCCCTCTTACATTCCGCCAGACCGCATCCTGGAGGAATACGACCAGGTCGTATCCGATGGCTTCCCCGTGGAACCTCGCTCCGCAAGCTAGCCCATCCCGCTAGCGGGGCAGCCCTTCCGTGGGGTTGAAAAAGGTTCTGCCCAACGTCCCCAGGTAGACGCCCCGGCTGCACTATCATCACTCTCTGAAGTCATTAGGCTTCAGAGAGTTAATAACGTTGGAGGTGCAGGATGCGGGACGGTCGCTGGTGGCGAGTTCTGGTCGGCGGGCTCGTGCCTGTCGCTGTGGCGGGCCTGGCCGGCTGCAGCGGAGGCGGCGGGTCCTCGTCGGCGAGCGGTTCGGCGACGGGCGCGGCGGCCCCAGCGGCCGCGACGGCCGGGCTGTTCAGCGCGGCGCAGTTGCGCGGCGCGCTGCTGACCCGGGTCAACGGGGTCGCGGCGGTCGCTCCGGTCACAGTGGGCGAGTACGGCATGCTGTCAGCCGCGAGCACGGGCAGGCCGGCCGTGAATGCCGTTCAGGTGAGCCCGTCGATGTGCGGGGGCGCGGCGGCGGCCGGGTTCGGCTCCGCCATCCTGGCGCAGGCCCCGGCGGCCGCCGCCACGTTCCGGGTAGGCGGCAACGCGGTATCCGAGGTGCTGATCGCCTCGTCCGCCGGCACCGCGTCTACCGTGCTCGCCGGGCGCGTTCCCGCCGGGTGCACCCATTACCAGGGGAAGGTAGCGGGAAAGACCGTCATGTACGGTCTCACGGTCAAGGCGGTCACCGGCATCGGCCGGCAGGCCAGGGTGCTGCACGTCCTGACCGGCGGCTCGGCGCCGGTCAACCAGTGGTCGCTCGTCTACCAGGGAGCGGGCTTTGTCGGCACGGTGACCGTGATCGGCCCCAACGCCTCCGAGGCCGCCGTGCATGAACTGGCGCGGCAGGCCTACGCCTTCGCCGCCAGGTCGCTGGCCTAATCTATTGGGCATGAGTGACCTTTCACCCCGGTTCCGTCCGGTGATTGACACCGTGCCCGCCTACAAGCCGGGCAAGGCGCCCGTGGCTGCCGCAGGCGAAGAAGCGCACAAGCTGTCCTCCAACGAGTCGCCCTTCGGCCCGCTGCCGTCGGTCCTCGGGGTCATCGCGGAGGCGGCAAGCGGCGTCAACCGCTACCCGGACAACGGCGCCGAGGCACTCATCAGCGCACTTGCCCAGCGGTTTGCCGTCCCGGCCGACCACGTCGCGGTCGGCTGCGGCTCGGTGGGGGTACTCAAGCAGCTCATCGAGGCCGTCAGCGACCCCGGCGACGAGGTCCTCTACGCCTGGCGCTCGTTCGAGGCTTACCCGCCGCTCGCGGACCTGGCCAGCGCGGTGTCGGTCAGGGTACCGCTCCGTGATGAGACCCACGACCTGGCGGCCATGGCCGAGGCGATTACCCCGCGCACCAGGCTCATCCTGGTGTGCAACCCCAACAACCCGACCGGCACCGTGGTCCGCGCGCCGGAACTCGTGGATTTCCTCGACCGGGTTCCCGGTGACTGCCTGGTCGTCCTTGACGAGGCCTACCGCGAGTACATCCGTGACGCCCGGGTTCCCGACGGTATCGACCTCTACCGCGACCGCCCCAACGTGGCCGTGCTGCGCACCTTCTCCAAGGCCTACGGGCTGGCCGGCCTGCGCGTTGGCTTCGTCATCGGCCATGAGCCGGTGGCCGCGGCGGTGCGAAAGACGATGCTGCCCTTCACGGTGAACTCGGTCGCCCAGGCCGCGGCGGTGACCTCACTGCGTGCCGAGGACGAACTGCTCGAGCGGGTGGAGTCCGTCGTGAAGGAACGAGACCGCGTCCGCGCCGCGCTGCTCGCCGACGGCTGGGCCGTCCCGGAGAGCGAGGCCAACTTCGTCTGGCTCCGGCTGGGGGAGGACACCATAGCTTTCGCCCAGGCATGCGACGCGGCCGGGATCTCCGTCCGCCCGTTCGCCGGCGAGGGGGTTCGCGTCTCGATCGGCACGCCCGCCGCGAACGACGCCTTCCTCGCGCTGGCGGGTGCGTTCAGGAAGGGCTAAACGGTAACGAGCGCGGCGTCGTCCGCTTCGACCGAGACGTCGGCGCCGAGTGAGCGCAGCCGCTCGGCGATCGCCGAGTGCCCGCGGTCGATGAGGTAGCCGTTGGAGATGACGGTCTCGCCCTCGGCGGCCAGCCCGGCCAGGATGAGCGCCGCGCCGCCGCGCAGGTCGTGCGCCACGACCCCGGTCCCGTGCAGGTCCGTCGGCCCGTGCACGATCGCCACGTTGTTGTCCATCTCGATCTTCGCGCCCATCTTGTTCAGCTCCGGCACCAGGGTGTACCGGCCGTCGAAGATCGTCTCGCGGATGTAGCTCGCGCCATCGGCCATCGCCGCGAGCGTCATGATCGGCGACTGCAGGTCGGTGGCGAACCCGGGGAACGGGCTGGTGATCACGTTGATCGGCCGCAGGGGCTTCTCCCTGCGCACCTGGAGCACCGCGCCGTTAGCGGCGAACTCGACGCCCATCTGCTCAAGCTTCCAGCGGACCACGCCAAGGTGATCCAGGTTCGCGCCGACCAGGTTGATGTCACCGCCTGCCGCGGCCGCGGCCATGGCGAACACGCCGGCGTCGATCCGGTCGGCCATCACCGTATGCTCGACGGCGGTCAGCTCAGAAACCCCGTGCACGGTGATGAACCCGGTGCCGCCGCCGCTGATCTCCGCGCCCATCTTGCTGAGGAACGCGATCATGTCGAGGACCTCGGGCTCCTGCGCGGTGTTGTCGATGACCGTGGTGCCCGGCGCGAGCGACGCGGCCATCATCAGGTTCTCCGTGCCGGTATGCGACGGCGTGTCCAGGTACAGGTGCGCGCCGCGCAGGCCGTCGGGGGCGGTGATGCGGATGACCGCCTCGCCCTCGTCGACGGTCGCGCCGAGCCGGGCGAAGCCGCGGTAGTGGAAGTCGAGGTTCCGGCTGCCGAGGTTGCAGCCGCCGACTCCCTCGATGACCGCCTCGCCGAAGCGGTGCAGCAGGGCGGGCACGAACAGCACCGAGCCACGGAAGCGCCGGGCGATCTCGGCGGGCAGCACCGGCGAGGTCAGCGTGGAAGCGTCCACCACCAGGGTCCGCTCCGCCTCGTGGAACTCAACGCGGGCACCGATCGCCTGCGCGAGCTCGGTGGCGCGCCGCACGTCCTCGATCGGCGGGACGTTGCGCAGCACGGTCCGGCCCTTGTTGGTGAGCAGTGCGGCGGCGATCATCTTGAGCGCCGCGTTCTTGGCACCCTGAACGAACACCGTGCCCCGCAGAGGCGCGCCGCCGCGTACGCGGTAGCTGATCTCGGTGCCCTTGGTCATGTGGCTGCAGCTCCTGTCCGAGGGAAACTTCGAGAGCGGCGTGCTGTGGATGCACGTCTGGCGTACGCCGTGTCCAGTATGCCACCCGTTATAGGTGATCAGGTGAGCGTCGCGAGCCGGTCGAAGACATGCCCGAGCCGCGCCACGTAGTCCTCCGCGCGGAACGCCCGGTCAAGGGCCACTTCATCGAGTACCATGCTCCGGTTCTTACCCTGGGCGATCAGAGAATCACGGAACGGCGTCTGCGTGTCCCAGGTCTCCATCGCGGCGGCCTGCACGAGCGCGTACGCGTCTTCCCGGGACAGGCCGCTCGATACCAGCTCAAGCAGCACCGACGACGAGTAGAGCAGGCCGTGCGTGACGTCCATGTTGGCGCGCATCCGTGCCGCGTCCACCACCAGGCCGTCCACCAGGCCGACGGTCAGGTGCAGCACGTAGTCGGTCGCGATCGCGGCGTCCGGCAGCGCGATCCGCTCCACGCTGGAGTGTGAGATGTCTCGCTCATGCCACAGCGGGATGCCCTCGGTAACGGGCGTCACGTAGGACCGGACCACGCGGGCGAGCCCGCAGATCCGCTCCGAACGGATCGGGTTCTTCTTGTGCGGCATGGACGACGAGCCCTTCTGCCCGGTCCTGAACGGCTCGGCGAGCTCGCGTACCTCCGTGCGCTGCCCGTGCCGCACCTCGAGCGCGATCGCCTCGCAGACCGTGGCGAGCACCGCGAGCGCGGACACCCACTCGGCGATGCCGTCACGGATCACGACCTGGGTCGCGGCATCGGCCGCGCGCAGCCCGAGTGCGGGCATCACCGCCGCCTCGATCGCCGGGTCGATGTTCGAGTAGCTGCCGACCGGCCCGGAGAGCTTGCCGACCGCGACCGCCTCGCGCGCCCGGCGTACCCGGTCCCTTGACCGGGCCGCCGCGAACGCGAAGTCGGCTACCCGGTGCCCCCACACGTCCGGCTCGGCGTGAATGCCGTGCGTTCGTCCGGAGCGCAGCGTGCCGCGGTGCGCGAGCCCGTGCTCGCGCAGCACGGCGACCAGCCGGTCCGCCTTCGCCAAGATGATGTCGGTCGCCTCGGCGAGCTGCAGGGCCAGTGCCGTGTCGAGCAGGTCAGATGACGTCATCCCGTAGTGGACGTAAGCGGCGGCCGAGCGCGGCTCGGTATTGTCCGCCCAGGCGGTGAGGAACGCGATCACGTCGTGCTCGGTCACCGCTTCCACCTCGGCCACCGCCTCAGGGGTCGGCGGCGGCGCGGCGCGGACCGGGTCGACCGCCCCGGCAGGCACCGTCCCCGCCAGCGCGTGCGCCTCGAGCACCAGGGTTTCCACCCGGCACCAGAGCTCGTACTTGTGGGCCTCAGACCAGACCCGGCCCATCTCCGGCAGCGTGTACCTGTCGATCATGCTTCAACGGTATCGTGCCCAGCGCGCCCCTCCACAGCGAGCGCGCCCGCCACCACGGCCGTGAGCAGCGCAATCCCCGCGCCCGCGCCGACCGTGACGGCAACCGGCCACGCCGCGAGCGCCAGCGCCGCACCAAGCGCACGGAACGAGGGCGTGCCGATCCCGAGCACGCGCCGAAAAGACACGTCTCCGGCGAGGAAGAGCGTCACGCCGCCGGCGAGCGCCAGCGCGGGGCCGGCCGTCAGCGTGGCGCCGGGATGCCCGATGGCGGTACGCAGCCCGGCGGCGCTCGCCACGATGCCGAGCAGCATCGGGATGTAGGCGTAGAAGTAGGCGGCGAGCACGAGCTTCGGCCGCCTGCCCGGCGGCGCGCCGGTCAGGGTCTCCTCGGCGCGGTCGTCGTCGCCGGTGCCGAAGAAGGCCCACCACAGCGCGGCGGTGAGCGCGAGCCCCAGCGTGGCGGACAGCACGAGGGCCGCGTCGACCGGCCTGCCCGCCGCGCCGATGCCCACGTCGGCTACCGACTCGCCGAAGGCCACGATCATCAGCGCGCCGTGCCGCTCGACAAAGTGCGCGGGCTGGATCTCGAACCGGCTCTCCAGCCGGACGAACACCGGGCCGAGCACCTGGATGGCGAGCGCCGCCACCCAGAGGGCGTAAGCGGCGGGTGCGGGCGTCAGCCCGGCGATGATCACCAGCACCGCCGACGCCAGGTTGAACGGCAGTATCCGCCAGATGTTCTTGTTGACCCGCAGGTAGAGGCCGCCGTGCACGCACACGACCACCAGGTACCCGAGCCCGAGGGCCACGCCGTCGCTGCCATGGCTGCCGTTCGCGCCGAACGCGTGCGGTACCGACAGCCCGATGACGAGGAACCCGGCCATGCCGAGCAACAGCAGCAGGCGCTCCGGCGCAAGCGATGGCGTCCGCGCGTTGGTCAGCCATGCGTAGCCGCCGTACATCCACCACAGCAGGCCGAAGACGAGCAGCACCCGCCCGGCCGCCGCCAGCGTCACGTCGCGCGCGAGGTAGGAGGTGAGCTGCGTGATGGTGAATACGAAGACGAGATCAAAGAACAGTTCTAGCGTGCTGACCCGCTGCGGCAGGTCAGCCGCGGGCGCTTGCCCGCTCGGCGATGTCACGCCGGTACCAGCCACCGCGGAACTCGACGCATTCCGTGACCGCGTAGGCGGCGGCCCGCGCGGACGCCAGGTCTGGTCCCGAGCCGACGGCGTTGAGCACCCGCCCGCCCGAAGTCACCAGGTCACCGCCCGCGCGGGCGGTGCCGGCGTGCAGCAGGTAGCCGTTGGTGCCCGCGGGAATTTCCCGCAGCGTGATCACGTCGCCCTTCGCCGGGCTGTCGGGGTAACCCGCGGCGGCGATGACCACGGTGACCGCCGCGCCTTGATGCCAGCTCAACGGGGGCATGGTCCTCAGGTCACCGGCCGCGGAGCCGTGCAGCAGGCCGGCCAGCGGGGTCGCCAGCCGGTCGAGCACCACCTGGGTCTCCGGGTCGCCGAACCGGGCGTTGAACTCCACCACCTTGATCCCCTTGGCGGTCAGCGCGAGCCCGGCGTAAAGCAGCCCGCGGTACGGCGTCCCGCGCCGCGTGAGCTCGTCGATCGCGGGCTGCACCACTGTGGCCATCACCTCTTCGGCCAGCCCGTCCGGCGCCCACGGCAGCGGCACGTACGCTCCCATGCCCCCGGTGTTCGGCCCCTGGTCCCCGTCATGCGCCCGCTTGAAATCCTGCGCCGCGAGCAGCGGCACCGCCGTGCGCCCGTCCGCCACCGCGAACAGCGAAACCTCGGGCCCGTCCAGGTACTCCTCGATGACAACCCGCCCGCACGACGCCGCATGCGCAAGCGCCACAGTGAAGTCCTCGGTAACCACCACGCCCTTGCCCGCTGCGAGCGCGTCATCCTTGACGACGTACGGCGCCCCGAAGGCCCGGAGGGCGTCCTCGGCCTCGCCGGGGGTCGCGGCCACCCGCGCCTGCGCGGTCGGAATCCCCGCAGTGATCATGACCTCCTTGGCGAAGGCCTTGGATCCCTCAATCTGCGCCGCCGCGGCGTCAGGTCCAAAGACTGGGATCCCCTCAGCGCGCAGCGGGTCGGCAACCCCCGCCACCAGCGGCGCCTCCGGCCCGACCACGACAAGCTCCGCCGCGACCTGCCGAGCAAGCCGGACCACGTCCGAAGGATCGCTCGCCGAGACCGCATGCACCGCTGCGACCTCGGCGATCCCGGGATTCCCCGGCGCCGCATGCAGCTCGCTCACGTCCGGGTCCGCGGCTAGCGCTCGCACGATCGCATGTTCCCGGCCGCCCCCGCCAATGACAAGTACTCGCACGTCCGGGAGCCTACTCCCTGGCCCGCTGCTCCTCGGGGATCAGGGGAAGTGCGGGGCGCAGCGGGGAAAGCCGCGTCGTTCGGGCGGCCGGTCGGTCTTACCGGACGCCCGACGTGAC
>CAZORE010000026.1:45313-48609 GCA_964581815.1 uncultured Streptosporangiaceae bacterium | reverse complement strand
CGGCGTCCCCCGCAAGCCCCGCGCGCCCCTACCCCTGGCTGCTTGAGCCGCTGGCGGTACCGCTAGGGGGCCCGCCCGGGGCGGGCGGCGAAGGCGGTGAGGGGAAGCTGACGCAGCTCGGCGCCGGCCCGGAGGTCAGCTCCGATGCGATCCCCATGGGCGGGGCGGTCCCGACCGCGCGCTTGTGGCTGGCCGCGGCCGAGTGGCCATTCACGGTCACGTGGCCCTTCGCGGTCGGCTCGCGCTGGCCCTTGCTCTGGCTCGTCGACTCTTGCATGGAGAACGTGAACCGCCCGCCGGTCTGCGAGAAGCCGAGCACGAGGATGTCACCGGCCGGGACGCCCTGCGCGTCCACGGTGACGGAGCCGTCGCTCGACCCGCTTGCCTCGACCGAGATCTGCGCGGCCCGCACGGCGGGGGCCGGCAGCGAGCTGATGCTCGGGCAGCCGGGCTGGACGGGTACCACGACCACGCGGTCACCGAGCTGGTGAAGCTTCGAGTTGGCCCCTGCTATCCCGGACGTCTGGTACACCGCGAGGGTCACCGTGCCGTCGGGGTGCGTGGTCAGCGCGTAGGCGGGGGAGCCGCCGCCGGCGGCCACCAGGGTGCCGGCCGCGGCCGCGACGGCAACGCCGCCCGCGCCCGCCGTCATCAGTGCCGGGCGCGCGGTGAGGCGCCGGTTCCTGGCCGTGGGCACGCCGGCGCTTGCCAGCGCCTGCCCGTGCTCGCGCATCAGGTCATCGAATAGGTCGTCGGCGAATCTGGTCATTTCCCTGTCACCCCTGATCTGTTTCGTGGTGGGACTTGCGCAGCCGGGCACGGGCCCGCATCAGCCGCATCCGCACGGTTCCCGGCGGGAGCCCGAGCGCGACGGCCGCCTCCTTCGGCTGGAGGCCGGCGATGTCGACCAGGTCGATGACCGCGCGGTCCTGCTTGGAGAGCCTGGCCAGTTCGGCGAGCAGGCCCCGCGCCGCGCGCTCGGCATCGATCCGTTCGAGCAGCTCATCGACTTGGTCCTGGTCGAGTTCCCTGCGCCCACCCAGCCGCTCAAGCCGTTGCTGCTGCTGGCTGTACGCCTGGCAGTACGAGGCGTACACGTGCCCGGCGATGCCGAACACCCACGCTCGTGCGGTGCCCTTGTGCGGATCGAAGGACCCGAAGCCGGTGATCGCCGCGACGAACGTGTCCGCGGTGAGGTCCGCGACCACTTGCGGATCGGTGCTGCGCCGGGCGAAGTACGCCGTCACTCCGTCGACGTTCGCCCGGTAAAGCCCCTCGAACTCGGCGGCTGCCCCGGTCCCCGCGGGCCGCTCGCCCGTCCGGGTCCCGGCGCCCGGTACTGCTGTTTCCTCGGTCACGTCTCTAGTTGCCGTTGCGCGACCCGCGCGTCACGCATTGCGGGAGCGCCCCCGCTACAGGAGCGGGCGGATCTGGAGGGTCTGGTCGCGGCGCGGCCCGACGCCGATCGCGCTGACCGGCGCGCCGGACAGCTCCTCGATCGCCTTGACGTAGTCCTGCGCCGCCTTGGGCAGGTCGTTAAACGAGCGGGCGTGGGAGATGTCCTCCCACCAGCCGTCCAGGTACTCGTAGACGGGCTTTGCGTGGTGGAAGTCGGTCTGAGTCATCGGGATCTCGTCGTAGCGCTTGCCGTCAATCTCGTAGGCCACGCAGACGGGCACCTTGTCGAGCGATGACAGCACGTCAAGCTTGGTGACGAAGAAGTCCGTGACTCCGTTCACCCGGGTGGCGTACCGGGCGATCACCGCGTCGAACCAGCCGCAGCGGCGGGCCCGGCCGGTGGTCACGCCGAATTCGCCGCCGGTCTTGCGCAGGTACTCGCCCCATTCGTCCTTGAGCTCGGTGGGGAACGGGCCGGAGCCGACCCGGGTGGTGTACGCCTTGACGATGCCGATCACCTTGCTGATCCGCGTCGGCCCGACGCCCGCGCCGACGCACGCCCCGCCGGCGGTCGGGTTGGACGAGGTGACGAACGGATAGGTGCCGTGATCGATGTCGAGCAGCGAGCCCTGCGCGCCCTCAAGGAGCACGGTCTCGCCGTTGTCGAGCGCCTTTGCGAGCACCAGGCCCACGTCGGCGACGTACGGCCGCAGCCGCTCGCCGTACGCCAGGTACTCGTCGGCGACCTGCTGGGCGTCCACGCCGCGCCGGTTGTAGACCTTCGTGAGGAGCTGGTTCTTGTCCCTGAGCGCCAGCTCGAGCTTCTGCGTGAGGATGCCGGGGTCGAACAGGTCCTGAACCCTGATGCCCACGCGCGCGATCTTGTCACCGTAGGTCGGCCCGATGCCCCGGCCGGTGGTACCGATCTTGGCATTGCCGAGGAACCGCTCGCTGACCTTGTCCAGCGCCCGGTGGTACGGCATGATCAGGTGCGCGCTGGCGCTGACCAGCAGGCGCCCGCAGCTGACGCCGCGCGCCTCAAGGGCGTCGACCTCCTCGAAGAGCACCTTGGGGTCGATGACCACGCCGTTGCCGATAACCGGCGTGACGTCCGGGGAAAGCACCCCCGACGGCAGCACGTGCAGTGCGTACTTCTCATCGCCGATTACCACCGTATGCCCGGCGTTGTTGCCGCCCTGGTACCTGACGACGTACTGGACACGGTCCCCGAGCAGGTCGGTCGCCTTGCCCTTACCCTCGTCGCCCCACTGGGCACCGATCAGCACGATCGCGGGCATTATCTTCACGCCTTTCACACGACGAAAGCCCCTGCAGCGCAAGTGCGCGACAGGGGCTCTTGCGTACAGAGAGTACCCGAAACGCCCAGCTGGAACCTAGTCCGTGACAATCGGTCCGCGACAGCCGTCCGCTTACCGGTCTGGCAGACTCGTCCCATGAGCGATCACAGGAACCTGCTCGGCGAGCCTCCCGCCACCCTGCTGCCCGCGACGGCGGCGGCCGAGGCCCTCTTGGCGTCCGGCGCCGCCCCGGTAGACGTCGCGGCCAAGTACCCGGCGTTCCCCCTCGCCTGGGCGCTGCTCGCGGAGGAGGCGCTAGACGGCGGACGCCCAGTCGAGGCCTACGCGTACGCCCGCACCGGCTACCACCGCAGCCTCGACGCCCTTCGCAGGAACGGCTGGAAGGGCCACGGCCCGGTCCCGTGGTCCCACGAGCCCAACCGTGGCTTCCTCCGCTGCCTAGCCGCCCTGGCGAGAGCCGCAGGTGACATTAATGAGACTGACGAAGAACAGCGCTGCTGGTCGTTCCTAGCCGACAGCAGCAAGGAAGCGTACGCGGAACTGAAGCGGTAGCGCTCTTCGCTTATTGACTCAGGGCGC
>CAZORE010000026.1:41326-45213 GCA_964581815.1 uncultured Streptosporangiaceae bacterium | reverse complement strand
TGGCGATCCCCTCCGCCCGCGACCGCAGGGTCACAGGGCAGGAGAAGATGAAACACCCTCCCGTTCGGACGAATAAATCTAAGAAAGCCTGGTGCCGGCGGAGAGCAGGTCCTGGCAGGCCTGGGTGATCCGGGCCGCCATGCCGGCCTCGGCGGACTTACCCCAGGTGCGCGGGTCGTAGGCCTTCTTGTTGCCGACCTCGCCGTCCACCTTGAGCACGCCGTCGTAGTTGGCGAACATGTGGCCGGCCACCGGGCGGGTGAAGGCGTACTGCGTGTCGGTGTCGACGTTCATCTTCACCACGCCGTAGCCGATCGCCTCGCGGATCTCGGACTCCGCTGAGCCGGAGCCGCCGTGGAAGACCAGGTCGAACGGCTTTTCCTTGCCGTACTTGGTGCCCACCGCGTCCTGGATCTCCTTGAGCACGGCCGGGCGGAGCTTGACGTGCCCTGGCTTGTACACGCCGTGCACGTTGCCGAAGGTCGCGGCGAGTATGTACCGGCCGCGCTCGCCGAGGCCCAGGGCCTCCGCCGTGGCCAGGGCGTCCTCCGTCGTGGAGTACAGCTTCTCGTTGATCTCGCCGACGATGCCGTCTTCCTCGCCGCCGACGACGCCGATCTCGAGCTCCATGATGATCTTGGCCTCGGCGCACCTGGCGAGCAGGTCCCTGGCGATCTCCAGGTTCTCCTCGAGCGGCACCGCGGAGCCGTCCCACATGTGCGACTGGAAGAGCGGCTCCCGGCCGCTCTTCACCCGCTCGGCGGAGATCGCGACCAGCGGGCGCATGTAGCCGTCGAGCTTGTCCTTGGGGCAGTGGTCGGTGTGCAGCGCCACGTTGACCGGGTACCGGCCGGCGACGACGTGAGCGAACTCGGCGAGCGCGGTCGCGCCTGTGACCATGTCCTTGACCGACTGGCCGGACAGGTACTCGGCCCCGCCGGTGGAGATCTGGAGGATCCCGTCGCTCTCGGCGTCGGCGAAGCCCTTGAGCGCCGCGTTCAGCGTCTGGCTCGAGGTCACGTTGATGGCCGGGTAGGCGAAGCCCTGCTGCTTGGCCCGGTCGAGCATCTGCGCGTAGATCTCTGGGGTCGCGATCGGCATGGGGATGTACTCCTGTGTCGGT
The DNA here is from genome assembly GCA_964581815.1 of uncultured Streptosporangiaceae bacterium. Taxonomy (GTDB): domain Bacteria; phylum Actinomycetota; class Actinomycetes; order Streptosporangiales; family Streptosporangiaceae; genus Trebonia. The sequence continues at coordinate 44,090 of CAZORE010000026.1, read as the reverse complement.
TGGTCTGCTGCCACTTTAGTGGGCGGCCCTGGCCCGCTTCAGGCCGGCTCCGTGCCGGGGGAGTTGCGGAAATTCAGTAAAATCTCAGAGGCGGCTACCGCCCGAAGTGGACGATGCCCCCTGTGGCATGCTGTACAAAGGTGCCCATGACGAGCTTCTTGATTTCACACGCCATCTATGCAGTGATCATCTTTGGCGTGCTCGAAGCCGCGTGCGTCCCAATCTCCTCCGAGCTGACCTTCCTGCTCGGCGGCGCGGTCGCCTCCGGTGCCATCCCCGGCACGCACCAGCACCCCTCGCTGCTGCTGGTGATCGTCCTCGGGACGCTCGCGGAGCTCGTCGGCTCCTACATCTCCTACTGGGTCGGCCGGGTCGGCGGCAAGCCGCTGGTGCACCGCTGGGGCCGGTACCTCCTGATCACCGAGTCGGATGTGGCGCGGGCCGAGCGGTTCCTCGTCGGGCGGGGCGTGTGGGCTCTGCCGGTGGCGCGCATGCTGCCCTTCATCCGGGCCTTCGCGTCGATCGTGGCCGGGCTCGTGGACATCCCGCCGGTCCGCTTCGGCGTGCTCAGCGGAATCGGCACCCTGGTCTACGTGGTGGTGCTGTCCAGCATCGGCTACAGCATCGGCGGGGAGTGGGCCAAGGTCAACCACAGCCTGACGATGATCACCTACATCGTGGTCGCCGTCGTGGTGGTCGCGATCATCGGGTTCGTCTTCTACCGGCTGCGCGAGTTCCGCAAGGAGGCCGCTGCGGCGGCGGCGGCACGCGGCGACGCCCCCCACAGCCACCGGGCCCGGCGCTAGACGCCGAGCTCGCTGAGCTCGTACACCGCGATGTAGGGCAGGCCGCGGTCGATGACTTTCTGCCTGGCGCCGCGGTCCACGATGACGGCCACGCCGACCACCTCGGCGCCGGCCTCGCGCAGCGCGTCCACGGCGGTGAGCACGGAACTGCCGGTGGTCGAGGTGTCCTCGAGCGCTAGCACCCGGCGGCCTCGCACGTCGGGTCCCTCAATCCGCCGCTGCAGGCCGTGTGCCTTCTCCGCCTTTCGCACCACGAACGCGTCGACCGGCGTGCCCCGGTTGGCCGCCGCGTGCATCATGGCCGTCGCTACCGGGTCCGCGCCGAGCGTCAGCCCGCCGACCGCGTCAAAGGACAGGTCCGCGGTCGCGTTCAGCAGCACCCGGCCGACTAGCGGCGCGAGCCGGCCGTCGAGCGTTACCCGGCGCAGGTCCACGTAGCTGGTGGCTCGCGCGCCCGATGCCAGCTCGAAGTCGCCGTGCACGATTCCCTTGGCCTTGATCCCGGCCAGCAGTTCCGCTCGATCATCCACGTCTCCAGAGCATACGGGAGTGCTTACGGGGCGTGACTTCCCGGTGAGTTCCTGCGGAACGGCCATCGCGGGCGGCGGGCTTTATTACCCTAGAGAGGGCGGAGGACATCCGACTGCTGTCTCTATGCGGTCTCTGAACTGGCATGTTCTCGTACATAGGGAAGGCAGGTGTGCGGTGGATCGCTGTGCGCTGTTCGTGGACGCGGGCTATGTACTCGCGGACGGTGCGATGGCGGTGCACGGTACGCGCCGCCGTGAGTCGGTGTCCTGGGATTACGCGGGGCTGCTGCAACTGTTCGGCAGCCTGGCCATGGAGCGCACCAGGCTGCCGCTGCTGCGCTGCTACTGGTATGAGGCGACCGTCGAGGGCCGGCGGACAGCCGATCACGAGACCCTCGCCGACCTGCCCGGCGTCAAGCTCCGGGTGGCGAAGGCGCGGCCGGGCCGCCGGGAGGGCGTCGAGAGCGAGATTCGCCGGGACCTTACGACGCTCGCGCAGCACAAGGCCGTCAGCGACGTGGTGGTGGTCAGCGCCGAGGAGGACCTCGCGCAGGTGATCGCCGACGTTCAGGACATGGGCCTCCGGGTCACGCTGCTGCACGTCGACCTTGAGGGCAGCTGGGCGGCGTCTCGCTCGCTCCGGCAGGAGTGCGATGACTTCGTAGAGATCAGCGCCGGGCACCTGCGGCCCTACGTTGAGCTGATCTCCGGGGCAGAGCCGCCACGCCCGGACGAGTCGGAGGCGCTAGCGCTTCGCCCCATCATCAACGGCAACGGTCACCACGTGAGCAGCGCGAACGGCAAGATGTCCGCGACGGGACGCATCGTCGGGTACGCGCCGCAGGGCAGGCAGGAACAGCCAGGCGACGCTCCGCCCGCGCCAGAAGCAGGGCAGCCGGATCAGGGGCAGCCACTGCGGGCGGACGTCGCTCAGGCGGCGGACTTCGGCGCGGTCCCGGACCTGAGCGCCAACGTGGACTACAGCGCGTCCGTCGATTACGGCGCGCCCGCGGACTACCCGCCGGTCGCCGACCACCGGGCCGGTGACTACCGTGCCGGTGAGCAGGGCCCGGCCGCCGAGTACCCGACCGCACTTGACTACGGGACAGCGGAATACGCCCCCGGCCCTGACTACCTGGCCCCTGACTATCCGGCACCGGTTCCGGCACCGACGCCGCTGCCGGCGGCGCGCCAGGACGTCTACGCCGCACCCGTCGCCATCCCGGTGCCGCCAGGCAACGCGGGAGCCGGCTCGGCTCAGATCAGGCGGCTGCCTACCCGTGACGGTGCGCCCGCCGGGCCGCCAGCAGCGCCTGCGCCGGCGAACATGCCGCCCGCCCCGCCGCCGCCTACCGCGGCGGAGGTCGTTATCGCCAGGCCGCCGAGCGCTATGCCGCCTGGTGGCCAGTTCCCTGGCGCCCAGTTCCC
>CAZORE010000026.1:25350-41226 GCA_964581815.1 uncultured Streptosporangiaceae bacterium | reverse complement strand
CCAGGCCGCCGAGCGCTATGCCGCCTGGTGGCCAGTTCCCTGGCGCCCAGTTCCCTGGCGCCCAGCAGCAGCCGAGCGGTCAGCCGACGGGCGGGCAGCCGGTGCTGCCCTATGGGCCGCCGTCCGCCGTGCGTCCGGGCGCGCCCGGCGTCCAGATGGCCCCGCTGCCCGCGCCGGTCGCAGCCGGACAGCAGGAGGTCGGCGCGCCGTCCGGCCCCATAGGCCTGGTCGGCCCCGGCGGTTACCCGGGCGGTGCGCCCGGTGTCTCCCTCGGTGACGCCGTGCAGTCGGCGCACGAGGAAGGCCTGGCGTTCGGTGAATCGGTGGCGCGCGACGCTCCGGCGCTGTGGCTCGAGGCCGTCCTCGCCAGGAAGCCGAGGATGCCCTCGGACCTTGAGGCGCGGCTGTTGCAGGGATCGGCCCTGCCGATCGATTTCCTGCTGCACGACGAGGTGCGGCATGCGCTGCGCCGCGGCTTCTGGGACGCACTCGAGCGATCACGCCGCTAGCCGCTCGCGGTGCGGACGCAAAAACGTAGGAATCGGGAAGGGCCGCTGGGGTAGCGTGAGAAGAATGGCGAGCGTCGAGGAATTCGACGAGATCGAGTTCCAGGCGGCACGTACTGGCAACCATGTGCGGGCCGCCGTCCAGATGAGCGAACTGGCCCAGCAGGCCGAGCTGGGCCTGCGCGCCGAGTTCCACTTGCGGGCAGGCGAGCAGTGGATGAGCGCTGACGACCCGCAGCGCGCGGCGGATGAGTTCTCCGCCGCGATCGAGGATGGCGGCGTCACGTTCGCCGACCCCAGGGTGCCGCTGGCCCGGGCGCTACTCGACCTCGGCCGTGACGTCGAGGCGCGGGTGATGCTGAGCGCGCTCACCGCTGACCGCGACGCGGTCACCCCGCGCACCTGTGACCTGCTCGCCGAGCTGTTCACCGAGCAGGGAGACCTGCGCGGTGCCCTCGACTGGGCGACGTCCGGGGTCGAGCGGTGCATACAGCTTGGCGATGACGCCGAGCTCCAGCTGCTGCTCCGCCTGCGCTACCGGATCCGGGTGGATCTCGGCCTCGATGAGGACGATTACGACCACATGCTGGACGACACCCACCCGGCCCGTTAGCGGATCCGGCTGGTCACACCCGGGCGGCCGCCTTCACGGTAAGCGCGTCCGCGTCCTGGTCGAGGTCCACGATCACCTCGTCGCCGTCGGCGATCGACCCGGTTAGCAGCCCCTTCGCCAGCTTGTCGCCGATCGCCGACTGCACGAGCCGCCGCAGCGGCCGGGCCCCGTACACCGGGTCGAACCCGGTGAGCGCCAGCCAGTCCCTGGCGGCCGACGTGACCGTCAGGGTGAGCCGCCGCGCGGACAGCCGCTTGCCGAGCCGCGCGACCTGGATGTCGACGATGCGGCTCAGCTCCGCCGTGGACAGCGAGTCGAAGATGATCACGTCGTCCAGCCGGTTGAGGAACTCGGGCTTGAACGCGGCGCGAACCGCGGCCATCACCGCCTCGCGCTTCGCCCGGTCGTCCAGGGCGGGATCGGCGATGAAGGACGAGCCCAGGTTCGAGGTGAGGATGAGGATCGTGTTACGGAAGTCCACGGTCCGTCCTTGCCCGTCGGTGAGCCGCCCGTCATCGAGGACCTGAAGCAGCACATCGAAGACCTCGGAGTGCGCCTTTTCCACCTCGTCGAGCAGCACGACGCAGTACGGACGCCGCCGCACCGCCTCGGTGAGCTGCCCGCCCTCCTCATAGCCGACGTAGCCGGGCGGCGCGCCGACCAGCCGCGCGACCGAGTGCTTCTCGCCGTACTCGCTCATGTCGATGCGGATCATCGCCCGCTCGTCATCGAACAGGAACTCGGCGAGGGCCTTAGCCAGCTCCGTCTTGCCGACTCCGGTCGGCCCGAGGAACAAGAAGGATCCGGTCGGCCGGTCCGGGTCGGACACCCCCGCCCGCGCTCGGCGCACCGCGTCGGACACCGCCTGCACGGCGCTCGCCTGGCCGATTACCCGGGACCCGAGCTCGTCCTCCATGCGCAGCAGCTTGCCAGTCTCGCCCTCGAGCAGCCGCCCGGCGGGGATTCCGGTCCACGCGGACACGACGTCGGCCACGTCGTCCGGTCCGACCTCTTCCTTCACCATGGGCGGCGCAGCGGGCACCGCGGCCTCGGCAGGCTTGTCGCTCGCCGCTGCCTTGGCGATCTCCTTCTCCAGCGCCGGGATCTCGCCGTAGTCCAGCCTGGAGGCAGCCTCGAGGTCCCCGTCGCGCTTGGCCCGCTCGGACTGGCCCTTGAGGTCGTCGAGCCTCTTCTTGAGCTCGCCGACCCGGTTCAGCCCGGACTTCTCCTGCTCCCAGCGCGCGGTCAGCGCGGTGAGCTGCTCCTGCCGGTCCGCTAGGTCGGCGCGCAGCTTCTCCAGGCGGTCCTTGCTCGCCGCGTCGGACTCACGGGAGAGCGCGAGCTCCTCCATCTTCATCCGGTCGACCGTGCGGCGCAGCTCGTCAACTTCCACGGGGGAGGAGTCGATCTCCATCCGCAGCCGGGAGGCGGCCTCGTCCACCAGGTCGATGGCCTTGTCTGGCAGGAACCTGGCGGTGATGTAGCGGTCGGACAGCGCCGCCGCCGCGACCAGCGCCGCATCGGAGATCTGCACCTGGTGATGCGCCTCGTACCGGCCCTTGAGCCCGCGCAGGATCGCGATCGTGTCCTCGACGGACGGCTCGCCCACCAGGACCTGCTGGAACCGGCGCTCGAGCGCCGGGTCCTTCTCGATCCGCTCGCGGTACTCATCAAGCGTAGTGGCGCCGACCATGCGCAGCTCGCCGCGGGCGAGCATCGGCTTGAGCATGTTGCCCGCGTCCATCGCCCCGTCGGCCCGGCCGGCCCCGACGACCGTGTGCAGCTCGTCGATGAACGTGATCACCTGGCCGTCGCTCGCCTTGATCTCGTTGAGCACGGCCTTGAGCCGCTCCTCGAACTCGCCGCGGTACTTCGCGCCGGCGACCATGCTGCCAAGGTCAAGCGAGATCAGTCGCTTGCCGCGCAGCGACTCGGGCACGTCGCCCGCCACGATGCGCTGGGCGAGGCCTTCCACGACGGCCGTCTTGCCGACGCCGGGCTCGCCGATGAGCACCGGGTTGTTCTTCGTCCGCCTGGACAGCACCTGGACCACGCGACGGATCTCGGAGTCGCGGCCGATCACCGGGTCAAGCTTGCCGTCCCGCGCCAGCTGGGTGAAGTCGACGCCGAACTTCTCAAGCGCCTGGAAGGTGGTCTCCGGGTCCGGTGTGGTGACCCGGGCGCCGCCCCGCAGCTGCTTGATGGCGTCGGTCAGCGCCTCCGGGGTGGCGCCGGCCTGCTGCAGGGCCCTGGCCAGCGGCCCGTTGCCGGTCGCGAGGCCTACGAGCAGGTGCTCGGTGGAGAGGTAGTCATCGCCCATCTCCCTGGCCAGTTCCTCGGCGGTGTTGAGCACCGACAGCAGCTGGCGGGACCCGTCGGGACGGCTCGCCGCCGCGCCGTGGGTCTGCGGGAGCTTCTGCCGTAGCGCCGCCGCCTCCCCGCGCACCTTGGCCAGGTCCGCGCCGACCCTTTCGAACACCGGCTGGATCATGCCATCCGGCTGCTGCAGCAGCGAGAGAAGCAGGTGCACCGGCTCGACCTGGGGGTTACCGTCCGCAGTCGCCTGCTGGATGGCCGCGCCGATCGCTTCCTCGCTCTTGGTGGTTCTCTTGTAAGCCATGAGTCTGATCCCCCTGGATCGCTATTAACTTGTTCACTACTCGGCCGCGCCGCGCTGACCGCCCTGCTTCGGACCGCCCTGCCAGAAGGTCATCCTGGTCGAGGGCCGGACCGGCACGAGCGCGGCCGCCGGGTCGACGGTCTGCGAGCGCCGCAGCTCGGCGAGCCGCGCGGCCACCGCGCGGGTTGATTCCAGCTCGTTGCGCAGCACAGACAGCTCGGCGTGCAACTCGGCCGCCATCAGCCTGGTCTGCTCAAGCTCCCGCTCGAGATCGAGGATGCGCTTGATGCCGGAGAGATTGATGCCCTCGTCCTGGGAGAGCCGCTGGATCTCCCGGAGCGCCAGGATGTCCCGCATCGAGTAGCGGCGGCCACCGCCTGAGGTGCGCCGTGGCGTCACCAGGCCGACCCTCTCATAGCCACGCAGCGTCTGCGGATGCATGCCGGACAGGCTCGCGGCCACGGAGATGACGTACACGGGCATGTCATCGGACAGCTGGTAGGGGCTGCTCATGTCATCTCCTTCCTTCCGTCCCGGTCGATCGGGTGAACTTTGCTACTCTTCCCGAGCCCGGCGGAGCAGTTCCTCGCGCGGGTCAGGGCCGGCCGTGGCGATCCGCAGGTCCTCAAGCGCCGACTTGGCCTTCTTGCTGAGGTCTTGCGGCACCGTCACCTCAAGGGTGGCGCGCAGGTCGCCCATCGTCCCGTCCTTGCGGCGGACTCCCCGGCCAGCGACCCGCATGACGGTCCCGTTCGCCGAGCCAGGCTTGATGCGCACGGTGACCGCGGGGCCGCGGTGCGTCGGCACCTTGATATCCGCGCCGAGCGCCAGTTCGGTGATGGTGACGGGCACCGACACCGTCAGGTTGTCGCCGCTCCGGCCGAACACCCCGTGCGGGGTGACGTGCACCCGTACGTACAGGTCGCCCGCCTTGCCGCCGTGCTCGCCGGGAGCCCCCTTGCCGGGGATCTTGATCCGCTGGCCGTCGGCCACGCCGGCCGGGATGCGCACCGGGATGGTCCGCGAGCTCATCGCCCGGCCGCTGCCGCTGCACGCCTGGCAGGGATCCTCCACCACGAGGCCCCGGCCCCGGCACGTCTTGCAGGGCTCGGAGAGCCCGAAGCCGCCCAGGTTCCTCGACTGCTGCCCGGTGCCGTGGCAGTCCGGGCAGACCTTGGGCACCGTGCCCGACTTCGCGCCCGTGCCGCCGCAGACCGGGCAGGGGCCCTCGCCGGTCAGCCGCAGTGACACGGTAGCGCCGTCGATCGCGTCGCCGAAGGACAGCGTGGTCTCGGTCTCCACGTCCGCGCCGCGCCGCGCCCGGCTGCCTGCCGTGCCGGTGCGGTTGCGGAAGATCCCGCCAAGGACGTCACCGAGCCCGTCGCTGCCCCCGAAGAGGTCACCAAGGTCGAACGTGGTGCCGCCAGGCCCGGGCCTGGTCCCCGTGGGCACGCGGAACCCGCCGAACATCGAGCGCGCCTCGTCGTACTCCTTGCGCTGCTTCTCATCGGAGAGCACGTTGTACGCCTCGGTGATCTCCTTGAAGCGCTCCTCGGCGTCGGCGCTGCCCTTGTTCGCGTCGGGATGCCACTTCCGCGCGAGCTCACGGTAGGACTTCTTGATCTCGGCGGCCGTCGCGGTCTTCGGCACGCCAAGCGTCTTGTAGTAGTCCTTCTGGTAGTCCTTCGCGCTCATCTGGCCTCGCTGGGCTGTTTAGTTGTTGTCTTCACCGGTCGGCCAGTCGGCGGTGTTGCCGCTTCCGTCCGGCCCGGTGGCCGGGGCAGCGACCGCTACGCGGGCCGGCCGCAGGATCCGCTCGCCTACCTTGTAGCCCGGCTGGAAGATCTCCACGCAGGTGTCCTCGGTCACGTCGGCGGAGTAGGTGTGCGTCAGCGCCTCGTGGATCTTCGGGTCGAAGGCGTCGCCGCGCTGCCCGTAGCTGACCAGCCCGAGCTTGCCCGTCACCGCCTGGAGCGAGTCCGCCACCGACTTGAAGCCGCCGGACAGCTCGCCGTGATCGCGGGCCTGGCCGATGGCGTCAAGGACGGGCAGCAGCTCGAGCAGGGTCCCGGCGACCGCGTGCTCGCGCACCGTGACCCGGTCCCTGTCCACCCGCTTGCGGTAGTTGGCGTACTCCGCCTGGAGTCGCTGCAGGTCGGCGGTGCGCTCAGCCAGCTGACCCTGCAGCTTGCTGACCTGGGCCAGCTCGGCCGGGGCGGACTGGGCACCGCCGCCCGCGCCCGCGGCCGGCGCTGACCCGCCCTCGGGCGGGGTGACTACCTCCGCCGGGGAGCTGGCGTCCTCGCCCGCCCTGACGTGCCGGGCCGCGCCGGGCCCCCCCGGCCGGCCGGCACCCATGGTGCCGGCCGGCTGGGAAGCCGCGTGCTTGCCCCTTCGCGCCTGCCCGGTGACCGGGTCGATCCGCCGGTTATCGCGGATCACCGGCCCCGTGCCAGGTTCCTCAGGTGCTGTCATCAGGCAGCGCCGCCTTCGCCTTCGTCGACGATCTCGGCGTCAACCACGTCCTCGTCCTGGTCCTGCGGGGCTTCCGAGCCGGCGCCGCCGGCCTCGCCGGAGGCCTGCCGCTCGGCCTGGGCCGCGGCGTAGATGGCGCTGCCCATCTTCTGGCTGACCGTGGCGGCGTGCTCGCTCGCCGTCTTGATGGCGTCGATGTCGTTGCCCTCGATGGCCTTCTTCAGGTCGGCGATGGCGTCCTTCACCTCGGCCTTGACGTCCGCGGGCACCTTCTCGTCGTTCTCGGCGAGGAACTTCTCCGTCGAGTAGACGAGCGTGTCGGCCTGGTTGCGGACCTCGGCCTCCTCGCGGCGCTTGCGGTCCTCCTCGGCGTACTGCTCAGCGTCGCGGACCATCTTCTCGATGTCGTCCTTGTTCAGCGCCGAGCCGCCGGTGATCTGCACCGACTGCTGCTTGCCCGTGCCCAGGTCCTTGGCGGACACGCTCACGATGCCGTTGGCGTCGATGTCGAAGGCGACCTCGATCTGCGGGATGCCGCGCGGGGCCGGCGCGATGCCGGTCAGGTCGAACATGCCCAGCTTCTTGTTGTACGCGGCGATCTCACGCTCGCCCTGGTACACCTGGATCTGCACCGACGGCTGGTTGTCGTCCGCCGTGGTGAAGATCTCCGACTTCTTGGTCGGGATCGTGGTGTTGCGCTCGATGAGCTTGGTGAAGATACCGCCCTTGGTCTCGATGCCAAGGGACAGCGGGGTCACGTCGAGCAGCAGGATGTCCTTGACCTCGCCCTTGAGCACGCCGGCCTGCAGGCAGGCGCCAACGGCGACGACCTCGTCCGGGTTAACGCCCTTGTTGGGCTCCTTGCCGCCGGTCAGCGACTTGACCAGGTCCACGACGGCGGGCATCCGGGTGGAGCCGCCGACGAGCACGACGTGGTCGATCTCGCTCAGCTTGGCGTTGGCGTCCTTGATGACCTGCTGGAACGGGCCCTTGCAGCGGTCGAGCAGGTCGGAGGTCATCCGCTGGAACTCGGCCCGGGTGAGCCGGGTGTCCAGGTGCAGGGGGCCGTCCGGGCCGTGGCTGATGTAGGGCAGGTTGATCTGCGACTCCATCGACTGCGACAGCTCGATCTTGGCCTTCTCCGCCGCCTCGCGCAGCCGCTGCAGCGCCATCTTGTCCTTGGACAAGTCAAGGCCGTAGCCGGACTTGAAGTCCTGCACCAGCCAGTCGACGATCCGCTGGTCCCAGTCGTCGCCACCGAGGTGGTTGTCGCCGCTGGTCGCCTCGACCTCGACCACGCCGTCGCCGACATCGAGCAGAGAGACGTCGAAGGTGCCGCCGCCCAGGTCGAAGACCAGGATCTTGGCCGACCCTTCCTTCTCCAGGTGGTAGGCGAGAGCCGCAGAGGTCGGCTCGTTGATGATCCGCAGGACGTTGAGGCCCGCGATGGCGCCGGCCTCCTTAGTCGCCTGCCGCTGCGCGTCGCTGAAGTACGCGGGGACGGTGATCACCGCGTCGGTGATCTTCTCGCCCAGGTACGCCTCGGCGTCCCGCTTGAGCTTCTGCAGGATGAACGCGCTGATCTGCTGGGGGTTGAACTTCTTGCCGTCGATGGTGACGGACCAGTCGGTCCCCATGTGCCGCTTGACCGAACGGATCGTCCGGTCCACGTTGGTGACGGCCTGCCGCTTCGCGACCTCGCCGACAAGCACCTCAGCGTTCTTTGCGAACGCGACGACGGACGGCGTAGTCCGTGAGCCCTCCGCGTTTGCGATGACCGTCGGCTCCCCGCCTTCGAGGACAGCGACAACAGAGTTGGTCGTCCCGAGGTCAATACCTACCGCACGTGCCATGAGCAGTCCTTGTAGTGTGTGTGAAGTTGAGTCTTCCGGGCTCAAGCCTGCCCGAGGGTTGCCCGGCTGTCAAATGACTTGAGTCACTTACGCTCAACTTTTCTGCTCCGCGGATCATTCCCGCCCGCCGAAAGAATTTCCTGCTAAGTTACTCATCAGTAGGGATTGGCTGCGGTCCGCCCTGCGGCACCGGATCTTGGGCATCACAGGCCACGCCGTTAGGCTGGGTCATCAGGCATACAAGGAGGTTGCGCGTGGTCCTGCGGATGATCGTCGGCCTGGTGCTGACCGCGGCGGCGTTTGCCGTGGCCGGGCAGCGGGTGTGGTGGCTGAAGCGGCTGGCGTTCAGCGGCCAGCCCGCGCCGGAGCGGCTGGAGTACGCGAAGTCGCACCCGGGGGGTGAGGCGGAAACGCAGCTGACCGAGGTGATCGGGCAGCGGAAGCTGCTGAAGTGGACAGTTCCCGGGATGGCGCACGCCGCCACGTTCTGGGGCTTCCTCGTGCTGATGCTGACGATCCTGGAGGCCTACGGGTCGCTGTTCCAGCGGACGTTCTCGATCCCGTGGATCGGGCACTGGGCGGTTGTCGGGTTCATCGAGGACCTGTTCGCCGTCGGGGTGCTCTGCGGCATCGCCACGTTCACGGTCATCCGGCTGCGCAACGACCCGCATAAGGAAGGCCGCAAGTCACGGTTCTTCGGCTCGCACACCAGGGCCGCCTGGGTCGTGCTCGGCATGATCGCCTCGGTCATCATCACGCTGCTGATCTACCGGGGCGCGCAGCAGAACACCGGCGTGTTCCCCTACCCGCACGCCTGGGCGTTCGCGTCCTGGGTCGTGGCCCAGATCCTGCACCCGCTCGGGTACGGGGTCAACTCGGTGCTCGAGGTCGTCTTCATCCTGCTGCAGCTGGCCGTGGTCCTCGCCTTCCTGGTGATCGTGACCTACTCCAAGCACCTGCACATCTTCCTCGCCCCGGTGAACGTCATGTTCTCCCGCCGCCCGGACGCCCTGGGGCCGCTTGAGCCGATGCGCTCGGGCGGGAAGGTGCTCGACTTCGAGGAAGCCGACCCGGACACCGACGTGTTCGGCATCGGCAAGGTCGAGGACCTGACCTGGAAGGGCATGCTCGACCTGGGCACCTGCACCGAGTGCGGCCGCTGCCAGTCGCAGTGCCCCGCCTGGGTGACCGGCAAGCCATTGAGCCCCAAGCAGCTGATCCTCGACCTGCGCGACCACGCGTTCGCCAAGGCCCCGTACCTGCTGGCCAGCGAGGAGCAGCGGGAAAGCCTGTCCGACCTGATCAAGGCCGAGGCGTCCCGCCCGCTGGTCGGCCCCGAGGCGGACAACGGGGTCATCGATCCCGAGGTGATCTGGGCGTGCACCAACTGCGGCGCGTGCGTGAACGAGTGCCCGGTCGACATCGAGCACATCGACCACATCAACGGGATGCGCCGCCACCAGGTGCTCATCGAGTCCGCCTTCCCCACCGAGGCGACCACGATGCTGAACAACCTGGAGCGCCGCGGTAACCCGTGGGGCATGGCCGAGGACAAGCGGCTTGAGTGGATCACCGAGCTTGACTTCGAGGTCCCCGTCCTCGACGGTGTCATCCCCGCCGACGTGGAGTACCTGTACTGGGTCGGCTGCGCCGGGGCGCTTGAGGACCGGGCGAAGAAGGCCACCAAGGCGATCGCGGAACTGCTGCACGTGGCCGGGGTGAAGTTCGCCGTGCTCGGCCCGATGGAGGCGTGCACCGGCGACCCGGCCCGCCGCCTGGGCAACGAGTTCGTGTTCAACATGCTCGCCCAGCAGAACATCGAGACACTCAACGACGCCGGCGTGGGCGCGGGGACGGGCAAGAAGGTCATCGCCTCCTGCCCGCACTGCTTCAACACCATCAGCCGCGAGTACCCGCAGCTCGGCGGCAACTACGAGGTGATACACCACACCCAGCTGCTCGCCCGGCTCGTCGAGGAGGGCAAGCTCACCCCGGTCAACCCGGTGGAGGAGAAGATCACCTACCACGACCCGTGCTTCCTTGGCCGGCACAACAAGGTCTACACGCCGCCGCGGGAGATCATCGACGCCGTCCCCGGCACCCGGGCCGAGGAGATGCACCGGTGCAAGGGCAAAGGCTTCTGCTGCGGCGCCGGCGGCGCCCGCATGTGGCTCGAGGAGAGAACCGGCAAGAGGATCAACGAGGAACGGATCGACGAGGCCCTCGCCCTGGACCCCGACACCATCTCCACCGCCTGCCCCTACTGCATGGTCATGCTCGGCGACGCCGTCAACGCCAAGAAGGCAGCCGGCCAGGCCAAGCAGACCCTCGAGGTCATCGACGTCGCCCAGCTCCTGGTCCGCGCCGTCAAGCTCCGCGAGGGAGCGGTGCAGGGGGACGGGGCCGAAGCGTAAGAGAAGGCAAGCAGTCAGCGCGAACGCAGGCGGGCTTCGCCGGTCACCGGCCCCCGGCACACGGGCAGTCGGGCGGCGAAGCCTCCGGGCTGGGCAGTTCGGCGCGGGGCTCTTCGCGGCGGACGGTGGCGTCGTACCGCAGCAGCTCGAATCGTGAGTCCCGGTACTGATGGACAAGCCCGCCGCACCGTTCGGTGACGTGCCAGTACCACCAGCGAGCCTCGGCATCGGTCATTGCGTAGAGCCTTGCGCCAGCGCGGCGCGGTAGCCCGACCAGCCAGGCCGCGCAGCTCCCGCAGGCGAACCGAACCCGGTTACCGACCCGGGCGGCCAGCCCGCTCCCCCCGGTCACCTGGGTCGCGCAGGAGTGGTCCCACATGCAGACGGCAGCCGCGATCAGTCCCGGGCCGGCTGCTGGAACTTCCGGTGTTTCCGTTGCGTTACTAATAGGCCAATGGGGCTTGTCATTTCTGTACAGGTTGCTACCGTAGAACACGTCACTAGCCCTTCTCGGTGGTTCCTGAGGACGGGTGGTGCTTTGCTGGGTCGGTGTGGCAGCACCGGCCCAGCGGCATTTCCAGGGCATCTCGTCCTTCACCTGGCTCGCACCGCAGTGCAGGACTGGTTGCGGTCTTGGATCCTGGGCCTTCGACCTGCGTTGCCTGGCCGGGGCACGCGCGCTCGCACATAGTGGAAGCGGACGCACGGAATGAGCAGCGATGGCATTGCCTCCATCTCAAAATCGCCGGCTCGCGCGACGCCCTTTGGCTAGCGATCTTGGATCGGTAACCCTTTGGGTCACCGCTCGACCCCGTTGTCGGCGGGTCGCTTGAGGATGCCTTCTGCGGACTAATTTCATGGTGCATCCCGCATGTGCTGTTGGCAAGTGCCAAAGCAAAGTGACATACTCATGTGCCATCGGCATGGAGCGGGAGACCATGCTTACCTGGGCTTTCTTGGTACGTGTCCCGTAGTGCTCCTCCTGGCGTGGAAGGCAGGGAGCTTCAGTGTCAGACGTGCGCAGTCCCACGCTCCGCCGTCGTGAACTCGGTGCCCGGCTTCGCGCCCTTCGCCTCGAGAAAGGGCTAACGGTTGACCAAGTCGCCGAGTTGCTACTGTGCTCGCCCTCGAAGGTGAGCAGAATGGAGACCGGGCAGCGCGGTGCGACACCGCGAGATATTCGTGACCTGAGTGGCATATATGGCGTTACCGATCAGGCGCAGGTCGCCTATATGACGGAGCTCGCCAAGGAAGGCAAGCAACAGGGCTGGTGGCAGTCTCACGACCTGGACTTTGCGGCCTACGTCGACCTGGAGCAGGCCGCTATGGCCACCAGTTATTACCAGTCATCGATCGTTCCTGGCCTGCTGCAGACAGTCGGCTACATGCGGGCGATGTACTCGGGCGGCCTGCCAGGGGAGATTACGCCGGAAAGAGCGGACGAGCTAATGACCGTCCGGTTCAGGAGGCAGGAGATACTTACCAGGGAGACGCCCCTGCCGTTGCACACGATTCTGGATGAGGCTGTTCTGCACCGGGTCATCGGCGGGGGAGCAACGATGGCCGGGCAACTGCGGCATCTCAAGGCGGTGGCAAGCCGGCCCAGCGTCACGCTCCAGGTCCTCCCGTACGCCGCAGGCGCGCACCCGGCAATGGATAACATGTTTAACATCCTCGAGTTCGACGTGGTGCCGCCTGTGGTATATGTAGAGGGCTTGATGGGCTGGCTGTACATCGAGCGTGAGTCTGAAGTCGCTCGATACCAGCAAATATTCGAATATCTGCAAAATATCGCATTGGATCCACAAGAGACAATAGCGCTGCTGTCTGAGATCGCTGTCGAGTACGGTTCGGCCGATTTAACAGTCATGAATCCTTGAACGCGGAACACCGTGCGAGGATGCAGGATAAGTACCAGGAAGCCTGGCATTCTCGGGTGCCAGGCTATCAGCATGAAGGGAGGGATAATGGCTATCGACTCTGTTGAAAGCGACCGTCTTCCCTGGCGGAAGGCGGCCAGAAGCATGAATAATGGGGCCTGTGTGGAAGTTGCCGCAGCCAGTGGAATTATTTTTGTACGTGACTCGATGAATCCCGGCGGACAGGTAGTTCGCTATCCCGCGAGTTCCTGGCTGCCGTTTATCGCGACGACGCGACAGGGTGCTTTCGACATAGTGCTTTAACATCAGGCCGTTCGGTTCTCTCCGTGATACGCGTAGGACCTGAACGGCTTGATGTATCTTCAGGCCGCTTCCGGCCGTTTTCCGGTATGGATCTCTGTTCACCTCTCGGCCCTGCTATTTTCTTTTGTGCGTTGACTCCCCTCTGTTAAGCTAGAGTTTCCCTCGAAACTGAACGGGGTGATCAACATGTCAAGCCAACCGGATATGAGCGGCGGGTTGCCGCAACAGAGGTCTCCTTGGCGCACGTCCCGCCACAGCATGAACAACGGCAATTGCGTGGAAGTTGCCGTCGACTTGAACCAGGTCGTGATCCGTGACTCTGCGAACCGCCTGGCATCGGCGGTCCGGTGTTCCACCCAGGCATGGCGTGCCTTCCTTGACCGCGCGAGCCGCGGCGAGTACGACGTCGGGGCGTCCTAGCGACACGCGGACGCGCGCCGGTCTCGCGGCAGTGCCGGACTCGCGGGCAGACATCAGCGCAGGGGGCGCGAGCTAGCCGCCGTTCCGGTAGGATGTGCGAGTCAAGGCGCGTAGCCCTGCGCGCGACTGCGGTCGCACCTGCGGATGTAGTTCAATGGCAGAACATCAGCTTCCCAAGCTGACAGTGCGGGTTCGATTCCCGTCATCCGCTCCATTTCGCAGGTCAGAGAGCCTGTGGTCGGAGTCGATTGACTGCCAACCCGCACCGTGCCATTAAGGACCGTTGAGCGCCCGTCGGCACTCGCCTGCTACTCGAGGTCCAGTACGGCGCGTAGGGCCACGTTGATTTCCATGAGTTCATCCGCGTCCAGGCGGCCCGCGAAGTCGCCGAGGCGCTGCGGGTCGACAGCGGTAGTCTGCTCGACCAGTACCCGGACGTCCTGGCCGAGGAGTTGGATGGTGGGGTGGATCATGGATCCGAAGGACTTAGTGGTCGTCGGGGCCACGAGCCAGGTTGAGAGGTGTTCGTAGGCGTTGGCCTGGACGACGACGGCGTAGCGTTCGCCTTGCTGCTCGTGTCCTTGTGCGGAGCGGGGCCTCTTGAGCCGGTAGACGTCACCACGCACGGAGCTCGTCCAGTTCCTCGCGAACCGCGCGGATTTCCGCCTGGTACTCGGGATTAGCGGCCAGCCGTGCTGCGTCGGCGCGCAGGTCTTCCTGGCGTTTGCTGTGCGCGGCGAGTTCCAGCGCGTGCCGGATCGCGTGAGTCGGGCTGGTGCCGTCCGCCGTCAGGATCGCGAGATTTTCTGTATCCTCAGCCGTGGGGCGGAATGTAATCGGATCTGCCATACCGAAAGTATACATCTCTTGCCTGACGGCGGAAGGGCCTGCGAAGCCGCGCACAGCTGCCTGGCGGGGCTACTCGCCCTTGTCATGCGCGGAGTCGTGAAGAGATTGCTCGACTTGCTGTATCGCGGCCAGAGTCTCGTCTTCCCCCTCCCGGAAAGGAGATTCCAGCGTGTCCAAGATCTCTGCTTCCGAGCGGCCGGACTCGCTGCTGAACCAGCGGACGACGGCCGCCAGCAGGGCCAGCGACTGTATCTGAGCCAGCTCACCCAGGCCCCTTGAGCGCTCAGCCAGATTCCCTAGTGCGACCAGTGCGCCCTGGTCGTCTGGCCCTGTGCTCTGTGCCCGGTCGAGACTTTCACCCTCCACCGGAAGGGCAGCGAGGTAATCTCAGACCGCTGCGATGATGCTCGGCCCTGACTCAGCCTGCACACGGGCCCACTCGGCAGCGGACGCTGTGTATCTCGCCAGGGATGCTTCGAGCTCGTCGTCGGGCGTCGCATCGCGGTCCTGCACAGTGAGAGCATACGACCAGCGCGGTGGGAGCCACAGTGGGAGCCGAGCGGATGAACGACTCTCCGACTCCCTGGACTTTCCTGGACAGCCGACCAGAATCCCGCCGAGGTCACGGACTCCGTCACCGGGGGGCCCGCGCCCCCGTGCCCCCCGTGTATGGCTCCGGTCGCCCTGCTTTTTCACCCCCGCTCGTAGTGCGTAGGTCATCGGTTCGATTCCGATAGGCGGCTCCACGCAGAAAGCCCTTGCTGCCGGGCATTTCACCCGCCTTCTCTTCGTCGCTCGCACTCGTCAGCGGGCTCTAGGCTGCCGCGCAGATCCTTGACTCGGCGGCCACTCCAAGGGATTGGAGTCTGCGAGAGCGATGGGCAGAAATAGCACCGCTTTTCGGCTGCTGCGCAAGAATGGCCTGGTGACCAACCAGACTGAGACCCTGGCATGATGGCGTCATGCGGCATGGACTTGGTGCTGTGCGCGATAGAGGCGGGGAGCGGGCAGGTGCGGTTCGGGCCGAGGCTTTCCTACGCCCTGGCGGTCGCGGAGTTGGCCGACCTTGAAGCAGCCGGGCGGATCGCGGTCCGCGCGGACGGACTGACCCTCCTGGGCGCGACGCCAACAGGGGAACCACACGCCGACGAGGCGCTGCGCGCGCTGGATGAAAAGTGGCCCCCGCCAGCGGACCCGCTTACCGTGCTGTGGTGGGTAAGGTGGCGCGGACCACGGCGCATCAACCCCTACCTGAGCACAGCGGCCCGCGCCGGCGTCCTCGACGTCACTGACGGTACCCTCACGGTCCTCGACCCTGGCCCCGTCCAGGCTGCAGCGGCACGACTGGCCGCGGTGCTTGAGGACCCGGCACCCGCGGACCGGGATGTCACCTTCGTGGTCCTTGCCGACGCGGCCCGGGTCGCACGGCCGCACCTGCGCGGCTGGATCCACCGCAAGCACCGTGCCCGCCTACGGCGGTTGCGTCACCAAGCCGTCCGTGGCGACTCCCGTCGCCTTCTCCGCGAGGGCCGGAAGGCAATCGCGATGCTGTCCGGCCTCGCCACGGCTGACCCGCAGGACATCGACCAGCAAATAGGGCTGACCCGCAGCGGGCGCCGGGCAGCAGCCTGGTGGTACCACTAACACTGGGCCTGCATTTTCTATGAACCCATTCGAGTGATAAGCAGGCCGTTTTCCCTAGAGATCGATGACGACCTTGCCTTTCACGTGCCGGCCGGCCTGGAGCTCGACCGCGGTGCGGATTTGCTCGACCGGGAAGCTGGCGGCGATGGGGACCCGGAGTCGGCCGGCCGCAATCAGGCGAGCGAGCTTTTCCAGGGCGCCGGGGGCGGCGCTGGCGCCGTTGGCCGGTGTGATCCCGTCGACCTGGGTGGCGATGGTGGTGATGCGCGCGTCAGGGACGCCGAGTGCCCGTGCGGCGT
>CAZORE010000026.1:0-25250 GCA_964581815.1 uncultured Streptosporangiaceae bacterium | reverse complement strand
TGGGTGGCGATGGTGGTGATGCGCGCGTCAGGGACGCCGAGTGCCCGTGCGGCGTGCGCTGTCTCCGCTCCGTAGAGGTCGATCGCAGCGGTGATTCCGCGGGGAGCGAGGGCGCGGACCCGGTCGGCCAGTCCGTCGCCGTAGGCGACCGGCTCGGCTCCGAGATCGCGCAGGAAACCAGCCGATGTCGCCGATCCCGTCCCGATCACGCGCGCCCCTGTGATCCGCGCCAGCTGGACGGCGAACACCCCGACTCCGCCCGCCGCGCCGCCGATCAGCACGGTGTCGTCCGGCCCGGGTTCGACCACGGCCAGGGCGGCGGATGCCGTGCGTCCGGCGATCGTGAGGGTAGCGGCGGTGCGGTCGTCGACGCCGTCGGGGGTGCGATGGGCCTCGTTCGCCGCGATGCCCTCAGCCGGGTCGATCACCACGAAGTCGGCGACCGCGCGGGACAAAGCGCCGCCGAACACCCTCATCCCAGGTGCGAAGCCGGTCACCCGTCAGCGACCCGGTCGACTACTCCCGCGTAATCAGTCCCGAACCCGGCGGGCAAGCTCAAGCCGAACCGGACGGCGGTGTCCGCATCAGCGGTCATGAACCAGTCCATCGGGTTCAGCCCGGCCGCCGCGACCCGGACACGGATCTGTCCCGGTCCGGCCTGCGGAGCGGGGACCTCACGGATGTCCAGGACTTCGGGTCCGCCGAATGAATCAAGCAGGACCGCCCGGCTCCTGCTCGTCGGCAGTTGATCGCTCCGCTCCTGCATGCTCGCCTGTCTCCCTAGTAATGAAGGAACGCACTGAAACGGACTATGCTCCGCTGGCGATGATCGAGACCGGTGAGATCGCCCACGGCCAGACCCGAACCGAGCTGCTAGCGGCCATCACTACCATCCTCGACGCCGGCCGCGCGGTGGATGACCTCCGTGGAGACGTCACCGCCGAAGACATCGCCGCGAGTCTTATCGGCATCTTCACGGTGGCCCCCAAGCCTCAGCGAGAAGATCTTGCCAGTCGCCTGTTGAACCTCCTCATGGATGGACTGCGGCCTCCAGTCCGCCGGTAACGGGCTTTCTCCTGGATGATCTTCGCTTTGCATAGCTGGTGACGACGGATTTTCAGCCTTGCATAGCCGGCGGTTGGACATTTGCCGCAAATTGATCGTGATCATGGGCCTGCGCTATGCAAAGGCGCTAGATAGTGGTTACCAGCTATGCAAACCCTGCTTCGACGCTCAGCCTCAACCTTGCGATGAGGCTTGGCCGCACTGAGGAAGGGACTGCCTGCCTGGTGGAACAAGATAATTCGGACAGTGGCCAGCATGTCAAAAGGGACTTTCGTCGCGCTGCGGGCACCTGGTCCCTTCCTCCTGTTGAACGCGCCTTATCGGGGAAGGATCAATCTGCTGGCGGGTGTGTTCGATCCCCGTCACCAGCTCGAGCCGGGGCCGGGCCGGACGGCCGCCGCTCCCGGCGAGCGCAGCGAGCACAGGAGGCATGTTGATCGAGATGTTGTCTATTCACTACGACGTGAGCGCGGACGGGCGAACGGTCGCCGAGGCCGAGGTTGACGGCATCGGCGATGCGCAGGAACTGGTCGCGGGCGCAGCCGTGTCCGACTGCGAGCTTGCCTGGGCGCACAGCGCGGCTGACCTGTCGGCGCTTGGGTTCGCCGGGCAGCCCGGGTACCGCCGGCTCACCGGGCAAGCGCGGCCATCCCCGTTGCCCGAGGGCGTTACCGAGCTGGCCGGCCACGAGGACACCGCAGAGCTGTGCGCGGCCGCCTACCAGGGCCAGTGGGGGCACAAGACCCCCGGCACGTGGCCGATCCCGGAGTTCGCCGGCACCACGGTGCTTGGCCTGCGCCGCGGCGGCCATATCGCTGGCATCTGCCGGATGATCAAGGAAACCGGCCAGATCGACGCTCCGGGCTTGCTTGCGGGAGAGCGTGATCAGAGCGGCTACCGGCTGCTCCTCGCCGCCGCACTGTCGCGGGTCCCGGTCGGCCCGGTGACCGTGGAGTCATGGGGTGACGGGCCGGAACGAGTCCAGGCCTGCGAGGAACTCGGCCTGACCACCGACGAGTACTGCCCCGGCTGGGAACTGGCCCTCGTCCAAGGGAGCTCAGATGGCTTCGGCGGACCAGATGGGTAGAGTCGGGTGGTGCCCGAGTTGCAGCGGCTGAATGCCGGCCATGCCCCATCCGTGCTGGCCTTCGAAGTGGCGAACCGCGCCTACTTCGCGGCCTCGATCTCCGACCGCGGCGACGCCTACTTCGAGCAGTTCGCCGACCGGCACAGGGCGCTGCTGGCTGAGCAGGAGGCCGGGACCGCCGCCTGCTACGTGCTCGTCGCCGAGGACGGCTCGGTCCTTGGCCGGTTCAACCTGCTCCTTGCCGGGGACAGCACCGCGGAACTCGGCTACCGGGTGGCGCAGCACGCCGCCGGCCGCGGCGTGGCGACCGCGGCCGTCCAGGAGCTCTGCCGCGTGGCGGCGGCGCGGCACGGGCTGCGCACCCTGCGGGCGGCCACCTCCCACGACAATGCCGCGTCCCAGAAGGTGCTGGTCAAGGCCGGGTTTGTCCCGGTCGGCCCGGCTGACCCGGCCCACATCGGCGGAAAGCAAGGCACCTGGTACCAGCACGACCTAGTTCCGTGAGAGCGCGAGCGGTCATCACCAGCTAAACGGGTGGGGCGGATCGCGGGTTGGGGCCTTCAGGTAGGCTGAGTGGCAGGACAGGCCAGATTCCCGGGCCTCACGAGTGGGCTGGACCTCCGGTCGCCCGCGTCGGTTCGGTCATGGTGCGCTTGGCGTGGGACCACGCACCCGTTCGGAAGAGATCTTGACTTTCCCCTGTTTGGAATCTGGGATGTCGCTGAGTTAGGAGTCTGCCGCGGTGTCGGTAACGGATGTTGAGAAGCGGCCCGTGACCAACGGGGGCGTACGGAACGAGGGCGTGCTCGCCGAGGCACGCCGACGTCGGACGTTCGCGGTGATCAGCCACCCGGACGCGGGCAAGTCCACGCTCACCGAGGCACTGGCGCTGCACGCGGCGGCGATCAACACCGCGGGGGCCGTGCACGGCAAGGCCGGGCGCCGCGGTGTCACCTCCGACTGGATGGCGATGGAAAAGGACCGCGGCATCTCCATCACGTCCGCGGTGCTCAAGTTCGACTACGACGGGCACGTGCTCAACCTGCTCGACACGCCGGGCCACGCGGACTTCTCCGAGGACACCTACCGGGTTCTCGAGGCCGTCGACTGCGCGATCATGCTGCTCGACTCGGCGAAGGGCCTCGAACCGCAGACGCTCAAGCTGTTCGACGTGTGCCGGTCGCGGCACGTGCCCGTCGTGACGTTCGTGAACAAGTGGGACCGGCCGGGCCGGGAGCCGCTTGAGCTGCTCGACGAGATCGAGCAGCGGATCGGGCTGCGGCCGACGCCGGTGAACTGGCCGGTGGGGATCGCTGGGGACTTCCGCGGGCTGATCGAGCGGGCCAGCCGCGAGTACACCGCCTACACGCGGCGTCCGGGCGGCGCCGAGAAGGCGCTTGAAGAGGTGTTCAAGGACCCGGAAGCGGCCAGGAAACGCGAAGGCGCCGTGTACGACGCCGCCGAGGAAGAACTCGCGCTGCTTGACGAGATCGGGGCCGGCCTCGACATGCCGTCGTTCCTCGCCGGCGAGTCGTCTCCGGTGCTGTTCGGGGCGGCGCTGCCGAACTTCGGCGTGCGCCGGCTGCTTGACGCCATGTGCGACCTGGCGCCCGCGCCCAAGCCGCGCGCGGACGTCGAGGGTGACGAGCGGCCGGTGCAGGCGCCGTTCTCCGGGCTGGTGTTCAAGGTGCAGGCCAACATGGACCCCGCACACCGGGACCGGGTGGCGTTCGTGCGGGTGTGCTCGGGGCGGTTCGAGCGCGGCATGGTGCTCACGCACGCGGCGACGGGGCGGGCGTTCGCCACGAAGTACGCGCAGGCGATGTTCGGCCAGGACCGGGAGACGGTGGAGACCGCGTTCCCCGGCGACGTGATCGGGCTGGTCAACGCGACCGCGCTGCGGCCAGGAGACACGCTTTACGCGGATGCGCCGGTGCGGTATCCGCCGATCCCGTCGTTCGCGCCCGAGCACTTCGGCGTGGTGCGGTGCCGGGACGCCGGGAAGTACAAGCAGTTCCGCCGGGGCATCGACCAGCTCGACACCGAGGGCGTGGTGCAGGTGCTCTCCTCGGACCTGCGCGGCGACCAGGCGCCGGTGCTGGCCGCGGTCGGCCCGTTGCAGTTCGACGTGGTGCTGCACCGGCTTGAGCACGAGTTCGGCGCGAAGTCAGAGCTCTCGCACCTGGACTACCAGATCGCCCGGCTGACCGACGAGGCCGGCATCGAGGCGCTCAAGGGCGCGCGGGGCGCCGAGGTGCTGACGCGGCGGCTCGACGGTGCGCTGCTCGCCCTGTTCGCCGACAAGTGGCGGCTCAGCGCCATCCAGCGGGACAACCCGTCGCTGCGCCTCGACCCGCTGCTCGCGGGCACCGCCGACTAGCGGCACCCCCGGCTAGCGGCACCATCGACTCGCACGGGGCCGGGCACGCCGCGGCCGCTACTTCAAGCGCGCGAGGTCGATCTGGTCGAAATCGCCGATGCCGTTGGTGACGCCGCCGCCGCCCGACCATTGCCACATCAGGGCGTACTTGCTCGATGAGGTCAGCCCGCCGAAGAACTGGGCGCACGTCGACGTGCCGTGCAGGCACCAGCCGGTCGGCGCGGCCGACAGGTGCGAGGTCTCGGGCCAGTAGGTCCACTCGTACGTATTCGTGAGCGTGGCGTACTGGCCGGTTCCGAAGATCTGCGGCCAGATGGTCGGGGCCGAGTAGACGCCGACCTTGTACGTGGAATGCGACGCGACGAAGGAAGCGAACCCGGCGAGCACCGACCGGTCGATGACCGCCGGGACACCGCGCTGCCTGACCACGCCGCTGCACGGCGAGGTGTAGACGCTGTTCCACCCGTTGTCGGGGGCGGGAGCGATCTCCGGCAGTTCGATGTCGGCCCAGAGCACCGAGTAGGGGATGTACTTGCCCTTGACCCACGCGAGTGCCCACGACGCCTGCAGCTTGCCCCATTGGTAAGCCTCTGTGCTGGTGCCGTTCCAGTGCGGGTCGACGCCAGGGCCGCCCATGTACCAGTAGACGCCGGTTCCGGTGCCGATCCCGTACCCGCGGAAGTTGGTGTTCGCCTGGCCGGCGTTGACCGGCGACCAGGCGAAGAAGTTGCCGGTCTTGCACCCTTCGGTGCGCGCCCAGTTCCCCGCCATGCCCATGTAGCCGCTGTAGCTTCCGCCGGTGTCGGGCTCCTGGTACGGGGCTTTGCCGGTGACGGGCACCGGCCAGCTGTCGGACCCGTAGCCGAACCCGGTTCCCGGAGCCGCCGCGGCCCGGGCCGCGGTCGCCCCGGCGGCGCCAGTCGCCGGGGCCGCTGCCGCGCCGGCCGCGGGCGTGGCGACCAGTCCGATGGCGGCGGCCATGGCGAGCAGGCCGACCCTCAGCGCCTTGGGCACAGTACGCATGTCGCCTCCGGGAATTGTCGTCCCATATGGTCTTATTGCCCGTTAAGACGTGGACAAAGCGGGGCCGGTTACCGAAATACCGACAAAGTGCCTCGTGCGGCGGCAGTGAGCCGAGCGCTACTCGTGCGCTCCGTGCACTTCATCGCCGCCCGGGTGGGGGAGGTCGAGCTGGCTGATCGCCTGCCCGTAGGTCAGCGCGGCGAGCTTGGCGATGTTGCTGTGCGCGCCGATGGGCTTGGCGCAGTCCGCGCCGAGCGCTTGCAGCGTGTCAAAGTCGCGCCGCGTCGCCTCAGGCCCGATGAAGCACGGGGCGACGGCCAGCCGGTTGACCCCCATCTCCTTGAGCCGCCGCACGCCATCGTGGACGGACGGCGCGGAGTCGATGGAGGCGGTGATGACCGGAAGCGCGAGCCGGGCCGCGAGTAGCACCGACGTGACGTTGGCCATCGCGGCCGCGTCCGGGCCGCCGACCGTCGCGATGAGGACGCCGTCGGCGGCGGTGACGATGCTGAACAGCCGCACCCGGTCGGCGCGGGCGAGGCCCGCCTCCGCCAGCCGGATGTGCAGCACCTCGGCGATCATCGCGTTGGAATTGATGAAGCCGCCGACGATGGCGTTGGTCCCGCTCGCGGCCACGGCCTCGCGCAGCCTGCGGATCACTGGCGGGTTGACCGTCGCGATCAGCGGTATCACCACGGCGCACGGTGTCGGGCCGCCGTCGGGCCGCCGGGCGGCCGCGTCGGTGAGGACGGAACGCAGGTCGGACGGGTCGTCAAGGCCGCCGCCGTCAATGCGCGCGGCGCGCACCTCGACAGCGGGGTTGTCCACCCGGAGCACCGCGGCGAGCTCACCAACCGGGCCCGCGGACAGTTCGACGTCCCGGCCGGGGACGCCGAGCACGAGGGCCGGGGCGCTCTGCGGCAGGCTGACGGGCACCGCGCGGCGGTGACGTCCGCCTCCCGGCCGCGGCGGGAGGCGCGTCGGCTGGCGCACGGGAAACGCCTGGCCGCGGTCAGCGCCCCGAGGAGGCATGTCAGCGCCCCGAGGAGGCATGTCAACGCCGCGTGGCGGGAGGTCGGGTCCGCGTGGCGGGAGGTCGGGTCCGCGTGGCGGGAGGTCGGCTCCGCGGGATGGCACGAAAGGCCCGCGTCCGCCCAGCTCAGATTCCCGGGCGCGCGCATCATCGCTGAAACCGCTCCGGGAGGGCGGGCCGTCGCTAGGCTGCCGCACGGGGAGGCCTGTCGAGGGGTCGTGAGCATCCGTCACGAATGGGAAGCCTAGCTCCAAGCTGGTCATTGAGGTCCCAAAAGCGCTGAAACAGGTGAAGAAGGGCGTGCTCCGTTACCGGTGCTGGCGTGGGGTGGCGGGTGTAGCTTACTTCCGCCCGGCGGGGCGCCTGGGGCTAACGCTCACTGAATGCCATCAAAGTTCATGACCTCGTGGTCGCCCGAGCTTGCTACCAGCAAGTAACATGTACGTAGACAGCGATCGAGCGGAGCGTACATGAGCCACTACAAGAGCAATCTCCGGGACATCGAGTTCAACCTTTTCGAACTGCTCGGGCGCCAGGAAGTCCTCGGCACCGGGCCGTTCGCCGAGATCGATGAGGAAACGGCGAGGGACATGCTCGCCGAGGTCAACAAGCTCGCGCTCGGTCCGGCCGCCGAGTCGTTCACCGACGGTGACCGTAACCCGCCGGTGTTCGACCCGGCCACGGGCACGGTGACTCTCCCCGAGTCCTTCAAGAGGTCGTACCGCACCCTGACGGACGCCGAGTGGTGGCGGCTGTCGGTGTCGCCCGAGCTCGGCGGCACCCCCGCGCCGCGCTCGCTGCAGTGGGCGATCGCCAGCTTCGTCCTCGGCGCCAACCCGGCGCTCTGGATGTACTGCAACGGGCCGACGTTCGCCCAGATCCTGTGGAACCTCGGCACCCCCGAGCAGCGGCGCTTCGCCGAGCTCGCGGTCGAGCGCGGGTGGGGCGCGACGATGGTGCTCACCGAGCCGGATGCCGGCTCCGACGTCGGCGCCGGCCGGGCCAAGGCGGTCGAGCAGCCGGACGGCACCTGGCACATCGAGGGCGTCAAGCGGTTCATCACCACTGGCGAGCACGACCTGACGGAGAACATCTTCCACCTGGTCCTCGCCAGGCCCGAGGGCGCCGCCCCCGGCACCAAGGGCCTGTCCATGTTCCTCGTTCCCAAGTACCACGTGCACGAGGACGGCTCGCTTGGCGAGCCCAACGGCGTCAAGGCCACCAACGTCGAGCACAAGATGGGCCTCAAGGTCTCCACCACGTGCGAGCTGACCTTCGGCGGCGACCCGGGCCGTCCGGCGGTCGGCACCCTGATCGGCGGGGTGCACGAGGGCATCAAGCAGATGTTCATGGTGATCGAGCACGCGCGGATGATGGTCGGCTCGAAGGCGATCGAGACCCTGTCCACCGGCTACCTCAACGCGCTTGACTACGCGAAGAACCGGGTGCAGGGGCCTGACCTCACCAGGCAGACGGACAAGGCCTCGCCCCGCGTGACGATCATCCATCACCCCGACGTGCGCCGGATGCTCATGCTGCAGAAGGCGTACACGGAGGGCATGCGGGCCCTGGTGTTCTACACGGCCACGCTGCAGGACGCCGCGCAGGTCGCCGCCTACAACGGCACCCGGGATCACGCCGCGGCGGCGCGCAACGACCTGCTGCTCCCGGTCGTCAAGGGGCTCGGGTCCGAGCGGGCCTACGAGATGCTCGCGCTGTCACTGCAGACGCTCGGCGGCTCGGGCTACCTGCAGGACTACCCGATCGAGCAGTACATCAGGGACGCGAAGATCGACTCCCTGTACGAGGGCACGACCGCGATCCAGTCGCTCGACTTCTTCTTCCGCAAGATAGTCCGCGACCAGGGGGCCGCGGTCAGGGCGCTGCTCGCCGAGGTCGCCGCGTTCGCGGCCGCGGACGACGAGGACGGCCAGCTGAAGACCGAGCGCGCGGCCATCGCCGAGGGCGTCACCCAGGTCGAGGCGATGCTCAACGCGATGACCGGTTTCCTCGTCGGCTCGTTCGAGCAGCCGGAAGAGACCTACAAGATCGGCCAGCAGTCCGTGCGCCTGCTGCTCGCCTTCGGTGACCTGATCGTCGCCTGGCTGCTCGGCCGGCAGGCCGAGGTCGCCGGGCGGGCGCTCAGCAACCCTGTACTTGCCAGCACGGGCGCGCTCACCCAGCCTGACCGCGACTTCTACACGGGCAAGCTCGCCGCGGCCCGGTTCTTCGCCACCACGGTGCTGCCCCGGCTGGAGAGCGACCGTAAGGTCATCGAGGCGACCACCAACGACCTCATGGAGATACCCGAGGGCGCGTTCTAACGTTCCGGCCCGGGTGGCGGTCAGTAACTAAACTGCACCGCCACCCGCTGGGCGGTGATCGGCGCGATGACGCGGGCGATCACCCCTGCTCCTTGAGCTCCCGCAGCAGGTCGTCCACCGACTTGGCCGCCGGGCGGGCGGCGACCGCCGGGCGGCTGCTCCGCGTCCGCAGCGCCCAGGCGGCGGCCACGCCGCCAACGAGGCCGCCGACGTGGCCGATCCAGCTCACCCCGGGCGTGCCGGGTATGGCCACCTGGAGGATCGTCCAGTACAGCACGCCGGCGACCAGGCCCACGCCGATGTCGACGAGGTTACGGTCGAAGAACCCGCGGACCAGGACGTAGCCGAAGTAGCCGAAGATCAGGCCAGAGGCCCCGACCGTGAGCTCGTTGCTGCTCTGGAACAGCCACACGGCCAGCCCGCTGGTGACCGCGATGATCAGCGTGGCGATGAGGAACCGCGCGATGGAGCGGTAAGCGGCGAGGACGCCCAGCACGAAGAGCGGCACCGAGTTGCCCTCGATGTGCTGCCAGGAGAAATGCAGGAACGGCGCGGTGAAGATCTCCGGCAGCCTGCTCACGTGCTCGGGCAGGATGCCGAGCTGCAGGTCGAGCCGGTACCCATCCGCCCAGTTGACCACCTGGAGGACCCAGATCACCGCGAGGAACGCGCCCATCACTATCAGCGCGTCGCGGAACGTGCGCAGCGACATCCCTGACCCCAATCACGAACCGGGCTTGCTAAGACCAGGCGAGCATGCGCACCGGGTCTTCCAGCATTGAGCCTACGTCCCGAAGCACCGCTGAGCCCAGTTCTCCGTCCACGATCCGGTGGTCGAAGGAGAGCGAGAGCGTCGTCACCTTGCGCACGGCCAGTTCGCCGGCCACCACCCAGGGCATGTCGCGCACCATCCCGAAGGCCAGGATCGCGGCCTCCCCGGGCATCAGGATCGGCGTCCCGGTGTCGACGCCGAACACGCCCACGTTCGTGATGGTGATCGTCCCGCCCGCCAGGTCGGCCGGCGTCGCCTTGCCGGCCCGCGCCGTCGCCGCCAGCTCGTCGATCGCGCGGGCCAGCCCGGCGAGCGGCAGGGCGTCGGCGCCCTTCACGTTCGGCACGATAAGCCCGCGCTCGGCGGCGACGGCGATGCCGAGGTTGACCGGCCGCTTGACCACGATCTCCCGCGCGGCCTCGTCCCACGAGGAGTTGATCATGGGGTGCCTGCCCGCCGCGATAAGCAGCGCCTTCGCCACGAACAGCAGCGGCGACACCTTGATGCCCGCGAACTCGGGCAGCTCGCGCGCCCGGCGCGTGGCGGCCATCGTCTCGGTGACGTCCACCTGGAGGAACTCGGTCACGTGGGGCGCGGTGAACGCGCTCGCCACCATTGCCGCGGCGGTGTGCTTGCGCACCCCGCGCACCGGGATCCGCTCCTCGGCGGCGGGCCCGGGGGCTGCCTGCGCCGCCGCGCCCGCCTGCGGCCCGTGGCCGGGGGCCGCGGTTACCGCGTCGGCGGCGCGCTCCACGTCCTCCCGGGTGACCAGGCCTTCCGGCCCGGTGCCCGCCAGCCCGCCGAGGTCGACGCCGAGGTCCCTGGCCAGGCGCCGCACGGGCGGCTTCGCCAGGGCGCGCGAACGTGTTTGCCCGGCGGACGGCGCCCGCGGCGGCGCGGGCACGCCGGGGGGAAGCTGGATGCCGGATGGGAAGGGAGGGCGGGGAGGGGAGGCGGGACCTGCCCCCTGACCGCCGCCGGCGCCCGGCATCGACGGGGTGGCCGGGTAGGAGCCGGGCCGCGTCGGCGGCTTCTTCCGCGGCCGGCGGCTGGTCGAGCCCGGCTTGACGCCGTAGCCGACGAGCACCGGCTGGCGTGCGGGCGGGGTGTCCTGCGGCGCGTCCTCCGCTGTTTCCGGCTCCTGCCTGGCGGGTTCCTGCTCCGTCGGCCCGTCGTCCGCACCCGGGACCTCAACCGCGATGATCGGGGTTCCCACGTCCACCGTCTGGCCCGCGTCCACCAGCAGGGCGCTGACGGTGCCCGCGTACGGGCTGGGTAGCTCGACGACTGCCTTCGCCGTCTCGATGTCCACGATGATCTGATTGATCGTCACGGTGTCACCGGGCTTGACGTGCCAGGACACGATGTCGGCCTCGGTGAGGCCCTCCCCTACGTCGGGGAGCCTGAATTCCTTGCGCACGCTGGTTCCCCCAGGTCAGTAGGTAAACGTCCGGTCGACCGCGTCGAGGATGCGGTCCAGGTCGGGCAGGTAATGGTCTTCGGTTCTCGCGGGCGGGTACGGCACGGCGAAACCGCCGACCCGCAGCACGGGAGCTTCCAGGTGATAGAAGCACTGCTCGGTCACCCGGGCGGCGATCTCACCGCCGAGCCCTCCGTAGACGGGCGCCTCGTGAGTGACGACGCAGCGGCCGGTGCGGGCGACCGACGCGGTGATCGTCTCCATGTCAAGCGGTGACAGCGACCGCAGGTCGATCACCTCGATGGACTTGCCGTCCTCGCGGGCCGCGATCGCCGCCTCCAGGCACGTACGGACCAGCGGCCCGTAGCTCAGCAAGGTGACGTCGTCCCCCGGCTGCACGACGCGCGCCTTGTCGAGGGGAAGCGCGTCGCTCGGCGGCGCCGTCAGGTCGACCTCGGCCTTGTCCCAGTAGCGCCGCTTGGGCTCGAAGAAGATCACCGGGTCCTCTCCGGCGATGGCCAGCTGGATCATGGCGAACGCGTCCGCGGGATCGGCGCAGGCGACCACGCGGAGGCCCGCGGTGTGCGCGAAGAAGATCTCGGGCGACTCACTGTGGTGCTCGACCGCCCCGATGCCGCCGCCGAACGGAATGCGGATCACGACGGGCAGCGCCACGCGCCCGCGGGACCGGGACCGCATCTTGGCGAGCTGGCTGACGATCTGGTCGGTCGCCGGGTAGACGAAGCCGTCGAACTGGATCTCGCAGACCGGCCGGTAGCCGCGCAGTGCGAGGCCGATCGCGGTGCCGATGATGCCGGACTCGGCCAGCGGGGTGTCCACCACGCGGTGCTCGCCGAAGTCCTTCTGCAGCCCGTCGGTCACCCGGAAGACGCCGCCGAGCCTGCCGACGTCCTCCCCCATGATCATTACCTTCTCGTCGGCCTCGAGGGCCCGCCGTAGTCCCTCGTTCAGGGCGCGGGAGAGCGTGATCCGCGTCACCGCCCGGCTCCCTTCTCCTCGAACCCCGCCAGGTAAGCCGCGTACTGGGCCCGCTCGGCGTCGAGTACCGCGTTGTGCCCCGCGTACACGTGGTCGAACAGCGCGAGCGGCGGCGGGTCGGGCAGCGCGAGGCAGTCGGCGCGCAGCTTGACGGCCAGCTCGTCCGCCTCTGCCGCGACCTGCTCGAAGAAGGCGCCGTCCGCCTCGCCGGTGCGGGCCAGGTAGGACCGCACGCGCTCGATCGGGTCCCGCAGCCGCCAGGCCTCAAGCTCGCTGGCGAGCCGGTACCTGGTCGCGTCGTCGGTGGTGGTGTGCGCGCCCATGCGGTAGGTATAGGCCTCGATGAGCACCGGCCCCTCGCCCTCGCGGACGGCCCGCAGCGCTTGGCGGGTCACCGCGTAGCAGGCGAGCACGTCGTTGCCGTCGACCCGGATACCCGGAAACCCGAAGCCGGCCGCCCGCTGGTAGATCGGCACCCGGCTCTGCCGCTCCGGCGGTGCGGAGATGGCGAACTGGTTGTTCTGGCAGAAGAAGACCAACGGGGCGTTGAACACCGACGCCCAGGCGAACGCCTCGCTGACGTCACCCTGGCTGGTCGCGCCGTCGCCGAAGTACGCGATCACCGCCTCGTCCTCGCCGCCGTCGCGCTGTATACCCATCGCGTACCCGGTGGCGTGCAGCGTCTGGTCGCCGATGACGATCGTGTAGAGGTGGAACTTGTGCTCCTCCGGGTCCCAGGCGCCGTGCGTGACGCCGCGGAACATCTCGAGCAGCCGCAGCGGGTCGAGGCCGCGGCACCAGGCGACGCCGTGCTCGCGGTACGAGGGGAAGGCCATGTCCTTGGGTGACAGGGCGCGGGCGGAACCGATCTGCGCGGCCTCCTGGCCGAGCAGGGACGCCCACAGGCCGAGCTCGCCCTGGCGCTGCAGCGCGATCGCCTCACTGTCGATCCGCCGCACGAGCACCATGTCGCGGTACATGCCCCGGACATCCGCGCCGTCGAGTGGGTACTCGGGATGATCGACCCGCTCGCCTTCTGGCGTGAGGAGTTGGATGGTCTCGGCAGTCAAGTGCCACTCCTTCTCGTGGTGGCCGTACGGTGGGATCGCCATCGCCGGCCTGACCAGGTTGGACGCCCCGCGACTGTACGCTTCATGGGCGTTAGCCGCGAGGCTGGGCGCACAATACGTTCACGCACCAGACGATATATGCCCCGTGTTGCGCACCCGATTCCATGGTGCGTTACGGGGGCTCCCCTCGGAGAGGACAGCTCACGTGGCCAAAGTGATCGTCGATGTCATGCTCAAGCCGGAGATCCACGATCCGCAGGGTGAGGCGGTGCTCAGCGCGTCACACCGGCTCGGTTTCGGCGCGGTGACGGGCGTGCGCCAGGGAAAGCGTTTTGAGCTTGAGCTTGACGGGCCGGCCGACGGGCAGGCACTCGCCGCCGTCGAAGAACTGGCCAGGGAACTGCTCGCCAATCCGGTGATCGAGGAATTCGCGCTCCATACCACGGACTGAGCCGACAGGCACGTATCGACAAGTTTGATTACAGCGGCGTGTCGCGGGAAATCACGAAGTTGTGAGAACGGAGCGAATGACTCGGCCTAAGGTCCGATTCTGTCTGGTGTTCGAACGGGAACTGGTTAGCGTTCCCGTCATGCGCCGCGTTCTCGGTGACACGCTGCGGGAGATCGGCGTCAATGAAGAATCAGTCGATGACATCCTGCTCGCGGCCACCGAGGCGTGCACCAACGTCGTGCTGCACGCGGGGGAGTCCGCGCCGGCCTACTCGGTGGCGGCGACCGTCGACCGGGCCGGCTGCCGTGTCGAGGTCACGGACGTGGGCCGGGGCTACGCCCCTGGGGTAACGGGCCAGGGCTGGCCGACGCGGCTCGGCCGGGTCCGCCGCGCTACCGCTGACCGCGCTACCGCTGACCGCGGGGCGGGGGACGTCGCGGGCCTCGCGGAGTCGGGGCGGGGGCTCGCGATCATGCGGGCGTGCGTCGACGACGTGAAACTGCGCACCGCGCCGGGCCGGGGGACCCGGGTCGTGCTCGACAAGCGCCTTGAGTGGGCGGGCCCGCTGCGCCGCAGCGCGTGAGACGCGGATCGTAGTCAGCTGGTCAGGGCAGGTCAGGTAAGCTCTCCAGCGTGCGGATAGGCGTTGTCACGTTCCCCGGATCACTCGACGACACCGATGCGGCCCGGGCCGTGCGGTACGCGGGAGCCGAGCCGGCCCGGCTCTGGCACGCGGACCGCGACCTTCGCGGCGTCGACGCGGTGATCCTGCCCGGCGGTTTCTCCTACGGCGACTACCTGCGCTGCGGCGCCATCGCGAGGTTCTCGCCGGTGATGGCCGAGCTGGTCCCCGCGGCGCGGGCCGGACTGCCGGTGCTCGGCATCTGCAACGGCTTCCAGATCCTCTGCGAGGCGCACCTGCTCCCCGGCGCGCTGACGCGGAACGCGGGCCTGCGGTTCATCCACGCCAACGTGCGGCTCACCGTGAGTAACGTGCGAACCCCGTGGACCGAGGGCTTCACTGGCGCCGAGCTGCTCACCGTGCCGGTCAAGAACGGCGAGGGCGCCTTCGTCGCCGACGAGGCGACCCTGGACGAGCTGGAGCGCTCCGGCCGGGTGGTCGTCAGGTACGCCGACGGCGCGCCCAACGGCTCCGCCCGCGACATCGCGGGCATCTGCAACGCCGAGGGCAACGTGTTCGGCCTGATGCCGCACCCGGAGCACGCCATCGACCCGCTGACCGGGCCGTCGTCCGACGGGCTCGGCTTCTTTACTTCGGTCGTGCACGCGCTCGGACGGGTCCGGCTGGGGGCGCGGGCGTGAGCGGCGAGGACACCGTCGAGGTTGCCGCCGCGACCCCGGATACGCAGCAGCCCTACAAGGAACTCGGCCTCACCACTGATGAGTACCAGAAGGTCCGCGACATCCTCGGCCGCCGCCCGACCGCCGCGGAGCTCGCGCTCTACTCGGTCATGTGGAGCGAGCACTGCTCCTACAAGTCGTCCAAGGTGCACCTGCGCAACCTCGCGCCCAACGCTGACCAGGCGCAGTACCTGCTGGCCGGCATCGGGGCGAACGCCGGGGTGGTCGACATCGGGCAGGGCTACGCGGTCACCTTCAAGATCGAGAGCCACAACCACCCGTCGTTCGTCGAGCCGCACCAGGGGGCGGCGACCGGTATCGGCGGGATCGTGCGCGACATCCTGGCGATGGGCGCCCGGCCGGTCGCGGTGATGGACGCGCTGCGGTTCGGCCCCGCCGACGCCCATGACACGGCCCGGGTCCTGCCCGGCGTCGTTTCCGGCATCTCCTTCTACGGCAACTGCCTCGGCCTGCCGAACATCGGCGGAGAGCTCGCCTTCGACCCGAGCTATGCCGGAAACCCGCTGGTCAACGCGCTGTGCGTGGGGGTCATGCGACACGACGACCTCAAGGCCGCGGTCGCGCACGGACTGGGTAACAAGGTCATCCTGTTCGGCTCGCGGACCGGCCCCGACGGTGTCGGCGGCGCCTCCGTGCTGGCCAGCGCAACGTTCGGCGATGACGGCGGAAAGTCGGCGAAGCGGCCCTCGGTGCAGGTGGGCGACCCGTTCATGGAGAAGCTGCTCGTCGAGTGCTGCCTTGAGC
This sequence comes from uncultured Streptosporangiaceae bacterium, assembly GCA_964581815.1. Taxonomy (GTDB): domain Bacteria; phylum Actinomycetota; class Actinomycetes; order Streptosporangiales; family Streptosporangiaceae; genus Trebonia. The sequence continues at coordinate 9,499 of CAZORE010000026.1, read as the reverse complement.
TGTACGCGGCGGACCTGGTCGAGGGCATACAGGACCTGGGCGCGGCTGGCGTCGCCTGCGCCACGACGGAGCTGTCCGCGGGCGGTGACGGCGGCATGTTCGTGGACATGGACGCCATACCGCTGCGCGACCCAAGCCTGACTCCGGCCGAGATCCTGATGAGCGAGTCGCAGGAACGCATGATGGCCGTGGTCAAGCCGGAACGCGTGGCTGCGTTCATGGCCATCTGCCGCAAGTGGGACGTCGAGGCCACGGTGATCGGCGAGGTCACCGGGGACGGCCTGCTCACCATGACCTGGCGCGGCGGCACCGTCGTCGAGATCCCGCCGCGGACCGCCGCCGACGGCCCGGTCTACCAGCGGCCGTTCGCCCGGCCCGAGGGTCTCGACGCGCTCCAGGCCGACGGGCCCGAGCGGCTGGCCCGGCCGGCGGACGGCCCGGCGCTCCGCGGCACCCTGCTCAGCCTGCTCGGCTCGCCCGGGCTGGCCGACAAGCGCTGGGTCACCCAGCAGTACGACAGCCTGGTGCGCGGCAACACGGTGCTCGCGATGCCGGAAGACGGCGGCCTGGTCCGCGTCGCCGAGGAGACGGGCCTCGGCATCGCCCTGGCCACCGACGGCAACGGCCGGTACTGCACGCTCGACCCGTACCAGGGGACCAAGCTCGCGCTCGCCGAGGCGTACAGGAACGTCGCGATGACCGGCGCCGTTCCCATCGCGGTGACCAACTGCCTCAACTTCGGCTCGCCGGAAGACCCGGCCGTCATGTGGCAGCTCGCGGAGGCGGTCCGCGGCCTCGCGGACGGGTGCAAGTCCCTCGGCATCCCGGTCACCGGCGGCAACGTCAGCCTGTACAACCAGACCGGCGCGACCGCGATCCACCCGACCCCGGTGATCGGCGTGCTCGGCGTGCACGACGACGTCAGGAAGCGGCTCGGCGCCGGCTTCGGTGTCGAGGGCGCCGAGGTAGTGCTGCTCGGCACGACCCGCGACGAGTTCGGCGGGTCCGCGTGGGCCGAGGTCGCCCACCGGCATCACGGCGGCCGCCCGCCGGCCGTTGACCTTGATGCCGAACGCAGGCTGGCCACCCTGATCGTCGCCGCCGCGTCCGCTGGCCTGCTGGCCAGCGCGCATGACCTTTCCGACGGCGGCCTGGCGATCGCGCTGGCCGAGGCGTGCCTGCACGGCGGCCGTGGCTGCGCGGTGGTGCTGCCAGGCGACTGGTTCACCGCGCTGTTCAGCGAGTCCGCTGGCCGGGCGCTCGTCTCGGTCGTTCCCGGCCGGGAGAAGGAGTTCGCCGCCCTTTCCGCCGATCATGACGTCCCCGCCACGGTTCTCGGCGTCGCCGTCGGTGACACCCTCACGGTCGAAGGCGCCTTTGCGATTTCCCTGCCGGAGCTCGAGAGCGCCTGGACCGCGACCCTCCCGGCTATCTTTGGCTAGTGCCCGCGCGTAAGCCAGATCCCGACGGGGAAGCCAGCGTCGCTGTGGTCGCCGCCGCGCTCGATGCCGGGGACGAGCCTGAGCGGGCCGCGCTTCGGTCGGCCGCGCGGTTCCTGCTGCATGAGCTTGAGCGAGTACGCCCCGGCCGTTCCGTGGAAATCAGAGTGGTACCAGTGGCGGCGGTGCAGGCGGTGGCAGGCCCCCGCCACACCCGGGGAACCCCGCCGAACGTGGTGGAGACCGACCCGCTGACCTGGTTCAAGCTGGCTACCGGGCGGCTTCGCTGGGACGAGGCGCTGCGCACCGGGGCGGTCCTGGCGAGCGGAGTGCGCTCTGATCTGGCGGCGTATCTTCCGCTGACCTGACCAAATAGACTGGTGTGGTGGCTAAGCCAGACGGGCGCCTTACGCACGATCTCGATCCCGATGACCGCCCGCCGAGGGATGCCTGTGGCGTCTTTGGCGTCTGGTCTCCCGGTGAAGATGTCGCCAAGCTTGCTTACTTCGGACTGCACGCGCTGCAGCACCGCGGCCAGGAGTCTGCGGGCATCGCGGTAAGCGACGGCAGGCGGATCGTGGTCCACAAGGAGATGGGCCTGGTCGCCCAGGTCTTCGACGAGCCGTCCCTCACCGCCCTGCGCGGGGACATCGCCGTCGCGCACTGCCGTTACTCGACAACCGGCGCCCCGGTGTGGGCGAACGCACAGCCGACGTTCCGGTCGACGCCCGCCGTGTCGATCGCGCTGGGGCACAACGGCAACCTGACCAACACCCGCGAGCTGGCCGCGATGCTGCCGCCCGAGTCCGGTTTCGCGGGACTTCAGGCGACCTCCGACACCGACGTGCTGACCGAGCTGATCGCCGGCGGCGCCGCGGACGGCGGGGTCGAGGAGGCCTCGGCCCGCATCCTGCCGCTGGTGCGCGGCGCCTACTCCCTGGTCTTCATGGACGAGAACACGCTGTACGCGGCGCGCGACCCGCAGGGCTTCCGGCCGCTCGTCATCGGGCGGCTGGCCGGCGGCTGGGTGGTGGCGAGCGAGACCGCGGCGCTCGATATCGTCGGTGCCGCCTTCGTTCGCGAGGTCGAGCCCGGCGAGCTCATCTCCCTCGACGAGCGAGGGGTGCGTTCGCGGCGGTTCGCGGCAGCCGCGCCCAAGGTGTGCCTGTTCGAGTACGTTTACCTGGCCAGGCCGGATACCACGATCGGCGGCCGCGGGCTGCACGCGACCCGGGTCGAGATCGGGCGGACGCTCGCGGCCGAGCATCCCGCGTCGGCGGATCTCGTCATCCCTGTTCCCGAGTCGGGGACCCCGGCCGCGATCGGTTACGCCGAGGCGAGCGGCATCCCCTACGGCCAGGGCCTGGTGAAGAACTCCTACGTAGGGCGGACTTTCATCCAGCCGAGCCAGACCATCAGGCAGCTGGGCATCAGGCTCAAGCTCAACCCGCTGCGCGACGTGATCGCCGGGCGCAGGATCGTGGTCGTCGACGACTCGATCGTGCGCGGGAATACCCAGCAGGCCATCGTGGCGATGCTCCGTGAGGCGGGCGCGCTCGAGGTACACGTACGGATCGCGTCGCCGCCCGTGAAGTGGCCGTGCTTCTACGGTATCGACTTCGCGACCCGCGACGAGCTGCTCGCCGGCCACTGTTCCGTGGCGGAGATCCGCGCGGCGATCGGGGCGGACACGCTCGGCTACGTCTCACTCGACGGGCTCATCGCGGCCACCGAGCAGTCTCCCGGGTCGCTGTGCCGCGCCTGCTTCGACGGGCATTATCCGGTGCCGGTGCCGGAGAGTGAACGCGGCAAAGGCGTACTCGAACCGGTGACGAGCGCTTAGCCGCCGTTACGGCAATGCCAGCAGCGACCACGGACCGTCGCGTCGGCGCAGTCGGTAACGCGACGACGGGCAACGAACGCGAACTAGGCACGAAAAGCAGCCACTGCATCACGCGCTAGCGTGATGGCGACCAGTCGTCCTCGTCGTCGTCGTCCTCACCGGCGTCATCGTCGTCGAGAGAGTCCTCGTCGGCGTCGTACTCGTCGGCGTACGGGTCGTCGTGGTCGGCGCTCCGCGCTTCCGTTCCGACGCCCAGCTCTCGCCGCAGCCGGTCAGGGTCAAAGCCGCCGCCGTTGTACTTGAGCTCGCGAGCAACCTTAACCTGCTTGGCCTTAGCTCGGCCGCGCCCCATTGGCTCGACCCCCTCGAACGTCCGGAGCCGTGCGGCCCCACGATGCCTCTGTCGCTGGCCCGTATGCGGCACATCCGTGACACACACAGAACCGCCGTAGATCCCCCTCGGGGACCTCGGCGTCTGCCAACTTCCGTACACGTATAACCGTACCCGGTTTGCGGCCCTGATGACTACGCCGATTAGCTCTCGCTGTGCGCTCACGCATCGCGCTGCCCATGGAAAGGCCACGTGCCGGCCACGCTTTGCCGGCGCCGTGGGCGGTGCGGGCCTCAGCTGACGCTGCGCATACGGGCCCGAGAGGTTCGCCTGCGGGGTTGACGAGGGGACTCTGTCGCACGATCGTGGTCAAGAAAGAGAAGTGTGCGGGTATATCACGATTCAGCCATGGTAGATTACACTCAGTGTCTAGGGGGCTACAGCCGCCGCGTTGCCGCTCTCCGCCTGGGGGGTGGTGCTGAGCTGCAAGGAAGCGCAACGCGCGGGGCAGTTTTTCCGAATCTGGCCCGATGCGACGATAAGTATCGCTAGAATCACTGACAGTGACAGTCGCCAACGGGGGCAACGGGGCGCATCCAGAGACAGAAACTATGCAGATAGTTGTCGACTAGTCACCCCTGGTGATGGCAAGATGGACCCCGTGGGCCATATGGGGATATCAACGACAAGCACCCTACGGGGCACCAAGGCCACACAACAACAACACGAGGATCGCTACACCGATCCAGGAGGAGAGGCCGCACCAATGTCTGCACGCACTCCAGAGGCCGAGCCGCTTCTGACCCCAGCCGAGGTCGCCACGATGTTCCGTGTGGACCCGAAGACGGTCACGCGGTGGGCCAAGGCCGGGAAGCTAACGTCGATCCGCACGCTCGGGGGGCACCGGCGTTACCGGGAGACCGAGGTCCGTGCACTGCTCGCGGGCATCCCGCAGCAGCGTTCCGAGTAGCATCCCGCCTGAAGAGCACGGCCAAGGAGGGCGGCGCGGGAGATCGCGCCGTTGCCCGTGCTCACGACGGATCTCGTCCGGCGGGTTTTTCTGGGGGCAGTCCCAGCGGGCGAGGGCAGTTCGCGCAAGTGATCTTGACGGGGTGGGTCTTGACGCTGGCGCAGGCGGCACTCGCCGCGCTGGGACAAGTCCGAGCTGAAAAGCCGGCAGATAACTTCTTAGGGGGGTCCGGGATGCGTGATCCAGAGCTGGTCGCCCGTGCACAACGCGCGGCCGCGCGCCTGGAGTCGGCCTGGGAGCGCTGGAGAGCGCTCCAAGGCCTGGGGGAAACGCCGACTCAGCCGGTCGTCGGGTACGTGGGTTACGCGCTCAAGGAACCATGGGGCCAGCCACGTGCGGTCATCGGGTTCAGCGCCGATGAGGCGGAGCGGCTCGCGGAGTTCCTTGAGCGGGACAGCGGGGACCTCGGCGCCATCGACCTGACCGCGCTGGCAATGGCAATCCCGGACCGCGGCGCGGGGGACCGTAAGGCCGCCGAGCGGAGCAGGGAGACCGTCACGGGGCAGGTTCCAGAGCAGCCGACGGCACCAGTTCTAACAGTCACGCCGGCCATCAAGTCCGACATCCTGGCCGTTACGAGCCAGTTATCGGGTTCACAGCTTGGCCACAGCTTCCTACCAGGAAGCGGTGCCAGACTGAGTATCGCAAGCGCCGGACAGTTGGCTGGCCCTTGTCATAGTCGTCTGGGCTCGGGACGGCCAGGCCCCGGCCCGAGCCCAGACTCGTGTCTCGGCGGAGCGACCCCCAACGCACCCGCGCGGACAGAAAACAGCTGCGAGAGGCTTCCTCCCGCAGCTGTTTCGTTTGCGCCTGGCCGCGCGAAGCCCGCCTGGTTACTGGATGACCGGCGGCGTGGCCGGGGCCACCACCGTGGTGCAGTACATGCAACGCGTCGCGGCGATCGGAATGCTGCTGAGGCACTCGGGGCAGTCGCGCGTGGTGGCCTCGGCCTTCTTGACGAAGCGGGCGGTGACCTTAGCCATCGGCGTGACGACCAGGAAGTAGACCACCGCGGCGATGATCAGGAACGTGATCACGGCGTTGAAGAACAATCCGTACTTGAACGCGCTGTGGTTGATCCTGAACGTCAGGCTGCTGAAGTCGGGCTTGCCGCCGATCGCGGCGATGAGCGGCGTGATCAGGTCGGCGACGAAGGCCGTCACCACCGCGGTGAACGCAAGGCCGATGACGACCGCGACCGCCAGATCGATGAGGTTGCCCCGGGTGATGAAGTCCCTGAAACCCTTCACTGCATGACCCCTTGCGTCGCTGGAACTTGTCAGCCGGCGGCCACTGCCGGCCGAGGCAGCGTTACTATCTCACGCACGGGTGTCGCCCGTCACGGAAGAGGCGTGATTTCGGTCACATAAGCGGCATTCTTCCGATTTATGTTCAGGATTCCCGATCGGATCGGTGGGACTCGGCCCTCGTTCGGCGGCTTCCACATCTCATCCGGCCGCCGCGTCGCCGAGGCGCTGCGCCGCGATCTCGGCGAAGTCGGGGTCGACTTCGGCGACGCAGGGGAACCGGCCCGCTTGCACGGCGGCGACCGAGGCGGAGGCCAGGCCGCCGAAGGGCTCCCAGACCACGTCACCCGGATCGGTGACCGCGTTGAGTATCCGGTGCATGAACTCGAGCGGCTTCTGGTTGAGGTGCGCCGCCGACAGGCTGCCCGGGTTGTAGACGCGCGGCGCGGCGCGGCGCATGGTGCCCTTGACCCGCTCCACGCCGTGCAGCGGGGCCAGCCGCCAGACGTTCGTCAGCCCGTGGGCGTGCCGCCACTTGTACCGGAGCGCGTCCCACTCCTTGGCGGTGACGGCGACCTGGCCATCGAGCGAGTAGTAGGGCCAGCCGGACTTCCTGCCGTGCTCGTTCGCGTAGCTGGCCAGGCGCTCCATCATCGCGCCAGGCGGCCAGTACCACAGCCAGTCTTCGGTGAGGTACTTGCGGGTCGCCGCGTTGGCCACGCCGCACGCCTCGTTGGCCTTGTTCAGGGCCAGCGCGGCCCGCTGCCACTCATGCCGCATCCACCGCTGCACGGGCATCGGCCCGTCCGGCCCGGTCACCTCGAAGCGACGCTGGTAGAAGACGCAGATCTCGGAGACGACGGGGAACCGGCGGATGGACTTGCCGTTGACGTTGCCGGCCACGTGCCTGATCCCCTTGTCCCAGGTAACCGCCTGCACGTAATCCCACCCGCTCTGGACCAGCAGCGGGTGGACGGTCGCCCAGCCGACCTCCGTGTTCCAGAACCACAGCGTGGTAGCGGGCCCGGCCAGCCGGCTCCACGCCGCAATGTGCGGCCGGTACCACTCGGCGATCTTCTCTGTTCCGACCGTGTCCCCGTGAAACCCGCGGACGCCATAGGCGCCGTCGCTAATGATCGTCACCGGCGTCGGCCAGCCCTCGTACGCCTCGCGCGCGTCACCCCGGTGCAGCAGGTAGGCAGCAGCTTGCGTCACGTGTCCGCCTCCGTCTCCGGTTAGTCAGTGGCCGGCGAGATGCTGATGATCTCGATTTCGCGGACGCCGATGTGCGCCACCAGTTCGGCGTTCTTCCTGATGACCGACCGGATGGTTTCCGCTGCGGCCGACGGCTCATGGGCCTCGCATTCCATCGTGACGGTCGCCTCGTCCAGCATGTCCCACCGCACGGCTGGCTCGAGGGAACCAGGCTGGTGGGTGGCGGCGATTGCCGCCTGGAAAAACGACCGGCGATCGTTCGTCAGGGCCGGGTACGGTCCCGCGGTCATGCGGGCGGTGACTTTGAACCTGCGCAGTCGCTGGCCGGGGGTCCTGGGCTCGGGGCCGCCCGCGGCCAGCAGCGGCTCGATCGTGTCCGCGAGCCAGACCGGGCCGGTAGCGAGCTCGGCGTCAGGCGCTGGGAGCTTGTGCCGTTCGCGCCACTTCCCGACCAGGCCAGGGTCAGTGTCTAGCGCGCGGGCGATCTCTGTGATGCCGTAGACCTTCATGAGCGCCTCCCTCAATTCTGTCGCTACAACCGACAGCTTATCATATCTGTCGGTACGCCAGACAGATTGATGGCGCTCTCGCCGACCAGCCCGGTATGTTCGCTCTGACAACGTGTGACTTATTCCTTGAGGTTTTGTTCAGTAATACGAGCGATGATCTGCATATGACCGGGCTTTGGGAGCCGTTGAAACAACTGTCAGGCCGGACGCCGCTGCGCACCAAGCTGATCACGGCGATGCTGGCGCTGGTCATCATGGCGCTTGCGGCGATCAGCATCACCAGCGTCGTTGTCCTGCAGTACCTGTATACGCAGCGCGACGATCAGCTTCAGAGGGTGTTCGGCCACGCCATCGCCCCTGGCACCCCGGTCAGGCTCGACTTCCCGTACCCCGTGGAGTCCGGCCTGATACTCGCCTTCCAGCAGCCGGGAACCCAGCTCGTGCCGAATAACCCGGGAACTCCTCCACCCGGCATGGGAAGTTCCCGTCCGGCCCAGTCCCTGCCCGAGCTGCCGGCTGGCAACTGGGCAAGTTCCGGCAATCCCGTGCTGACCACGATGCCCGCGCAGTCCGGCACCGATACCTGGCGGGTAATAGCCCAAGCCGTTCCCGTAATCAACAGCGCCACGAACGCACAGCAGACCGTCTTCATGGTCCTGGCCGTCGACCTGGGACCGGTCAGGACCGAGATCCAGCGGCTGATCACGTTCGAACTGATCGCGGGAAGCGCGATCGTGATCGTGCTCGCTGTCGTCGGCATCGCGGTCGTCCGGGCTAACCTCCGCCCGCTCGACGACATCGAGATGACCGCAGGCGAAATCGCCAAGGGGCACCTGGACCACCGCATCCCCGAGCGTGACCCGCGCACCGAGATCGGCCGCCTCGGCCGCTCGCTCAACACGATGCTCAGCCAGATCGAGGCGGCGTTCCGCGCCCAGCACGAGTCCGAGCAGGACGCGCACCGCTCGGAGGAACGGATGCGCCGGTTCATCGCCGACGCCAGCCACGAGCTGCGCACCCCGCTGACCACGATCCGCGGCTTCGCCGAGTACTACCGTCAGCGCGGCGGCATGATCGAAGATCACGATCCGCTATCCAGAACGAACGCTGCCGCCTCCGCGTCGGCCAACGGCCACTCCCTCGGCGGCCTGTCTCCCCAGGACCTCGACCGGATCATGCACAGGCTCGAGTCAGAGGCATCCCGGATGGGGCTGCTCGTCGAGGACCTGTTGCAGCTCGCGCGGATTGACCAGCAGCGGCCGCTGGACATGAGCCCAGTCGACATGCTCACCCTCGCCGCGGACGCGGTACAAGACGCCCGGATCGTGGCCCCTGGCCGGCCGGTCGACCTTGAGGTCGCACCGGGCGCCGCGTTCCTCGTGGAGGGCGACGAGCCGAGGCTGCGGCAGGTGATCGGGAACCTGGTGAACAACGCGCTGACCCACACCCCGCCGGACACTCCTGTCCGGGTGAAGATCGCCTCGGGCACGCTGATCCCACCGCACGGATTCGTCACCGGCCAGGAGGGCAGCGCATCCGCGGAGGTGCCGGTACCAGCCGTGGTCCTGGACGTCGAGGACGACGGGCCGGGCATGACGACCGAACAGGCCCAGCGCGTCTTCGAGCGCTTCTACCGGGCCGATCAGGCGCGGAACCGGGCGTCCGGCGGCTCCGGCCTGGGCCTCGCGATCGTTCACGGACTCGTGACCGCGCACGGCGGCACGGTCACCGTCCGCACCGCGCCAGGCCGTGGCGCGGACTTCCAGGTGAAACTCCCGCTCAGCCCCGACGCTCAGGTCGACGAGCTCGACGAGGAGGACTCCCCGGCAGACACCTGGTAGAGGAGGATCGCCATGACAAAGTCCCGAGAGGTCCTTTTCATCCA
>CAZORE010000025.1:64787-71032 GCA_964581815.1 uncultured Streptosporangiaceae bacterium | reverse complement strand
AGCGGCGAGCAGTCCCTGGCCATCGGCCACGCGCTGGCCGCCCGGGACTTCAGCCGGGCAGCGGACCTGATCGAGCGGGCGCTCCCGGCAATGGCCAGGACCAGGCAGGAGGCCACGGTGCGTGGCTGGCTTGAGATGATCCCCGACGAATTGGTCCGCGTCAGGCCCGTGCTCAGCGTCGGCTTCGCCGGGGCACTGCTGACTGGGGGCGAGCTCGAGGGAATTGAGGGCCGGCTCCGGGACGCCGAGCGGTGGCTGGACCCGCCAACCGGTGCCCGTGCGGGATCCCAGTCCCCGCCGGCGGAGATGGTCGTCACCGACGAGGAGGAGTACCGCCGTCTCCCGGGGACGATCGAGATGTACCGCGCGGGGCTGGCTCTGGCCCGCGGTGATCTTCCCGGCACCCTGCGGCACGCCCAGCGGACGCTCGAACTCGCGGCTGACGACGATCACCTCTGCCGCGCGTCGGCATCGGCACTTTTGGGGCTCGTCTACTGGGGCCGCGGGGACCTCGAGGCCGGGCACCGGGCCTACTCCGCGTGCGTGGCCGGGCTGCGCCGGGCCGGGTTTGTCGCTGACATCCTGGGCTGCTCGATCGCGCTTGCGGACATCCGGATCACGCAGGGCCGTCTCGGCGAGGCGCTGCGCACCTACGAGCAGGCATTGCCGCTCGGACCTGAGCAAGGTGGGCCAGTGCTGCGGGGAACCGCAGACATGTTCGTGGGCATGAGTGAGATCGCCCGTGAGCGCGACGACCTGCGGGCCGCCACCCAGCATCTGCAGCGAAGCCAGGAGCTGGGTGAGCACACCGGGTTGCCGCAGAACCGGTACCGCTGGCGGGTGGCGATGGCCCGGGTCGCGCAGGCTGAGGAGAACCTGCCCGGCGCGCTTGACCTGCTCAACGAGGCAGAGCGACTCTATGTGAGCGACTTCTTCCCGAATGTGCGGCCGGTCCCGGCATTGCGGGCAAGGGTCTGGATCGCGCAGGGCAGACTCGGTGAAGCTCTCGGCTGGGCGCGTGAGCAGGGCCTGTCCGTTGATGACGACCTCAGCTACCTGCGCGAGTTCGAGCACATCACCCTGGCCAGGCTGCTCTTGGCGCGGCATGAGGGCGAGCGTGCGGAGTCTTCCCTTAACGAGGCGGCCAGGCTCCTTGAGCGCCTGTTGCTGAGGGCGGAAGAGGGGCGCAGGACGGGGCGTGTCATCGAGATCCTGGTGCTGCGGGCGCTCGCGCACCAGGCACTGGAGGACATCCCGGCTGCGCTTGGCTTCCTGGAACGCGCGGTGGCGCTGGCCGAGCCGGAGGGCTATGTCCGGGTCTTCGCGGAGGAGGGCCCGCCGATGGCTGCCCTGCTGAGAGCGGCCGCGAAACAGGAGACCAGGCGGAGCTATGTCCGCCGGCTGCTGGCCGCCGTGAGCGAGACCGGGCCGGACAGTCCCGTCAGGCAGGCCTTGATCGACCCGCTGAGCGAACGCGAACTCGACGTGCTGCGGCTACTGGGAACCGAGCTGGACGGCCCGGCCATCGCCCGCGAGCTCATGGTGTCCCTGAACACCATGCGGACGCACACCAAGAACATCTACGCCAAGCTCGGCGTGACCAACCGCAGGGCAGCGCTCCGCCGGGCCGCGGAACTCGACCTGTTGCCGCGAACCCGCAGCCGCCACCCCTGACCCGTCTGGCACCCACCACAGGAACAGGGCGCCCGCCGGTCGCCTGAATCACCACATCAATCACCAGGTGTGGTGATGCGTGCTCACCACATCGGCTCGTAGCTTCCGATCAGACCCAAGAGCGTTCGCAACGCCGGCGGCGATCCAGCCAGGGGGGTAACGACAAGAGGAGCGCCATGAGCGAGACGTCAGCCGGCGGCTATCACGGCCCCGGACAGTACGAGATCCGCCTCAAGGGGCACCTCCACCGCCGGTGGTCCGCCTGGTTCGACGGACTAAGCCTCACCAACGAGAGCGACGGCACCACCACCATCCATGGCCCCGTAGCCGACCAGGCCGCGCTCTACGGCTTGCTCCAGAAAACGCGCGACCTGGGCCTGCCCCTGATCTCGGTCAACCACGTCGACCCCGACCATCCCGAGGCGCCCGCCGCCGAGGCCCGGTAACTCAGCAGCTGCACGAAAAGGAGACCGACATGACCACCATCCTCCAGCCCCCAGCGACCAAACCGCCGGCGAAAAGAATCCCGATGAGCCCGACAAGGAAGACCGCGCTCGTCGCGGGCGTCTTCTACCTGATCACCTTCATCTCGATCCCCACCCTCGCCCTCTACGGCCCCGTCAAGGACCACAACTGGATCCTCAGCTCCGGAAGCCACACCGCCGTGCTCGTGGGCGGCTTCCTCGAGCTGATCGTCGCCCTGGCTGGCGTCGGCACCGCGGTCACGCTGTACCCGGTGGTCAAACGGCAGAACGAAGGCGTCGCGCTGGGCTTTGTCACCGCCCGCGTCATCGAAGGCGGCATGATCCTTGTCGGCGTCGTCAGCCTGTTGTCGCTGGCAAGCTTGCGGCAGGAAATGGGCGGCGCGGCCGGGGCAAGCGCGGCCGCGCTCGTCGCCACCGCCGCCTCCCACGTCGCGGTCTACAACTGGACGTTCCTGCTCGGGCAGAGCCTCATGCCAGCTATCAACGCACTGCTGCTTGGCTCCTTGCTGTACCGGTCCCGGCTCGTGCCGCGCATCCTTCCCGTGCTGGGACTCATCGGAGCCCCCCTGCTCATCGCCTCTGTCGTCACGACCCTGTTCCGCACCGACCACCAGATCACCGTGCTCGCGATGGGTTTCGCCCCGGTGGCTGTCTGGGAGTTCTCGCTTGGGGTCTGGCTGGTCGTGAAGGGCTTCAGGCCCTCCCCGATCACCGCCGCGATGGACGCCGCCAGCGCGCCGCTCGCCGAGCGCGGCGTCTCTGCCTAGCCCACGGCCCGGCAACACGGCCGCCCTGGAAGGGCGGCCGTGTTGCCGGGCGTCGGTGCCCCCTGAGTGCTCATCGGACATCCTTCACGGGCAGGACGGCGAAGGCTCCGATGATGGCGCACAGTCCGGCGACGGTGTACAGCACGCCGTAGCTGCCGCCGCCGAAGGCCAGGATGACCGGCGCGATCGCGGGCGCGATCGAAAAGGGAAGTGCGCCGGCGATGTTGAACACGCCGAGATCCTTGGCGGCGTTGCGGGTGTCCCGCAGCACGTCCACCACCAGCGCCAGGTCCACGGCCACGTACACGCCGAAGCCGAGTCCGCTGATGGCCATGCCGACCAGGAAACCATTGAAGCCGCTGGCGACGGCAACCACGAACAACGCCAGGCCGTACACGATCGACGCGACAAGGACGAAGATCTTCCGCCGGCCCGTCCGGTCAGAGAGCCTCCCGCCGATGAGGGAAGCGGCGACGATGACGGCGGACTGGGCGAGTGTGCCCAGGAATATCTGCTGCGGCACGTCGGCCTTGGCGGTGCCAATCTTGTCCAGCAGGTAGTAGGCCTGGTAGGTAATCAGGAACGCGTACGCCATCACGAACATGAAGCGGCTGGCGAAAGCCCAGGCGAAGTCCGGGTTCTTCCGCGGGTTGACGTAGAACGTGCCGGCAAATTCCCGCAGCGACCAGGCTGACTTGTCCGCCTTGGCCAGCCGTCGATCGTTCAGGCTGACCGCGAAAAGGAGGATGAAAAATCCGCCGATCGCGCATGGGGCCAAGAACATGGCGAGCATGTTGCCGGTGAACAGTTTGACCAGGAACGTGCCGCACACCGACGCGACGGGCAGACATACACCCAGGACACCGGAGACCAGGCCGCGCTGAACGGAGGGGACCTGATCCGGCAGCACCGCCACCATGGCCGCGAGCAGCGCGTTGAAGAACACCTGGACGATACACCACCCGGCCAGGACGACCGGGATGCTGGGGGCGAGCGCGACGATGAGGATGCCGAGGGAACCGCCCACCAGGCCGATAACCATCCATGGCCGGCGCATGCCCAGCCGCGACGCGGTGCGGTCGCTCATCCTGCCGAAAAACGGATTACCGACCATCGCCAGCAGAGCGCCGGTCCCGGCGACAAGCGCCAAGCTGTCCGGCGCCCGCCCGATCCCTACCAGCGAATCTACCTTCAACGCCAAGGTCACCAGCAGGGGTGCGATGAACAACAGGCTGGTACTCATAAACGCCAACGCGTACAGCGCGATAAAACCCCAGCCAACCCGATGTGCCGCGCGCTGGCCGGGCTCCAGCGCAGCCCCGGCTGCGGTTCGGTACTTCAATCCGCGCCGCCCGGTACCCAGCCGGGCCGCAGCACCGCAAACCGCCTCACCCGTGACGACATGATCCGCAAGGCCATGGCGATCCCCCTCGGGCACCGTAACCTGCACGGTCCTGGCATTGCCGCCAGCGCACGAATGGTCACGCCATGCCCGGGAAATCCACTACCCCGCAAAGCAGTGCGTTAACACGGGGCGTCATTATTCCCACGTCGCCATGACCGTGCCCGCGATCGTGCCGCATCCGGCTGGCCGGGGTGGTGCGGCTGCGCGCCTGCTCATGCTCGCGCCTCACTGCGTCGGCGTGATCCTCTTCCCGATGACCGTGGGCTCGCCTGGGCGGCCCGCCGGCTTCGAGGCGTTCGCCGGGACGCCCACGCAGGTGAAGATGAGCGCGTCCGGGCCGCCTCCCGGGATCAGCGCGGGGATCTCGCTGTCCAGGAACGTCATCCCGGTCGCGCCTGCGCCCAGCGCGTACGCGGCCAGGTGCATCCGCCCCTCCGCGAGGCCGGCGGCGAGCTGGGCGCGGCGGTAGGCGCGGTCGCTCAACTGCGCGACGTCGGTGGCCGCGATGGCCACGAACGCGGCGTCCCGGCCGAGCGCCTGCCCCAGGCACACGCGGTGCAGTTCGGCGCGCATCTCCTGCTCGCTGCCCGCGCGGGCCGGCTTGCCGAGCTCCGGCCACCGGTAGATCCCTGATTCGAGTCCGTCCACCGCGTGCACGGCGACCCAGTGCTCGATATCGATGCCGCGCAGCGCGAGGGTCAGGCAGGTCTCCACGGTTTCGCGCGGCAGCGAACGCTCGGGGTTCATCCGGCGCTGGGAGCCGCGCCTGGCGATGACCTCATCGACGGTGGCGGTTCCCTGGCCCGGTACGGAGACGGCGTGCGCGTGCCCCCAGGGCTCCCCGAGCCGGCCCATGTCGCCTGCCCGTTGTGCCGCCGTCTCGATCGGGAACTCGACGGGGTCGGGGTCCGTCACCCCGGCGACGGCGCTTCCGGCGGCCTGCAGCGCGGGCGTGCCCCGGCCGAGCGCGACGACCGCGACCGGCCACTCGTGCACCCCGTCTGCGCCCACGAGCCCTGAGACGGCCGCATCGGGGAACTCGGTGTACAGGCGCGCGCCCAGCCCGTCCGAGCCGGCGAGGGCGAGGGTCTGAGACAGCATCGTCCCGGCATCCCAGTAGATGTGGCGGTACCCGCGCTCGCGGTAACGCCAGCCGGTGCGCCAGGGGATGCCGGTGACGATAAGCGCGGCCGCGGCCCGGGTGGCCCGCGGCGCCGGGCCGACCTGAACGAGCGCGTGCCCGGCCGGGTCGTACCAGTGCACACCGGCCAGGATGCCGCCCTCGGGGATCGCGACGTAGAGTTCGAGCGGGAAGCGCGCGCCGGCCGAGCCCGAAGCACGGAAGGGGTACACCAACCCGTTCTCGAAGGTCCTCGTGCGCACCACGCCCGCGGACAGGTGAAGCAGCCTGCTGAGCCTCGTCAGGTCAAGCGCGGCTGCCGCGGGATGCGCGGTGCCCGCCAGCACGTCGAGCACTGAATCAGAAGCCGAGGGGAACTCGCGCGGCAGCGGGACCCGCGGCAGCGTCGCCGCATACTGCTTCACGAAGGGCGTGTTCCGCTCGGCGTCGTTCGTCTTCAGGCCCTGCAGGATCCTCGGGTCGTTCACGGGCGCATCCCAGGCACGGCCCGGCTCGTAAGAGGTCAGCCGGTGCAAAACCTCTGTCATCGTCATGCCTCATTCTTATGGCAGCATGGCGGCACCCCGGCCCATGGGACGCGAACCTTTCCTGATCGTCAGGGGCCGTGGCGGGTGCCGGTGACGGTGCGGGCGCAGTCGCCGGTAGTGATTGAGAGGGGCCTCGCGGCGGTCTTGGCCGGGCTCGCCGTATCGGTGACCTGAATGGTGAAGTCGGCGGTGCCGGAGACGACTGGGGTGCCGGAGATGACCCCGGTGGACTGGTTGAGTGTCAGG
>CAZORE010000025.1:56439-64687 GCA_964581815.1 uncultured Streptosporangiaceae bacterium | reverse complement strand
GCCGGAGACGACTGGGGTGCCGGAGATGACCCCGGTGGACTGGTTGAGTGTCAGGTGGCGGCAGGCAAGGCGGCGGTGGTGATGGCCAAAGGCGCGCTGACCGGTCCGTCGATCACCGACACGGTGCCGTCACCGTTGGCTACGTAGACGCAAATGAACAAACGTTTCGTTGGAATTCGCGGAAGATCATGCGCGTCGGCTTTCTTCGCTTCCCCGCTGTCCGCGGCGGCCGGCAACGTCAGGTGGCCCGCCCGTACGGCCTGCGCCGGACGGGCGACGGGGCGAGATCGGTCATCGAGGCGGTGATGATCCCCTGCAGCGCGTCGATGAGGCCGTTGGCCTCATCGGCCCAGGTCTGCCTGCTGGTGGGTCGCCCCTCGGCGAGCGCGCCCTCGCGTTCCGCGCAGACGAAGACGATGAGGTGCTGCATCATTCCCCGGCGGAGCTCGGAGCTCAGGTCGGCCCCGCCAGGAAGGTAGTTGTCGAGCGCCTCCCAGGTCTGCTCCACGGAGTCCGAATGGCTGCCCTCTTCGACCACGATCGGCCGCAGGGTGGGGCTGTTCATGGCCTGGGCGCAGACCCGGGCGAAGTACGAGTGCGGGCCGAGCGCCTCGAACCGGTCCGTCCACGGCCGCACCAGGCAGCCGAGCAGTTCCGTGAGCCCGGCATGGTGAGGGAGGCCGGCCAGCATCTGCATCCGTGAACGTTCCACCTCGGCCGTGAAGCGCCGCGTGATCGCCCGGACGAGGTCGGCCTTGGTGCCGAAGTGATAACCCGCGACCCAGTTGTTGCCCTGGCCGGCCGCCTCGGCGATGCGCCGGTTGGACGTCGCGAAGATGCCCTGCTCCGCGAACAGCCGCTCGGCGGTGTCGAGGATCAGCTCGCGCGTCGAGGCCTTGCCCGTGCCCGCGGACCCCGTGCCCGCGGACCCCGTGCCTGCGGACCCCGTGCCTGCGGACCCCGTCATCCGGACGGCGCCTGGAACGCGCCCTGCTGCGCCAGGCGGGCGAAGTTGACCGTGCTTCCCGCCGTCGTACCGCCGTCGACCGGCATGACGATGCCGGTCACGTAGGCCGACCGGTCGCTGGCCAGGTACAGCGCCGCCTCGGCGATATCGGCGGCGGTGCCGGCGCGCTGCAGCGGCCGCGTGGCGTCCATCATCTTCCTGGTCGCCGCCACCGTCGCGTCCGCGTCGGCCCTTCCGGCCACCGAACTCGCAAGCAGCGGGGTCACGATGTGACCCGGGGCGATGCAGTTGACCCTGATGTTGTACTCGGCGAGGGCGATCGCGGCCGACTTGCTCGCGTGGATCACGGCCGCCTTGGATGCCCGGTAGGTGATCACCGACCGGCCCGCGGTCAGGCCGCCGATGGAGCTGACGTTGATGATCGACCCGCCGCCTGCGGTGGCCATGTGCCGGGCCGCGTGCGTGGTCCCCGCGAGCACGCCGAGCACGTTCACTCCCATCACCCGGCTGAAGTCGGCGAGGTCGTCGTCGAGGAAGCTGCGGTGCATCGTGCCGGAGACGCCTGCGTTGTTGACCATCACATGCAGTCCGCCGAACGAGTGCAGGGTGAATTCGACCAGCCCACGGACATCCTCGGGGTCGGCCACGTCGGCCGCGCGGAAGATTGTGGTTGGGCCGAGTGATTCCGCGACCTCCTTGCCGTGGGCCTCGTTCACGTCGGCGATGACCACCCGCGCCCCTTCGGCCACGAACCGCGCGGCGATACCGCGGCCGAGGCCGCCGGCTCCGCCGGTGACGATCGCGACCCGCCCGTCTAGCTCGTTCACGGATCCGTACCTTACCTTCCGCCGCCGCTGGCGCTCACCAGGTGACCGGCAGGTGATAGACGCCGTACGCGATGCCGTCGTGCTTGAACTCGATCTTGTCGATGCTGGTGGCCAGGCGCAGGGTCGGGATGCGGCGGAAGAGCGTGCCGTATGCCACCTGCAACTCGACCCGCGCGAGCTGCTGGCCGATGCACTGGTGCAGCCCGAAGCCGAACGCATGGTGGGCCGAGGCCGTCCGGTGCAGGTCGAGAACGTCCGGGTCGGGGAAGACGCGGGGGTCGCGGTTCGCGGAGGCGAGCTCGATGAGGATGCCCTCGCCGGCCTTGATGACCTGGCCCCCGATCTCGATGTCCTCCTTGGCGATCCGCCGCTGGGCCATGTGCACGATGCCGAGGTAGCGCAGCAGCTCTTCCACGGCCGTCGCCGCCACCTGGGGGTCCTCCGAGTCCCGCAGGATGGCGAGCTGGTCGGGGTGCTCGAGCAGGGCCACGGTGGCCAGCGCGATCATGTTGGCGCTGGTCTCATGGCCGGCCACGAACAGCCCGACCCCCATGGCGGCCGCCTCTTCGACCTCGATCTCGCCGTCGGTTACCCGCTGCGCCAGGTCGGAGACCACGTCGTCGCGCGGCTGCGCCATCCGGGCCCGGACCAGATCGGCGAGGTAGTCGTGCTGCCAGCGGAAGGACGCGATCTGCTCCTGAACGCCGACGTCCTTGTGCATCCCGATCGACGCCTGGGCCGAGAACGTCTTCTGGTCCTCGTACGGCACGCCCATGATGGCGCAGATCATCCGGCTCGGCAGCGGCAGCGCGATCGCCTCGACCAGGTCGGTCGGCTTGGGACCGGCCAGCATCTGGTCGATCAGGTCGTCGGTGATCTCCTGGACCACCGCGCGCATCGCGTTGACCCGCTTGAACGTGAACGGGGCCGTCATCATGCGGCGGAACCGCGTGTGCTCGGGCGGGTCGGTGTTGAACACCGACGGGGCCCGCCGCGTCGACACCTGCTCCATGCCCGCGTGCCAGTGCGGGAACCCGGGCAGCCGGTCGTTCACGCTCACCCGCGGGTCGATGAGCAGGGCCCGCTGCTCGGCGTGCCCGGTGATGATCCACGGGGTGCTGTCGTTCCAGATCGTGACCCGGGAGACCGGGTGGCTGGCGGCCGCTTCCCGCAAATGCCGCGGCGGGTCGAACGGGCAGCCCGCCTCCCGGCTCATCGGGAAGAACGGGGCGTCGCCAGTGCTAGTGACGCCGGTGCCAGTCGCGTCCTGAGCCTGCGGAGAGGTCATCTCGCTCCTTATGGTGCCGGCCCCGCTGGCCGGTGGTGGTCAGTCCTGGATCTGGATCGCCAGCGCCGGGCAGACCCCGGCCGCGCGCCGCACGTCGTCCTCCTCGTCGGCGCCGGGTACGGCCTTGAGCAGGACGACGACGCCGTCCTCGTCCCGCTGGTCGAAGACATCCGGCGCGGTCGCGACGCACTGGCCTGCCGCAATGCATCTGTCCTGGTCCACCGCGACTCTCATGAATGGCTCTCCTGTCCTCGGCCGCTTGACCGTGACCGTAACCCTGCTCTGTCTCTTAAGTCAACTGACTGATTTCAAGGCAAAGGGTCTGCCAAGCATAAGCGCTGGTGAAGCTGGTGATAGGCGGCGACAGCGATCGTTCGGTCAGATAGATTTTAAATCACGTGGTTGACATGGGCCGATGGTTGGTGTTCCACTCACGTCCATGACCTCATTGACCGAACCGACAGCGTTCTACCCGCCGGAAGGGTTCGGAGCGCCCAAGGACCGCGTCGCCTCCGAGGCGGGCCCGGTCGGGCTGCCACAGGGGACGCAGGTGTTCTCGGCCGACGACCACATCTCGCTGGCCGAGGACATCTTCTACGAGCGCCTGCCCGCCTCGATGCGGGAGAAGGCGCCGCGCATCTGGTATCGCGACGGCGCCTTCGAGCTCGGCGCCATGGACACGTCGTTCCTGCCGCCCCAGTTCACCCACGTGCTGATGCAGTACGACCCGCTGGAAGGGTCGAGCACCGCGGACCTGGACCGGCGGCTTGAGCAGCTCGCCGCCGACGGCGTCGACCGTGAACTCGCCTTCCCCAACGCGGTGCTCGCGCTGCTGCACTTCCCCGACAAGGCGCTGCGGGAAGCGTGCTTCCGCGTCTACAACGAGTACATCGCCGAGCTGCAGGAGCGGTCCCGCGGGCGGTTCTACGGGGTCGGCCTGATCAACTGGTGGGACGCCGCCGGGGCGACCAGGACGCTCACCGAGCTGAAGGCGCTCGGCCTGAAGACGTTCCTGCTGCCACTGAACCCGGGCAAGGACGACGACGGCAAGATGATGGACTACGGCAGCACCGCGATGACCGAGGTCTGGGACGCGATCGAGGAGTCCGGCGTCGGCGTCGCCCACCACATCGGCGAGACCGGGCTGAGCACGCCCTGCGAGCACAACATGATGCTGGTGGCGATGATCTGCCAGGTCGCCTCGTTCCGTGAGATGTTCGGCAAGTACCTCTTCACCGGCATCCTCGACCGCCACCCAGGGCTGAAGATCGGGTGGTTCGAGGGCGGGGTCAACTGGGTCCCGGCCGCGCTGCAAGACGCCGAGCACATGCTGGCGTCGTACCAGCACATGCGGACCCGCGAGGTGGAGCACGACGTCCGGTACTACTGGCGGACCCACATGTACTCCTCGTTCATGGTGGACCCGCTCGGGCTTAGCCTGATCGACCAGATCGGCGCCGACAAGATCATGTGGTCCTCGGACTTCCCGCACAACGAGAGCACCTTCGGCTACTCCCGGCGGTCGCTGTCGTCGGTCGTCGATGCGGTCGGCCCGGAGCGGGCGGAGAAGATCGTCAGCGCCAACGTGCAAGCCTTCCTTGGCTTGGCATCCTCCCCCGCCTAAAGGCCGGGGGATT
The DNA here is from genome assembly GCA_964581815.1 of uncultured Streptosporangiaceae bacterium. GTDB lineage: Bacteria > Actinomycetota > Actinomycetes > Streptosporangiales > Streptosporangiaceae > Trebonia. The sequence continues at coordinate 59,968 of CAZORE010000025.1, read as the reverse complement.
CCAACTACGACGCGAGGAGGTCTCGTTGAGGTTCGCGGTTTGCAGGCCCGGCATTCCGGTCGCCTCCCCGCGCTTTCACGGCGTGCCCCGCCGCGATGTTGCGTGCCGCGTTGATGTCGGCGTTGAGCGTGTGACCGCAGGCGGTGCACCGGAACAGCGCTTGGCTCTCGCGGCTGTCCTTGTCCACGTGCCCGCATGCGCTGCAGCGCCGCGAGGTGTACGCAGGTGGTATCTTCTCCACCCTTCCGGGGGCCTTCTCTTCCAGCCGGGTAACCAGCTTTCCCCATCCGGCTCGGCTGATGCCCCGGTTCAGCCCGGTTTTCTGGGCGACGTTCGTGCCTCTGGCCAGCTTCCGCTCGAGCGTGAGAAGCCTGCGCTGCTCGCTGCTGGACAGACCCGGGACGTTCAGTTTTTCGCCGGTGGACAGGGCAGCGCTGACCTTGATACCCCGGTCCACGCCCACCACCAGCCCGTTACGGGGTGCCGGGATCGGCGCAGGGAGGGTGGCGAACGCCAGGTGCCAGCGGCCGACACGGTCGCGTGTCACCCGGAACGACTTCACCCCGGCGGGCACGGCGCGGGACCAGCGGAACCGCACCCAGCCGACCTTCGGCACCTTCACCGCGCCCCAGTTCCGGTTCAGTCGGCACAGGTTCGCTGGCCCGAGGCCGACGACCCGGAACCCTTCGTTCCGCCCGGCTTTGCGCCAGGTAGGGCGGCGGTGGGTCCCAGCGAAGAAGTTTGCCATCGCCTGGGCGAAGTCGCGCAGCGCCTGCTGCTGGACCATATGGGATCCCGAGCGCAGCCACGGGAACTCCGCGCGGGCGACGGTGAGCTGCCGGGCCTGCTCCAGGTAGCCCGGCGCGGACTTCCGCCCTCGGTGCCACCAGGACTGCTGCTCGACGGCAAGGTTCCAGACGTACCGTGCGTGCGCGCAGTGCGAGATCAGGACTGCTTCCTGTTCTCGAGTAGGCACAAGCCGATATCGCGACATACGAATACTGTACCGAAAGGGTGGCAAGGCGGCATGCCGACACGCGCACTGCCAGGCGACGTCGGTCACCCGGCTGCTCCCCAGCCTGAAGGCCGGAGTTTCCCTGGAGATCCCGATGACCGTCACTGACCTCCCTGACCTCCCCGACATGGCCCGGATGCGGCGGGAGACGGGGCGCAAGCTGCGTGACGCGATGGCCAGCCAGGGCGTGGACGTCCTGGTCCTGATCGGCAACAGCAAGGTCAGCTACGCCACCGGGGTGAGCTGGCCGCTGGGGGACTCGGGGCTGGCGCACGTGGACCGGCCGGTCGCGGTGGTGCTGGCCGACGACCCGGAACCGCACCTGTTCATGCCGTTCCGCGAGGGGGCCGGACCCGGAGCGGAGCTGGCCGCCGGCCACCGGCACGACCCCGTGTACCTGGAGTACGACGAGGGCGCGGAGCGTTTCGCCGTCCAGCTGGCGGAGCTGGTGCCGGCCGGCGCGGTGATCGCCGTCGACGAGCTCACCGGGGCCATGCGGCGCATACAGCACCGCTTGTTCCCCGGCGGCCTGGTCGACGCGGGGCGGATCGTCAGCGCGGCCAAGGCGACCAAGACCGCCGACGAGCTGGCCTGCATGCGGCGGGCCCTGCGGATCACCGAGGAGGCCATCGCCGACGTCGAACGGGCGGTGGCGCCCGGCGTCCGCCAGGTGGACCTGTCCGGCCGGTTCGTCCGCCGCGCGTTCGAGCTGGGCGCGACCGCCAACGTGCTCGACCCGATCTGGCAGGTGATGCCGCCGAGCCGGGCGGAAGGCGTGTGGACCATCCACGGCGACCTGGCGCTGCCGCTGCTGACCACCGAGCGCGAACTGGTCCGCGGCGACGTGCTGTGGGTCGACGTGAGCGTCAGCTGGGGCGGCTACTGCTCCGACTTCGGCCGCACCTGGGTCGTCGGCCAGGATCCGTCGCCGCGGCAGCGGGCGCAGTTCCGGCGGTGGACCGAGATCGTCGACGCGGTCCACGCGGTGACCAGGGCCGGGGCGACCGGTGCCGACCTGACCAAGGCGGCGATCGAAGCCCACGGCGACGGCACCAGGCCGTGGGTCAAGCACTTCTACCTCGGGCACGGCCTGGGGGTCGACGCGGCTGAGATGCCGTTCGTCGGCACCGACCTGGGTGACCAGTTCGACCAGGGCCTGGTGCTCGAGGCCGGCAACATCCTCGTACTCGAGCCGGTCGTCTGGGAAGACGGCACCGGCGGCTACCGCGCTGAGGAAGTCATGCTGATCACCGATGACGGGTACGTCATGCTCTCCGACTATCCCTTCACGCCCTATGGCGACTGAGATCCGGCCGGACGACCGCGCACTCCGCTTCGGGCGGCGGGAGCGCGCGCTGGCCCAGATGGAAGCCCACGACCTCGACGTTCTCGTGGTCGGACGGACCGCCAACGTGCGTTACGTGACCGGCACCCCGACCCTCTGGACGGCCGGCACGTCATCGTTCGGCCCCGCCTGCATGCTGGTGCGCTCCACCGGGTCCATCCACCTGCTCAGCACCTGGGACGAGGGGATTCCCGAGGACATTCCCCGGGAGAACCTGTTCGGCCTCACCTGGAACCCGATGAACACGATCGAGGTGCTGCGGCGCGTCGAGGGCACCGCCGGCGCCCGCCGGGTCGGCACCGACGCGATGTCTCCGACCTTCGCGCAGGTGCTGCCGGTCGCCTTTCCCGCCGCCGAGCTGGTCGACGGCGAGCTGGCGATGCGGGCGGCGCGCCGGATCAAGACCGCCGCGGAGCTGGAGGTGCTGCGTCAGGCGGTCACGGTGGCCGAGGCCAGCCTGGCCAGGGCGGTCGCCGAGCTGCGCCCGGGTGTGACAGAAAAAGAGCTGGCCGGGGTGCTGCTTGAAGCGGCCGCCGCGGGCGGGGTGACCACCCCCGCGGACCAGGACGCCGCGGTGATCACCAGCCGCGAGCATCCCTGGCGGCGGGCGGGCGGTGACGGCCGGGCCACGGCCGGGGACCTGGTCGCCTTCACCGCGGGGGTCGTCGCGCACGGCTACATCGCCGAGGTCGGCCGGACCTATTCCGTGGCCAGTGCTGACGGGGCAGGCGCGGTACCGCACGCGCTGGCCCGGTCGTCGCTAGCACAGCGGTGCGACCTGGTGTGGGAACGCCTGCTCGCGGCCTGCCGCCCGGGTGCCACCGGCGGCGACCTGCTCGACGCCTACACCGGGGCTGGCGAGACCCTGCCGCCGATGCCGGTCGCCCGCGGGCTTGGCCTCGGCTTCGACCCGCCGGTGGTGACCGGCGGGCTGCCGCGGACCGCGCGGGAGGAGCGCATCGAGGCGGGCATGGTGCTCGCGCTCACCGGCTACGTGTGGGAAGCCGGCACCGGAGCGGCCTTCCGCCGCGACACCGTGCTGATCACCGGCGACGGCCCGGAGCTGCTGACGTCCGCGCCCGGCGTCCCCATTGCCCCCGTCGGCTAACACCGGCCGATCCACTTCGAGGAGTCTCCTTGCCCGCTACCCCGCACCCGAGCCCGGAAGA
>CAZORE010000025.1:9176-56339 GCA_964581815.1 uncultured Streptosporangiaceae bacterium | reverse complement strand
CCGATCCACTTCGAGGAGTCTCCTTGCCCGCTACCCCGCACCCGAGCCCGGAAGAGATCGTCGTCTACGAGAAGGACCCGGCCACCAAGATCGCCACCATCACCCTCAGCCGGCCCGAGCGGCTGAACGCGCCCACCAGCGCGGCCCGGCTGCGCTACGCCGAGCTGCTGCACCGCGCGAACATCGACGACGACGTGAAGGTGCTGGTCATCCGCGGCCTTGGCCGGGATTTCGGCAGCGGGGTCGACCTGCCGGAGTTCATGGAGTCGTTGAACGGCGAGGACGAAGGACCCCGGCTGGCCGAGTACCACCTCACGCCGGACGACGACGTGCGGCTGCCCCCGCGCGACTCGTTCCGCGGCGGTGCGCAGCTCACCCAGTGGTTCGCCAATCCTCGCGGCGGCTGCCGGAGCCTGCAGGAGTTCAAGAAGATCAGCATCGTCGAGGTCAAGGGCTACTGCTACGGTTGGCACTTTTACCAGGCCGGGGACGCCGACCTGGTGATCGCCTCCGACGATGCCCTGTTCGGCCACGCCTCGTTCCGTTACCAGGGCTGGGGCCCCCGGATGTGGACCTGGGTGCAGATGATGGGCCTGCGCAAGTTCCAGGAGATGGTCTTCACCGGGCGGCCCTTCACCGCGGCCGAGATGTACGACTGCAACTTCCTCAACAAGGTCGTACCGCGCGACCAGCTTGAGGCCGAGACCGAGAAGTACGCGCTGGCCTGCGCGCGCAACCGGCCGACCGACACGGTGTTCCAGCAGAAGCTCTTCTTCGAGCTGTACAAGCAGTTCCAGGGCGAGAACATGGGGTCGATGCTGACCGGCCTGTTCGAATCGCTCGGGCACTACGCCCGCCCGGACCAGACCGAGATGATGCTCGGCAAGGACGTATTCGAGCGCGGGCTCACCAACGCGGTCAAGGACAATGACGCGCAGTTCCCGCCCGATTTCCGGCTCAGCCGGGGTGGCCGCGCCCGGACCGACGAGGAGGGTCGGTGACGAGCGGACCTGTGCTGATCGACACGGCCAGCGGCCCGCTCGGCGGCTACCTGGTCGTCGACCTGTCGAGCGGGATCGCGGGCGCGTACTGCACGCGGCTGCTGGCCGACGGCGGGGCCACGGTGGTGAAGGTTGAGCCGCCCGAGGGCGACGCCCTGCGCCGCTGGACCGCATCCGGGGAACGGCCGCCGGCCGGCCGGGACGCCCCGCTGTTCAGCTACCTCGCGGGCGGCAAGCAGAGCGTCGTCTTCGGGCCGGACGGCGAACAGGCGGCCGCGGACCTCGACGAGCTGCTCGATCACGCGCACGCGGTGGTGTGGTCGCCCGGCCCGGCCGCCCGGGTGGCCGGTGACCGGACGCCGCAGTCGCTGTCGTCCGCTCACCCGCACCTGGCGGTGGCCGCGATAACGCCGTTCGGTCTGGACGGGCCGTGGCGGGACCGGCCCGCCACCGAGTTCACCCTCCAGGCCTGGTCCGGCGGGATCGTCGGCCTGGGCCGGGGAGCACCTGACCGGGCGCCGGTGCACGTCGGCGGCCAGGTGGGGGAGTGGCTCTCCGGCGCGTACACGGCCATCGGCATCCAGGCCGCGCTGGCCGGCGCCCGCGCGACCGGCGCGGGTCAGCTCATCGACCTGTCGATGCTCGAAGTCGCGGTGCTGTGCCTGACCTACTACCCGGTGACGTTCTTCGAGACGCTGCGCCGGCCCTGGCGGACCGGGCGCTCGCTGTTCCAGCCCGGCGTCGCCGCGGCCAAAGACGGCCTGGTGGCCCTTGGGTGCGGCACCGCGCAGCAGTGGTTCGACCTGTGCGCCATGGTCGGCCACCCGGAGTGGATCGACACCGCCGCGCCGGTCCGCATCGGCGAGCTCACCCAGCAGCGCGCACCGGAGCTGCGGACGTGGATCGCCGACCGCACGGTCGCGGACATCAGGGACCTGGCCACGGCCTTCCGCATCCCCAACGCACCGGTCAGCAGCGGCGCGACCGTCACCGAGCTTGAGCACATGCGGGAGCGCGGGGTGTTCCGCCGCAACCCGACGGAGGAGTTCCTGCAGCCAGCCGGCCCGTACCGGCTGACGCCCGACGTGCTGCTCCCGGCGCGGCCGGCCCCGCGCGCCGGCGAGCACAACGGCACCTGGCGGGACACCGCCGCCGCGGCGAGGCCGCACCCGTGCGGGTCCGCGGCCGGCAAGAAGCTGCCGTACGCCGGCCTGCGGGTGCTCGACCTGACCGCCTTCTGGGCCGGGCCGTCCGCCACGCACATCCTGGCGATGCTCGGCGCTGAGGTCATCCACGTGGAATCCACGGGTCGGCCGGACGGCGCCCGCATGATCGCCGGGATTGCGGTGACCGAGGACCAGTGGTGGGAGAAGTGCCCCATCTTCCGCGCGCTCAACACCAACAAGAAGAGCGTCACGGTTGACTTCCAGACCGAACGCGGCCTGGAACTGCTCAAGAAGCTGATCGCTGTCAGCGACGTCATCGTCGAGAACTACACGCCGCGGGTCCTCGACCAGATCGGGCTTGATTACGACCGGGTCCGGGCCCTGCGCCCCGACATCGTCATGGTGCGCATGCCGGGCTTCGGGTTGACCGGCCCCATGCGGGAGAACCCGGCGTTCGCCTACGTCATCGAGGACGCGGCCGGCCTCACCTGGCTGACCGGGTATCCCGACGACAACCCGGTCGAGCCGTACTCGGTTGGCGACCCCAACGCCGGCCTGCACGCGCTCAACGGCCTGCTGCTCGCGCTGGAGCACCGGCGCCGCACCGGGGAGGGCGTCCTGGTGGAAGCGGCCATGGTGGAAGCGGCCATCAGCATCACCGCCGCGCAGCCGATCGAGTTCTCCGCGTTCGGCGCCCTGCTGCAGCGGGACGGCAACCGGGGGCCGCTGGCGGCGCCGCAGAACCTGTACCGGTCGGCCGACACCGACGAGTTCGGCCGCCTGGACGCGTGGGTCGCCGTCGCGGTCGCCACCGATGAGCAGTGGGCCGCGCTGGCCGGCGCCCTCGGCCACCCGGCCTGGGCCGCCGACCAGGAACTGTCCACCGCGGCCGGGCGTCACGCCAGGCACGACGTGATCGACGAGCACCTCGCGGCCTGGTGCGCGCAGCGGTCCAGGGACGAGATCGTCGAGTCGCTGTGGGATGCCGGGGTGCCGGTGGCGAAGGTGCTGCAGCCGCATCGCCAGGCCGAGCTGGCGCCGCTGCAGGCGCGAGGCTTCTTCGAGGTGACCGAGCACCCGGTGGGGCCGCCTGCCCGGCAGAGCACCATCCCGATGCGCCTGTCCGACGGCCCGGCCCGGTTTCACCGCAGCCCCGCTCCGCTGCTCGGCGAGCACAACCACGAAGTGCTCAGCGAACTTGGCGTGGACGCGGCCGAGATCGCCGACCTCGAGGCGGCGGGGATCATCGGACGAGCGCCGAAGATGAGATGAGGCACGATGACGCGCAAGTCCCGCTCACCACCCTGCCCGTTAACCTGTCTGCGGTGGGCGGACGCCCGTCGACGTCAGGCAGGAGGCCAGGGACAGCGTGAGCCAGCAGACCGGGACGGGCCAGGCCGGCACGGCGGAGGGAAAGGGACAGGCGAGAACGCTCATTCTCGATGCGGCCGAATGGCTCTTCGCCGAGCACGGCATAACTTCGGTCTCCAACCGTCAGATCGGCGCCGCCGCGGGCCAGGGAAACACGTCGGCGGTTGGTTACCATTTCGGCGCAAAGGACGAATTGATCCGTGCCCTTATTCGCCGCTTCGACGGAGAAGCCGAAGTCTTGCGGGCCGCCATGGTGAACCAGATCGGTGATACGGCGCAGCTGCGGGAATGGGTCCGGTGCCTGGTGATCCCCTACACGGAGACGCTGGCGGCAAGAAGGCCGCCGACCTGGTACGCGCGCCTCAACGCGCAGATCATGGCCGACCCGGTGCTGCGGAACATCCAGCTGGAGGAGGCCGTGTCGCCGACGCTGCGGCAGGTCATCCGCGGCCTGGAGGTCTCCACGCCGGAGCTCCCCGCCCCGGTCCTGCGCGAGCGCGAGCTGATGGCGGGCCATATCCTCATCCAGACCTGCGCCGATTTCGAACGCGGTCTGGCGGATGCCGCCCCGGCCAGTGGAAAGACATGGCGAAAAGTCGGCAGCGGGCTTGTTGACGCCCTCGTCGGCCTTTGGTCAGCCCCGGTCTCTCATTAGAAAAGCACCCTTTATCGCATAGGCAATCAGTGGAGACGAGGAGGTCTCACATGTCGGAAGCACCGTCGAGCATGGTTGATCGAGTCGTCTTGATCCTCAGCGTCTTCGAGCGCTCCTCCGCCGAGGCCCTGACCGCCGGGCAGATCAGCGTGGGCAGCGGCATCCCCCGCTCGTCGGTGCACCGGATCTTGTCGCAGCTGGTCACCGCCCGCTGGCTGAAGCGTCACGAGGACGGCTACGCCCTCGGGCTGCGCATGTTCGAAATCGGCAGCCTGGTCGCGCACCGCAGCCGCATCACGAGCGCCGCGCGGCCGTTCATCCACGAGCTCGCGGAACGGACCGGACAGGTGGTGCACCTGGCCGTGCTCGACCAGCAGGATGTCGTCTACCTAGACAAAGTCGGGGGCGCCTTTGCCGACACGCTGCCCTCCCGGGTCGGCGGGCGCCTCCCGGCCCACTGCACCGCGGTCGGGAAGGCGCTGCTGGCCTACTCGCCCCGGGCGACCGTCAGCGAGTACCTCGCGACGGGCCTGCGACGGCGGACGGAGGCGAGCCTGGCCACGCCCGCCGCACTCGAGGCGGTGATCGTCGCCGTCCGCAACTGCGGGTACGCGACCGAACAGGACGAGGCCGTGCCCGGTGCCGCCTGCGTCGCCGCCCCGATCCGCAACTTCGACGAGGTCGTCGCCGCGGTCTCGGTGTGCGGGCCGCGTGACCAGATGCGCACGAAGGACCTGCCGCCGCTGGTCATGTGGACCGCGGCCGAGATCTCCCGGAGCCTGATGCGGGTCGCGGCACCGCTCGCCCTCGCTTAGGCGGCCTGATAACCCCGCCATGTGCCGGGCGGCGATGTAGCCGAACACCGCCGTGTTGGCGATGCTCGCCCCGGCGCCCGGGTACGTGCGCCCGAAGACGGAGGCCGCCATGTTGCCGGCCGCGTAGAGGCCGGGGATCGGCTGGTTGTCGTGGTCGAGCACGCGGGCGTGCTCGTCGCAGATCACCCCGCCCATCGTGCCCACGTCTCCCGGGTAGATCGGCACCGCGTAGAAAGGCGCCGCGGCGACCGGGCCGAGGGACGGGTTCGGCTTGTGCCCGGGGTCGCCCAGGTGCTTGTTGTACGCCGAGACGCCGCGCGCGAAGTCGGGGTCGGTGCCCGCGGCGGCCCCCGCGTTGAAGTGCCGCACGGTGCCGGCCAGGGCCTGCGGGTCGAGGCCGGTCAGCCGGGCCAGGTCTTCGATGGTGGCGGCCTGCTTGATCCAGCCGTCCGTCAGCCACTGCTGCGGCAGGCGGCCTGGTATCACCGCGGCCAGGTCACGGAACTTGGGCATGTGGTTTACCCACGGCACCGAGCGGCGGTAGGCGTCGTCGAAGATGAGCCAGCAGGGGGCGCTGTCGTTGGCGTACATGGCCCGGCCGACCTCGACGTAGGAGTTGGCCTCGTTGACGAACCGCTGGCCGCGTTGGTTGACGAAGATGGCGTGCGGGTACTGGCGCGCGATCGTCAGCGTGGACCCGCCCATCTCCTTACGCGGGGACGGGAGCCAGATCGCCTCGTCCATGTACTCGGTCTTGGCGCCGAGTGCGATCGCCGCCGCGAGAACCTCCCCGGTGTTGCCTGGATTGCCCCACGTCCAGCGCCCGTCGGTGGACTGGCTCCCGGCCGTGTACTTGAGGCGCATCTCGGGGTTGCGCTCGTACCCGCCGGCCGCGAGCAGCACTCCGCGGCGCCCGCGGATCAGCACCGGCGCCCCGTCGCGGACGGCCCGCACGCCGGCGACCCGGCCGTCCTCCACCGCCAGGTCTTCGACGGCGGTGTCGAGCCAGATGGGAACCCCGCGGTCGAGCAGGATCTTCGTCATCTGGCCCGCGAACGACTTCCCGTTGGTGAACAGGTCCTGCCCGCGCATCCGCGACACGTACGTCCGCAGCACCACGCGCGCGGTAGTCAGGAAGGAGGCGAGCGTGTGAGTGAAGCTGTTGAGTGTGTGGATCTCCAAGGTGGTGACGGCGAGGCCGACGCCCTCGCCGAGGCCGTGGATGATCCGCGACCGCCATTGGCCGAGTTGCCTGCCGTCCCACGGGATGCCCTCGACCGACCGGCCGGCCGCGCTGCCGCCTGGGTAGTTGTCGTAGTAGTCGGAGTAACCCGCGCAGCGGAACAGCTTGAGCCCGCTGCCCTGGAGGAAGGAGATCATCCGCGGCCCGTTGGCCAGGAAGGCGTTCCGCCGGGCGAGCGACGAGGGCTCGTCCGGTTCGCCGATCACGGCCTGCAGGTAGTCAAGCCCGTCCTGGTAGGAGTCCTTGATGCCGTCGGCTCGCATCAGCGGGTTGTCCGGTATCCAGAGCATGCCGCCCGACATGCCGGTGGATCCGCCGACGACGCCCTGCTTTTCCACGATCACCGGCTTCAGGCCGGCCGCGTGGGCGGCCAGCGCCGCCGTCAGCCCGCCGCCGCCGCTGCCCACGATCACGATGTCGAAGGACTCTTCCTGCATGCGATGCCCACCTCGGTTGCCCATGTGCTTGCTGGCCGATCACATCGTGCGCAGGAGTCGGCCACTTCGGCGGCTGCGTGCCCGCTCAGCGGGGCACTTGTTAGGGCCCGGCGACAGTGATTTCGGTGCCTCCGCTGGATCGGGTCATGGCGGGGGAGGTGGAGGCGGTGCCGGGGGGTGCGATCTGTGCCCCGTACCAGGTGGTGGTGCCTTCGTAGGACCAGTAGTAGCGGAGGCTGCCGTCGGTGGCGGTGACGGCGATCTCCGCGGCGTGGTTGCCGGCGACCATGGCCGGGGCGCCTTGCATGGTGCCAGGCCCGGCGACCTGCTCGGGGTGCCAGGTGCTCGTGCCGTCGGCGTTCCAGAAGAACATGACGGAGCCGCCAGGGCCGGGCGCGGCGATCTGGGTCCCGCCGTCGGAGTGGGTCATCGCCACCCCGCCCCAGACGGTTCCCGGCCCGGAGACCTCTTCTGGCCACCAGGTGCTGGTGCCGTTGATGTTCCAGTAGAACCAGAGGCTGGCGTCGGGAGCGATGAAGGCGATCTGGGTGCCGTTGTCGTGGGCCGTGATCGCGGGGGCGCCATAGGCCAGCGAGGACCCGACAATCTGACGGGAGCCCCAGGCCGGGCTGCCGTCGGCGTTCCAGTAGAACCACAGGCTGTTGTCCTGGCCGGTGGCGGCGATCACGGTGCCCGTACTGTTCCTGGCGATCGCCGGGGCGAACAGTGAGACTCCCGAGGACGCGACCGGTTCGGCTTGCCCTGACCGGATGGGCTGGCCGCCAGTTTCCCATGCGTATATCAGTTCGTTGCTAGCGTTGCTATGCGGAAACGCGAGCTCGGTGCCGCCGCTGTAGGCGGTCATGGCCAGCGGCCCGAACGTGCCCCATCCCCACCAGAAGTCGTTCTTCGACCAGCTCGGCGAGCCGTCCGTGTTCACATACGTGGTGACCTCGCCGTCAAGATCGGAATTGCTGGCGATCGTGGTGCCGCCCGTGTAGCGGACGATGGCGAGCGTCTTGGAACACGACGTGTCGCTGGCGACCGACGCGGCGGGCCAGGCCGGGGAGCCGTCGACGTTGTAGTAGAACTTAAGGTTGCAGCCGGCCGCATGGGCGGGCGGCGCGGCGAGCAGCGTGGCGGCGAGGGCGCCGGCGGCCGCGGCGGCCAGGATGACCCGGCGGCCGCGGGCACCGCGGGCCGGCCCGCCGCGCCGGCGGCGCGAGCGTCGCGTAGCGCCCCGCCTGGCCAGGACGGCGTCCGCCTGGCTGGTGACGGCCCCGTCCTTCCCGGTGCCTGTGGTGGTCTTGCCGCCGTCATGACTATCACTCATCGCTGTCTCCCGCTCTGCCGCCGCGGCCTTGCCGCCTGATGGGCAGGACTCGCCGGATTCGCATACATCCCTGTTGTCCGCCCGGCGCGTTACAAAAGGCTTGCAAATGGCTTGCCGGCTAGGCCTTGGGTTCCTTTTCGCCACCCTGGGTGGAGGCCGGGACGTGTCCGCCGACCGGCTCGCCGAGGACCTGTGGTCGGGGGCCCCGCGCACTGGCTGTCTACCTTGCGGGTCTACGTCTCGCGGCTGCGCCGGGCGCTTGACCTATGGCGGGGCCCTGCGCTGTCCGGATTCGCCGACCTGCTGTTTGCCGGGCCGATGCCGCCCGGCTGGAAGAAGCCCGGCTCAGCGCGGTCGAGGACTGGGTGGTGGTGTCAGAGGCCGGCGACGGTGATTTCTGTGCCTGCGCTTGACCGGGTGATGGCGGGGGAGGTGGAGTCGCTGCCGGGAGGTGCGATCAGTGTCCCGTACCAGGTGGTGGTGCCGTCGTAGGAGTAGTAGTAGCGGAGGCTGCCGTCGGTGGCGGTGACGGCGATCTCTTCGGTGTAGTTGCCCGCGACCATGGCGGGGGCGCCTTGCGCGGAGCCGGGCCCGGCGACCTGCTCGGGGTGCCAGGTGCTGGTGCCGTCGTAGTTCCAGAAGAACATGAGGGAGCCGCCGGGGCCGGGCGCGGAGATCTGGGTGCCGCCGTAGGAGTGGGTCATCGCCACCCCGCCCGAGACGGTTCCCGGGCCGGAGACCTCTTCTGGCCACCAGGTGCTCGTGCCGTTGAGGTTCCAGTAGAACCAGAGGCTGGCGTCGGGGGCGATGAAGGCGATCTCGGTGCTGTTGCCGGTGGTCGCGATCGCGGGGGCGCCAGAGACTTGCGCGGGCCCGACGACCTGATGGGAGCCCCAGGCCGGGCTGCCGTCGGCGTTCCAGTAGAACCACAGGCTGTTGTCCCGGCCGGTGGCGGCGATCACGGTGCCCGTGCTGTTCCTGGCGATCGCCGGGGCGTTTTGCGAGATCCCCGAGCTGGCGGGGATGCCCGGGCCCTGCAGCGTCGAGCCGGCGGGCTCCCACAGGTACTCGAGCGTGTCGACGACCGGGACCGCGAGCTCGGTGCCGCCGCCGTAGGAGGTCATGGCCGGCGGCCCGAAGGCCAACCACGACCCTCCGTAGGAGTCGCTTACGGTCCAGTTCGCCGCGCCGTCGGGATTCACGTAGGTCCAGACGGACCCGACGATGGTCTGGTAGTGGGCGGCGATGACGGTGCCGCCGTTGTAGCGGGCGATCGCCGGCGCGCCGAAGCAGGCGGCGTATTCCTGTTGGGAGGGGTCGTTGACCCGCGCGGAAGGCCAGGCCGACGAGCCGTCGAAGTTGTAGTAGAACCGCACGTTGCACTGGTAGCTGTTGGCATGGGCGGGCGGCGCGGCGAGCAGTGCGGCGGTAAGGGCGCCGGCGACCGCGGCGGGCAGGATGACCCGGCGTCCGCGGGCACCGCGGGCCGACCCGCCGCGCCGGCGGCGCGAGCGCCGCGTGACGGACGGTGTGGGCAGGCCGGCGTGCGCCTGGCTGGTGACGGCCGCGTCTTTCCCGCTGCCGGTGGTGACCTTGCCGCTGTCGTGACTATCACTCATTGCTGTCTCCCGCTCGGCCGCCGCGGCCTCGCCGCCTGACGGCAGGACTCGGCCGGATTCGCATACATCCACCGTTGTCCGCCCGGCGCGTTACAAAAAGCTTGCAAATGGCTTGCCTGCCAGGCTTTGGCTTCCTTTTCGCTACCCTGGGTGGAGGCCGAGACTGCCCGGGCGGCCGGGCGGGCTCGGGACGCCGCCGGGTGAGGAGGCTGCCTCGTGGAGTTCCGGATCCTGGGGCCGCTTGAGGTGGCGGACGGGGAGCGGGTCGTCGACCTTGGCGGGCCGCGCGAGCGTGCCCTGCTGGCCAGGCTGCTGATCTCGCCCAACCTGGTGGTGTCCGCTGACCGGCTGGCTGATGATTTGTGGTCGGGTGAGCCGCCAGCGCACTGGCTGCCTACCTTGCGGGTCTATGTCTCGCGGCTGCGCGGGGCGCTTGGCGCGGGCGCGGTGCTGACGGAGCCGTCAGGCTACCGGCTCGGGCTGGCCGCCGGGCAGCTCGACGCGGATGAATTCGAGCGGCTGGCGGCGGCGGCGCGGCGCGACCTGGCGGACGGCCGCGCTGAGGCGGCCGCTGCCGGGCTGCGCCGGGCGCTTGGCCTGTGGCGGGGCCCGGCGCTGTCCGGGGTCGCCGACCTGCCGTTCGCCCGGGCCGATGCCGCCCGGCTTGAGGAAGCCCGGCTGAGCGCGGTCGAGGACTGGGTAGAGGCCGAGCTCGGCTGCGGCAATCACGCCGGCATGGCCGCCGAGCTCGACGGCCTGGTCACCAGCTACCCGCTGCGCGAACGACTTCGGGGGCAGCGCATGCGCGCGCTGTACCGGTGCGGCCGGCAGGCGGACGCGCTGCGCGCCTACCAGGAGCTGAGGGCATACCTGAGCGATGAGCTGGGGCTTGAGCCGTCTGTCGCGCTACGTGGCCTCGAGTCGGCCATCTTGCGCCAGGATCCCGCACTCGACTGGCAGGCGCCGCCGTCGGCGAGCCCGGCACCGCCTGCTTCCGGGCCGCCGGAGCCTGCGGCCCGCGATCCCGGCCCGCCGCCGGCCGCGGGCCGCGCTGGTGGCCGGCTGCCCGCCGAGACCACGTCGTTTATCGGCCGTGAAGCCGACCTGGCCGCCGTCGGGAAACTGCTCGCCGCCGGACGGCTGGTGACGCTGACCGGACCGGGCGGCTCCGGCAAGACCCGACTGGCCCGGCAGGCTGGTGCCGCGGTCGCGGCCGGGCAACCCGACGGGGTATGGCTGGTGGACCTGGCCCCGGTCGGCGGGCCTGAACTCGTCGCCCCGGCGGTGGCCGCCGCCCTGGAGGTCCGGGAAGAACCCGACCGTCCGCTGGCCGGCATCATCGCCGACCGGCTGCGGGACAGCGAGGCGCTGCTGATCGCCGACAACTGCGAGCACGTCGTCGACGAGGCCGCCGAGCTCGTCGCAGCGCTGCTTGCGGCTTGCCCGGCGCTGCGGATCCTGGCCACGAGCCAGACCCGGCTGGGCGTGCCGGGGGAGGCCGTCTGGCCAGTCCCGCCGCTGAGCGTCCCGCCGCTCACCGGGGGCGGCCTGGCTGTCGTGGCCGAGGCCGAGTCGGTGCGGCTGCTGTGCGATCGCGCCGCGCTGGCCCGGCCCGGGTTCAGCCTGACCGCAGGCAACGCCGCGGACATCGGCGAGATCTGCCGCCGCCTGGACGGCATTCCGCTGGCCATCGAGCTGGCCGCGGCGCGGCTAAGCACGCTGACCCCCGCGCAGCTGGCGGCCCGGCTCGGCAACCGGTTCGGGGTGCTGACCGGCGGGAGCCGGACCGCGCTCGCCCGCCACCGGACCCTGCGGGCGGCGATCAGCTGGAGCCATGAACTGCTCGGCCAGCAGGAACAGGCATGCTTCCGGCGGCTGGCGGTCTTCGCCGGAGGATGCACGATCGATGCCGCCGAAGCCGTCTGCGCGGACGCCGGCCTTCCGGCGGAAGCGGTGCTCGAGACAGTCACCTCCCTGGTGGACTGGTCGCTGCTCACCACCGAGGAGCGCTGCGGCGCCATGCGGTACGGCATGCTCGAATCGGTCCGCCAGTACGCGCGCGAGCAGCTCGTCCAGGCCGGGGAGGACGATCAGCTGAGCCGGCGGCACCTGGCCTGGCTGCTGGACCTGGCGGGCCGGGCCGACCTGGACGGCACTGACCAGAGCGCCTGGCTTGACCGGCTGGAAGCCGACCACGGCAACTTCCGGGCCGGCCTGGAGTGGGCGCTGGCCGCCCGGCAGTTTGACTCGGCGCTGGCCCTGGCGGGCGGCCTGGCCACGTTCTGGGCGATGCGGGGCCATGTCGGCGAGGGCCGCCGCTGGGTCAGCGCCGCGCTCAGCGCGGCCGCGGCGCATGACGACCCGCGGGCACGCGCCACCGCACTGGACGGGGCCGCTCAGCTTGCCTTCGCGCACGGCGACTTGGCGGCCCAGCAGGACTACCTCCGGGAGAGCCTGGGCATCTGGCGGGGACTCGGCCAGGCCGCTCACGTGGCCGAGTGCCTGTCCGAACTGGGCGTGGCGGCCCACATCCGCGGTGAGCCAGGCGCCGCCAAGTCGCTGCTTGACCAGGCACTGGAATCGGCCCGGCTCGCCGGAGACCAGCGGCAGACCGCCATGGCGCTCAACGGCCTTGGCCTCCTCGCCCTCCATGACGACCCGCCACGCGCGGCCGGCTACTACGAAGAGAGCCTGGCCTGCATCCGCCAGGTCGGCGACCTGCGCCAAACCACGATCGTCCTCGGCAACCTCGCCGTCGCCGTCCGCCACCAGGGCCGGATCGACCTGGCCCGGGCCAGGATGGAAGAGCAACTAGCCTGCGCACGGGAACTCGGTGACCGCAAGCTCATCGGCTGGGCGCTGACCAACCTCGGCCTGGCCGCCATCGAATTCGGCGACCTCGCCGCCGCCCGGGCCCGGCAAGACGAGGCGCTGTCACTTGCCCGGGAGATCGGCGACCGCAGGCTGGAGACGTACGCGCTGAACAACAGCGGCACGGTGTGCCGGCTGGACGGCGATTACCCGGCCGCCCGCGCCTTTCACCGGCGCAGCCTGCAGCTCGCGCAGGCCCTCGGCGAGCCGCATATCGTCGCTGAGAACCTGGAAGAACTCGCCGGCGTCGAAGCGGCCGAGGCCAACTTCGGCCTGGCCGCCTGTCTCCTCGGGGCCGCCGAGGCGCTGCGCGAGCGCCTGGGCGAGCCGCTGCCCGGCCCGGACCTCCCCCTGCACGATCAGGTCATCGCGGACGTGCGGGGAGCGCTCGGCGACGAGCGCTACCAGGCCGCCTGGGATCGGGGCCGGTCAATGCCGGAGCAGGAGATCGTCACGCTAGCGGCCGAGACGCCCGGGACGCCGCCGCGGTAAACGCCGCGGCCAGCCCGGCGATCCCGCCCCCGCTCAAGAACGGGCCCTAAGATTGGTGCATGTCGTCACCTGGAGCCCCCGCGGTGCGTCGTGCCTCACGGGAGATCGCCCGCGCGGCCGTGCAGGCCGAGCTGAGCCTGGCCGCCTACGAACTCGTGGTGGAGAAGGGGTACGACAACGTCACGCTCGACGACATGGCCGCGGCGGGCGGAGTTTCCCGCAGTACGTTCCTGCGCTACTTCAACACCAAGGACCAGGCCATCCTGGTAGCGCTCAAGGCCTACGTCGAACGCATGGCGGACGCGTTGCGGGCCCGGCCCCGCGAGGAAGACGACTGGACGGCCCTGCGCAGCGCGATCGAGTCGTTCGTCGTGCCGATATACACGAGGAACCCGGCCGGGGCGCAGGCGATCAGCCGGCTCGCGATGTTCACCCGGACCCTGTCCGGAGCCCACCTGGAGCGGGCCGACTGGCGCACGCCGTTGACGGCCGCGCTGGCCGAGCGGCATGGTATCGCCGGGCCGGTTCCGATCGGCCTGTCGGTCAAGGTGGCCGCGGCGCTCGACTGCATGGGTCTCGCCGTGGCCCACTGGGTCGCGGTCGACGGCGAGGCCGACCTGGTGGATCTCCTGCGCGAGGGGTTCGCCGCCCTCGGCGGCGAGGGCGCCGCGGGCGGCTAGGCCGGCGCCGGAACGACCGGCGAGGGCGGGGGAGTCACCGGGGCCAGCTTCTTCGAGGTGTCGAAGCCGACGATCTTGGCCAGGTTGCCGCCGAGGATCTTGGCCCGGTCGACGTCAGGGACGTCCGCGAACTGCTCCTCGATGACCGCCTGGCTGCCGAGGAAGGTGCCCTCCGCGTGCGGGTAGTCGCTGCCCCAGTAGATCGTCTCGGGCCCGGTGATGTGCCGGGACAACACGGCGATCCGGTCATCGGCGAACTGCACCCGGAAGTTGCGCTTGACGTACTCGCTCGGCTTGAGCGGCCACGGCCAGCGGTCATTGATCTTGAACAGCCGGCCCATGAGCTTCTGGTCGTGCGGGTCGACCCCGTCGTCCCAGAAGCCGAGCCACCAGTGCGGGTCCTGCCCCGTACCGGTGCGCCAGGCCTTGTCCATCGAGCCCATGTAGTTCGCGAGCCAGCCCGCGTTGAACTCGATCACGTTGAACAGCAGGTTGGGGTGCCGCTCGCATACGCCCGCGCTGACCAGGTCCGCGATGATCCGCATCGGGCTGGCGGCGGCGGTGCTGCCGCCGCCCATGGTGCGCCCGGCTAGCAAGGCGCCGGTGAGTTCCTGCTTGCCCATCGACATCGCGGTCAGGATGCCCTTGACCTGGCTGCCGGTGGCCGAGGTGCCGGCCGCGGAGTCGACGCCGCCGGAGGCCACGTGGATGAAGATCGGGAGGCCGTTGGCCTCGGCCGCCTCCCAGATCGGCTCGTACTCTGGCGCCCAGTACGGGAACGGCTGCGGGATCTCCGGCAGGATAAGCGTCGTCAGGCCGAGCCGGACCGCGCGCTCGATCTCCTTGACCGCGTCGGCGGCGTCGGTGGTCGGGATAGCGGCGGCCGGCCGGATCCGGCTGGAGTAGGGCAGGTAGGTCTCGGCCAGCCAGTCGTTGTAGACCCGGGCGTGCGCGATCGAGCGCTCGTGGATGTCGGTGTACAGCGCGAAGAACGACAGGTTGGGGAACATCATGGTCGCGTCGACGCCGTCCCGGTCCATGTCGCGCAGGATGCTCGACGGCAGCCCGTCCGGCGTCGGGCCGGGGAACTGACGGTACCTGGAGACGGTCCAGCCCTCGTACCCGGCGGTGTGCACTGTGCGGAACTGCGTGTGGCCACCCGGCACTAGCGGGTCTTCGAGGATGGTGTCCTCTTCCCAGAGCGCCTGGTCGCGCATGTTCTTGGGGAGGCGGGTCTTGTAGAGGTCGACCGGCTCGACGACGTGGCTGTCGCCGGAAACGATGAATTCCCTGGCCATGGACGGTGTCTCCAGACGCTCGGCATCCGCGCTGAGTGGATCTGAAACCCAAGTTTCATTTCTGGCTCTGTAGGCTCGGACAGTATGACGGATCGGGTGTCGCGTCAACGGCGACGTTCCGCTCAGTCGAACTCGAGGTTAAGCCTGCGCAGCCCGTGGATCATGTAGGTCGGAAGGTAGTCGTAGCGGCGGGCGCCGGCCGGCCCGTGGACGGACTCGGCGACGCGGATCTCCCTCGTCCGGTCGAACAGCCGCTCGATGACGACGCGGCCCTCGGCCCGCGCAAGCGGCGCCCCCGGGCAGGTGTGGATGCCGGCCCCGAACGAGATGTGCTGGCGGACGTTGGGCCGGTCGATGCGGAACTCGTGCGGGCACTCGAACTGCCGCGGGTCCCGGCCGGTCGCCCCGTGCAGCAGCATGACCGTGCTGCCGGCCGGGATCTCCACCCCGGCCAGGGTGGTGGTCTTCAGCGCCAGGCGGAACGCGCCCTTGATCGGGCTCTCGATCCGCAGCGTCTCCTCGATGAACCGTGGGATGAGCTCGCGCTGCTCACGCAGCCGCTGCTGCAGCCCCGGGTCGTCGCAGATCAGCCGGAGGGCCGTGCTCAGCAGCCGCACGGTGGTCTCCTGGCCGGCCGAGAACAGGTTGGCCCCGATCCGCGCGACGTCGATCGGCTCGGGCAGCGAGCCGTCGGGGAACGTCGCCCGGGCCATGCCGGTCAGCACGTCACCCCGCGGCTCCGCCCGGAGCTGCTCGATGCGCGTCGAAAAGTAGCCGTAGAGGAAGTCGAGCGGGTGCTGCGGCCGGCCCTCGTCCTCGCCGGTGTCGCCGAGCAGTCGCCGCCCGACGCCCGCCCGGCGCAGCAGCGCGGGGTGGTCCTCCTCCGGCACCCCGAGCAGGTCCGCGATGACCAGCAAGGTGTAGGGCTGCGCGAAGTCGTCGATGAACTCGCACCCGCCGTCCGCCACCTTGATGTCATTGAGCACGGCGTCGAGCTGGCGGTCGGCCAGCCGCCACATGAACTCCTCATTCTCCTTGAGGCGCTTCGGCGTGATCAGCCCCATGAGCAGCCCGCGGTGCGCGGTGTGCTTCGGCGGGTCGAAGGTGATGATCTGGTCGCCCATCGGCACCGCGTCGCGGCACTGCTCGACCTGCTCGGTGACGTCGTCTCCGGTGAGCTCGACCGGGAACTTGAAGTTGGGCCCGGCCACGATGTTGACGTTGGAGAACGTGGCCGGGTCCCGCAGCACGGTGAGGACCTCCGCGTGCCCGGCCACCATCACCACCCCGTGGTGGGGCTCCCGCCATACCCGCCGGCCCTCATGGAGGAAGTCGAAGTACGGGTAGGTGTCGGCCGCGACGGACTCGTCGCTGAAGTAGTCGGTGGTGGTGAAGTCCGTCATGGGTCTGCTCCGGGTCCGTCGTTGCCGGTGCCGCGGCCCGCTCGCGGCAGCTTGCCACCGCGGCTCTTTACAGGCGGCCAGGTAACTCGTATCTTCACTATAAAAATTACATTAGTAAGCTACTAGTCAGTGGTATCACAGCCTCGGTCGGGCCAGCAAGGCGGTAGGGGGCAGGCCGGTGCGATGAAGGAGGGGAACTGCTTGGGCAGGGTGGCAGTTGTGACCGGTGGTGCGTCGGGCATCGGCCTGGCGATCGTCCGCCGGCTCGCGACCGGGGGCGCCAGGTCATCGGCGTAAACGGCGGCAACTACACCTGATCGTCACATCGTTCCGCTCAGCGGGACCATCGGCCGACCAGTCAGTCCAAGCTATTGATCGGCCACCGGCACCGTGCTAGAAACAGCAGACAACTAGCCTGACGCACAGTTCGCAGGCATTAACAATCACCCCTCTGTAAAGGTTTACATTCTGCGCCGCACCACCCCCGCGTCCGGATGTAAAGGTTTACATTCCCCGGCCTTCAAATATGTAAAGGTTTACATCCCAGCGTTGTGCTGTAAGCGCTTGCATATGGCCGAGGCATAAACAAATCCCGGCACACCCCATCGGCGAGATCAATCCGCCTAAGTTTTTTTACTGACCGCTCGGTATATCGTTCCCGTGGCCAGGGGCGCGGGGGCGTCGCCGGGCCGAACCTCACAGGCAAGGAAGTCGTGGAGGGCACAGCAATGAGACCTAGCAACGAATCACCGGGCCGCGGCGGCACCGGACGACGGATACCCAGGCGCACGCGTTTCGCCGCGGTAGCGGCAGCGGCGGTGGCCGCGGTCCTGCTGGCCGCGGGATGCAGCTCTTCCAGCACCAGCAGCACGTCGGCCCCGGCCTCCTCGGCCCCGGCCGCGACATCGGCGGCGGCCTCAACGTCGGCGGCGGCCTCGACGTCCGCTTCGGCCGCTCCCACCGGGACGGTCCCGGCCTCTGATACCGGGATCACCGCGACCACCATCAAGGTGGGCATGATCGCCGACGTGAACAACCCGCTCGTCCCGGGCCTGTTCAAGGACTCGGTGAACGTGGTCAACACCTGGGCGAAGGAGGTCAACGCCGCCGGCGGTCTTGACGGGCACCAGATACAGGTCGACTTCTGCGACGGGCAGCTGAACCCGAACGCCACCACCGCCTGTGTCATTAAGGCCTGCCAGAACGACTTCGCCCTCGTCGGCACCTCCGCCAACGCCCTGGTTGACCTGTCCGACCTCGACGGCTGCAAGGACGCCACGGGCAAGGCGACCGGCCTCGCCAACCTGGCCGCCTTCGCCTTCGTGCCCGAGGTCTGCGACCCGGACACGTACGGGGTCGGCGGCGTCGGCTCGTACTGCGCGACGGCGAAGCAGTCACCGTCGACGTACGAGGTGCCGGTCGGCGACACCCGCTACCTGGTGGCGCACAACCCGGGCCTGCACGGCATCTGGATGTACGACACCGACGACCCCACGTTCAAGCTCACCGAGGAGCCCCTGTTCCAGGCCGAGAGCAACCTCGGCATCAAGAAGGACGGCCAGGGCTTCTACCCGCTGAGCGGCGGGGTGCCGCAGAGCGCGCTGACCCCGTTCATCCAGCAGATCAAGGCCTCGGGTTCCACGTTCGTCTACGACGACACGACCACCCAGAGCATGGTGCTGCTGCGCAAGGAAGCCCAGCTGCAGGGAGTCAACAACCAGGTCAAGGTCTGGGAGTGCAACTCGGGCTGCTACGACCCGGCCTTCGCCCAGCTGGGCGGCGCGACCGTGAATGGCACCTACGCGAGCCTCAACGACCTGCCGTACCTGAGCGACTCCAAGGTGAACCCTAGCCTGAACAAGCTGATCACCGACCTCGGCGGGCCGGGCAACATCAACAACAACGCCGTGCTGACCTACACCATGGCCCTGCTGTTCCAGGACGCGGTGAACAAGGTGGTGGCGAGCGGCCAGCCGCTGAACCGCGCATCGCTGTTCAACGTGCTCAACAACGACGAGACCGCGTTCACCGCCAACGGCATCATCGGCGCGACGGACATCAGCCACCACTCTCAGTCCAACTGCTCGGTGCTCGTGCAGCTGCAGAACGGGACGTGGACCCGGGTGGACCCGACCACGCCGGGCACCTTCGACTGCAACGCCGCCAACACCTCGACGCTCAAGATGAGCGTCTCCTAGCAGGACAGGCATACGGCAAACGACGATCAAGGAGCCGCCGGATGGCGTCCCGCGGGCGGCGTAAGTCGGTCGGCGTGGTGGAGATGGCCCATGACCTGGGCGTCTCCACCGCGACGATCTCCCGCGCGCTGAACGGCAGCCCCTCGGTTCGCCGGGAGCTCGCCGACCGCATCCGGGCCCACGCGGAGGCGCGCGGCTACGTCGCCAACCGCCTCGCCCGGGCGCTGTCGGCGAGCACCAGCCGCGCGTTCGTCGGATTCGTGATCCCGTACGTGGACACCCTGGCGTACTCGGCGGTCGCCGCCGAGTGCGCCAGGCTGCTGTCCGCGGCCGGCACCCAGATGATCCTGGCCATTACCGAGAACGACGCCGCGCGTGAGTACCAGCAGCTCCGCGACCTGGTCGCAACCAGGATCGCTGGGCTGGTCATCTCGCCGAGCACGCACCTGCTCGACGAGACGAGGCACCTGCTTGCCGAGCTCCCGGTGGTGGAACTGCACCGGGTGTCAGGGATCGACGTGCCCAGCGTGCTGAGCGACGACGAGCAGGCGCTCGCCGACAGCATCGTGCACCTGGCCGCGCTCGGTCACACCGAGATCGCGTACCTGGGCACCCCCAGGGAACTGTCCAACGGGGCCATCCGCCTGCGCGGCATCCGGCGCGGCGTCGCGCAGGCCGGCCTCGACCCCCGTCGGATCACCATGCGGCTGGTCGAGCCAACCCAGGAAAACGGCCGGGCGGCGACCTGCGAACTGCTCGCCGGCGGCATCCCGTTCACCGCACTGGTGGTCGGCAGCGGCTCGCTGTCGGTCGGCGCCGCCGACGCGGTCCGCTGCAGCGGCCGCCGCCTCCCCGACGACCTGTCCCTTGTCGTCTACGGCGACCCCTCCTGGTTCGTCCTGGCCGACCCGCCACTGACGATGGTCCAGGTCCAGTACGCCGGGCTGGCGCGCAGCGCCGCCCGCCTGCTGCTGTGCGCGCTCGACGCCAGGGAGATCGGCACCCGGCCACCCACGGCCGGACCCCACTTCGTGCCCGCCACGTTGAACGTCGCGGGCTCCACCGGCCCGCCCCCTCGACCAAGGAGCCCCCAGTGACCGACGGCGCCCTCGCCGGACTGCGCGTGATCGACGCGGCCACCCTCGCGGCCGGGCCGTTGATCGCCACCTGGCTGGGCGAGCACGGGGCTGAGGTGATCAAGGTCGAGCAGCCCGACGGCGGCGACCCGCTGCGGCAGTGGGGGGCCCAGCGGGACGGGATCGGGCTGATGTGGAAGAGCGTGGCCCGCAACAAGAAGTGCGTCACCCTCAACCTGCGGCTTGAGGCCGGGCGCGACCTGCTGCGGTCGCTCACCCGCCAGGCCGACGTGCTGATCATGAACCTCCGTCCGTCCACCCTGCGCACGTGGGGCCTGGAGTACGAGAGCCTGGCCGCCGCCAACCCGAAGTTGGTCATGATCCATGTCACCGGGTACGGCGCGGGCGGTCCCAAGTCGGACTGGCCGGGGTTCGGCACACTCGGCGAGGCGATGAGCGGTTTCGCGCACCTGACCGGGACACCGGACGGCCCGCCGACCCTCCCGTCGTTCATGCTCGCCGACGGCGTGGCCGGGCTGACCGCCACCTACGCGGTGATGATGGCGCTCTACCACCGCGACGCCCGCGGCGGCACGGGCCAGCTGATCGACATCAACCTGATCGAGCCGCTCGCCCGGCTGCTCGAGCAGTCGGTGCTGACCTACGACCAGCTCGGCACGATCCCGGTCAGGACCGGCAACCGCTGGGACATCAGCGCACCGCGCAACACCTACCGGACAAGCGACGGCCGCTGGCTCGCGATGTCAGGCAGCGCCCCGACGATCGCCATGCGCGCGCTGCGGGCGGTGGGCCGGCCGGAACTGACCGAGGACCCGAAGTTCGCCGAGGCACAGCAGCGGCTACGGAACGCGGCCGAGATCGACGCGATCATGGCCGGCTGGATCGGTCAGCGCACCCTCGCCGAGGCCCTGGCCGTCTTTGAGGAGGCGGGCGTCGCGGCCGCGCCCATCTACGACGCCGAGCAGCTACTGGGCGATACGCAGCTGCGGGCGCGGGGCATCTACCAGCCGGTCGACGATCAGGAGCTCGGCTCGATGCGGATCCAGGGGCCGGTGCCCCGCTTCTCCGCCACCCCGGGCACCGTCAGTCACCTGGGCCCGCCGCTCGGCGAGCACAACGCCGAGGTCTACGGGGATCTGCTCGGCCTCGACGGCGGCCGCCTGGCCGAACTACGCGAACAAGGAGTGATTTGATGCCTACCCCGCGGCCGCGCCGCTCGGAGCTGGCGACGCCGGCCAGCAACGAGGACATGTTCGCCAAGGCCGCCGCCTCCGGCGCCGACCTGGTGTTCCTCGACCTGGAGGACGCCTGCGCGCCCGCGATGAGGGAGAAGGCGCGCGGCCAGGCGGCCCGGGCGCTGCGCGACCTCGACTGGGGGCGCACCGCCCGCGCGATCCGGATGAACGGCATCGACACCCGCTGGGCTTACGGCGACGTGATCGAGGTCGTCACCATCGCCGGCGAGGCGCTCGACGTGATCATCGTGCCGAAGGTCCGCCGCGCGCGGGACGTCTGGTGGGTCGACACGCTGCTCACCCAGCTGGAGGAGACGCTCGGGCTGCGCAAGCGGATCGCGCTTGAAGTGCTCATCGAGGAGACCGAGGGCTTGCAGCACGTGGACGAGATCGCCGCCGCCAGCGACCGGCTTGAGGCGATCATCTTCGGGGCCGGCGACTTCTCCGCCTCCCAGGGCGCGCGGGTCGACACTAACTTCGACCCCCTCGTCGAGTTCCCCGGCGACATCTGGCACTACGCCCGGGCCCGGATCGTGGTCGCCGCGCGCACGGCCGGCATCGACGCGGTCGACGCCCCCTTCCCCAACTACCAGGACCCCGGCGCCTACCGCGTCGCCTGCGACCGCGCCGCCGCCATGGGCTTCCTCGGCAAGTGGGCGATCCACCCGAGCCAGGTCGAGATCGCCAACACCGCGTTCTCGCCGACCGCCGACGAGATCGCGCACGCCGAGCGGCTGGTGGTGACTTACCGGGCGGCCGAGGCCGCGGGCAAGGGGGCCAGCGGCCTGGACGGGATGCTCGTCGACGCCGCCCACCTGCGGCACGCCGCCACGGTCGCCGAGCGAGCCGAACTGCTCGGCCTGTCAGGGAAGGAGCGTCACCCGTGACCCGCCAGATGACCCTCGTCGGCTTCATGCAGGCCGGCAACGTCACCGTCTACTCGGGATCGTGGCGGTACCCGTCGGCCGACCCCGGGTTCCTCACCATGGACTACTACACCCGGATCGGGAAGGTGCTGGAGGAAGGCAAGTTCGACTGCGTCTTCTTCGACGACCGGCTCGCGATGCCCGGCGTCTACGGCGACTCGGTGGCCGAAGCCGTCCGCTACGGCGCCCGGCCGGTCAAGCTCGACCTCACCGCCGTCCTCGGCGGAATCATCGGCGCCACCTCCAGGATCGGCGTCGGCGCCACCTACTCGACCACCTACTACCAGCCGTACCACGTGGCCCGCACCTTCGCCACGCTCGATCACCTGTCCGGCGGCCGTGCCGCCTGGAACGTGGTGACCTCGGTCAACGACTCCGAGGCGCAGAACTTCGGACTGTCGGCCGCCATGGACCACGACCGGCGTTACGACAAGGCTGACGAGTTCCTGCAGACCGTAACCGCGCTCTGGGACTCATGGGACGACGGCGCGCTGATCATGGACAAGGAGTCCGGCGAGTTCGCCGACCCGGCCAAGGTCCACGAGATCAACCACAAGGGCGAGTGGTTCTCCGTCCGGGGCCCGCTGACCGTGCCGCGCACCCCCCAGGGCCGGCCGGTGATCCTGCAGGCAGGCTCGTCCGGGCGCGGCCGGGAGTTCGCGGCCACCTGGGCCGACATGGTCTTCACCGGCGACCCCGGCCTTGCGGTGGCGCAGCAGCACTACCGGGAGCAGAAGGAGCAGATCACCGCCGCGGGCCGCGACCCTGACGATGTCAAGATCCTTCCGATGGCGTACGCGGTCGTGGGGGAGACCCAGGCGATCGCGGAGGCGAAGGAGCGGCTCTTCCTCGACGCCTACGTCCACCCGGTCGCGTCGCTCGCGCTGCTGTCGGAGCTACTCAACTACGACTTCGCCAAGCACGACCTCGACGACGTGGTGACCGAGGACATGATGGCGGCCAGCTCCGGGATCCGTGGCCTGTCTATGGGGGTACGTAAGCACCTGGGCCGCGACGTAACCGTCCGCGACCTGGCCGCCCACCGCGCCACCCTGCTGCAGGGCCCGCGCTTCGTCGGCACCGCCACGTCGGTGGCGGACCAGATGGAGGAGTGGTTCAACTCCGGCGCCTGTGACGGGTTCGTCCTCGCCGCCACCCACCTGCCCGGTGCGTTCGAGGAGTTCGTCCGGATGGTGGTGCCTGAGCTGCAGCGGCGGGGCCTGTTCCGGCGGGAGTACGCCGGCTCCACCCTGCGCGAGCACCTCGGCATCGCCCGCCCGGAATCTAGGTAGCCGTTTCCACAAGGAGGTCAGCATGACGGAGCAGTTCCGCGTCACGCGGATGTACCACCCCAGCTTTCACGCGCCCGACCTGGGCGAGGTGGAGGCCTGGTTCGAGCGGGTGTTCGGCCGCGCTAGCACCAACATCTACGAGACGTTCAAGGGCCGGGAGACCGGCAACTACCCCACCAACTACTCGACGTTCACCCCGATGGCGGACGTGCTGATGGACACCATCCAGCCGACCCTGTACGTGCTGAACGGCGTGCAGCAGTACGCGTCGGTGGACAAGCCGCACCTGAAGACGATCGGCTGGTTCGACGACAACCCCGAGGCCGTGTACCGCGCACTGCGCGCCGCGGGCGTCGCCATGGTTGACCAGTTCGGCAAGGCCGCCGAGGGCGACGAGGCGCCGCGTTCGGCCGGCAGCGGCGCGATGCCGATCTACTTCACCACCCCGGAGTCGGCGGGCCTGCGGCACGAGTTCCTGCCCGACTTCCCCTTCAAGCTCGACCACCGCAACGCGCCCGGCTGGACCGCGGCCGCGGCCCCCGAGGGGCCGCTCGGCCTGCAGCGGTGCGCCTACCACACGCTGCTCACCGACAACCCGAAGCGGGCGCTGCACACGCTGGTCGACGCGCTCGGCGGCACCGTCTTCGCGCGAGGACGCGACGAGGTGATCGGCGCCGCCGCCAGCTACGTGGCCCTGTCCGACTCGGTGCTGCAGGTCGCGGTGCCCGACCAGGGCACCGCCGCCTACGCCGACTGGACCACGACCGCCCGGGGCGACACCTATCACTCGCTCACGTTCAAGGTCGCCGACCTGGACCGCGCCGCCGCGCACCTGAAGTCCCAGGGCGTCGGCATCCGCTCGCGGACCGAGGACTTCCTGGTGACCGACCCGGACACGAGCATCAACGTTCCCTGGGGATTCACCACTCACCTGGTGCCCGGCGACCCCCGCTCCTGAGCCGTCGAGCAGCAGCACGAGAGAAGGCGAGATCATGGCCGTGTCCCCCGCAGCCGAGCGAGTCACCGAGTCCTTCATCGACGGGGCCCCGGTGAGATCGGCGGAGACGTACCCGAACATCGACCCGTCGACCGGCGCCACCCTCGGCGACGTGGCCCGGGCGGGGGACAAGGAGATCGACCAGGCCGTGGCGGCGGCCCGCCGCGCCAGCCCGGCGTGGCGGGCCACCACGCCCGAGCAGCGCTCCGAGCTGCTGTCCCGGCTGGCCGGCCTGATCGACGATGAGGTCGAGACGCTCGCCCGGCTGGAGAGCGAGGACAGCGGCAAGCCGCTGTCGCAGGCGCGCAATGACGCGCGGGTGTGCGCGCGCTACTTCCGCTTCTACAGCCACGTCATCGAGTCGTACTACGGCCTGAGCATCCCGCTGCGGCCTGACCTGCACGTCTACACCCGCCGCGAGCCGCTCGGCGTCACCGGCCACATCGTCGCCTGGAACTACCCGATGCAGCTGTTCGGCCGGGCGGTGGCGCCGGCCATCGCCGCCGGGAACTGCGCGGTGCTCAAGCCGGCCGACGAGACGCCCCGCACGGCGGCCTACCTCGCCCGGCTGGCCGCCGCGGCGGGCCTGCCGGCTGGCGTGGTCAACGTGGTCACCGGGCTCGGGCCGGAAGCCGGCGCCGCCCTCGCCGCCCACCCGGACGTCGACCACCTCAGCTTCGTCGGCTCCACCGAGGTCGGCCGCCTGATCGCGGGCGCCGCCGCCCGGCGGGTGGCGCCCGTGACGCTTGAGCTGGGCGGCAAGTCGGCCCACCTGATATTCGCCGACGCGGATATCGAGCGGGCGGCGACGACGGCGGCCAACGTGATCCTGCAGAACGCCGGGCAGACCTGCTCGGCCGGATCGCGGGTGCTAGTCGACGAACGGGTGCATGGCCAGGTCCTGCGGCGCATCGCGGATCGCTTCGGCGCGGTGACCATCGGCCCCGGCATCACCGATCCCGACCTTGGCCCGCTGGTGTCCCGCAAGCAGCAGGACCGGGTGCGCGGCTACGTCGAGTCCGCCCTTGGCGGAGCCGAGGGCGAAGCCAAGGGCGCCGACATCGTCTACGGCGGCACCGTGGCCGAGCCGGACGGCATCAGCGGCGGCGCCTACTTCAACCCCACGCTCATCGACGGCGTGGACCCAGCGGCCCGGATCGCCCAGGAGGAGATCTTCGGCCCGGTGATCACCGTCACCACCTTCGGCTCGGAGGAGGAGGCGGTCGCGCTGGCCAACGGCACCGACTACGCGCTGATCGGCGCGGTCTGGACCAGGGACCTGGCCCGCGCGCACCGGGTCTCCGCCCAGGTCGACGGCGGGCAGATCTACGTCAACACCTACGGGGCCGGCGGCGGGGTGGAACTGCCCTTCGGCGGCTTCCGCAAGTCGGGCTACGGGCGCGAGAAGGGCATCGAGGCGCTCGACGCCTACACCGCCACCAAGACCATCATCGTGCAGCTGTAGGGAGATCATCAATGGGGCAGGACCAAGGCGACGTCGACATCCTCATCGTGGGGGCCGGGGTGACCGGCATCTACCAGCTGTACCTGGCCCGCGAGGCGGGGTACTCGGTGCAGCTGGTGGACGCCGGTACCGGCGTGGGCGGCACCTGGTACTGGAACCGCTACCCCGGGTCGCGCTACGACTCCGAGAGTTACACCTACGGGTACTTCTTCTCGGAAGAGCTGTTCAAAGAGTGGGAGTGGTCCGAGCACTTCGCCGGGCAGGCGGAGAACGAGCGGTACTTCAACCACGTGGTGGACAAGTTCGACCTGCGCCGCCACATCCGGTTCAGCACCAGGGTCACGTCGGCCGTCTGGGACGCCGGATCAGCGACCTGGCAGGTCACGGCGCATGACGGGTACACCGCCAGGGCGCGTTACCTGGTGGCCGCCACCGGCGTGCTATCTGCGCCGTTCTATCCTGCCGTTCCCGGGCGGGAGAAGTTTCGCGGCGAGGCCTATCACACAGGGCTGTGGCCGAAGAGGGAGGTGGACTTCAGGGGCAAGCGGGTCGCGGTCATCGGCACCGGGTCGAGCGGCGTGCAGGTCATCCCGGAGATCGCCCCCGAGGTCGCGTCGCTGACCGTGTACCAGCGCACGCCGAACTGGGCCACTCCGCTCAACAACCGGCCGATTACCCCGGAGGAGCAGGCCGAGCTGAAGGCCGGCTTCAAGTCGATCAAGGAGACCGTCGACAAGTCGGCGTCCGGGTTCCTGCACCAGCCCTCGGACAAGATGACCTTCGACGACTCGGCCGAAGAGCGGCAGGCGTTCTACGAGCGGACCTGGCAGCTCGGCGGGTTCGGCAAGATCATCAGCAACTACCGGGACATGACGATGAACCCGGCCGCCAACGCCGAGTGGTCGAAGTTCGTCGCCGACAAGATCCGCGCCGTCGTCAAAGACCCGGCGACGGCGGAGAAGCTGATACCGAAGGACCACGGCTACGCCGGCAAGCGCCCCCCGTACGTGACCGGCTATTACGAGGCATACAACCGGCCCAACGTCTCGCTGGTCGACCTGAAGGAGACGCCGATCACCGCGGTGACCGAGACCGGCATCGAGACCGTCGACGGGCTGCAGGAGTTCGACATCATCGTCTGGGCCACCGGGTTCGACTTCGGCACCGGCGCGCTCAAGCGGATCGGCATCACCGGCCGGGACGGCCTGCCGCTGGCGGAGTACTGGGCCGACGGGCCGCTCACCGCTCTCGGCATCATGGCCCATCACTTCCCGAACTTCTTCTTCCCCGGCGGACCGCACGGCGGGGCGGGCAACAACCCGCGGTACAACGGCGACCAGTCGGACTTCATCGCCACCCTGATCGATTTCGCCCGCGAGCACGGGCACCCCGTGATCGAAGCGCCCAAGGCGCTGGAAGACGAGTGGACCACCATGGTCAACGAGGCCGCGTACACCATGTCGCCGTTCAAGGAGCTGAGCTACTTCTTCGGCAGCAACATCCCCGGCAAGGCCAAGGCCTTCCTGCTCAACTCCCTCGGGCGGCCCAAGCTGCTGGAAATGATGGAGGCCGCCGCCAAGAGCGACTACGCCGGCTTCTTCCCCGGTCAGGAACCGGAGTGAGCACGCCAACTGGGCGGCGATCAACGACGAGGCCGGCTACTACGTGCCCACCAGCACGCTGAGCTGGTCGGCCCGCTACATGTCACACCGATTCTGAGAGGAAGGCCGAAGATGACCGACACCACCGTGTGGCCGCACCACGAGCTCGGCAAGGAACTGTCCAACTGGGGCCGCTGGGGCGACGACGACCAGATCGGCACGCTCAACTTCATCACCCCGGAGAAGCTGGTCGCCTCGGCCAAGATGGTGCGCGCCGGCAAGACGATCGACTGCGGCATCCCGTTCGACAAGGACGGCCCGTTCCCGCCCGGCGGCTGGCGGCGCAACCCGCACCACCTGTTCACCCTGCTGCCGTCGGACTCGTCCTACGCCAAGGACGGCCAGATCGCGGCCGACGACATCATCATCATGGGGCTGCAGGCCTCGACCCAGTGGGACGGGCTGGCCCACGTCGGCTACGACGGGTTCTTCTACAACGGGATGCCCGCCAAGGCGCTCAACAACTTCCAGGGCGCCTCAAGGAACGACATCGCCCAGGTGGCGACCAAGCTCGTCTCCCGCGGCGTGCTGCTCGACATCGCCGGGCTGAAGGGCACCGACGTGCTGCCGGACTCCTACGAGATCACCACCGCCGACGTCGAGGCCGCCCAGGAGCGGCAGGGGGTGCGGGTCGAGTCCGGCGACATCGCGTGCATCCGCACCGGCTGGACCAAGTACTTCCGCGACGGCGACCGGCAGAAGTACGTGGGCCCGACGCCCGGCCCCGGCCTTGACCTCTGCCGCTGGATCCACGACAGCGAGATCGCCGCGCTTGCCCTGGACCAGTCCAACGGCGAGGTCTGGCCCACCCCGGTGCCCGGCGCCACCATCCCGGTGCACCAGGTGATGATCCGCGACATCGGCCTGACCCTGGGCGAGATGTTCGACTTCGAGGCGCTGAAGGCCGACTGCGAGGCTGACGGGGTGTGGGAGTTCCTCTTCGTCGCCAACGGCCTGCTGGTCACCGGCGCGGTCGGCACGCCGCTGAGCCCGGTCGCGATCAAGTAGGGGGCGCCGATGACCAGCTACGCGGACGTGTTCGCGGGCGTCTACACCGCCGTCGCCGCGCACGCACAGCACCAGGACGCGGGAAACACCGACGGCATCATGGCGCTCTACACGCCGGACGCGGTCCTCGAGGTCCCGGGGATGGGCGTCTTCGAGGGCGCGGACGCGATCCGGGCCTCCTGGGACCAGTGGAAGCCCAAGGGGCTGCAGCGCCACATGCCGGTCAACGTCGTGATCACCGGCTGGAACGACGAGGAGGCCCGCGCGACCACCGACGTGGTGTTCATCGCCCAAGGCGACGGCGGGGCGTGGTCGGTCCAGATCGTCGCCCGCTACTACGACGTGTTCCGTCAGGTCGGCGGCACGTGGCTGTTCAGCCGCCGGGCGGATGAGTACATCGGCTGGGCGCCTCCGGCCTGACCCCCGCCGCCCGCGATCACCGGATGGTTGCGGCAACGAGCCGGCTATTGGCGGTTCGTTGCCACAACCATCCGGGGTTGGGAAACGGGCCTCTGATGGTGCCGAATCCGCTGACCCCTGCGCGCTATCCATTCGTTTTCCGTAAATTGCACCAGATGGGTTAGGCGAAATTAACCATGCGGTTTTGCGGCTGCCCGGCGGTGTCATGTATACCTTGAAGTCGTAAGTCCTCTGCGCCTAAAGCGACGTAAGCGAAGATAAGGATGCGCGCGTCATGGAGGTCGATTTCATGAGTAAATGGATTATCCGGTCAAGGCGATTCATGCCGCTTATCGCGGGTACCGCCTTGCTGGTCGCGGCGGGTTCAGCAACGATCGCCTTCCCGTCCGGGGCGGTCGCTGCCCAGACTCCCGCCGCGCATGCTCCGGCATTCACGCAGACAATCACCGTCACCAGCCTGAGTGATATTGGGGTGGGTTCCCTCCGTGCCGCCATCAACACCGCAAATGCCGCTCCGGTCGGAAATTCAACCCTCATCAACTTCGACACGACCGGGACTATCACCCTGGCTACCCCATTGCCCGCGATCGTACGCCAAGTGTCGATTGATGCGACAACGGCACCCGGGTACGTCAGTGGCGGCCCGCCTGTCGTGGCACTCGACTTCAACGGGAACCCAGGCTTGCTGTTTGCCGTCGGCTCGGGCGGCTCGCAGCTGCTGGGACTCGGCGTGGACAACGCCAGCGGCAATGGCGTGACCCTGAACGCCGGCTCGGTCACGCTCAACGACAACTACATCGGCCTGAACCTGGCCGGGACCGCGGCCGGCAACGGGGGCGCCGGCGTGTTCGTATCGGCGCCGTCGGCCCGGAACCTTATCGGGCTGAACACCACGCGCACCGCGGGTGCGGTCGCGAACGTGATATCCGGCAACCGGGGAAGCGGCATCGTGCTCTTCGGATCGTCGGCGAACACGGTGGCGGACAACCGGATCGGCACGAACGCCGCTGGCACCGCGGCCATCGGCAACGGCGGCGCCGGCATTCTCATCACCGCCGGGTCACGAGGCAACGAGATCGGCGGTACCGCCTTCATCGACAGTGTGACCGGTAACGTGAACAATCCCACCGGGAATAAGGGGACCGTGGCACCGGTGTTCGTGGTGCCGCCGCTCGGCAACTTGATATCGGGCAACGGCGGTGACGGCGTGCTGATCGACACTGGCTCCCTGGGCAATGTACTCAACGGGAACTTCATCGGGACGACGGCTAACGGGGACGGTGCTCTCGGCAATGCCGGCAACGGCGTGTGGATCAACGGGGCGCCCGGCAACTCGCTGGTGGGCTGCAAGGTCGTCAACAACCCGTTCGTCTATTACAACGTCATAAGCGGCAATCTCCGGAACGGGTTGCGCGTCACCAACTCGGACAATGTAACGGTCCAGGGGAACTTCTTCGGCGTCGGCGCCAACAACACGACGATCGTGGGAAACCGTCTGGACGGCATCCTGGTGGACGGGTCTTCGGTGAATACCCAGGTGGGCGGGGTCATCCCGCTCGGCAACGTGTCCGCGGGAAACGGCCTGAACGGCATAGCGGTGCTCGGGACGGCCCGCAAGTTCGTCACGTTCAACACATTCGGCGGGCTGCTGGCATTCAAGGGCGCAGCTCCCAACGGCCTGAACGGGCTGCTTATCACCTCCACCGGGGGCGACAACGTGGTCCGGACGAACGTGTTCTCCGGCAACAGGGGAAACGGAATCGAGCTAGCCGGGAACGCCTCGGGGGTAACAGTTGATCCGGACATCGCCGGCCTGAATACCAAGGGCAACGCTGTGCTGCCCAACGGCGGCGACGGCCTGCTGATCGACGGGACCGCGCACGGCAACACCATCGGCGGCAGGCTGGTCTCGGTGATCCCGCAGAACACCTTCTCGGGAAACAGCGGGTACGGGGTGGCGATCGCAGGCGGGGCGCATGACAATATCGTCGACCCCAGCTTCATCGGAACGCAGATCCTCGGCGTGAACGCGCTGGGCAATGAGAAGGGCGGCGTCCTGATCACGGATCACGCCTACCGTAACCTCATCGGCCAGGAAGCGTGCGAACGGCCCAACCTGATCAGCGGGAACAACGGCATTGGCGTGACGCTGACCCGTGACACCAGTCAGAACTCCGTGATCAACAACTACATCGGCCTCAATCGGTTCGGCCGGGACCTGAGCAACGGCGGCGATCCGATCGTGAACACCGGCCACGACAACACGATCTCGGGGAACAACCAGATCCCAGCGTGCTTCGTGCCCGTGACGGGATAGGGGCCCAGAGAGCGTGGATGGCGGCGGCGATGCTCACCGCCGCCATCGGCGGCGCCGTGATGCACCCGCTGGCCCAAAGGCGCCAGCGCCGCCCGCCCCGGCCCGGGAATTACTCATCGACGCGCGGCACGGTCGAGGACCACCTCCTGATGCGCTAGCCGCTGGCTGGTGCTAGCCGGTGACCGGGACGTTCGGCAGCGGCGGGCGGGGCGGGCGTTGCGGCGCGTTAACCGTGATGCGCACAGTTGCGGTCGCGGTGGCGCCGTCAGCGTCGGTGATCGTGTAGGAGAACGTGGTGGTTCCGGTGAAGCCGGCCGGCGGGGTGTAGGTCGCTACCCCGGTGGTCGGGTTGAGGATGACACTGCCCTCGGCGGGCTGGGTCACGTCGGTGACCCGGATGTCGTCGCCGCTTCCGTCGCTCGTCAGGTGGATCGTCTCGGACGTGCCCTCCTGGTCCAGTTCCGTCACGTTGTCCGCGTGCGGCGGCGGCACGTCCTCGCGCAGCGCGAAGTCCACGCCTTCGGCGTCGCCGCCCGCGGTGTCCGCGGGGCGGCGGGCCGGCCCGTCTGCGGTGAACCCCCGGGGCGGGTCCATGGCGACGATGTAGTCGTCGCCCGCAACGCCGGTGAACGAGTAGCCGCCCCGGATGCCGCTGGTCGTGGTGACTGGCTGGCCGCCCCCGCCGAGAACCGGTGAACCGTCGGCGTGCAGCAGGCGGAGCGTGGTTGGCGGTGGCGTGTCGCCCGGAGCCACCGCGACGTCGCCGCGCACCGCGGAGCCCGTCGCCGCGAACCAGACTTGGTAGTTCGGCAAGCCGCTGAGCCGGCTGTAGGTGAAGGTCAGCGTCTTGACCGGGACGGCCGGGCGGAACCAGGCGGCGGCGCCCGCGGTGTCCGACCCGTTACCGGTGAGGGTTTCCGTGGTCGGCTGCCAGACGGGCTCATCGGTGAACGGGCCGGTACCGCATCCTGGCGGGCGCGGGCTCACCGCGCAGTAGTTGAAGCTGGACTCAAATCCCAGGCCGGCGGCGGACACCGGCCCGCCCGCCGCGTCGGTCGCGCTGATGGTGACCTTGTCCGCGTCGATGTCGCCGAGCGTGAAGCCCCAGCGGGCCGGCGTCAGGTTCTCGAACGTGAACGTGGTGGTGGACGGGGTTTGCCCGGCGGCCGTGCGCAGCAGTGCGTACGGCCTGCCCTGTGAACTGCCGAAGGCCTGGCCGAACGGGGTGCTCGCGCTGAGATAGGTCGACGTCCCGGACTGGAGCGAGGGCGAGGTACTGGTCGTCGTGAAGGTGGCGGCCGGGAAACCGGTCACCGGGATGGCCATGGTCCCGGCGTTACCGCTGAGCGTCCAGTCGGCGTACGCGCCTGCCGCGGGGACCGCGGCCACCCCGGTTACGCCCAGCAGTAGCGCGGCTAGCGTGCCAGCGCCGGCCGCCCAGGCCCTACCGCGCGCAATGATCGCGACCATCAAGTCTCCCGCTTCCCGGCCCACCGCTATCTTTCGGTGGCGTCCATGCGCAACGCTAGCGGAAGATTACGTTCCGTAGTCGCTAGAGACCGAGTTTGGCGAGCAGCGTCTCGCTTTCCGCCCACAGGCGCCTGGCGGCGGCATCGTCTTGTGCGGCGGCGGAAGGCGTTTCCTCCGCTTTCTGGTAGAAGAAACGGCCGCCGGGGTGACCCCCTTCTGCCTTGGTGGCCAGCCAGGTCAGCGTTTCGGCCGGCTCGTCCGGCGGCACGGTGTCCGCCGAGGCCATGTACGCCCGCATTCCCTCGTCCCCGTGCGAGGCGAAGTTGCTGGCGACCCGGCCGGGGTGCATGACCTGGGCGACGATCCCGTCCGGCTCGGCCCGGCGCGCCAGCTCGCGGGTGAACAGGATGTTGGCGAGCTTCGCCCGGCCGTAGGCGAAGGCGGGCTGGAAGCCGCCGAGGCTCTGCAGGTCGCCCCAGTCAAGCTCGTCGATCATGTGGTGCGCGCTCGACGACACGGCGATCACCCGGGTCGTCCCCGGCGGCCGGCTGGCCGCGCTCGCCTTGAGCAGTGGCATCAGCTCCCGCGTCAGCAGGAAGGGAGCGAGATGGTTGGCGGCGAAGGTCGCCTCCGTGCCTTCGGCGGTGATGTACTGCCGGTCCCGTACGCCGCCCGCGTTGTTGACGAGGACATCGAGGCGCCCGGTGCGGCTGGCCACCTCGTCGGCCACGCGCTTGACGTCGGCCATCAGCGTGAAGTCGGCGCGCAGCATCGTGAAGCCGCCCGCAGGCACCGCGGTAGCGATCTCCGCTTGGGCGGCGGCGCTGCGCTGCGGGTCGCGGCCGACGCCGATCACCTGCCAGCCGAGCGCCACGAGGTTGGCCGCGGTCGACTTGCCGATCCCCGAACTGGCTCCCGTGACGACCGCGACCGGCTGGTTCGCATCGATTTTCAAGGCACTGCCTCCTGGCTTAGCGCGGCCGCAAACCATCGAGCAGCAGCCGAACGGTGAAGTTGACTTTCCTGTCCAGTTCCGCTGGCGTCGGCACGCGGCCGTTAACGATCGCGCGCACCTGGCCGCCGACCACCATGCTCATGAAGGCGGAAGCGGCGAAGCCGGAGTCGGTGGGGGAGATCTGTCCCGCGGCGATGGCGCGGTCAAGCACGCCGGCGACGAACTCAAGCACCGGCTTGGCGCTCTGCTCGAAATTGTCGGTGAAGATCCCGGGGAACCGGTAGCTCTCCGTGTTGATGATGCGCTGCAGGCGCAGGCCGTTTGGCGTCATCACCTGGCCGATGCGCAACCGGGCGACCGATTCAAGCGTTCCGGCCAGGTCGCCCTGGTCGAAGCCGGCGAGCACGTCCGGCGGCACGATCTGCCGCTCGATGGCGCGCTGCACCGCGCCGCGAAACAGCGAGGCCTTGTCGGCGTAGCGAGCGTAGACCGTGCGCTTGGTCATGTTGATGCGGGCGGCGATCATCTCGATCGTCGTCAGCTCGAACCCGTGCTCAAGGAACTCCTCCAGCGCGGCGTCGAGCAGCTCCTCATGGCGTGCCTCGGCCTGCTCGGTGGTGGGCCGCCCGGCCCCGCGGTGCCCGGTTGAGATTGCGTTCATTAAGCCAGACCGCCTAAATCGCCCTTGCGTCGTCGCCGGATTCAGTCATAATGATACGCACAAGGTGCCATTTGTCGAGCCCGGCAGCGGCACCCGCGGAAGGATGCCCCCATGAGCCAGGCAATCGAGAAACTGACGCGGCTGGTCGCCGCCGAGGACCGCTTCGACTACTCCCATGGCGAGCTGCGCGAGACGCAGCTGGCGGCGCTCGACGAGCGGTTTCAGGAGCGCAAGGACCGCATCAAGCTGCTCGGGCACCGGGCCCGCGAGGCCGGCATCGCCGAGATCCGCCGTCGCGAGGACATGGTCCCGCTGCTGTTCCCGCACAGCGTCTACAAGAGCTATCCGGAGAGCTTCCTGATCGCAGAGAAGTGGGGGCACCTCGGCAAGTGGCTCGGCGCGGTCTCCCCGTACCCGATCAGCCCGATCGAGACCGCGGACGTCACCGGCATCGACGACTGGATCGAGCGACTTGCGGCCAAGGGGCACTACGTTTCCTGCTCAAGCGGCACGACCGGCAAGTCGGCCATGCTGCTCGCCTCCGAGGCGGACATGGACTGGTCGCGCAGGGACACGGTCAATGTGTTTTCCTGGGGCTCGGGCGTGCAGCCGACGCGGGACCGGCGGATGATCGGCCTTGCGCCCATCGCGTCCGTCCCGAAGAACCTGGTCATCGGCGAGGCGCAGCAGGCGGCCTTCGGTGACCCGGCCAAGGAGAGGTTCAGGCTGCCGATCCCGCCGATCACCGTCGGCTCGCTGACCAAGATGGTCGTGCTACGGAAGAAGATCGCCGACGGCACGGCGCGGCCAGAGGAACTGGCCGATTTCGAGCAGACCTCCAGGGAGCGCCAGGAGACGCTGGAGGCGGCGATGATTACGGGTGCGGAGGCGCTCATCAAGTACCGGGACGAGAAGCTCTATATCGCGGGGCTGTGGAACGCGCTGTACCAGGTGGCCAAGATCGTCCGCGACATGGGGTACTCAGCCAAGGACTTTCACCCCGACAACTGCATCTATGTCGGCGGCGGGCTCAAGCGCGCGCAGTTGCCCCCGGACTATCAGGAGTTTGTCCACCAGACGTTCAACATCCCGGCCAGCCGGGACTTCCAGAACTATTCCATGCAGGAGCTCAATTCGGGCATGCCTAAGTGCCGCGGCGGCGGCCGGTATCACGTGCCGCCGTGGCTGGTGCCCTTCATCCTTGACGAGGAAGGCGGCGCCCTGCTGCCGCACGAGACCGGCGAGGTCGAGGGTCGCGCCGCCTTCTTCGACCTCTCGCTCGACGGGCGCTGGGGCGGAATCATCACCGGCGACAAGATCTCCCTCGATTTCAGTCCCTGCGCCTGTGGCGGCCAGAGTCCGTCGGTACGGAACAACATCGTCCGTTATGCGGACATTCAAGGCGACGACAAGATCGGCTGCGCCGGCACCGTCGACGCGTATGTGCGAGGCCTGTCATGAACGCCGTCAACACCGAGCGCAAGCCAGCCGATGCGGTCGTTTCCGCCCCGTTCTTCCTGCGGGGCGAGCTAGTCGAGGGCCAGGATGCCCGGCACCGCTCACGCGACCTGGGAGTCACTTTCGCGACGCCGCGGATGGCCCTGGACCGGGCGGTGCATCCGCGTACCGAGGTGCCGCCGCTGCTGAACGTCCCGCTCGCGGAAATCATCGATTTCCTCGTCGAGACCGGCGAACGGCTCCGCGACCCCGGCAACCCCTTCGTGGAGGAATGCATCGATCGCATGGCCGCCACCCATGTGCTGCCGCGTGCCGTGCTTGAAGGGCAGGTCAAGGGCGCGGCGGCCTATCTCGACAAGCGGCTGCTGCAAACGGTGGTGGAGCAGAACTTTCCCGATCCGAGGGCACTCGATGAGTGGGTGCCCAAGCAGGACTTCACCGGGCGCAGGAGCTTCGTTCGCGCTTTCGCGCCGAGGCTGATCCACGTGCTGCCTGGTAACTCCCCGGGCGTCGCGGTGAAGTCCATCGCCCAGGGAGCGATGGTCAAGGCCGTCAACCTGTTCAAGATGTCATCGAGCGATCCTTTCACCACCGTGGCGGTCCTGCGGACCATGGCGGGCATCGACCCCGGCCATGCCATCGTGAAGTCGATGTCGGCGGTCTACTGGCGCGGTGGCGACGATGCGGTGGAGCGGGCGCTGTACCGTCCCCAGTACTTCGACAAGATCGTGGCGTGGGGCGGCGGCGACGCGATCAGCAACGTGACCAAGTACCTCGGGCCAGGGTTCCAGCTGGTGTCATTCGACCCCAAGACGTCGATCTCGATGGTCGGCCGGGAGGCCGTCTTGTCGCAGGAGGCGCTCGACCTCGCCGCCGGCCTCGCCGCCACCGACGTCATGGTCCTCAACCAGGAAGCCTGCGTCGCTAGCCGGTTCATCTTCGTCGAGGCGGGCCAGGACGACGCGGACCGGTTCTGCGAGCGGCTGCACGCGCGCATCACCGAGAAGGCGGCCGCCTCGGGTGACGCCAGGCCGCTCGACCTGGACCTGCGCGAGCAGATCGGCACGCTGGTGATGCTCGACGACGAGTTCCGCGTGTGGGGCAAGACCGACGGTAGGGGGCTGGTGATCCGGTCAGACGAGCCGGTGGACTTCCACCCCGTCAACAAGACCGCCAACGTGGTCCGGGTGGACTCGCTCGACGATGCCATCAGGTACGTGAACGTGGCGACGCAGACGGTCGGCTTCTACCCGCACCAGCGCATGCCGGACTACCGTGACCGGCTCGCTAGCTGCGGAGCCCAGCGCATCGTCCGGCTGGGTGAGGCGGGGCCGAGCACCATCGGCAACCCGCACGACGCCATGTACCCGCTGCACCGCTTCGTGCACTGGATGGCGCACGAGGACGGGGTGGTGCCGGGCAACGGCGCGATGGCATGAACCCGCCGGCCTGGCGAGCACCGCTCGCCGCCCGGAAGTCGCGCCTAGCGCGCGGGCGGCAGCGGTGGTGATGAGCTGCCGCTGGTGACGCCGACCAGGTGCCGGCCGTAGCGCTCCCAGTTCGCATACGGCGCCATGGCGCCCTGGTGGGTAAACGCGAGCAGGTCCCGCAGGAGCCGCTGGATGGGCCGGTCCAGCCGGATCTCGTCGGTCGGGCAGACGTCGAAGAGCCGCTCGATGGCCTCCCGGGCCAGCTTGTAGCACTGGGTCCCGCCGGCGCCGGTCAGCATCGGATCGGTGATCCTCATCGCGCCCGGCTGGAGCGTCGAGAGCACCCAGTGCTGGTAGGACTCGATCATCGTGATGTTGCTGTGGGCGACGGCGATCGCCGTCTGCACGATCGCGGAGTCATACATTCTCTCGTAGCCGAGCATCCTGATGCCCCGGCCCTTGGCCAGGTCGTGGAATGCCTCGAGCGCGTAGCGGGCCATGCCGAGCGGCAGCGCCGCCGTGAACGCGTAGCCGCTGTCGCCGACCTGCAGCGCCTTGAAGGCGTCGGCGATCCGGCGCGAGACCCGGTGCTCGGGTATGAACAGCTCACCGCACTCCACGGAGTTGCTCCCGGTGCCCGCCGCGCCCATCACGTGCCAGTCATCGGCGATCGTAAGCTCCGACAGCGGGATCAGGCAGAACGCGTCCGAGGTGGTTCCGTCGCGTTCCTCAATCGAGACGCGCAGCAGGTCCCAGTCCGCGTGGTGGCAGCCGCTGTTGAATGGCCAGCGTCCCCGGCCCCGGATCCGGATGCCCCCGTCGACCGCCTCGCAGGCCGCGCCGGCGGCGGCGAAGGTGCCGGAGAACTTCGCGTTAGGCCGCTCGGCGTATATCTCGGCCAGCGTCTGTTCGGGCAGGCTTTCCGCCATGCGGCCGATGCCGCTGTAGATCGACATGACCCAGGCGGTGGACGGGCAGCCGCTGGCGATGTGGGTCATCGCGGCCGCGGCCGTGGCCGCGGCGGTGCCGTAGCCGCCGCGCTTCGCCGGCCTGAGCATGCGGAACAGGCCGGCTTCCTCGATGGCTTGCACGTTCTCGTCCGGCACGCGGCCCAGCCGCTCAGCCAGGCCCGCGTTCGCCCGCAGCAGCGGGATCAGTGCCTTCGCCCGGCTGATCAGTTCCTCGGCGCTCGGCGCCGCCGGCTTGCCGTCAAGCACCGTCTCGGTCACGCTCGTCCTCCCCTTGGTGTCGTCCGCCACTGTCACCCTCAGCCTCCGATGCGCAGGCCCTTACATTCGATTAGTTTGATTAGTAACCTATCTTGCGGTGCGCGCAGGCTCAATGGCGAGCCGACAACTATTCGATCTTCAGGAGGCCAGCCCAGTGAATATTCGTTCCATCAGACCGTTCGTCGCGGTCGCGGCGACCGTCAGCTGCCTCGCGCTCGTCGCGTGCAGTTCGGGGTCAAGCTCGATATCTTCGACCCCGCCCGCCTCGCCCACGTCCGCCGCGTCGTCGGCTAGCGCCCCCGCCGCGTCGGCCAGCGCTTCTGCCTCAGCCTCAGCCTCCGCGGTGGCATCCGGTTCGAGCTCGAACATTCCCGCGGGCCTGACCGGCGACGCGAAGACAGTCGCTACCAACTGGGTGGCGTTCTTCGACCCGGCGACGCCGACCGCGACGAAGGTGACCCTGCTTCAGAACGGCTCGAAGTTCTCGGCGGTCCTGGCCGGCGAGGCGAGCTCGTCTCAGGCCAAGGAGACCGCGGCGCAGGTCACCGCAGTCACCGTCACTGGCTCTACGGCCAGCGTCACCTGGAACCTGCTGCTTTCCGGGTTCCCGGTGGTCAAGGCGCAGAAGGGCCAAGCGGTGCTGACCAATGGCACGT
This sequence comes from uncultured Streptosporangiaceae bacterium, assembly GCA_964581815.1. Lineage (GTDB taxonomy): Bacteria > Actinomycetota > Actinomycetes > Streptosporangiales > Streptosporangiaceae > Trebonia. Next base: position 17,480 of record CAZORE010000025.1, on the reverse strand, counting down.
GGCAGGTGGCCGACTCCAGCTTCTGCGGCTTGCTCAGCCTGCAGCCGCCGGTCCCCGCTGCCTGTAAATCGTAGGTGAGGACGACAGCGCCCGGCCCTGCTGCAGGCCGGGCGGCTGGTATTGATTAGTTCGATTAGTAATCTATCTTATGGATGGTGCGGCGCGGCCAGCTTGCGGCGCGGCCGCGCCGCAAGCTCGACGACTTCTTCCCCTTAGCAGAAAGTAAGGACGGCCCATGACAGTACGCAGCCGAGACGACGCGACGGGGACCGCGTTCCTGGTCCTGGACTACGCGGCCTACATCGTCGAGAACTTCAGCCACGACGCCGGCGTCGCGCGGCAGGCCGCGGTCGCACTGGCGGCGGCCCGCCGGGCCGGCCTGCCGGTCATCCACGTGGTGCCGGACGGGATGCAGGACCAGATCCACCCGCTCGTGGCGCCTGCGGCGGCCGAGCCGGTGCTCGGCAAGAAGTCCCTGAGCGCCTTCGCCACCACCAACCTGGACGAGATGCTGCGGCAGGCGGGCATCGGCCAGCTCATCATCGTCGGCGTGGCTACCTCGGGGACCGTGCTGTCCACCACCCGGTGGGCGGTCGACACCGGGTACCGGGTCACCGTCTGCGCGGACGCCTGCGCCGACCCGGACCCAGGTGCCCACGCGGCGCTGACGGATGAGAACGTCTTCCCGCGGAGCTGGCTCGGGCTATGGCGCATCGCCCGGGTGCTGCCCACGGCGCGGATCAGCGAGCTTGGCGGCTGACGGCCAGGCAGAATGCGCCAGGGCCGTCCCTGGTAGCCGCGCTCAGTACCTGCTCGCACAGCTCGCCAGATAGTCCGACAAGTGCAATGATATAACTATGTGTGGAGATGAGGTCGGGTACCGGCCAGTCCCGCCACTGACTTGACCGACGGGAGGGGCTCGTGCACCCGGTAGACATCGCCGCGCTGCTGCTGAGGGCGGTTCTCGGCATTACCATGCTGGCCCACGGCTGGAACCACGCGTTCGGCGGCGGCAAGATCGCGGGCACCACCCGCTGGTTCGCCTCCATCGGCATGCGGCCCGCTTGGGTGCACGCCTACGTGGCGACCCTCACCGAGATCGGCTCCGGCGTGCTGCTGCTCCTTGGGCTGCTCACTCCGCTGGCGGCGGCCGGCGTCCTCGGCACCATGCTGGTGGCCCTGGTCACCGCCCACCTCAAGAACGGGTTCTTCATCTTCCGGCCCGGCCAGGGGTATGAGTACGTGCTGATGATCTGCGTCGTGGCGGTCGCGCTGGCCGGAACGGGCGGGGGATGGCTGTCCCTCGACCACGCGGCCGGCTACCCCATCAGCGGCTGGGTGGCCTACGCGGTCTGCGTGGGGGCCGGCGGCATCGGCGCCGCCCTCACCCTGCTCACCTCCTGGCGCCCGGCCCCGCCGGTGACCGAGCCGGCCGCGGCCGAGCCGACCGCCACCGCCTGACCGGTCGGCGCTAAGGCGCCGCCAGCGCGAGCGAGGAAGCCCGAGATGACGCCAGCCGCACACTTTGCCCAGATCGACCGCGAGAACAACCGCCACCTTGCCTTCGGCGCTGGCCCTCACCGGTGCCTGGGGTCGCACCTCGCGCGCCGGGAACTGCTGGTCGGGCTGACCGAATGGCACCGGCGGATCCCCGAGTACCGGCTCGACCTGGACGTTCCGATCACCGAGCACGGCCGCCAGGTAGGACTGAATAACCTGCCGCTGGTCTGGGACCGGCACTAGGAGTCCGGCGGGCCGGGCTAATGGCCGGGTCGGACGCTAACCTTGACCATGCATGCAGCAGCGGACCGAAACGCCAGGCCAGCCGTGAACCGCAGGCTGGCTAGCCGGGAGCGCGCCAACTCCCGCGGCGACGCGACCCGCCAGGACCTCCTCACGACGGCCGAGCAGCTTTTCGCCGAGCGCGGGATCGAGGCCGTACCGCTGCGCGATATCGGCGTCGCGGCGGGCCAGAAGAATCACGCGGTGGTGCAGTACCACTTCGGTGACCGGGAAAGCCTGGTCCGGGAGGTCATCGCCTTCCGTGCCTCGCTCAGCGAGCGGCTGCGGGTGGAGATGTTCGCCGACCTCGTCGCCCGCGGCCAGCCCCAGGTCTGCGACCTGGTGCGCGTCTTCGTCCTGCCGATGGCGGCCCACCTGGAACAGCACAGTCACTACCTCGCGTTCATGTCGCGCTACATCACCGAGCGCGGCGGGTACCGAGGGCTCGAGTCGATTGGCATCCCGACGAACACCGTCGCCACGCTGCGCAGCCTGCTCGGCCGGCTGCTGCCGGGCCACCCGGTCGCGGTACTCGACGAGCGCTGGACGGTGGTGATGACGAGCACCATCCACACCCTGGCTCGCTACCAGGCCGTCCTGGTCTCCGGCGGTGACCTCGGATCGCCGGTTGAGGCGCTGCTCGAGGACCTGGTGCGGTTCCTCACCGCGGGACTCGAAGCCCCGGCCGGCCCCGCGGCCAGCGCAGGGGCGCGGCGCCCGGCCGTGTCCCGGGCCAGCCGGGCGCGGGGCCGGAGTAAGACCGCCTGAGCCGGGGCCGGCCGCTTCTTCCGCGGTCAATGTTGACCCGCGGCCCCCTAATGCCTAAGATGCCAAGGTATGAGTGCAGACAAGGTAAAGGGTCATCTCGACTTGCTGCTGCTAGCCATCCTCAGCACAGCGCCAGGACATGGCTACGCGGTCATCACCCAGCTGCGTGAACGCACGGACGGGTTGCTCGACCTCACCGAGGGAGCGGTATACCCGGCTCTCCACCGCCTTGAAGATCTCGGGTTCCTGGCCAGTGAGTGGCACCCCGTCAACGGGCGGCGCCGACGGCTGTACCGGCTGACTCCCTCGGGCCACAACGCGCTAGCGCACCAACGCGCAGAATGGCAGAGCCTCACGCAGGCGATCGGCAACGTGGTCCGCTCCGCACCCGCCAGAACGGCGGAAGCCTGATGAATCATCCTGACGATAGCCCGATCGGGTTCTTCCTCGACGACCTCTTCGAAGCCACGCGCGCACTTCCGCCGCGGGACGCCCGGTACCTCTTGGCCGAGACCGAAGCACATCTGCGCGACTCCGCTGACGCCGCGATGGCCGACGGCGCGCAATCCTACGAGGCGGAACTCGGGGCCCTGGCGGCTTTCGGTACTGTCGACGATCTCGTCCCGCGCGAAAGCCGGCGAATCCGGATGCCGTTGCGGAGACTCGCCGGCCAGATTCTGCGCAGCGCGATGCTGCTGGGGGCAATCGGCGCAATGACCGTCGGGGCCAGCGGCGTAGCGGCCGGCCTGATCTACCTGATTGGTGGTGCGAGCTCAATTGTCACGGTCCCCGCGGCGGCACTCACTCCGCAAGATTGCGCTCGCTGGCTATCTCAGCAAGCGGCCGCGAACTGCCATCAAGCGGCACTGTCAGACTGGGCCTTCGAGACGGTCTATGGCCGCCTCGCAGTGGGACTGGCCGGTGTCCTGCTGCTGATCGCCTACCGTTCCTGCAAGCGCCGGTGGCCGGGCAATGCGGGGCTGACCCCGATGGTCACCGATACCGCGGCCGCGCTCGCCTTCGCGGTCGCGGGACTCTGGACGGCCGGCCTCGGCGTGGACGCCATGATCGTGTCGGGTGGCCAAGGGGCCGGTCAATGGCTGAGTGCCGCACCGGTAGCGCTTGCCGCAACGGCCGTCTACTGCACCAGACTCGCGAAGCGCATCCGGCAGGAGCCGGTTCGCTGACGACGGCGCCCGACCGGGTAGCGTCCGGGGTTTCGCGACCGGTCACAGTTTGAACCGGCGGACCTTGCCGACGCTGGTCCGGGGCAGCGCCTCGATCAGGTGCCAGTCGCGCGGGCGGGCGGCCGCCGCCAGGTTGCGCTCTGACCACTCCGCGAGGTCGCTGATGGCCGGCGGATGCTCCGGGTCACGCGGGACGACGTAGGCGACGGGCACCATGTCGCGGACCGGATCGGGGCGTCCGAGAACGGCGCACTCGAGGACCCCGGGCGCCTGGGCGAGGGTGGCCTCGACCTCGGTCAGGCTGACGTTCTCGCCGGATACCTTGATCACGTCGTCGCGTCGTCCGACGAAGTGGAGCGCGCCACTGTTATCGGCACTGGCGCCGTCGGCGCGGGCCACCATGTCGCCCGTATGGAACCAGGTGGCGCCGTCGCGCTGGACCAGCGACCGGCCGGTCGCGGCCGGGTCGTCCAGGTACTCCAGGAAGATGTCGGCCCCGGGCACCCCGCGCAGGACAAGCTCACCGGGCTCGCCGGCCGGCGGTTCCGCTCCGGTCTCGGGGCTGCGCAGCACGACCGGGCGTCCCTCGACCGGCGGGCCGATGGTGTCGTTGCGGTACGGGCTTGAGACATCGGCGCAGACGATCGCGACGGTCTCGGTCATGCCGTAAAGCTGCCGCGGCCGGCAGCCGGCCAGCTCCGCGAACTCGTCGTAGTGCTGCGCGCCGAGGTTCTGCGCGAACCAGACGTGCTGCAGCGCCGCGGCCGGCGCGTCGGCCGGCCGGCGGGCGAGGATCATCCGGATCGGCGCGGCGAACAGGCTCGCGTGCGTGGCCGACCGGTCGCGGGCCTGGCGCAGCCACTGGGAAGCGGAGAACGCAGAGGTCAGCGCGACGCTGGCACCGACCGCGATCGCCGGGGCGATGCAGTAGTACTGTGCGTTGGCGTGAAACAGCGGCAGGGTGACCAGCCAGCGGTGCTCCGGCCGGAGCCCGACGATGGCGGACATCGTGTCGGCGACGTGCGCGTAGTTGTGCTGCGTGAGCACGACGCCCTTCGGCTCGGAGGTCGTCCCCGAGGTGAACATGACCGCCAGCCGGTCCGCCGGCGCGACGGCGGCCGCCGTCGCAGTGTGCCCGCCCGCCCCGTCAGCGGGTGCCAGGGCAGCGAGTGACCCGTCAGCGCCCGTTACGTCGGCGAGGGCCACGTCGGCGGCCGTCTCCGTCAGCTCAATCGCGGCCAGCCGCCCCGCGGCCGACTCTCGCACCCCGGCCGCGTAGGCGTCCGCCCGGCTCGCCGCGCAGACCCCCGCGGCCGGGCGGACCCGGTCCAGCTGCCGGCTGATGTCGCGGGCGGTGGACGTCGGGTCGACCGGCACCAGCCAGGCGCCAGACCGCGCGCAGGCGAGCCAGATCGCGATGAAGGCGGGGCAGTTGCGCAGCACCACGTGGACCGATGACCCCGGCGTCACCCCGGCCGCCGCCAGGGTCGCGCCCATGCGGGTGACCACCTCGTCGAACTCACGGTACGTCCACTGCGACACCGACTGGTCCGGCCCCTCGAAGATGAGGAACAGCCGGTCGCCGCTGGTGGCCACCGCCGTCTCCCAGCGCCGGGCGAACGTCATCTCGGCGCTGGCTGGCCGGCCGGAAACCGGGCGAGAAGACGAGCCGGTCACTGGGCGAAGCCGGGCCCGGCCGCCCGTTCCAGCCGGCGCAGCAGGGCCGGCCACTCGATGCCCGAGTCGAGCTGGCTGTCCCACTGACGCGCGGTCAGCTCGATCGTCTCTCGCGGCGGGATGATCAGCGGCTGGCCGGTGGCCTGCGCGAGCAGCTGGCTGCGGGCCGCCTTCTCCAGGTAGAACATCTCGACAAAGGCCTGCGCGACGGTTGCGCCGACGGTCAGGCTGCCGTGATTGTGCAAGATCATCGCCGCGCGGTCGCCGAGGTCGGCGACGAGCCGTTCCCGTTCCCCCTGGGACAGCGCGATGCCCTCATAGTCGTGGTAACCGATCCGGCCGTACAGCCGCATCGCGTGCTGTGTCAGCGGGAGCAGGCCCTCCGGCAGCGTCGACAGGGCCATCTGCGCCTCGGTGTGCAGGTGCATCACGCAGCCCGCGTTCTCCCTGGTGGAGTGGATCGCGCCGTGGATGACGAAGCCGGCCGCGTTCGGCTCGTACCCGCCGCTGTCCCCGATGACGTTCCCGTCCAGGTCGATCTTGATGAGGCTGGACGCGGTGATCTCGTCGAACCCCAGGCCGAGCGGGTTGACCAGGAAGTGGTGCCCCGGCCCGGGCACCCGCGCGGAGATGTGGGTGTACACGAGGTCGTCCCAGCCGAACAGGGCGCATAGCTGGTAGGCGGCGGCGAGGTCACGGCGCACCGCGGTCTCGGCCGGGCTGCGCTCCCCGGTCTCGGCCAGGTGACCCGCGTGCAGCCTGAAGTCGGTGTAGACGGTGGTCTCGCTCATGCGCTGCTCCTGCTCAGACTAGGGACACGCCGCCGTCGACCTGGAGCGTGTGCCCGGTGACGAACGCGGCCGCCTCCGACGCCAGGTAGACCGCGGCGGCGCCGATCTCGGGCGGCCGCGCGTGGTTGCGCGGCAGCGCGGTCTTGCGCCCGATGGCCATCATGCGTTCCGGGTCTTCCGCCCGGGCGCGAGCGAACACGCCGTGCTCCGGGTGGAGCCGGCTGCCGCTGCTCATGTCGCTGTAGGGGTCGTCGGACCGGGTCCCGTAGGGCGCGATGGCGTTGACCGTAATCCCGGTTTCGCCGAGTTCGAGCGCGAGCACCCGGGTGAACGCGTGCACCCCGCCCTTGGCCGCCGAGTAGACGGCCAGGTAACGGTCGCCGATGAACCCGGCGGTCGAGCCGATGTTGATGATCCGCCCGCTGCCTCGTTCAAGCATGGCGGGCAGCACCAGGTGGGTGCAGCGGAACGTCGTCATCAGGTTGAGCTCGAGGTCGGCTCGCCACTGGTCCGGGGTCGATGACGCGAACGGGGTGACCGCCACGTTCCCGCCGACGTTGTTGACGAGCACGTCGATCTGGCCGAAGGCGGCCAGGGTGTCGGCGACCATCCCGGCCACCTCGTCTTCGACGGTCATGTCGGCCGGGCGCCACAGCACGTCGGCGGCGCCCTGCTCGCGGGCGAGCTTGGCCACCAGTTCGCCGGCGACGGGATCGCGGCCGTTGATCACCACCCGGGCGCCTTCCGCGGCGAACGCGAGCGCGATGCCCCGGCCGATGTTAGCGGTGGCGGCGGTAACGATGACGACCTTGCCTGCCAGTCCCGTCTGCACGGCACCTCCACGCTGAGCGGCGACCCTGCTGTCCAGCTTTGGACTATATCAGTATGATGATACAACTGAAAGTACGGAACGATGGATGGTGACTCATGGCGGCGCTGCTGAACGAGGACGAGCGGGCACTGCGCGACGCGGTGCGGTCCTTTCTCGACAAGAAGGTGGCGCCGCTGGTGGCGGCGCACGAGCAGGCCCGCACGTTCCCGTGGGAGCTGCTGCCGCAGCTGTACGACTTCGGCTACGTCCGGGGCGGCGTGCCCGAGGCGGCCGGGGGAGACGAGCTGCCGATGATGATGCAGGCCATCCTCATGGAGGAGGCCGGCCGCTGCTGGGGCTCGCTGCGGACCACCGTCAACGTTCAGGGCATGGTGGCCCGGGTGCTCGGCGCGGCCGGCCGCGCGGAGCAGGCCGAGCGGTTCCTCCAGCCCCTGCTCGCGGGCCGCCGGTTCGGCTGGTTCGGGCTGACCGAGCCGGACGCGGGCTCGGACGCGGGCGCGCTGCGCACTACCGCCCGGCGCACCAAAGACGGGTTCGTGGTCAACGGGAGCAAGCTTTACATCACCAACGCGCTCGGGTGCGACTTCGGCATCCTGTTCGTCCGGGTGGTCGACGAGGACGGCACCGACCACGGGATCACCGGGCTGCTGGTCGACGCGGCCGAGTCCCGGTTCGGCGTGCACGACATCCCGCACATGCCGCTCCGGTCGACCACCAGCTGCGAGCTGACGTTCGACGACACCCTGGTGCCGGCGGGCAACGTGCTCGGCAAGCTCGGCGGCGGCCTGTCGCTCGGCATGGCGGCCGTCAACGCGGGCCGACTCAACATGGCGATGGGCGCGGTCGGGCTGTCCCAGGCCTGCCTGGAGGAGTCGATCAGGTTCTGCCGCCAGCGCGAGCAGTTCGGCAAGCCCATCGCCGGGTTTCAGCTGGTGCAGCAGATGGTGGTCGAGATCGCGACCCTGACGGAGACGTCCCGGCTGCTCGGCTACCACGCCGCCAGGAGCATCGACGCGGGCGAGCCCGGGCGGTACGAGTGCTCGATGGCCAAGTACTACTGCGGCGAGTCGGCCGGGCGGGCCGCCACCCTGGCGCTGCAGCTGCACGGGGGAGCCGGGCTCATGGAGGAGTCGCCGGTCGAGCGGTACTTCCGCGACGCCCGCGAGGCCACCATCCCCGAGGGAACCAGCCAGATCCAGATCCTGCACCTCGGCAAGGCGCTGCTCGGCCACTCGGCACTCCGCTGACCGGCCCTCGGCTGATCGGC
>CAZORE010000025.1:0-9076 GCA_964581815.1 uncultured Streptosporangiaceae bacterium | reverse complement strand
CGGCCCTCGGCTGATCGGCTCTGGGCTGAGTGAGGTGGGTAACCTTGCCCCCGTTCCGTGATCTCTCTATATTAGTTATACAAATAGACTCTTCACTGCCAACCGGGAGCCCGACCGCCCATGTCATCAGCCGCCGGCCCATCGGCTGCGCCCGACGACGTCCTGATCCGCCGCGAAGGCGGCATCCTGGTCGTCACCATCAACCGGCCGCAGCAGCGCAACGCCGTGAACGGCGCGGTCTCGGCCGGGATCGCCCGCGCGCTCGACCTGCTCGACCGCACCACCGAGCTGCGGGTCGGCGTGCTGCACGGGGCCGGGCCAGCTTTCTGCGCGGGCATGGACCTGAAGGCGTTCGCGGCCGGGGAGCAGATCAGGGATCCCGTGCGGGGTTTCGGCGGCATCGTCGAGCGGCCGCCGGCCAAGCCGCTGATCGCCGCGGTGGAAGGCTGGGCGCTCGGCGGCGGGTTCGAGATCGTGCTCGCCTGCGACATGGTCACCGCGGGCAAAGGCGCCCGGTTCGGCCTGCCCGAGGTGCGCCGCGGGCTGGCCGCACGCGGCGGCGGCGTGTTCCGGCTGCCGCGCCGCCTCCCGCAGGCGGTGGCGATGGAGCTCATTTGCACCGGAGCACCGCTCGACGCGGCCCGGGCCGAGCACTTCGGCCTGGTCAACCGCCTGGTCGATGACGGGCAGGCGCTCGCCGCGGCGCTCGAGCTGGCGGCGCAGGTTGCCGCGAGCGCGCCGATGTCGGTGCGGGCCTCCAAGGCGGTCGCGGTCGACTCGGCCGACTGGCCGGCGGGCGAGGGCTTCCAGCGGCAGCGGGCCTACCTGGAACCGGTGTTCGGCTCGCAGGACGCGGCCGAGGGCGTCGCCGCCTTCCGTGAGCGCCGCGACCCGGTCTGGCAGGACCGGTGACCCGGGTCTTCGGCGGCGAGCCCGCCGGTGCCGCGGGCGAGAAGGGGACGCGATGACGCAGGACGCCTATCAGGGCAAGGTAGCGGTGATCACCGGCGGCGGCCGCGGCTTCGGCAAGGCCTTCGGCACGGCCCTGGCCGCCCGGGGCGCCCACGTGGTACTGGCCGACATCGACGGCGCGGCGGCCGCGGCGGCCGCGGCGGAGATCACGGGCAAGGGCGGCCGCGCCGTCGGCGCGGCCTGCGACGTGGCCGACGAGGCCGCCGTGGCCGCGGTTTTCTGCGAGGTCGCGGAGCGGCACGGCGGCATCGACATCCTCGTCAACAACGCCGGCCTGCACTCGGCCGCCTACAACAAGCCCTCGGCCGAGATCGGCATCGCCGGCCTGCGGCGGCTGTTCGACGTCAACGTGATCGGGGTCTACATCTGCTCGCTGGCCGCCCGGCCCGCGATGAGCGGCCGACCTGGCGCCGTCGTCGTCAACATCTCATCCTCGGCCGCCTACGCGAACCGCGCCGCCTACGGGGTGTCCAAGCTGGCCGTCCGCGGCGCCACCGCCCAGCTGGCGCGTGAGTTCGCCGCCGACGGCATCCGGGTCAACGCGATCGCGCCCGGCCTGATCTTCACCGACACCATCCGGGCGGAGCTGCCAAGGGACGAAGTGGCCCGCGTCATGTCGCAGCAGATCCTGCCGCGCGAGGGTGAGGAACGTGACATCGTCGACGCGCTGCTGTACCTCGTCTCACCCGCCGCGTCGTTCGTGACCGGGGAGACGCTGCGCGTCACCGGCGGCTTCGCGCTCTCTGTCTTATGCCAGCGCCAACAGGAAGGAACAGCTCGTGCGAGATGCGGTAATCGTAGACGCGGTGCGCGCGCCGATCGGCCGCCGCAAGGGGACCCTGCGGGAAGTGCACCCGGTCGACCTGTCGGCGTCCGTGCTGACGGCGCTGGCCGGCCGGAACCAGCTCGACCCGGAGCTGATCGAGGACATCGTCTGGGGCTGCGTCACCCAGATCGCCGAGCAGTCCACCAACGTCGGCCGGCTTGCGGTGCTCGCGGCCGGCTGGCCCGAGTCGATCCCCGGGGTGACCCTGGACCGTGCCTGCGGCTCGAGCCAGCAGGCGGTGCACTTCGCCGCCGCCAGCGTCATCGCCGGCCATTACGAGGTCGTCGTGGCCGGCGGCGTGGAGTCGATGAGCCGGGTCCCGCTCGGTTCCGCGCGGGCGGTCGGCGAGCCGTTCGGTCCCAAGGTCAAGGAGCGCTACCAGCGCGACAGCTTCAGCCAGGGCCTCGGCGCGGAGGACATCGCCCGCCGCTGGGGCCTGTCCCGTACCCAGCTGGATGAGTTCGCGCTCGAGTCCCATCGGAAGGCCGCGGCCGCGACCGACGGCGGCGCCTTCGCCGGGCAGCTCGTCCCGGTCAGTGGCCCGGACGGCGAGCTCACGGCCGACGAGGGCATCCGGCGCGACTCCTCGCTTGAGAAGCTGGCGTCACTCAAGCCCGCCTTCCTCGACGACGGCGTCATCCACGCGGGCAACAGCTCGCAGATCTCCGACGGCTGCGCCGCCCTGCTGATCACTACCAGTGAGCGGGCGGCCGAGCTCGGCCTGCGGCCGCTGGCGCGGTTCCACTCCGGCGCGGTGACCGGCGACGACCCGGTGACCATGCTGACCGCGCCGATCCCGGCCACCGCCAAGGTGCTCAAGCGGGCGGGCCTGACCATCGACGACATCGGCGCCTTCGAGGTCAACGAGGCGTTCGCGAGCGTACCGCTGGCCTGGGAGGCGGAAACGGGCGCCGACCACGCGAGGCTCAACCCGCTCGGCGGCGCCATCGCCGTCGGGCACCCGCTCGGCGCGTCCGGCGCCATCTTGATGACCCGGATGGTCCACCACATGCGCGACCACGGGATCCGCTACGGCCTGCAGACGATGTGCGAGGCCGGCGGCATGGCCAACGCGACCGTCATCGAACTGCTGGCCAGCTGACCGGTTACCCGACACCGTCGCCAACGACATCCACCAAGGAGCAGCCGTGCAACTAGATTCCATTTCCGCCCTGGTCACCGGCGGCTCGTCCGGGCTCGGCCTGGCGACCGTGCGCCGCCTGCTCGCGGCCGGCGCCAAGGTGGGCATCGCGGACCTGAACCCCCCGTCCGATGACGACCTCGCGGAGCTGGGCACGGGGGTCATCTTCGCCAAGGCCGACATCACCGACGAGACCGCGGTGAACGACGCGCTCGACGCCGTCGAGGCCGGGGGCGGCCCGCTGCGCGCGGTGGTGCACTGCGCGGGCCGCGGCGGTGACCGGGTACGGATACTCGACAAGGAGGGCAACCCCGGCTCGCTGGAGACCTTCGCTGAGGTCGTCCGGGTCAACCTGGTGGGCACCTACAACATCCTGCGACTGGGCGCGGCGCGCATCGCCCGCACCGAGCCGGTCGACGGCGAGCGCGGGGCCATCGTGCTCACCGCGTCGGTCGCGGCCTTCGACGGCCAGATCGGCCAGACGTCCTACACCGCCACTAAGGCGGCCGTGCACGGCATCACCCTGGTCGCCGCGCGCGACCTCGCCAGCAGGCAGATCCGGGTGAACACGATCGCCCCCGGTACCTTCGACACGCCCATGCTCGCCCGCCTCAGGCAGGACATCAGGGACGGCCTGGCCGCCGCGGTGCCGCACCCGAAGCGGCTCGGCGACCCGGACGACTACGCACACCTCGCGGTCAGCCTGCTGGAGAACCGGTACGTCAACGGCGAGACCATCCGCCTTGACGGCGCCATCCGCATGCCCCCGCGCTGACATCCTTACGGGAGCCACGGATGCGGATCGAACCAGGACGGGTCGCGGTGGTAACCGGCGGCGCCAGCGGGATCGGCTACGCGCTGGCCGCCGCCGCGGCCAACCGCGGCCTGCGGGTCGTGCTGTCCGACGTCCGCGCCGATGCCCTGGACGCCGCCGCCGGCCGGCTGCGCGAGTCGGGCGCGGTGGTGGCGACGGTGGTGGCGGACGTGTCCCAGCCGGCCGGCATCGAGCGCCTCGCCCGGGCCGCCTTCGCCCTCGGCCCGGTCCAGCTGGTCTGCTCTAATGCGGGGATCGTGGTGCTCGGCCGCGCCTGGGAGCTGACCGCGGCCGACTGGGACCGGGTCATGAACATCAACTTCATGGCCACGGTGCACCTGGTCCGCGCGTTCGTGCCCCGGCTGCTCGAGGCTGGCCTGCCCGCGCAGCTGCTGGTCACCGGGTCGATGGCCTCGGTTACCGCCCGGCCCGGCATCAGTTCCTACGTCGCGGCGAAGCACGCGCTCCTCGGCCTCTGCGAATCGCTGACCCAGGAGCTGGCCGCCGTCAGCGCCGACGTCGGGGTGACCCTCCTGCTGCCGGGTAAGGTCGCCACCGGGATGAGCCGCGAGGACTACCCCGACGCGATCACCCCGGACGAGGCGGCCAGGATCGCGTTCGACGCGGTCACGCACCGCCGGCCGCTCGCGTTCACCCACGCCGACCGGATCCCCGAGGTTGAGCAGCGGTTCGCGGCGATAATCGCCGCCGGCCGGCCCCGCGAGTAACAGCCGGTCATTGTCACGGCGCGCATTAGCGATGGGGCACCGGCCGGCGGCGCCCACAGCATTCCCGCATTATTTGAGAGTTCTACTCTCAAATTAAGAGTGATACTCTCAGAATGTGACTATCACAGCCAAGCAGCGCGCCTCGCGGGGCGGCAAGAGCGGCCAGGCCCGGACGCGCCTGGCTCGCGCCGCGGTCGTGCGGGCCGCCCGGACGCTGTTCCTCGAACGCGGCTACGCGGGAACCACCGTCGAGGCCATCAGCGACGTGTCGGATGTCCCGCCCGCGACCGTGTACCGTCTCTTCTCCTCCAAGCTCGGGATCCTCAAGGCACTGCTTGACGTCTCGATAGCCGGTGACGACGAGACCATCCCGCTGGCGGACCGGGACCACGTCCGTGCGCTCCTCGCGGACCCAGATCCCAGGAGCCAGCTGTCAGGCTTCGCGGGCATCACCCGCGGCATCATGACGAGAACCGAGCCTGTGCACCGGATCCTCGTGAGCGCGGCGGCCTCCGATTCCGCCGCGGCTGCCCTGCTCGCCGAGCAGACGCGGCACAGGCAGCAAGGCCAGGCGCAGATCGCCCGTTCCCTGGCCCTCGCCGGGGCCCTGCGGCCGGAACTGCGTGAGCGCGAGGCCGCGGACATCATCCACGCGCTCATGTCGCCCGAGGTCTACCGGTTGCTCGTCTCCGACCGAGGCTGGCGCCCCGCGCGATACGAACGATGGCTGACAAGGATCCTCATCGACCAGATGCTCCCCCCCGCCGAGGTACCAACCTGAAAGGACACCGGAATGTACACCAGAAACGAACCGATGACCCGCACCAGCCGCCACGGGCCTGCGCGTTACCTGGCGGCCGGCTACTGGCTAGCTACTGCGGCGGTGGTCGGCGAAATGGGCCTTGGAGGTGTCTGGGACATCGCTCGCCTGCCCTTCGTCACCGACCTTGTCACAGGCCTGGGCTATCCGACGTACTTCCTGGTACTGCTGGGAATCTGGAAGGTGCTGGGAGCGTTCGCCCTGCTCATCCCGGGTCGCCCGCTGCTCAAGGAATGGGCCTACGCCGGCGCCTTCTTCACCTACACCGGGGCCATGGTCTCGCACCTGACCACCGGCTACGCCCTCGGCGAGCTGGGCCTGCTGGCCATCTTCACGATCCTGACGGTGCTGTCCTGGGGGCTGCGTCCCCCCAGCCGCCGCCTGTGGCGGCAGACGCCGACCGCGCCGCTGGTCACGAAGGCCGCGACCGGGCAGCCAGCACCGTCCGCGACCCGGTGAGATCCCGCTGGCGGATTCGTACCCAGCGGCACGCCCCAGGCCGTGAGCTTTGAGGTGCCTTGCTGTCGGATCACCCGTTGCGGGTGATCCGCCGGCAGCCGTCTCGGCGTGACTATCAGGAGCCAGTCTTTCTGTCTGCGGTGCCTGGACAACGGCGGGGGACAAAGCGCTAATGAATCTACTGCTCGAGAGGCTTGCTGGGGTCGCGGCCCGGAGGCACTGGATTTTCATCATCGGCTGGGTGATTATCCTCGGCGGACTGCTCGGCGCCAAGCACTCGTTCGGTGGTGAGTTCGTCAATAACTACACGATTCCTGGCAGCGGTTCCGCGACTGGCCTCAACGTGCTGAACAGCACCTTTCCGCAGCAAGGCGGGTATGGCGGGCAGATCGTCTTTCACGCCAACAGCGGCACCGTCACCGCACAGCAGGCGGCGGTCAACCAGTCGGTAAGCAACGTGGCGAAACTGCCGGACGTCATCAAGGCAGTCAGCCCGTTCGCGTCGTCCAATACGGGCACGGTCTCCAGTAACGGCACGATCGCGTACGCCAATGTGAGCTGGAGCGTCAACCCGGACTCGCTCGATGCCAGCTATCTGGACAACCTGAACAATGCGGTGGCACCTGCCGTTAAAGCGGGCCTCCAGGTCGAGTACGGGGCCGGGGCCGGCGAGATCGGCCAGCAGACGCAGGACCAGGCGTCCGAGGTCATCGGCCTGTCGTGTGCGCTCGTGCTGCTGCTGATCATGTTCGGCTCGCTGATCGCGGCGGCCATCCCGCTGGTCGCTGCGATCTTCAGCGTGCTCTGCGGGCTCTCGCTGCTCGGGCTGCTCGCCCGGGTGATCACGTTCCCAACTACCGCGCCGACCATCGCGACGCTGCTGGGGCTCGGAGTTGCCGTGGATTACGGGCTTTTCCTGGTGGCCAGGCACCGGGAGAACCTGGACAACGGGATGGAGGTCGGGCGCTCAGTCCGGCGGGCCGGGGGCGCATCCGGCGCCGCGATCGTGGTGGCAGGCAGCACCGTCGCCATCTCCGTCCTTGGCCTGTACCTCTCGGGGGTCAGCTTCGTCGGGTCGATAGGCCTGGCCGCGGCGATCGTCGTCGTGGTCACGATGATCTCGGCGCTGACCCTGGTGACCGCGTTCATGGGGGCTGCCGGGGAGACGGTGCGGGCACTGCGCGCCCGGGTCCGGGCACGCAAGAGCGCGGAGACCGCACGGGAACAGGCGGCGCAGACCGCGGCGGCCATGCAAAAGCAGCATGAACGCGGCGCCTTCGCCCGCTGGGGCCGGATGGTGAGCGACCGGCCTTGGCCATGGGCGGTGCTCAGTGTGGCGGTGCTTCTCGTGCTGGCGATCCCGGTGTTGTCGATGACGCTCGGCCAACCGGACAACGGGACCAATCCCACGTCAGACAGCAACCGACAGGCGTACGACCTGATCTCTGAGGGCTTCGGGGTCGGCGTGAACGGGCCGCTGACCGTCGTGGTCAAGCTGCCAAGCCAGTCCAGCTCCGCGAACAACTCGCTGTTGTCCACGATGCAGTCCGATATCTCGAAGACCGCGGGCGTCGCTTCCGTCACTCCCGCGTCGGTCAACTCGTCCGGCACCACAGCGGTGTTCAACGTCATTCCGACCACCCGGCCGCAGGCTAGCCAGACCACCGCCCTGGTCAAAACGCTCCGCGACGATGTGTTGCCGAAGGAGCCCGCGACAAGCTACGTCACCGGAACCACGGCGGGAGCCGTCGATTTCACCGACCAGATCACCAGCCGGCTGGCGCTGCTGATCGTCGCCGTCGTCGCCATCTCGTTCTTCCTGCTGACCGCCGCGTTCCGGTCGGTCGTGATCGCGACCAAGGCCGCGGTCCTCAACATCTTGTCGATTGGCGCCGCCTACGGCGTCATCGTGGCGATCTTCGAGTGGGGCTGGGGTGCGAGCGCGATCGGGCTCCAGTCGACGTTGCCCATCCCGGCCTACGTGCCGATGCTGGTGTTCTGCATCGTGTTCGGGCTGTCAATGGACTACGAGGTCTTCCTGGTCTCCCGGATGCACGAGGCCTGGCGGGTGACTGGTGACGCGCACCGCAGCGTCGCGATCGGGATCGGGGCCACGGCCCGGGTGATTACGACCGCGGCCCTCATCATGATCGTTGTCTTCGCCAGCTTCGTGCTCAACCCGGACCCGACGGTGAAGATGCTCGCCATCGGAATGGCGTTCGCGGTGCTCATCGACGCGTCCATCGTCCGCATGATCCTGGTCCCCGCGATCATGTCGCTGCTCGGCGCGCGTGCCTGGTGGCTGCCGCGCTGGCTGGCGCCGGTGGTGCCCAACCTCCGGCTCGAGGGCGATGTCAGCGTGCCGGGACAGCGGTCAGCCGCGGAGGAACAGCGGAGGCAGGCCCACTGACCAGTCCCGGCGGGCGTTGCCGAACCGCAGCCAAAGCGACACTGAAGGTGCTTACTGCGCCCTGTCCCGGCGGCACCGGTCAACGAGGTCGCGGATTGCCTGCACGACCACGCCCGGATCATCCAGGTGGACATTGTGGCCGGCGTTCACCGCGTACATGTATGCGCTGTCCGACGAGAGGGCGGCCAGTTCATCCTGCAGCTGCGCCCAGGGCGCCCAGATGGGCCACCTCCGGCGGCTGGCGCTCCCTGCGCTGAGCACGGCCAGCGGGAGCGCTCCCAGGCTCTGCGGCTGTCCTAGCGGCCGTCCGAGCACGAGCATCTCCCGGGCGACAGCGCGCCGCTCCTTCGTCGAGAGGGTGAGCGCCTTCGCCGCGCCTTCATACTCCGGGACCGTCTCCCAGGCGAGGCTGGCCGCGTCAAGACCGCCGACCAGGCCCAGGTGCGCAGCGACCCGGCGCAGGCCGAGGACGCGCATCCGCCTTCTCGCGGCGCGCCAGAGGACGCCCCAGGCGCCGTCACCCAGCCGTCGCGCCTGGTCCTCGTGACTGGAGTCGATGAGGAGCATCCCGGTTACGTCCTCCGGGTAGCGGGCCTGGAAGCGGCGGGCGACGACACCGCCCATCGAGTTCCCGGCAATGACGTAGGGCGGAGCGATGTCCGCGGCCTTGAGCAGCGCGTGCAAGTCGTCCGCCATGGCATCGATCCCCGCGGTGCCATGCTGCGGGTCGCTCCACCCAAGGCCCGCGCGGTCGTATGCGCACACGGTCGTCTCTGCCGAGGCGCCGCGCAGGACGCGAACCCATTCGAGGACGTTGCTGCCCAAAGCCGGGACGATGACAACGGCGGGCGTTCCCTCGCCCATGGCCAAGAGGTGAAGACGGCGCCCGCCGACGTCGACTAGCCG
>CAZORE010000024.1:49301-73737 GCA_964581815.1 uncultured Streptosporangiaceae bacterium | reverse complement strand
CGTGGGGTATTCGTGTGACGGACGGGATGACCGTCCGGCTCCTCAAGCACCCTAGGGCCATGATCATGAAGGCTTTATAGCGTGATAGCGCTATAAAGCCTTCCCAACACTCAAACCCTTCATGATCATGGGCTGGTCAGGGACCTGCCAGCGGCGATGCGGGCAATTCAGATGGCTCTCGGCGCTCGTAGGCCGAGGAGTCCACTTAATTAACAGAATTTCCCTATCGCATTGTCGCGAAATGAACGGGATTTCAATATCGTACTGCCGCGAAGAGGTCGGCCGCTGACCTGCCAGGATTCCCGGATATATCAGTATTTGACGGTTTCGTCGCCCGCGACGGCGCGGGCGACCGCGCGGACGCGCTCGCTGGTGGCCAGGTCCTCCAGGAGGACGGGCTCGCCCTCGGGACCGCACAGCGGGAGCTTCCAGTTCGGGTACTCGTCGCACGTGCCCGGCATGTTCTGCGAACGCGTCTCGCCGGCTGCCTCGGCCAGGTTGACGCCGATGAGCATCGCTGGCGTCTTGGCTAGGTAGCCGTAGAGCGCCACGGTGAACTCATCCGGGGTGGGCCGGCGGCCAGCCTCAAGCAGGCCCTGCTCGACACAGGCGCCGATCCAGTCGTTGACGATCCGCTCGGCCTCGGCCCGCTCCTCGGCCTCGGGGCGGGTCAGCAGGCCGAGGGCCAGGCGGTCGGTGACCTGAGTGCCGGACAGGAACGCGGAGGCGGGGGGCAGGTCGTGCGTGGAGACGGTCACCAGGCTGTTGGCCCGCCACCACTGCGGGGCGAGCGGCTCGCCGGACCAGCCGCGCTCGAACCAGAGCATCATCGTGCCGAGCACGCCGCGGGCGGCCAGCGCCTCACGCAGCCACGGCTCCACGGTGCCGAGGTCCTCGCCGATGACGACGGACCCGGCGGCGGCCGCCGCCGCGGCGAGCGTGCCGAGCGTCCCTGGCGCGTCGTAGTACACGTACGCGCCCTCCGTCGGCGGCGCGCCTTCCGGTATCCACCACAACCGGGACAGCCCCATGACGTGGTCGATCCGCAGGCCGCCGCCGAGGGACAGGTTGGCGCCGATGAGGTCGGCAAGCGGCTGGTACCCCGCGGCCGCGAGCGCCCGCGGGTGCATCGGCCGCAGCCCCCAGTCCTGGCCGCGCTGGTTGAACGCGTCCGGCGGCGCGCCCACGGTGAACCCGGTGGCGAAGTAGGCCTGCCCTGCCCACGCGTCCGCTCCGCCGGGGTGCGCGCCGATCGCCAGGTCAGCGATGATGCCGGCCTCCATGCCGGCCGCGCGCGCCGCCGCCTGCGCGGCGGCGACCTGGCCGGCGACCAGCCACTGCACCCAGACGTGGAACTCGGCCTGCGCGGCGAGGTCGCCGCCGCGGACCTCCGCCTCGGCGGACCGCGGGTCGCGCAGCCGCTCGGGCCAGGTGCGGTAGTCGGCGCCGTGCACCTCCGCGAGCGCGCACCACGCGGCCCAGTCGGCGAGCGCGCGCCCGCGCCGCGCGCGGAACTCATTGAGCGACGCCTGCCGCTCATCAGACAGCGTTACCTTGCGCAGCATCTCGAGCGCCTCGCGCTTGGCGGCCCAGACGGCGTCCCTGTCGATGAGCGCCGGCGTCAGCGACGCGGCACGAAGCGGCTGCGAAAGCTCGACTATCCGCATTCGTTCCTGATAACTGAGCTCGGCGTACTCGGGGATGTCCTCGATGCGCAGGTAAAGCGGCGACACCCAGTGGCGGCTCATCGGCAGGTACGGCGACGGGCTGACCGGGGGGAGCGGCTCGGCGGCGTGCAGCGGGTTGATGAGCACGAAGCCGGCGCCCAGGTCGCGGGCGGACCAGGCGGCGAAGTCGGCGAGGTCCCGCAGGTCGCCGTGGCCCCAGGAGGCGCGGGAGCGCAGCGAGTAAAGCTGCACGGTGAAGCCCCAGGACCGCTGCGCGGGCTGCGGCGCGGCCGCGTCCGGCGGGGTGAACCCGCCCGCCGCCGCGGGCGCGTCCTCGAGCGCCGCCACGATCGCGGCGAGCGTTTCGTCGGGCACGGTAACCTCGTGCCCCTGCCAGTCCCAGTAGCTGACGGAAACACCAAGCCCGGCGGCTCGCTGCCGCAGATCCCGGTTGCTCACCCGCCTAGTCTGCCGTACCCGCGGACGTGTTTTGTAAATTGCAGATGCAAATTACGGAACATCGGTCCGCGATCAGCCCAGCGTGGCGGCGTGATCGGGAACGAGCGTCTGGCTCTCCCACGGAGTCCGGACGTAACCGGTCGAGGCCGGCCTCGCCGGCAGCTTGAGCTTGGGCTCGGGCACGTCGTGGTAGGGGATGGTCGACAGCAGGTGGGCGATCATGTTGACCCGCGCCCGCCGCTTGTCGTCGGACTCGACCACGTACCAGGGCGCCTCAGGGATGTCGGTCATCATGAACATCTCGTCCTTCGCCCGGGAGAAGTCCTCCCACCGGGTGAGCGACTCCAGGTCCATGGGCGACAGCTTCCAGCGGCGCACCGGGTCATCGAGCCGCGACTCGAACCGCGCCTGCTGCTCGCGGTCGCTGACGGAGAACCAGTACTTCCGCAGCAGGATGCCGTCCTCCACCAGCATCCGCTCGAAGGCCGGGCACTGGTGCATGAACCGGGCGTACTCCTGCTTGGTGCAGAACCCCATGACGTGCTCCACGCCCGCGCGGTTGTACCAGGACCGGTCGAACAGCACGATCTCGCCGGCCGACGGCAGGCGCGTGATGTACCGCTGGAAGTACCACTGGGTACTCTCCTGCTCGGTCGGCTTGTCGAGCGCGGCGACGTGCGCGAACCTGGGGTTGAGGTACTGCATGGCCCGGCTGATCGTGCCGCCCTTGCCTGCCGCGTCCCGCCCCTCGAAGATCACGACGATCCGGGCGCCGGACGCCCGCGCCCAGTTCTGCATCTTCACCAGCTCCGACTGGAGCCGGTAAAGCTCTTTCTCGTACGCCGTTTTCTCCAGCTTCTTTCCCATCACCCAACGTTACCCATTGAGGCCGTGAACGAGGAACCAGCACGCCGCCACGAGGCGGTTCTCCTGGACCGGACCGGGGCCGCCTTATCGTGTGGTCATGACAGATCAGCGAGTGGCGGTAGTTACTGGTGCGGGCTCCGGGCTCGGGCGGCTCATCACGCTCACGCTGGCGGGCAAGGGCTGGCTGGTGGCCGCGGCCGGCCGCCGTCTGCTCCCCCTTGAAGAGACGGCACATCTAGCCGCGGCCCACGCCGGCGCCGCGGCCGGCTCGGTGCTGCCGGTGGTGGCCGACGTGGGCGACCCGGAGTCGGTCGCCGCGCTGTTCGGACGCGTGAGCGAGCAGTTCGGCCGGCTTGACCTGCTCGTCAACAACGCGGGCACCGGAGCGCCGCCCGGTGCGGTGGACGAGCTGACCCCGGACGGCTGGCAGTCGATCGTGGCCACCAACCTGACCGGTTCCTACCTCTGCGCGCACCACGCGGTGCGGATGATGAAGGCGCAGCACCCGCAGGGCGGCCGGATCATCAACAACGGGTCGATCTCCGCGCACGCGCCCCGGCCGCGGTCTCTCGGCTACACGGTGACCAAGCACGCCATCACCGGGCTGACCAAGTCGATCTCGCTCGACGGCCGCCCGTACAACATCGCCTGCGGTCAGATCGACATCGGTAACGCGAACACGGAGATGACCCAGTGGATCGCGGCGGGAGCGCCGCAAGCGGACGGGTCCGTCCGGCCGGAGCCGACGTTCGACCCGCAGCACGCGGCGGATGCGGTGGTGTTCATGGCGGGCCTGCCGCTGGACGCCAATGTGCAGTTCTTGACGATAACGGCGACCACGATGCCGTTCATCGGCCGCGGTTGATGGCGGACCGCGGCCGACAAACGGATAACGGGCTCCGCCCTCCGGGGTCCGCGCGCCGGAACCCGGTTAAGCGGAGCCCCCGGACGGGGGGGCATCCGGGGGCTCCGAGCGGGGTAAGCCCTGCTATCGAAACGCTACCCGCCCCGCGATTGTTACACCCCAGAACGACATTTTTTTCCGTGATCTAACGAATGCGCAGAGCGACCGGCTTAGAGGCCGTATTCCTCGAGCAGCCGCAGCCAGAGCTCGCTCATCGTGGGGTAGGACGGGACGGCATGCCACAGGCGGCTCAGCGGGACCTCGCCGGCCACGGCGACGGTGGCCGCGTGGATCATCTCGCCGACGCCTGGCCCGGCGAGGGTCAGGCCGACGACGACCTGGCGGTCCTCGTCCACCACGAGCTGGGCGTGCCCCTGGTAGCCGTCGGCGAACAGCCGTGCGCCCGCCACGTCGCCGATCTCGTAGTCCACCACGCGGACGCGGCACCCGGCGTCGCGGGCCTGCTCGGCGGTGAGCCCCACGGCGGCGACCTCGGGCAGCGTAAAGACGACCTGGGGCACCCATTGCCGCGAGGCCAGGTCGCGGACCAACGGCTCGCGGCCGTCGGCGCGCGCGGCGATCGCGTCACCGCAGACCCTGGCCTGGTACTTCCCCATGTGCGTGAGCAACGCGAGGTGATTCACGTCCCCGGCCGCGTACAGCCAGCCGCCGTCCACGGCGGCGACCCGCAGGGTGTCGTCGACCGGCAGCCACGATCCTGGCTTAAGGCCAACCGTCTCCAGGCCGATGTCGGCGGTCTTGGGAGTGCGCCCGACCGCGGCGAGGACCTCGTCCGCCTCGATGAACGTCCCGTCGTCCAGCGTCAGCGTCACCGGCCCGGCCGTCCCGTGTCCGCCTGGCCGGACCGCGGTGGTCACGTTCACGCCGGTGCGCACGTCAACGCCCGCGTCGCGCAGCCCGGCCGCCACGAGTGCCCCGGCGAAGGCGGGCAGCCGGTCGAGCAGCCCGCCGCGCGACAGCAACGTCACCCGCGACCCGAGCGCCGACCAGGCCGCGGCCATCTCGCAGCCCACCACGCCGCCGCCGACGACGGCGAGCCGGGCGGGCACCGCCTGCGCGCTCGTCGCCTCCCTGCTTGTCCATGGCCGCACCCCGGCCAGGGTGGACGGCACAAGCGCACCCGTCCCGGTCGCGATGGCGACCGCGTGCCGCGCCCGCAGCGTGACGTCGCCGACCGACACCAGGCGCGTCCCGGCCAGCCGCCCGTGCCCGCGGACGAGGGCGATCTTCTCGCCATCGAGCCAGGCGACCTGCCCGTCGTCCTTCCAGTCATGGGCGAAGGAGTCCCGCCGCTTGAGCACCTCGGCGACGTCGAGCCGCGCCCCGGAAACGCCGCGCACCGCGCCGGCCTCCGCGACCGCGGCGGCCGGCCGGAGCAGCGCCTTGCTCGGCATGCAGGCCCAGTACGAGCACTCGCCGCCGACCAGCTCGGACTCGACGACCACCGTGGTCAGCCCGCCGCGCGCCGCCCGGCCGGCGATGTTCTCGCCGGTCGGCCCGGCCCCGATCACGATCACGTCGTACTCGTCCGCCGCCATGTGCCTCTCCTTGACCGGTCCCGCCGCCGTCACTGACCCCGCCGCGCGGCCATCGCGATTCCCGTCATAGCTCCCCGATCCCGTCGTCGCCAACCATGGACGCCGGGTCGGTCACCCGGTCGAAGTCCTGGGCCGAGATGTAGCCGAGCGCCAGTGCCGCCTCGCGCAGCGTGGAGCCGTCGTGGTCGGCCTTGTGCGCGATCTCGGCGGCCTTGTCGTACCCGATGACGGGGGAGAGCGCGGTGACGAGCATCAGCGAGCGGGAGACGTGCTCGGCGATGCGGGCCTCGTTCAGCGTCGCGCCCTCGACGCAGAACAGGCGGAACGCCCGGCTCGCCCCGGCGAGCAGCGACGCCGAGCGCAGGAAGTTCGCGATGATCACCGGCCGCATGGTGTTCAGCTCCAGGTTCCCCTGCGACGCGGCGAACGCGATGGTGGCGTCGTTGCCGAGCACCTGCGCGCACACCATCAGCATGGCCTCGCACTGGGTCGGGTTCACCTTGCCAGGCATGATCGACGACCCGGGCTCGTTGGCCGGGAGCACCAGCTCGCCAAGCCCGGCCCGCGGGCCTGAGGCGAGCCAGCGGATGTCGTTGGCGATCTTCGCAAGCGGGATCGCGAGCCCGCGCAGCCCCGCCGAGGCCGCCGCCACCGCGTCGGCGCCCCCGAGCGCGGCGAACTTGTTCGGCGCGGTCACGAAGGGGTACCCGGTCGACGCCGCGATCCTCATCGCCACCTCGGCGGCGAACCCGGGCGGCGCGTTGAGCCCGGTGCCCACCGCGGTGCCGCCGGCGGCCAGCTCGTACAGGCCCGCGCAGGCGTGCTCAAGGCCGGCGAGCGCCTGCGTCAGCTGCCTGGCGTAGCCCGACCACTCCTGCCCGACGGTGAGCGGCACCGCGTCCTCCAGGTGGGTCCGCCCGATCTTCACTACGTCCCGCCACGCCACGGCCTTCTCGCCGAGCGCGTCGCGCAGCGCCGCGACGGCGGGGATCACCGACCCCATGACGGCCTGCACGGCCGCGATGTGCGTCGCGGTGGGGAAGGTGTCGTTGGACGACTGCCCCATGTTCACGTGATCGTTCGGGTGCACCGGCGACTTGGACCCGATGGCCCGGCCCGTGAGCTGGCTGGCCCGGTTGGCGATCACCTCGTTGACGTTCATGTTCGACTGCGTTCCCGACCCGGTCTGCCAGACCCGCAGCGGGAAGTGGCCGTCAAGCTCACCGTCGATCACCTCATCGCAGACCTGCGCGATGAGCGCGGCCCGCCACTCCTCGAGCCGGCCCGCCGCGCCGTTGGCGAGCGCCGCCGCCTTCTTGACGTGGCCGAGCGCGTGGCACACGGCAAGCGGCAGCGGGTCGTCACCGATGTCGCCGAAGTGCAGCAGCGAGCGTTGCGTCTGCGCCCCCCAGTACCGGTCGGCCGGGACGTGGATGACCCCCATCGAATCCGACTCCCGGCGGTGCCCGGTCTCCCCGATCCCCACCGGTATGTCCCGCACCTGCGGCACTTCGCTCATGGCATCACCCTCGCACACCGCAAGCCGCCCGCGGTCCGAAGGTCAAAGACAAGATGATGAGCAGCGCCACCGGGCCGGACTTGGCCCTGGCCCGCGGCTCCGGGGCGACGGCGCCGCGGGCCGGCCGCCTCAAGCTCACGCGCCGGCTACGACCGCTTGATCGAAGGCACCGCGGTTGGTAAACCCGCATTCCATAATCACGGGCGACCGTGTGCGGCCGCGTACGGCAACGGCGCATCCTACCGCGCATTATTCGCAGGGGCGAAGTAAGCCCGGCGCGCATTAGCCTTGCGCTCACTTTCATGAATTTGCATGGAAGTTGCGGCCGTTTCCGGTACGCGCGGCATCCCCTTGGAACGAATATGTCCATAATATACCGTTTTGCGCCATCCAAATTTAGGTACATATACCTAAAAACGATACCGAGGTTGCGGAAGACTCGCGTGCGGCCTCATGCAATTGCGCCGCCGCCATTCATGGGGCCCGTCAGCAGGCCCCTGTCCAGGCGCACGGCGAGCCATTAACCGATTCAGGGCATGCCGAAGCTCGCGCTTATGCAACGGGGCGCGCCCGCGAATTCTTTACGGTCCGGCGCCGTCTTGCCGGGGCGCGGCGGCAAGCGGGCGGCTACCGGGCCATGGACGGCCGGGCCGCCGGGGCGGGGCGCCGGGCACGCGCCTTGCCCGCGCCGGGAGGCGGCAGCTCGCCGGAGCCGCGGGCGATCAGGCTGACCGGGATCTTGATCGTCTGCGGGGTCCCCCCGGGGTCGCGAATGCGCTGCAGCAGCAGCTGCGCGGCGATGGTACCCATGGCGACCGGGTCTTGCGTGACGACGCTGATGCCGGGCTTGACGATGCTGGCGAACGAGATGTCGTCGAAGCCGACGTGCGCCACCTCCCACTCCCGGCCCATGGCGGCGAGCGCGGCCCGCGTCCCGAGCGTCAGCAGGTACTGCGCCGTGAACATGGCCGTAGGAGCGCGCGAGGACCCGAGCAGCTCGCCGACGGCCCGCTGGGCGGACTGCGCCGTACGGACATCGCGCCTGATGAGAGACCCGTCTTCCTGGATGCCGCCGTCCCTGAGCGCGGCCTGGTAGCCGCGGTAGCGTTCCGCGGCCGTGGAAGCGTGGCTCAGGTCTCCGAGGAACCCGATCCTCGTGTGCCCGTGAGCCATCAGATGGGCCACCGCGCTGCGGGCGCCGCCGACGTTATCGCTGAGCACCGTGTCGGCCGCCACCGTGGGGGCCGGACGGCCGGTGAACACCACCTGGATGCCGCGGCGCACCTCCGGCAGCAGGTAGCGGTGGTCGAGCGCGCACGGGTCGATGATCAGCCCGTCGACCCGCCGCGTGCAGAACGCGGCGAGCAGGGCCCTCTCCCGCTCCGCGCTGCCGTCAGAACTGGCGCAAAGTAGCAGGCAGTTGCGCTCGCTCACCACCTTCTCGATGGCGCGAAGCAGCTCAGCCGAGGGCGGGTTCGCCACGTCCTCGAGCAAGACGCCGATGGTGGCCGTGAGCTGCCCAGTCAGCCGCAGGTTGCGCGCCGTGACGTTGTGCCGGTAGTCCAGCTGCTCGATGGCGTGCCACACCCGTGCCGCCCGCTCCGGCCCCACGCCGCCCCTGCCGTTGACCACCCGGGACACCGTCATGACGCCAACGCCGGCGAGCGCCGCGACATCTCGCATTGTCGGGTGAGTGCCACATTGTGGGCCGAGATTGGGATCGTTATCCAAGCGAAGGCACCTCATCGCAGATCGTAAGTGTCCCGCGCGTTTAGGCGGCATATCAATATCAATTTGACCGCGACCGCTTGACCTATCGACAGTGTAGTCGTACGGTCACCCCAATTAGGTAACGTTACCAAGCCCCGGGGGAGGTGGTCGTGGGCCAATATCGGCGACGCTTACACCCGACCCTGCAAGCGGTTCGCCTTCCACCATCGCGCTTTTGCGACGGCATATCAATAGGCGGTCCCGGTGGGCGCCACGGCCCCTTGGCGTGCGGCGTCCGCAGGTCAGGCTGCCGTTATTCAATTCAATTCCACAGGCACGATAGGCCGCCGCCGGGCTGGTGTTTCACCTGCCCCTGAGCCGGGTTCGAACGCTTGCCCGCCGCAGGCCGGCGGCACCGCCTCCAACCGGGGGGTCAGCGGCATCATCGAGCGCCCACGGGGGCGAGCAACTCCAGGAGGAGCAGAAATGTCACGAAGAAGTGCGCCAGGTAAGGGACTCCAGCGGAGAGGGGGACTCGCGCTCGCGGCTGTCGCGGGCGCAGCGGTGCTTGCCGTGTCCGCGTGCAGTAGCAGCGGCAGCAGCAGCGGCGGCGGCAGTGCGTCCGCGCCGGCCACCGCCGCTACGGCCACCTCGGGCAGCATCGTCTGGTCGGCCAGCCCGCTGACCGGCACGGGCGCGAACGACGCCCGCACGGTGCTGATCAACGCGTTCGAGAAGCAGTACCCGAACATCAAGGTCACGCTGGTTTCCGCGCCAACCGACACCGACACCAACCGGGCCACGCTCGCCACCGAGATCTCCGGCGGCTCGTCGACGCCTGACGTGTTCATGGGCGACGTGATCTGGCCGGCCCAGTTCGGCGCGCACCAGCTCGCCCTGCCGCTGTCGACCGTCCTGCCCGCGAGCTACTGGAGCAGGTTCGCGCCCGGCCTGGTACAGGGCGCCACTTACAAGGGCCAGGTCTACGGCTCGCCGCTGTTCGAGGACCAGGGCTTCCTGTACTACCGCAAGGACCTGCTCGCCGCGGCGGGCCTGTCCGTGCCGACGACCTGGGAGCAGCTTGAGTCCGACGCCGTGACGCTGGTCCACAGCGGCAAGGTCAAGTACGGGTTCGTCTGGCAAGGCGACTCCTACGAGGGCCTCACCTGCAACTACATGGAGTACCTGACCGACGCGGGCGGTAGCCCGACCAACAGCGCCTACACCTCGGCCACGTTGAACTCGGCCGCGTCCATCAAGGCCATCACGTTCATGCGCAGCCTCATTACCTCGGGCGCCAGCCCGGCCGCGGTAACGACGTTCCAGGAGGCGCAGGCCATGAACACCTTCGGCGGTGGTAACGCCGCGTTCCTGCGCAACTGGGACTACGCCTACAGCGCCGCCACCACCGCGTCCAGCGGCGGCAAGCTCACGGCCAGCCAGGTCGGCGTGGCTCCGCTGCCGACCTTCGCCGGCGAGTCGCAGCCCGGTTACTCCAACATCGGCGGCTGGAACATGTACATCAACCCGCACAGCAAGAACGTCGGGGTGGACCTGACGTTCATCCAGTGGCTGTCCAGCCCCGCCGCCCAGGACATCCTCTCGGAGCGGTACGGGTTCATCTCCACCGTGACCTCGGTGCGGAACTCGGCCGCGGTCAAGGCGTCGAACCCGGTGTTCGCCGTCGTGCCGACGACCAGGCTGACCCCGCGGCCCGCGGGCACGGCACAGTACCCGGCGCTGTCCACCGCGATCTACCAGAACGTGAACGGTGCCCTGGCCGGGTCGACCTCGCCCTCCGCGGCGGCCGCGGCCATGCAATCGGCCGCGAGCACCGCGCTCAGTAGCACGTCAAGCGGCGGCTTGTAGCCCGTTAGCCGTTGCGTCCGGGGCCGGGAAGCAGCCCGCTTCCCGGCCCCGGACGCCCCCCTGCTCCTTGCCCCGGCCACGAGGAAGTGACCCCATGACCGCCCTCTCAAGTACTCCTGAACAGATGGTGGCCGAGCCTAAACTGGTCGGCCGCCCCGATGTGAACCGGCAGCGGCTGGCCCGGATGGGCTGGGCCTTCACCGCGCCCGCGCTGCTCGTCATCGCCGCGGTCACGATCTTCCCGATCGTGTACTCGGTCGTCATGAGCTTCAACAACGTGACGGTGACCGGAAACGGCTTCAGCCTCGACGGCTTCACCTTCAGCAACTACAACCTGCTGATCCACGCCTCGCTGTGGCGCGACGCGCTGTACTTCACGCTCTACTACACGCTGATCACCGTGGTGGTCGAGCTGATCATCGGGACCTGCATCGCGCTGGTGCTCGAGCGCCTGGCGGCGGGCCGCGGCTGGATGATGGCGCTGCTGCTCATTCCCTGGTCGATGATCACCGTCATCAACGCCGAGCTCTGGGCCTACATCTACAACGGCACCTACGGCGTCGCCGACTACATACTGAACGGCCTCGGCCTCGGCAGCCCGGTCATCCTCGGCACCCCGACCCCCGCCATCATCGGCCTGATGATCGCCGACATCTGGAAGACCACGCCGTTCGTGGCCATCATCGTGCTGGCCGGCCTGGTCATGCTGCCGAGCGACGTCTACGAGGCGGCCGAGATGGACGGCGCGTCCGGCTGGTACACGTTCTGGCACGTCACCCTGCCGCTACTGCGCCCGACGATCGCGCTCGCGGTCATGTTCCGGGTGCTGCAGGCCTTCGGCCTGTTCGACCTGCCCTACGTGATGACGGGCGGCGGCCCGGGCACCGCGACCCAGTCGCTGGCCATCCTGGCCTACAACGCGCTGTTCAAGAACCTGTCGTTCGGGCCCGGCGCCGCCGTGGCGACAAGCACCGCGCTGCTCGTGCTGCTCGGCTGCCTGGCCACGCTCCGGGTTTTCCGTGCTCAGGTCGGACAGGAAGGCAGCTGACATGCGTAATCGCAAGCGCACCGGCTGGCACCGGTACGTCAACGGCGTCTCCATCTCCACGCTGGTCACCGCGCTGTTCATCATCGTGCCGCTTTACTGGCTGATCGCGACCAGCTTCAAGAACCCGAACTCGATCGGTAGTAGCCCGCCCTCGCTCGGCCCGACCCCGTTCAGCGGCGGCAACTACAGCAACGCGTTCGTCGGGTACGACTTCGG
This sequence comes from uncultured Streptosporangiaceae bacterium, assembly GCA_964581815.1. Taxonomy (GTDB): domain Bacteria; phylum Actinomycetota; class Actinomycetes; order Streptosporangiales; family Streptosporangiaceae; genus Trebonia. The sequence goes on along the minus strand of CAZORE010000024.1, from coordinate 61,919 downwards.
CATCTACTTCAGGAACTCGGTGATCGTCACCATCTGCGCCACCGCGCTGGTGCTCGCCCTCGGCACCCTGGCCGGCTACGCACTCGGCCGGCTGCCGATGCGGGGCAAGTTCACCACGATGGTGATCCTGCTGATGATCTCGGTCTTCCCGGCCGTCGCCGTGCTCGCGCCGCTGTACCTGCTGATGCGCAACCTGGGCTGGCTGAACAGCTACCAGGCCCTCATCCTGCCGTACACGGCGTTCAACCTGCCGTTCGCCATCTGGATCCTGCGGAACTACTTCCTCGGGATACCCAAGGAGATGGAGGAGACCGGCCGGATCGACGGTGCCAGCCCGCTGCGCACCATCTGGTCGATCGTGTTGCCGCAGGCGCTGCCCGGCCTGTTCACCGCGGGCATCTTCTGCTTCACCGCCTGCTGGACCGAGTTCCTGATGGCGCTGACGTTCAACAGCTCGAACAACTTCCGGACCATCCCGGTGGGCATCGCCGAGTTCGGCGGGAACTTCCAGGTCCCGTACGGGACCATCTTCGCCGCCAGCGTGGTGGCGGTGGTGCCCATCGGCATCCTGGTGTTCATCTTCCGCAAGTTCGTGATCTCCGGCCTGACCTCGGGCGCGGTGAAGGGATGAGCGGTTCCTGCGGTCCCGAACTTTCGCCCCCCACCCCGCGCCCTGAGCCTGAAGAGGAGTCATCATGGCCCCGGTAAGCCTGGAGAAGATCAACAAGGTCTACGAGAACGGCTTCCACGCCGTCCATGACCTCAGCCTGGACATCGCCGACGGCGAGTTCATGGTGCTTGTCGGCCCGTCGGGCTGCGGGAAGACCACCGCGCTGCGGATGGTCGCCGGGCTCGAGGACATCACGAGCGGCATCTTGCGCATCGGCGGGAAGGAGGCCAACGACGAGACGCCCAAGCAGCGCGACATCGCCATGGTCTTCCAGAACTACGCGCTGTATCCGCACATGACCGTCGCGCAGAACATCGGCTTCGCGCTGAAGCTGCGCCATCTGCCCAAGGACGAGCTCAACGCCAAGGTCAAGGACGCGGCCGAGATCCTCGGCCTCACCGACTGGCTCGACCGCAAGCCGGGCCAGCTGTCCGGCGGCCAGCGCCAGCGGGTGGCGATGGGCCGGGCCATCGTGCGCGAGCCGTCGGTGTTCCTGATGGACGAGCCATTGAGCAACCTGGACGCCAAGCTGCGCGTGCAGATGCGCGCCGAGGTGCAGCGGATCCAGCGGCGCATCGGCGTCTCCACCATTTACGTCACGCACGATCAGGTCGAGGCCATGACCATGGGCGACCGGGTCACCGTGCTGCGGGACGGCAGGCTGCAGCAGGTGGGCACGCCGCAGTACCTCTACGACAACCCGGACAACATCTTCGTGGCCGCGTTCATCGGCTCGCCGTCCATGAACCTGTACGACGCGAACCTCGGCGCGGGCGCGCGGTCGGTCAAGATCGGCTCGCAGGAGGTCGACCTGCCCGAATCGGTCCTGCTCGCCCGCCCGGCGCTGCGCGGCTACGAGGGCAAGAAGCTCGTGGTGGGACTGCGGCCCGAGCACCTGCCCGCCGAGAGCCCGGGCAGCACCGGGCCGAAGCTGGTCGGCGAGGTGGAACTGGTCGAGGCGCTCGGCTCGGAGCAGGTGGTCCACTTCACCATCGACGCCAACCGGGTCCTGGCCGAAGGAGCGGTCGACAAGGACGAGGCGGCGGCGGTCAAGCACGGGGAAGGCGTGGCCCGCGTCGCCGCCAAGACCCCGGTCAAGCCCGGCGATAAGCTGACCTTCGCGGTAAGCATCGAAGACATGAAGTTCTTCGACGAGGCCACCGGGGTGGCCATCCGCGAGTGACGAGCCGGGCAAAGGCCGGCCGGGAGGCGGCGGTGGTCTCGTGAGGTTCGTATTCAGTCCGCCCGCCGCCGAGGCGGCGGGCCTGCTGACCTTGCCGTTCGATGAGCCGCTCGAGGAATGGCAGGACGAGCGGCTCATCGAGATCCGCCAGGCGGGGCTGTCGCGGCACGTGGTCCGCTTCGTCGCTGACGACGGCGTGCTCTACGCGCTGAAGTCCATCAGCGAACGGCTGGCCAGGCGCGAGTACCGGCTGCTCCGCGCGCTCGCCGAGGTGAACGTGCCCGCGGTCGAGGTCGTCGGCATCGTCGTCGACCGCGGGCCGGACCTGGACGCGATCCTGGTGACCCGGTTCCTCGAGTACTCGACCACGTACCGGGCGCTGTTCTCCAGCCCGCGCATCGGGCAGCCGACCGACCGGCTGCTCGACGCGCTGGTGGAGCTCCTGGTCCGGCTGCACCTGTCCGGGTTCTTCTGGGGTGACTGCTCGCTGTCGAACACGCTGTTCCGCTACGACGCCGGCACGCTCGCGGCCTACCTGGTCGACACGGAGACCAGCGAGCAGCACCCGGCCCTGTCGGACGGGCAGCGGCAGATGGACATCGAACTCGCCATGGAACGGACCGGCGGTGAGCTGCTCGACCTCGAGGCGGGCGGACTGCTGCCGGCCGGGGTCGACCCGCTTTCCTTCGGCGAGGAGCTCAGCGGACGGTACGAGGCGCTGTGGGATGAGCTGACCAGGGAGGAGAAGCTGCGCCCGCAGGAGCAGCGCTACCGGATCGCCGAGCGGCTGCGCCGGCTCAACGCCCTCGGCTTCGACGCCGACGAGCTTGAGCTGATCAGCACGCCGGACGGCAACAAGCTGCGGATACGGACCAAGGTTGCCGCGGCGGGACAGCACAGCGCACAGCTCTTCAGGCAGACAGGGATCAGCGCGGAAGAGCATCAGGCCCGCAGGCTGCTCAACGACATCGCCAGCTTCCGCGGCTACCTGGAGCAGAAGAGCGGCAGGCCGGTGTCGGAGACCGTCGCGGCGCACCGGTGGCTCGTGGAGATCTACGATCCCGTGGTGGCGAAGATCCCGGCTGGGCTGCGCGGCAGGCTCGCGCCACCGGAGATCTTCCACGAGATTCTTGAGCACCGCTGGTACCTGTCCGAGCGGGCAGGCCGAGACATCGGAACCATGGCGGCGGCCCGGTCCTACTTCAAGACCGTCCTGCCGCTCGTGCCCGAACCGCTCACCACGGTGACGGAAGGCCTGCCCGGAGAAGCGGGATCATGAGCATCCCGAACGAGTCCGTGCTCCGCCCGTCACGCCCGTTACTCATCCGGCGGGCGGGATCAGTCGTCGGGCGGCGTCGCGGCCAGCGCGAACACGGCCACCGCGCACAGCAGGAGGCCGGCCACGCCGAGCACGGGGGCCCACGGCGCGTCGGCGAATACCAGCAGCCCGGCCCCGGCCGCCAGCCCGAGTAGTGCCGCCAGCCCGAGCGGCGCCGCGCCGAGGCGCCCGGCCGGGCCACGGATGAGCCCGGCCGCCTCACCCGGGGGCGCGGCGGGACCGGCTGCGGCCGCGGGCGAGTCCGGGGTGTCAAGCCGCCCCCGCAGGAACAGCGCGAACAGCAGGGCGAGCGACGGGACCAGCACGGCGAGCCCGCAGCAGACCGCGATAACCAGGGCGGTCAGCGTGCTCATCCCGGCGGCGGCCTGCGTCACGGTCATGCCGGGCAGGAACCGGGGCGCCTGCGCCGCCGCCCAGCCGACGACGACCGCCGCCACCGCGAGCGCCGCCGTCAGCCGGGCGAGCCCGAACCTGGACGCCCAGCACAAGGCGAGCGTGGCGAGCCCGGCGGCACCGGACACGCCGACAAGCGCGAGCGCGGCCCCGGTCGTGAGGTCGAGCCCGGACCCGCGCATCACGAGCAGCCCGGCCAGGGCGAGCGCGCCGGACAGCGCGCCCGCCAGCAGGGCCCGCCGCCGGAAGGCGGCGGCAAGCGCGGCGTGGCCGTAGCGCACCGAGTCGGCGGCGAGGAACACCGCCGCCAGGTACCCGGAGAACGCCACCGCCAGGGCCCCGACGAGCACCGGCGCGGGGGAGAGCCACGAGGTCAGCTGGTTGCCCGCCGCGTTGCCCACCGGGACCCGGCCGACGGCGATCGCCCCGACCGCCGTGCCGAGCGCGAACGGGGTGAGCACTGAGGAGAGGCCAAGCAGGTTCTCCGCGGCCCGCGAGGTGTCCGCGACCCCGCGCAGCGCGTACGCCGCGCCGCGGAAGATGATCCCGATCGCGGCGATCAGCAGCGGCGCCGCGAGGGTCGAGGCGATCGAGCCGAACGCCACCGGGTACGCCGTCCAGCACACCACGAGCACGAAGATCAGCCAGACGTGGTTGGCCTCCCAGACCGGCCCCATCGCGTGCCTGGCCTGGTCCCGCACCCGTTGCCCGCCGGGCCCGTCAGTCAGGCGCGGCGAGACAGTGAGCAGCGTCCACAGCCCCGCGCCGAAGTCGGCGCCGGCCAGCACCGTGTACGCCGCCATCCCGGCGAGGATGAAGGCGACGGGAACGTAAGCCATCGTTCCGTACCCCCTGAGCACCCGCCGGCTCCGGCGGCCCGGCGGCCTCAGGAGGCAGCGGGATCCGGGCGAGGCGCCGCAGGATGAGGAACACGATCCCCGCGAGCGCGAGGTACACCGCCGACAGGGTGCCGTAGCCGACCGGGATGTCGCTGGCCCCGGTGACCGCCTGCGAGACCCGCTGGACGTCGTACACGATCCACGGTTGCCGCCCGACCTCGGTGGTGATCCACCCGGCGATCAGCGCGACCACCGACAGCGGCCCCGCGGCGACCACGGCCCACAGCAGCGGGCGCGGCAGGCCACGGCGCCGCAACCGCAGGTACAGGTACACCAGGCCGAGGAGCGCGAGCAGCGTGCCGATGCCGACCATGGTCTGGAAGGAGATCCGCACGACGTTGACCGGCGGCTGGTCGGCCAGCGGCACGATGTCCAGCCCCTTGACCGTGGCGTCGGGGTTATGGAAGGCGAGCAGCGAGAGCAGCCGTGGTATCTCGACGCCCCACACGACCGCGTGCCCGTTGTACCAGCCGAGCAGGTGCTCGGCCGCGCCGCGCGTCGTCGTGGCGAGCCCTTCCATCGCGGCGAGCTTGACCGGCTGGTCGGCGGCCACGTCCCGCGCCGCCCAGTCACCGACGATCACCTGCAGCGGCGCGGCCACCGAGCCGGCGGCCAGGCTGATGCCGAGCGCCGTCCGCTCGTACCGGCCGCGCCTGCCGCGCAGCATTGCCCACGCGTACGCGCCGGCCAGCAGGAAACCGCACACGATGTACGCGGCGAAGTACATGTGCACGTACTCGCTCCAGAACATCGGGTTAGCGAACAGCGCCGACCACGGGCGCACGTCCGCCGCCCGCCCGTCCACCAGGGTGAACCCGGAGGGATGGTTCATCCACCCGTTCACCGCGATGACGAACAGCGACCCGGCGACGCCCGCGACCGCGACCGGGATCCCGGCGAGGAAGTGCGCGCGGGCGGGCAGCCGGTCCCAGCCGTAGGCGTAGATCCCGATGAAGATCGCCTCAAGGAAGAAGGAGAACCCCTCGAGGGTGAACCCGAGCCCGAACACGTTCCCGAAGTCCTGCATCCAGACCGGCCACAGCAGCCCAAGTTCGAAGGACAGGATGGTGCCGGTCACCACCCCGACCGCGAACAGCGCCAGCATGATCCGCGACCACCGCCGGGCCAGCGTCCGGTACAGCTCGTCCCCGGTCCGCAGGTACCGCCACTCGGCGAACAGCACGAGCACGGGGAACGCGATGCCGAAGCACACCAGCGGGATGTGCACGGCCAGTGACAGCGCCTGCATCTGCCGCGCCTCGAACAGGTAGTGCTGGTTCACGTCCATGTGCCCCGACCCTACACCTGCTACTACAACACGTAGTAAATGAGGGTGGCCGCTAAGGCACATGCGGAGGTAACGAGCGAGTGCGGCCGGTGAGCGGGCCGTTAACCGTCGGCGCCCGGGGGAGACGATGCTCGTCAGGTAGTACCGCGCCTACGCCGGGTCCAGGTGCCAGCGGACGACGCGGAAGCCGTGGCCGATGGCCGCGGCGAGGGCGTCCGGGTCGAGGCGCCCGTCGCCGTCGCGGGGGATCGGCAGGTAGCGCATCGCGCGCGGGTTGCCGACGGCGATGACGCCGAGCAGCCGCTCCACCTCGGCTGGGTCGGCGACCAGGTCGGCGTGCGCGGGCACGTCGCGGCCGCGCAGCCGGAGCCGGACCCGCCTGCCGTTCTTCAGGTTGAGCGTCCACCGCCCGCCGCCGGGGGTCAGCAGCATCTCACCGTCGCGCGCGTAGCTCACCGGCTGCCGGTACGCCTTGCCGGACTTGACGCCGGTATACGAGATAAGCATCAGGTTCGCCGACAGCGGCGTCGCGAACGGCAGCCGCAGCACGGCGCGCATGGGCACGTTGACCACCCGCATCATGCGCGCCTGCCGCCGTCCCGCGGCCGCCGCTTCCTCGGGGAAAGCCGTCATCGCCACGAGGGTGCTCCTTCCTTTGGTTTCCCTCAACGGGCTTATCAGCCATAACTTAGACATCGAAAGCTTAGATGTCAAACTATTAGCCTTCGATGGGTGGTGTTACGCTGACGGGCATGCCAGAGCCGTTCCCCCTTCCGATCGGGCTGCGCCTCAACCAGGCGGCCCGGTCCGTCGGGCGCGCCTTCGACAAGGCCCTGGCCGACGCGGGCGGCAGCCTTCCGGTGTGGCTGATCCTGCTCAACCTGACCATCGGCCGGCCGGGCCCGCAGCGCGACCTGGCCGAGGCGGTCGGCATCCGCGAGGCGACGCTGACCCATCACCTGAACGCGATGGACGCCGACGGCCTGATCACCCGGACGCGCGATGCGGCCAACCGCCGCGTCCAGGTCGTCACGCTGACGGACAAGGGCAACCAGGCGTTCCTCCGCCTCCGGGCCGCCGCGGTCGCCTTCGACGCAAAGCTGCGAGCCGGCCTGGACGACGCCGACGAAGCCACCCTGGCCGCACTTCTCACGCGCCTGTCAGCCAACGTCGCCGCCCTGGGCGAGCCGTCCCCTCCCTGGACGGGCCTGGCCGGCTCTCATTGACCCGCCCAGCCCGAAGCAGGGGCTCAGCGGAACGCGGGGGAGCGGGGGACCGTGGCCGGCGCGCGGGAGGTGAGCAGCGGGAGGTCGCGCGGGGTGATGACCGTGGACAGGGCGATCGCGGACGTCGAGCGGGCGACTGAGGGGGAGGAATCGATGCGCAGCAGCACCTGCTGCAGGTCGGCGTGGGAGGTGGCCGCGACCTTGCAGACGACGTCCGCCGAGCCGGTGACCGCGTAGGCCTCGAGCACCGCGGGGATCGCCGCGAGGTCCGCCTGCACCGCGTCGAGGGCGCCCTGGGCGATCGACAGCGTGACGAACGCGAGCACGGTGAACCCGGCGGCGGTCACGTCGATGTCCGGGCCGTAGCCGGTGATCACCCCGGCCTGCTCCATGCGCTTGAGCCGCGACTCCACGGTGGCCCGGGCGACCCGGGTGACCCGGGACAGCTCGAGCGCGCCGGCGCGCGGGTTCTCCCGCAGCGCGGTGATGAGCGCAAGGTCCAGCGCGTCAAGCTCCGCCATCGAAGCACCTCCATAACCATCTACCGGATAAAGATAGTCAATCTGTCTAGATAAATATCGCACCACATCCGCAGAATGCTCAATACAGCTAGCAAAAGATGGGGTGGTTGACTAGTGACACCCGCACCCGTTCTGATGGCACCAGATCGTCACCTGCTAGCGGAAGCGCCGGAGGCAACCGATGACAGTCAGCCAGGAACTCCTCGACACCGACACCCTGACGGGCGTGGTTGCCCATGACACCAGCCACGACCCGTTCCCGGTCACCGGCTGGGACGCGGTCGTCTGGGCGGCGGGGAACGCGACGCAGTCGGCGGCGTACTTCCAGCTGGCCTTCGGCATGCGGCTTGAGGCGTACTCCGGGCCGGAGACCGGGAACCGTGACCACCACGCCTACGTGCTGACGGCGGGAAAGGTCAGGTTCGTCATCAAGGGCGCGGTCAGCCCGGACAGCCCGGTCGCCGACCACCACCGCAAGCACGGCGACGGCGTGCTCGACGTGGCGCTCGAGGTGCCCGACGTGGACAAGTGCGTGGCGCATGCCCGCGCGGCGGGAGCCACGATCGCGGCTGAGCCGCGTGACACGAGTGACGAGCACGGCACGGTGCGCACCGCGGCGATCAGGACCTACGGTGACACCACGCACACGCTGGTGGACCGCTCCCGCTACCACGGCCCTTACCTTCCCGGGTACGCGGCGCGCGGCAGCGCCGTCCTTGAGGCGCCCGCGTTCGTCGCGCTCGACCACGTCGTCGGCAACGTGGAGCTTGGCGCCATGGACGAGTGGGTGGCCTTCTACCACCGGGTGATGGGCTTCACCAACCTGGCCGAGTTCATCGGCGACGACATCGCCACCGAGTACTCCGCGCTGATGAGCAAGGTGGTGGCGAGCGGGGACCACCGGGTGAAGTTCCCGCTGAACGAACCCGCCGTCGGCAAGAAGAAGTCGCAGATCGACGAGTACCTGGAGTTCTACCGTGGCTCCGGCGTGCAGCACCTGGCCCTCGCCACGCCCGACATCTGCGAGACCGTCGACACGCTGCGCGCCCGGGGCGTCGAGTTCCTCGCCACGCCAGACTCGTACTACACCGACCCGGTGCTGCGGCAGCGGATCGGCCAGGTCCGGGTCCCCGTGGAGGAGCTGCGCAAGCGCGGCATCCTGGTCGACCGCGACGAGGACGGCTACCTGCTGCAGATCTTCACCAAGCCGGTCGGCGACCGGCCGACCGTGTTCTTCGAGTTCATCGAGCGGCACGGCTCGCTCGGCTTCGGCAAGGGCAACTTCCAGGCGCTCTTCGAGGCGATCGAGCGCGAGCAGGAGCGGCGCGGCAACCTCTGACGCCTGCCTTACCCCGTCTTACCCCGCCCTACCCACCCCACCCGCCCGAGCGCCCTGGCCGGGCGAGCCGCTCATCCAGCCACGGCCGGAGCTGGCCGGCGGTGCTGATGCCGAGCTTGCCGAACGCGCTCGCCAGGTGATCCTTGACGACGGGCGTGGACAGGAACGTCTGCCGGGCGATCTGCTCGGCGGACAGCCCGGCGCCGGCCAGGTGAGCGATCTCCCACTCCCGGTCGGTCAGCTGGTTTGGCTGGGGCACGGTGAGGGCCTGGCGGCCCGGCACGTCGGCATCGGCGACCGCGAACGCGACCGTTTCGTCGAGCGGCGCGGCGGCGCCGCCGGCGAACAGCGCGGTGAACTTCTCACCCCCTAGGGACGCGCGGCTGGCCCCGATCGCGTCCGCATGCACCCGCTCGAGGGCCGTGGTGCCGCCAAGCCGGCCGCCGGCCCGCGTCCAGAGCGGGTCCGCGGCGCCGAGCAGCCACGCGGCCCGCGCCTGCCGCCCCGCCCGGGCGGCCAGCCAGCCGTGGATCTCCAGGCAGTAGGCCATGCCGACCATGTCGCCGAGCTCATGCTTGGCGAGCAGCGACCTGGTGGCCGCGCGCGCGGTCTCCGCGTCCCGGCCCGGCTGCCCGTACAGCGCCATCGCGGAGATCGCGTGCATCCAGGCCGACGCCCACCACTCCCTGGTCCCGTCGAACCGGCTCAGCCCGCGGGCAGCGTAGCGCAGGGTCGCCTCCGGGTCGCCGGCGAGATGGGACAGGTGCGCCCAGTGCGCGTCGAGGATGGCAAGCCCGGTGCGGTCGCCGAGCGCCTCAAGCGTCCGCTCCGCCTGCACCGCGGCCGCGCGCGCCTCCTCGTACCTGGCGGCGATGGTCAGCGCCAGCGTCAGGTAGTTGTAGCCGCGGCCGATGAGCCGTGCATCGCCGAGCGCGATGCCGATCGTGATGCCCGCGGTGCCGTCCGCCACCGCCTCGTCGGCCGTGCCCTGCATCGCGCCGAGGTAGCAGCGGCAGGCCAGGGCCCAGCCGCGTTCCCGCGACGGCTCGGTAACCAGGTCGAGGACCTTCGCCAGCCAGTACCGCCCCTCGCGGAGCAGGCCGGACATGTGCCAGTAGCCGTACAGCGCGATCGCGAGCTCCGCGCCCTGGCGGTGCCGCTCGGCAGGCTCGGCGTCCAGCGTGTACTGCAGCGCGGCCCGCAGGTTGCTGTGCTCGCGGCGCAGCTCGCGGAACCTCATCAGCTGGTCGGCGTCCGTCAGGTGCCCGGCGAAGTAGCGCGCCTTGTCCAGGTAGCGGGCGATGAACCTCATCCGGATCGCGGCCTGCTCGCCGGACGCGCCAAGCATGTCCTCGCCGAACTCATGGATGGTGTCGAGCATCCGGTACCACGCCGTGCCGCCGTCGCCCGCGGCGGGCGGCTCCGCGGGCACCAGGACCGACTTGTCGACGAGCCGGATGATCGTCTGGAAGATGCCGTCGGCGTCGAGGCCCGCGCCGGCGCAGACCTCCTGGGCGGCACCGACGCTGAAGGTGCCGGCGAACACCGACAGCCGTGCCCACAGCCTGCGCTCCGCCTCGGTGCACAGGTCGTAGCTCCAGCCGATCGCGTCGCGCAGCGTCCGGTGCCTGCTATCGGTCACCGTGGCGTCGCCCGCCTCGTCGCCGCCGGTCAGCAGCGGCAGCCTGCGGCCGAGTCCGGCCGCGAGCTCCGCGAGCGGCAGCGTGCGCAGCCGGACGGCGGCGAGCTCGATGGCGAGCGGCATGCCGTCGAGCCGCTGGCAGAGGCGGATCACGTCGCCGCGGTTCGCGTCGGTCACCGCGAACCCGGGCACCGCGGCGGCGGCCCGCCGTTCGAAGAGCTCGACCGCGTCGCCGTCGGCTGACGTCCGCGCGCCGCTGCCGTGGCCGCCGCGCACGGGGACGGTCAGGCCGAACGCGGGGGTGTCGTCACCGTTCCCCTCGGCCCCGGGCACCGGGAGCGGGCGGACGGGGAAGGTGGTCTCGCCGTCCACGTCGAGCGGCTCGCGGCTGGCCGCGAGCACGGTGACATACGGCGCCTGGAGGAGGATCTCCTCGGCAAGCTCCGCGCAGGCGTCGATGAGGTGCTCGCACGTGTCGAGAATGAGCAGCAGGCGGCGGTCACGCAGATGAGCGAGCAGCGCGTCGCGCTGCGAGTCGCGGGCGTGCTCGGAGAGCTCGAGCACGCGCGCGACCGTGTGCGGCAGCAGCGCGGGGTCGCGCAGCGCGGACAGCTCGACGAGGCGGACCCCGTCCGGGTACCTGGCCGCCGCCGCGGCGGCGGCGCGCAGCGCTATGCGGGTCTTGCCGACGCCGCCGGGGCCGGTGAGCGTGATCAAGCGGGTGCCGCGCAGCAGTCCGTCGATGTGGCGAAGCTCCGCTGTCCGCCCGACGAACTCGTTGTTTTCTGCCGGGAACCAGGCAAGCTGTCCCGCAGGGTAAACGCCGGCCATCTCACCCCCATTATCGCGATGCGGGCGCGGCGTAACGAGGTCAACGGGAAACTGGCCGGTCAAGCCGGCGGACCTGCGCCCTGCTGGCCGTCCGTGGACGCCTGGCCCGCGGGAACGAATTGATCTAGCCGCGTGTGGTGCCGTCCGCCTCCGCGATCTCCTCGCGCGCGTGAATCGCGAGCATTACCCGTGAGGTAATCTCCAGCTTCCCGAATATGTGCTCAAGGTGCGCGTCGACGGTACGCCGCGAGATGAAAAGCTTCTCCGCGACTTGCCGGTTGGTGAGGCCGTCGGCGACAAGGGCGGCGATTTCCAGCTCGCGGGCGGTGAGCCGGGCGGTCAGCGCGGCCGGCGCGTCGCCGTCGTCGTCGGGGTCGCGGGTCTCATCGAGCGCGAAGGCGATCGTCGCCGCGAGTGGCTGGCGTGCCCCCCTGGCGAGCAGTTCACCGAACCGCTCCGCGCCGAGCGCGGCCGCGGACCTCGCCCTCGCGCCGGCCCGTGCCTGCTCGAAGAAGGGGAGGCCGGCGAACCGCCGGCCCGCCCGCTCCCAGCGCGCCTCCGCGGCGCCGAGCAGCCACGCGGCGCGCTGGTAGCTGCCCGCCCGTGCCGCCAGCCAGCCAAGCAGCTCAAGCCCGCAGGCGAGGCCCGCGACGTCACCGGTCTCCTGTTTGACCCGGAGCGCGCGCATCGCTGTCCACACGGACTCGGTGTCGCGGCCCGCCAGGTAGAGCGCGAGCGCGGCCTGCAGGTAGCAGCTCGCGTGCAGCCAGCGCTCACGGGAGGCGCCGAGCTGCCGCAGCGCCCGCTCCACCAGCCGGAACGCCGCCTGGCTGTCCCCGCCCCGCAGCGCCAGGTAGGTCAGCTGGATGTCGAGGTCGATCAGGCCGGCCCGGTCGCTGAGCGCGGACAGCAGCCGCCTGGCCTCGTCGCCCGCTTCGGCCGCCTCGGTGAGCCGCCCAAGCGTGGTCAGCGCCATGGTCTTGACCAGGTGGCCGCGTGCGGTCAGCGCGCCGTCGGCGAGCTCCGCGGCCGCGTCGATGACCTGCGACGCATCGGCGAGCGCGAGATCGGCCCGGCCCTGCATCGCGAGCAGGTGGCCGCGCGCGAGCAGTGCGCGGGCGCGGGCGGCCGAGCCGGCGGGCGCCCGCGCGACGGCCTTGCCGAGCCACTGGCTGCCTTCGGGCGCGAGGCCACGGCAGCGCCAGTAGTCGAGCAGCGCGATGGCGAGTTCGACGTCGGCCGGCGCCTCGGTGGCTGCGGTGCTCTCGGTGGCTGCGGCGGTCTCGG
>CAZORE010000024.1:0-49201 GCA_964581815.1 uncultured Streptosporangiaceae bacterium | reverse complement strand
CTCGGTGGCTGCGGTGCTCTCGGTGGCTGCGGCGGTCTCGGCGGTCTCGGCGCCGAGCGCGCAGTCGAGCGCTGCCCTGATGTTGTCGTGCTCGCGCCGCAGTTCCCGCAGCCGGCCGAGCTGGTCGTCGTCGAGGAGGTGGTCGCGCAGGCCTGCGGCCATGGCCAGGTAACGGCCGATGAACCGCCGCTTGGCCGCCGCCTCGGAGCCCGAGGCGGCGAGCTGTCCCGCGCCGAATGCGCGGTAGGTGCCGAGCATCAGGTACCTGGTGGGCTGGCCCGCGCTCGGCCACGACGAGGCCCCGGCCGGCCCCGCCGCACTGGCCGCCTGGCCGGCCCGCATCAGGATCGACTTGTCCACCAGCCGGATGAGCGTCGGCATGACCTGCCCGGGGTCGAGGTCACCCGCGCACACCTCCTCCGCCGCGCTCATGGTGAAGGGGCCGCCGAAAACGGAAAGGCACGCCCACAGCGCCTTCTCGGCCGGCGTGCACAGGTCGTGGCTCCACCCGATCGCGTCCCGCAGCGTCCGGTGCCTGGCGCCGTGCCCGCTCGCCAGCAACGCGAGCCGCTGGTCGAGGCGGCTGGCGAGCTCGGCGACCGGCAGCGCGCGCAGCCGGATCGCGGCAAGCTCGATGGCCAGCGGCAGGCCGTCGAGCCTGCGACACAGCCTGATCACCTGGGGCAGGTCGTCGGGGGTAAACGCGTAGCCGGGGACCGCGGCGGACGCGCGCTGTATGAACAGCTCGACGGCGGTGCCCGCGAGCAGGCCGGCGTCGGACCGGCGGGGGATAGGGAGCGGTGCGACCGGGCAGGCGTTTTCGCCGCTGACGTCGAGCGGCTCCCTGCTCGTCGTGAGCATGGTGACCCGCGGGGCCCGGGCGATGACCGCCTCGGCGAACATCGCGCAGGCGTCGACGAGGTGCTCGCAGGTGTCCAGGATCAGCAGCAGGTTCCGGTCGGCCAGGTGATCGAGCACCGCGTCGAGCGGTGAGCCGCGGAGCGGCCCGGCGACGCCGAGCGCGCCCGCCACCGACGGCACGAGCAGCCCGGGGTCGGCGATCGCGGCGAGTTCGGCGAGGCAGGCGCCGTCGGCGAAGCCGGGCGCCGCCTTGGCCGCGGCGCGCAGCGCGAGCCTGGTCTTGCCGACGCCGGCCGGCCCGGTCACCGTGACCAGCCTGGCCCGGGAGAGCAGCGCGCTCAGCCGGGCAAGCTCCGCCTCCCGCCCGACGAAGCCGGTTGTCTCGACGGGCAGCTGACCGCGGCTCTTGAGTGCCTGACCGAGGAACATCCGCTAGGCCGGCCCTTCACACGTGCGGACTCCGCCGGTTGCGGTGATAGTACCGAGCTGCGACCGCAGCGGGCCGGGCGGCCGGTGGGACGTGCTGGTAGCCATGGCGACCTCGCGCATCGGTGGACCAGGCCTCACGCTACTACGTGTGGACGGAGGGAGACAGGTCGTCGTCGAGCAGCCGGGGCGCCTGATCGCGCAACGAGATTGTCAGCTGCACCCGCGAGGAGAGCCGGAGCTTGGCGAAGATGTGGTTGACGTGCGCGTCAACGGTTCGCTTGGAGATGACGAGCCGCTCCGCGACGTCCTTGTTGGACAGCCCGCGCGCGACGAGCACGGCGATCTGGCGCTCGCGGGCGGTGAGCTCCTCGCTGCCCGCCCAGCGGTCGGGCGGTTCCGCGTGAGCCCGCGGGATGGGCAGCTCGGGCAGCACGTCGGCCCCGGCCACGGCGAGCGCGGCGACCTGCGCGAGCGGCCGGGCGGCGCCCGCCGCGTGCAGCTCGGTGAACCGCGCCTTGCCGAGCGTGCCCGCGGCGGCGACCGCGGCGTGCTGGTGGTAGCCGTCGAGCACGGTGCTGCCGCTCAGCCGGCCGCCGGTCCGGTCCCAGAGCGCCTGCGCCGCGCCGAGCAGCCACGCGGCGCGCTGGCACCGGCCTGCGTCCGCGGCCAGCCAGGCGAGCACCTCGAGCGAGTAGGCCTCGCCGACCAGGTAGCTAATCTCGTGGGTGGCCTGCAGCGCCGCGGTTGCCGCGGCGGCGCATTCGGCGTGCCGGCCGGGCTGCTGGTAGTAGGCAAGCGCCGACAAGGCATGCGCGGTGCCGCGCAGCCACCGCTCGCCGGGCCCGAGTCCGCGCAGCAGGCGCTGGCATTGCTGTATCGCCGCGTCGAAGTTCCTCGCGTGCACGTAGGTCAGCGCGAGCTGTATCTCAAGGGTACGCAGTGCGTGCTCCGCGCCGAGCGCCTCAAGCCGCCACCGCGCCTGCTGTGCCACCTCGAGCGCCTCCGGGTAGCGTCCGCTCGTGGTGAGCGCCAACTGCAGCGCGAGGTAAGCCCGGGCGTGAGTCCGCTCGTCACCGACCTGCGCCGCCATGGCGATCGCCTCGGTGGCCTGTCCCGGTGCCTCAGGGAAGCCCGCGGTGGTGCCGAGCAGCGCCCGGTTGGCCAGCGCGCTCGCCCGTTCCGGCGACGGCTCGGTGAACCGTTCAAGCGTCTTGTCCTGCCAGCGCATGCCCTCCCGGATGGATCCGGACATGACCCAGTAGGGGAACAGCGCGGCGGCCAGCCGGGCGGCGGACCGCGCGCGGGGCGGCACGGCGCCAGTGCCCGTCGCCGTGCCCGTCCCGGTGCCCGTCACGGCGAGGCCGTACTCAAGCGCCCGGCGGATGTTGGTGTGCTCGGCGCGCAGCCGGCCGAGCCGGTCCCGCTGCCCGTCGGCGGTGAGGCGGTGGCTGAACTCGCTGGTCAAGCTCAGGTAGCGAGCCAGGTAACGCTCATGGCACTCGCCGTCCTCGCCCGCCTCGGTGAGCCGCACGGCGCCGAACTCGCGCACCGAGTCGAGCAGCCGGTAGCGTCCCGCGCCCACGGGCAGGGCCACGGACTTGTCCACCAGCCCGCGGATCACCTCTTCTGCCTGCTCGGCAGACACCTCGCGGCCCGCGACCACATCGCGCGCGCCTGCCAGGTCAAAGGTACCCGCGAACACCGACAGCCGCCGCCAGGCGGCCTTTTCGGCCGCGGTGCACAGTTCGTAGGACCAGTCGATGGCCGCCCGCAGTGTCTGATGGCGGCTGGTGGCGCCCCGGCGGGTACCGATGCCGGCCGCGAGGCCGGTGCCGATCCGCGCGGCGAGGTCGGCGACCGGCAGCGCCCGCACCCGGACCGCCGCGAGCTCGATCGCCAGCGGCATGCCGTCGAGCCGCCGGCAGAGCCGGATGGCATGCGGCAGGTCCGCCGGGGTGAGCGTGAATCCGCTGACCGCCGCCGCGGCGCGCTGCGCGAACAGTTCGACGGCGTCGCCCGCCTCGGCGACCGTGGTGGCGCTCTCCGTGCCTGGCACGCACAACGGGCCGAGCCTGAGCACCTCCTCGCCTGGCACGTGCAGCGGCTGCCTGCTCGTCGCCAGGATCTTGACTGCGCTTGCCTGTCGCAGCACCGTCGCGGCGAACTCCGCGCAGGCGCTGGCCAGGTGCTCGCAGGTGTCGAGGACGAGCAGCAGCTCCCGGCCGCTTAGCTCGTCAAGCACCGCGTCGACGGCGGCCGCGTGCGCGCGCCGCGGGCGGCCAAGCGCGCCGGCCGCGTGCGCTCGGTTTCGTCCGAGGCGCAGCGCGACGGTGTCGCAGAGCAGTTCGGGGTCGGTGAGGCCGGACAACTCGACGAGGCAGCTGCCGTCGGCGCAGTCCACGCCCGCGGCGGCGCGCAGCGCGAGACGGGTCTTGCCGACACCGCCGGGGCCTGCGATGGTGACGAGCCGCGCGCTGTCGAGCAGGCCGGCCAGCTGCGCGAGTTCGCTGCTCCGGCCGACGAAACCGGAGACATCGGCGGGCAACTTCCAGCGGCGCTGCCTCGCGCCGGGACTGCCGGTCGTGGCCGGCGAATTCATGCGCACCTCACGTTGTCGCGGCCCCTCCCCCGCGGTCCTCCCCACCGCATTATCACTCACCGCAGAGGCGTGGTCTCCCCCATTTTCGCAAAATAAACATTGCAAGCCGCGATTTCCACAGGACTACCGCATTCTCCGGTGTCAGCGCGCTTGTTGTCATTCTCCCGACAAAAGCCACTATCCCTGGCAAAAGGCATGAGGTAATGCGAATAGCCGCAACCGCGCCGCGCTAGACCTCAGCGCGGACCGCCGGGGTGAGCAGGTCGCCGACCGCCTCGACCAGGCGTGTCATCTCATAGGAGACCTGCCTTGTGTCGCATTCCGGTGCGGCGAGCACGGCAAGGCTCGAGCCGTCACTGATGGCCTTCACGAACATCAGCCCGTGATCCATTTCCACCAGCGCCTGAGTCGGCGTGCCCGCATCCATGATCCGCGCGGCGCCGGCAATGAGGCTCGTCAGCCCGGAGGTGATGGCGGAGAACTGCTCGACGGCCTGCGCGGGGATATCGGCGGAAAGGGCAAGGGGCACGCCGTCGGCGGATACCACGATCGCGTGAGCCACGTCGGCCACGCGGGTGGTGAAATCGGTGACGAGCCAGTTCAGGTCCTCACGGTACGCGCCGGTCACCGGCTGTTCTCCTCTCCTGCATGCGGTGCCTGACCGGCCCGCAGACCTGCCTGCACTGCGTCACGGCTGCCAAGCTGGAACCCGGACAGGCGGTTGCGCGCCGCCTCTGGCGAACGCCGGCGTGACCGCGCTTGCTCCTGGTATGCGGGCTCCCGGTAGGGGGGCTCGCGGAAGGGGCCGTCATAGGGAGCGGCCATCTCGTCGGCCGGCGCGCCAAGGGCCGGCACCGGCACCGGCGTACCGTCAAGGTCGGCGGGCAGGCCGAAGTCCGGCGCGCCCGCACCCGGGTAGGCACTCGTCCGCGGCACTCGCCGGGGAAGCCCCGCGGTGGTCTGCCCGGCCTGCTCAGGGATGGCGGCCATCTCGCCGGTCTGGTAACGACCAGCCGGGCCGGCGTCGCGGCCCGCCTGCCTGGCCATGCCCATTCCCGCCGCGGTCGGCCAGCTATTCGTCGCCGACCGCCAGCTGGCCGCCAGTTCCTCCGTGGACCGGGCGGCGGCACCGCTGGAGGGCCGCCTGGCGGCGAACCAGGCCGTCGCCGGGCGGGTCGCATGCTCGGCGCGCGCCGTGTCGCCCCGCACCGTGTCGCCCCGCCCTGCGTCGCCCCGCATCATGTCGCCCCTCACTGTGTCGCCTCGCGCGTACTCGCCGCGCCCGGTGAGTGCGCGCTGCTCGCCGCTGCCGAGCAGGCTGCTGCGGTGCCTGCCCACCGCGTGCCTGCTCAGCGTGGTAGGACGGGCTGCCGCCTGGTCGACCACGAAGGTCCCGAGGGTGCGCGAGTGGCTGCCGCCCGCCATGGTGTGATCATGCCTGGCCAGCCCGCCGGGCAGCCAGACCAGTGCCGACAGCCCCTGCGGTGTGCCCGGGCGGAGCTTGACCCGGATGCCGTGCCTGGCCGCAAGGCGGGAAACGGCGTACAAGCCCATGTGCCGTGAGATGGACACGTCGAGCACCGGCGGGTGGTCGAGTCGCCAGTTCATGTCGGCGAGCCGGACTTCCGAGATGCCGACCCCGTCGTCGCGGACCTCGATGAGCACACCGCCGCTGCGCAGCTCCGTCACGGTGACGCGGACCTGGGTATCGCGCGGCGAGAACAGCGTGGCGTTCTCGATCAGCTCGGCCAGCAGGTGCACCACGTCCGCCGCGACCTGGCCGGAGACCATGATCCCCGGCTGGACGGTGAGCGCCACGCGGCCGTACTGCTCGATCTCCGCCGCGGCCGCGCGGGTCACGTCGGTGAGCGGAACGGACTCCGTCCACTTGCGTACCGGCTCCTCGCCGGCCAGCACAAGCAGGTTCTCTGAGTTCCGCCGCATCCGGGTGACCAGGTGGTCCATGGCGAACAGGTTGGCTAGCTGGTCCGGGTCGTCCTCGTTCTGCTCCATCGCGTCGATCATCCGCGCGAGCCGGTCGATCAGCGGCACGCTGCGCCGGGACAGGCTGATGAACATCGCGTTGAGGCTGCCGCGCAGCTGCGCCTCGTTACCGGCCAGCCGCACCGCTTCGGCGTGCACCTGGTCGAACGCGCGCGCCACCCGGCCGATCTCGTCCGTCGACTGCACGCCCACGGGCTCGACCATGCCGGGTTCCTCGCCTGGCTCCGTGCCGGCGGCCGCGGCCGCCACCCGCGCGGGCAGCCGGACCGCGGCAATCTCAAGCGCGTCCGCCTGCAGGCGGCGCAGCGGGTTGATCAGGGTGCGGCCGACCAGCGCGGTCGCAAGCAGCACCAAGAGCACCGCGCCGCCGGTGATCATGGCGGTGAGCACCGCCGACTGCATGGCTTGCTGCTGCAGCGACTGGCTGCGGGCGACGATCGCGTCGACTAGCTGCGCCTCGATGGTCCGCATCTGGCCGATCTGGATCGACGCATTGCTGTACCAGGTGGCCGCGACGGTCGCCTGGCTGAAGCCGAGCGAGGCGTGCCCGTCGACTGCCTGGAACGTCTGCCTCGGGTCACCCGTCTCGCTGATGAAGTCCTCGATGAGCTGGACGTTGGTGTCCGGCTGGCCGGCCACGGTGGCCAGGTAGGCGTTGGCCGTCGCCGGGGCGGCGGCGTTGTCGAAGGCCGCGAGGTCGGCGTACTCCAGGCCCTGCGCGGTGGTGAGCATGCTGAGGCCGCCGGCGTCGGCGAGGGCCTTCTGGCCGAGGGAGTTGTACGGCGTGCCGCTCGGGTTGCCGGCCACGCGCTTGCTGGTCGCCGCGTTGTTCACCGATGCCTCGACCAGGGCGCTGTACACGAACCCCCGCAGCTGCGACGCCTGGTCCTTGGCGCGGGACAGCGCGCCGAGCGCGCGCACCTCGTCGGCGATCTGGGCGTCGCCGCTGCCGCTGGTGATCTCGTCGTTGAACACGAACAGCGCGCCGATCGCGCTCGAGTAGTTGGCGATGACCGCGGACGTCGGCTGCCCGATCACCTCGCTACGGAGCCCGGGCATGGCGTTGACCATCGCGCTGACGTCCGAGGCCCTCGACTGGATGCTGGCGGGGAACGCTGAGCCGATGGCGCCGGCCATCGAGCGCGTCCGCGTGGCCTGCACGTCGGTGGCCTGCTCCGCGGCGATGAGGGCGGCGTTCTGGCGCGCGAGCGCCGCGTTGATCGGCCTGGCGACGCTCGGCGCGGCCTTGTTCGCGGTCGCGGCGGCCGCGAGCGCGCTGTACGCGGCGACGCCGGCGGACACGTCGCGCTCGTTCTCCATGGCCTGCGCGAGGACGGTGTTTTGATCGGCCAGGGCGGCGAGCTGCGCGGTCCTGCTGTACGCGTTCGCCGCGGTCGCCGCGTTCGCCACGCGCAGGCCGCCGAACACCAGGCCGGTCACGCTCGCCACCACGAACACCGCCGCGAGCCGCGTGGACACCGGCCAGTTGCTTAGGGCGAGCCGCGCCGGGCGCCTGACGGGCCGTTCCGCCGTGCTGTCCGGCTGATCCTGTCCCGGCCGCTCTCTCCGGCCGTGGACCCCAGGGCCTTGGCTCGCCCCGCCCCGGGGCGCCGGGGCGTCCGCTCCGCTGGCGGTCCCGTGTACCGCGTCCTGGTCCGCGCTCGCAGCCATCTCCGTGCTCGCCTCGGGCAGCGACGGGCGTACGCCTCGCCGCACGCCCGCGAGCGCGTCAGGGCCATTCATCGCTCTGCCCTCGCCTGTTCATGTCTTAGCCGCAGATCAATATCGACATGAGCCAGTGCAAGCGCGATGAGGAGCCGTGCGCGCCGCACATGACTAGCGAGATTGTAAAACCCATGGGCTGGGAAATTTGGTGAAACCATGATTCAGCAGAAAAACCGCCGCTCACAAGTAATATTGCACACTACTTTCATAGATATCAATAAACTGCCTTGGCGTGGTTGTTCACGTTAGCAACACCCGTCACGGACTACGTCCGCCGCGCCCCGGGCTGCGAGACTGGCCGCATGGATGCCGGACGGGAATCGCTTGAGCGCGCCTACCGGGAGGAAGCGACTAGCATCAGGGCCGCGCTCGCCGCGCGTACCGGAGACGTCGGCCTGGCTGAGGACGCGGTGCAGGACGCGTTCGTCGAGGCGATCGAGCACTGGGCGCGCGACGGGATTCCCGCCAACCCGGGCGGCTGGCTGGCGACGACCGCCCGCCGCAAGGCGCTTGACCGGCTCCGCCGGGACAAGGTTGGCGCGGACAAGATGGCGCTGCTCGCCGCGACCGAGGCGTGGGCCACTCCCAGCGACGGAACCGCGGACGGCGCGGCCGTCGGCCCCGTGGCCGGCCGGGCGCCGGGTGGCCGGGCGGGGTGGTCCGAGGGAGCGGGGGAGCCGGACGCCGGGGGAGCGGACCGGCGGGCCGACGACGAACTGCTGAGCCTGGCGTTCGCCTGCTGCCACCCGGCGCTGGCGACCGAGGCGCAGGTCGCCCTCACGCTGCGCGCCGTGTGCGGCTTGACCATCGATCAGATCGCGGCGGCCTTCCTGGTCAGCCAGCCGACCATGGCCCAGCGCATCCTGCGCGCCCGCAAGACGCTAAGCGCGCTGCGCGCGCCGGTTACCATCCCCGACCCCGATGAGCTGGCCGGCCGGCTCGCCCAGGTGCTCGCCGTGGTCTACCTGGTGTTCAACGAGGGCTACCTGGCGAGTTCTGGCCGCGAGCCCGCTCGCCGCGACCTGGCCGCCCAGGCGATCGCGCTGACCAGGACGCTGCACCGGCTGATGCCACGCGAGCCAGAGGTCCTCGGCCTCCTTTCGCTGCTCCTGCTGCATGAGTCGCGGGCCCGGGCCCGGTTCGACGGCTGGGGGCGGCTGATCCGGCTCAAGGACCAGGACCGGGCCAAGTGGGACGGCCGCATGGCCGCCGAGGCGGCCGGCTACCTGGACCGCGCCATCGCGCTGCGCCGTCCAGGTCCCTATCAGGTCCAGGCGGCGATCGCCGCCCTGCACGCGGAGGCCCCGTCCTACGCGGAGACCGACTGGCGCCAGATCCGGCTGCTCTACAGCCGCCTGCAGCAGCTCGCCCCCTCCCCGGTGGTGCTGCTCAACCGGGCGGTGGCCACCCGGTACGCGATCGGCGCCGAGCAGGCGCTCGCCGAGATCGAGCCCCTGTCAGCCGATCTCGACGGTTATCACCTGTTCCACGCACTGCGCGCGGCCCTGCTCGCTGCCCTCGGCCACGACGCCGAGGCCGAGCAGGTCCGTGCGCGGGCCCTTGGGCTGGCCGCCAACCCGGCAGAGCGCGACCTGCTCACCCGCGGCCTCTCTCTATAACCCCGGGGGGCGACCCCCGGACCCCCGATGTCCGCGCGGTGCGGCCTGATCGCAAAGAGCGCGATCTTATCAGGCCGCACCGCGCGGACCAGGGCCCGCGGGAAGCTCCCGCCATGCGGGTTCTGCGGCGCCGGGAGCTCTCGGCATGCGGGTAGTGCGGCCGCGGGGAGCTCCCTGCGTGTACTGAGCGGTCCGGAGGCTCAGCCCATCTCGATGACGGGACGGACCTCGATGGTGATCCAGCCGCGGTCGACGCCCGGCCAGGTCTTGGCGATGTCGACGGCCTCGTCGATCGTGTCGGCCTCGATGACCGAGTACCCGCCGAGAACTTCCTTGGTCTCGATGAACGGGCCATCGGTCACCGACCCCGACCTGATGGTCTTGGCCGACGCGACCCCCTGGAGCTGGTGCCCGCCGTCAAGCCGCCCGGTCGCGCCCCACTTCTCGTACCAGGCGCCGACCTCCGCGTACCAGGCCCCGTACTCGGCACTGTCCGCTGCGGGCTCGTTCGGCGTGTCCAGGATCAGCAGCACGTACTTCATGCGAGTCTCCTTACTTGTCGCGGGCGCTCGGTTCGAAGCCCCCTTCACCACTTCCACGAATGCCGTGCCGCCGATCCGACCGGGCAGCACAGATATTTCTTCGCCCTGTGCTACGGGCCGCGGTTGGCGGTTCGCCACACCAGGCGCAGGCCCGACCAGTCCTCGTCGACCGCGGCGACCTTCACGTCCACGAGGCCAAGGTCGAGTGCGTACCCGCGGACCACCGAGTCGGTGATGTCGCTGTCGTGCCCGCCGGCCCGGCGCGGCCACAGCGCCCACACCGCGCCGGCCGGGAAGATGCGCTCGGCGAGCCCCGGCAGCCGGCCGGGTATCAGGTCGGCGGCGCGGAAGAACGCGAGAATCACGTCGGCCGCCCCGTCCTCGTCAGGTGCGAGCAGGCCGGCCGGAGGCTCGGTCAGCGCCCAGCCGTCCGGCGGCGAGTCAAGGTCCACCCGCAGCCCGCCCTTGAGCCCGAGCTTGCGCGCCTGCGGGGTCCCGGTCATGCCGGCTACGGCACGGGGACGTCGTGGTGCGCCGCCGCGATCGCGCGCTCGGCCTCGGTCAGGTCCACGTCCTTGACCAGCCGGACCAGGTCAACGTGGCGCCCCACCGGGCACCACTGGACCCGCCAGTAGCCGAGCCGAAGCGACTTGACCGAGGCACCGGGGATCCACACCGTGGTGAACAGGTGCCCCCGGCGGCACCGCACGGCCACGTTCCAGCCGAACGTGTAGCCCTGGCGGGTGGCGACGATAGTCCCCGCCACGTAACCGGCCGTGATCACCGCGAAGATGACGAGCCGGCGCTTGCGTTTGGCCGATGTCATGCTTCCACGCTACTGCAGGCGAAGCCCCGCGCCGTTCTGGATGATCCTGATCTTCTTCCTCCGGGTTCCCGGTCAGCCGCCGAAGCCGGTCATGGAGAACGCCTCCTCGAGCGCCAGGTGCCAGGGAAAGGCGTCATCGGTCGCGTCGGGCGGCGCGGTTCCGCCTGGCCCGAGCAGTACGGACACGCCCTCGCCGCGTAGCGCCGCCAGGGAGCGGGCGAACTGCGGGCGGGATGCGAGCGGCCCGCTGACCGCGGGCAGCACGACGATGGGCAGGCCCATGCCGGTCTGCTCGGCGAGCACCGCGAGCGCGTAGGAGTCTGCGATGCCGAGCGCCCACTGGTTGAGCAGGTTGAAGGTGGCAGGCGCGACGATGATGGCGTCGGGCACCCGTGACCGCGGTGTCCCCGGCGCCCGGTGCGTGCTGCGGACCGGCGAGCCGGCGAGCGCCTCGATTTCCGCGGCGTCGAAGAAGGCGAGCGCGGACGGCGTGGCGATCACCTGGACCGTCCAGCCCCGCTCCATGCCCTGATTGACCAGCGACCCGATGTCCGAGGCCGGCGCCGCGCCCGACACGACAACAGAGAGAAGTCCGCTTTTTCGTGCCATGAAGCTGAGCATAGAGGGGCGAGGCAGAATAACCAGGTGCCACGCTGACCTGCTGGAACTTACCGGGGCACGAGCCGTGGGCGACGCGAGACGGCGACGGCGCGGCCACGTCGGAGCATAATGGCGGTATGCGCGGTGTTCGCCGTGGACGACGCGGCCGCCTGGCTGGCCCGGTGACCTCGATAAGGACGGCGCTGGCCGGCCTCACGAGGGCAGTCACCGACCGGTTCATGCGCTGGCGCGGTCATCCGCCCCAGGAGGCGGGCGTGCGCGAGCCGCGCCGCCCGAAGCCGACGTTGCCGGCCGCCAGCGTGGCCCTTGCCGAGCCGAGAACCCGGGTGCGCCGCTGGGTGTTGTCCCGGACCTGGCTCAGGTAGCGGAATCACTTCGGGAAAGATCGTGCCCGCGATCATCCATGCCCTGTCCATCACCGGGTCGATGACCTGGCAGATTACCTGGGCGCTGATCCTGGGGTTCGCCCTGTCGTCCGTCATCCAGGCGGTGGTGCGCCGCTCGACGGTCGTCCGGCTGCTGGGCGACGCCCGGCCGCGGACGCTGGCGGTCGCGGCCGGGCTGGGCGCCGCGTCGTCCTCGTGCTCCTACGCGGCGGTGGCACTGGCCCGCGCGCTGTTCCGTAAGGGAGCGGACTTCACCGCCGCCATGGCGTTCGAGATCGCCTCGACCAACCTGGTGATTGAGCTCGGCGTGATCCTGGCGCTGCTGATGGGCTGGCAGTTCACCCTCGCCGAGTTCACCGGCGGCCCGCTGATGATCGTCTTCCTAGCCGTGCTGTTCCGGCTGTTCCTGCGCGGCCGGCTGCTGAGTGATGCACGCGATCAGGCGGACCGAGGGCTGGCGGGATCGATGGAGGGCCACGCCGCGATGGACATGTCCGTGCAGCGTGAGGGGTCGTTCTGGCGACGGCTGATCTCAGGCGAGGGCTTTACCTCGGTCAGCCACGTGTTCGTCATGGAGTGGGCCGCGATCATCCGGGACCTGGTGATCGGGCTGCTGGTCGCTGGCGCGATCGCCGCCTGGGTGCCGGACAGCTTCTGGCACTCGTTCTTCTTCGCCGGGCACCCGCTGGCCGCCAAGCTGTGGGGGCCGCTGATCGGCCCGGTGGTGGCGATGCTGTCGTTCGTCTGCTCGATCGGGAACGTGCCGCTGGCCGTGGTGCTGTGGAAGGGCGGGATCAGCTTCGGCGGCGTGGTCGCGTTCATCTTCGCCGACCTGATCATCGCGCCGATCCTGAACATCTACCGCAAGTACTACGGGCCGAGGATGGCGGTGTTCCTGCTCGGCACGTTCTTCGCGGCCATGGCCGTGGCCGGGTACGTGGTCGAGCTGGCCTTCGGCGGCCTCGGCCTGGTCCCCGGCCGGGACACCGCCGTGGTCCCGGACAGCGGCGTCTCGTGGGACTACACCACCTGGCTGAACATCGCCTTCCTGATCCTGGCCGCCGTCCTGGTCGCCCGGTTCGCCCGCACTGGCGGCGGCATGATGCTGAAGATGATGGGCGGCGCGCCCGAGCAGCCCGGCCCGGATGGCCATGCCCACCACGACACGCACGGCCTGGCCGACGGGCCCGGCGCTCATTAGGCGGCTGGCGGCCGTGCTGTGCGGGTCAGGTTACTGCTGGAGCGGGGTGCCGACGCCACCGGTGCACGGGGCGCCGTACTCCGGGGTGTACTGCTGGGAAACCCGGAGCTTGTTGACGAACTGCTGTAGCCGCGGGTCGCCGGGCGAGGTGAGCCGGAGCTGGAAACCCCAGGCGCTGGCCACGATGGGTGACGGCAGGCCCGGGTACGGGGTCAGGTCGATGTAGCGGGAGCCGCCAGAGCCGCTTGGGTTCAGCACCGCCTGGCGGGCGAAGAACGCCCGGAGCTGGCTCACCTGCGCGGCTGGCAGCGAGGGAGAGTAGGTGATCCAGATCGCGCCGTGCTCCAGGTTGTGGACGGCCCGCTCGTTTGGCACCGGCTGGTCGTAGACGCCGCAATTCATCCATGTCGCGTTATGGTCGCCGCCGACCGGGGGGGTAACCGAGTACTTGACCGGCCCGGCGACGTGGTCGTGCCCCAGCGCCTGGCCGGCCGGGCCATTATTGCTAGCCGCCGGCCATCCCGTGGTGTCATAGGCGACCACACCGCTGATGCCGGTCGTGTTGGCCACGGTCAGTGGGGCGGGCTGCGTCGTCGTCGCCCCCGTGACCGCGGGCGGCATCACCTCAGCGGAACTGCTGCCCCCGGACGTGGGGGAGTTGCCCCCGGACACGGCGACCGCGACGATTACCGCGACCACCGCGGCGACGGCGACCCCGCCACCGCCCAGCCAGGCAAGCCGCACCCGCCGCTTCCTGGCGCGCTCTTCAGCCCGCATGGCTTCGATCTGGGCCCGCCGGTCCAGCTTCGCCTGCCGCCGCTCGGCCATGCTTCCTCCACGGGGTCCGCAGCCGTCGCTGAGTCGCGAGTAATGACCTCGTAGGTGAGGATAAGGCACGTCCCGGGCCGGCCGGGATCCCGCCCATGGCCGGGAGACGAACGGGTTGTCCCGCGATGACCTTGCAAGATCGCTAGCCGCACCCGCCGATGCCAGCGACCAGCGATTTCGCCTCGCGGATGACCTGGCCTGGCGGTCCAATGCCAGTCGCTCTTTCAGTCGGCTTGCCGCAAAGCATATTGTCACTTGCGCAAATTTGCGACTAATTTAAGAGTAAAGATAACAGTTTACTGGAATGACGCTATTAAATCTTGTCAGGAACGCTACAGCGGCATACGGTCATCTCACCATTGGCGCGCCGCTCCGGTGATTTGCACAAGAGTTCGTCCCAGAGAGAAATGAGCATCCGATGTCACTCACACCGACAGAAGTTCGACGAAGGCGGCGCGGGCGGCCGCCTCGATGGGCGACTCTCGCGATCGCCTGCCTGATGGCATCCGGCACCGTGACAATCGTGGCCGGCACGGGAACTGCTCAGGCGTCCACGGCGTCCGACGTCACTCGCGCCGCCATTGCCCCGTCTCTCACGGCCGGGCGCGGGGCCACTGTCCCATTCGTTGAGCAAGAGGCCGAGAACGCGGTCACCGACGGGACGATCATCGGGCCGAGCACGCAGGCGTACACGCTGGCGGCCGAGGCATCCGGCCGGTCCGCCGTAAGCCTCGCCGCGGGACAGTATGTTCAGTTCACCTTGCCGAGCGCCGCGAATGCGATCAATGTTCGCTACAGCATTCCGGACTCAGCCACGGGCGGTGGCATCACGGCGCCACTCGATGTGCAAGTCAACGGCTACTATCACCGGACCTTGACGCTCACATCACAGTACTCGTGGCTCTACGGCCAGTATCCGTTCGACAATGACCCCACCGAAGGCGATAACGTTCCCACTGACTACGCGGTCGAGTGCCAGTGCGTGCCGGCCCAGACCGTCCCGGCGCCCGTGTTCCCGGCACCTTGGCGGCCCAACCATTTCTATGACGAGCAGCGCCTTCTTCTGGGAAGAACGTTCCCGGCCGGCTCCACGATCCGCCTCACCGCGCCGGCCACGACGGACGCCTCGCTGACGACGATCGACCTCATGGATTCTCAGCTGGTAGCGCCGCCCAAGGTCGTCTTCCCGTCGGTGAACGTGCTGCTATTCGGGGCTGACCCAACCGGTCACCGAGACGCCTCCCAGGCCATCACCGCCGCGATCGCGGCCGCGCGGAAGTTGCACCTGCCGGTGTACGTACCGCCTGGCGCCTACTCGGTTAGCCAGCACATCATCGTGAACAACGTAACCGTCGACGGGGCCGGAAGCTGGTACACCATCTTCAAGGGTCATCAGGTCACGCTGAGTTCGCCCGCGCCTGACGGCTCAGTCCACACTGGTGTCGGCTTCTACGGCCTGTACGCCAGCCAGGGTGGCAGCACCAACGTTCACCTGGCCGACTTCGCAATCGAGGGAGATGTCCGCGAGCGCATCGACACCGACCAGGTGAACGGGATCGGCGGATCGCTGAGCAACTCGTCGATCACTGGTCTCTACATCCAGCACACCAAGGCTGGCATCTGGCTCGATGGCCCGATGACGAACCTGACCATCTCCGGCAATACGATCGTCGATCAGCTGGCGGACGGCATCAACTTCCATACGGGCGTCACGGACTCGACGGCGTCGAGTAACTTCATCCGCAACACCGGCGACGATGGCATGGCCATGTGGTCAGAAGTGACCGCGGACTCTAATGACACCTTCGACCACAACACCGTGCAGACGCCGGTAATCGCCAACGGCATCGCGCTCTACGGCGGCACCGGCAACACGGTTTCGAACAACCTCATCGCGGACCCCATCCGCGAGGGGAGCGGCATCCAACTGGGTTCCCGCTTCAACGCCGTGCCGTTCACCGGATCCGACTGGATTACCGACAACACCACGGTCCGGGCAGGCACCTACGAGCTCAACTGGCAAATCGGTCTGGGCGCGATCTGGGTATACGCGCTGCAGAGCAGCATCAACGCCGACATCGAGGTGGTTGGTGACAACTTCCTTGACAGCACGTACGACGCGATGATGGTGGTATCTGACTTCCCGGTGAAGGATCTCTACGACATCACCAACGTGCATTTCCGCGACATCGAAGTCGATGGTGCCGGTACCGACGTCTTCGATGCCCGCTCCGCCGGGAGCGCGACGTTCCAGAATGTCGATGTCCGAAATATCGGCTGGTGGGGGGTCAACAACTGCGGGTCGTTCCATTTCCTCGCGACCGGCTCCGAGTTCACGCTCACTGACCTCGGTGGTAACGACGGCATCGACAATAACTCTTACCACCTCGGCACCAACTGGCTAGGTCCGTACTTGCCAAACGTCATTACGTGTAATGACCGGCCGCCGGTGGTGGCGCCGCCGTCCCCGGCCCCCTGGGTACCGCCAACCGGGTAGCGAATCGCTTGCGAGCCTTGGCCCCCAGCGGCCAAGGCTCGCCCGGCGGGGACTCTCCCTTCGCGGATGTCCAGCCGGGTTAAATCTGGATGCGCTGCGGATGGCAGACCCGCTAGGTTTGCCCCGGCCACAACGACATCCTGCATCGGGGGATTGCCGAATATGGAAGATCTTCCACGGCACTTCGTGATCCGAGAGAGCAGCCATCGCATCCATAATCCGTTCACCAGTGAAAAGCTGGCCACGCTTGGGCAGTCGCTGCGGCTGTCACCGGGGACGAGCATGCTCGACCTTGCCTGCGGGTCCGGTGAGATGCTGTGCACCTGGGCGCGCGATCACGGGCTGGTCGGCATCGGGGTGGACGTCAGCAGCGCCTTCATCGGCGCTGCGCGGGCACGTGCCGCGGAACTGGATGTCGCTGACCGGGTTGCCTTCATCCACGGGGACGCTGCGGGCTACGTCGCCGCCCAGCCGGCCGATGTCGCTTCCTGCGTCGGGGCGACATGGATCGGCGGGGGCGTAGCCGGGACGGTTGACCTGCTCCGCCAGAGCCTGCGCCCGGGAGGCATCATGCTGATCGGCGAGCCGTACTGGCGCCGCGATCCGCCCGACCAGGCCACCGTTGAAGGCTGCGGCGGGATAGGCAGGGAGGCGTGGCTGCCGCTGCCGGAACTGGTCGAGTCATTCGGCCTGCTCGGCTGCGATGTCGTTGAGATGGTCCTGGCAGATCAAGACAGCTGGGACCGCTACGTCGCTGCGCAATGGCTTAGCATCCGCCGCTGGCTCGATGCCAATCCGCATGATGAGCTGGCTGCCGCGATGCGCGCGGAACTCGCATCCGGCCCGGCCCGCCATGTCCGGTACCGGCGCGAGTACCTGGGCTGGGGCGTCTTCGCGCTGATGAATCGCTGACCCACGCCTGGAACACGTCCAGTGGCAGGGCTTGCCCAAGGTGGGTGATGATCGTTCCCGGTTAGTAACTCACCATCGAGAGGAATCGTCATGGGACGCGCAGACGGACGCGTAGTCCTGGTCACCGGAGCGGCCCGCGGCCAGGGCCGCGCGCACGCCAGGCGACTCGCGGAAGAGGGCGCCGACATCGTGGCCATCGACGCGCTCACCGGGTACGCCACGATCGGCTATTCGATGCCGACCAAGGAGGACCTGGCGGAGACGGCTCGACTGGTCCGGGAAACCGGCCGGGACGTTGTCACCGAACGAGTGGACGTCCGGGACCGGGACGGGCTGAAAGCGGCCGTCGACCGGGCGATCGATCGTTTCGGGAAGATCGACGCCGCCGTGATCAACGCGGGAATCGCTCCCGCGGGTACGCCGGTGTGGGAGATTCCCGAGGCCGAATGGGATGACGTGATCAACGTCAACCTCAAAGGAGCCTGGAACACGGTATGCGCGCTGGTGCCCTCGATGATTGAGCGAGGCGCAGGCGGGTCGATCGTCATCACCGCTTCGGCCGCGGGCATCATGGCAGCGCCGAACCTCGGCGACTATAACGCGTCAAAGCACGGCGTCGTCGGGCTGGGCAAAACCCTCGCCAAGGAGCTCGCCCGGCATCGCATCCGGGTCAACATCCTGGCCCCCGCCGCCGTCGGTACCGACATGATGCTGAATCCGACGATGCTCCGGTTGTTCTGCCCGGACCTGGCGGAACCCACCGTCGAGGATCTTCGTGAACGCTCTGCCCGCGGCAATCCAATGGGCGTTCCCTGGCTCGAAGCGGTCGACATCGCCAACGCGGCACTATGGCTCATCTCCGACGAAGCGCGCTACGTCACCGGGATCATCGTCCCCCTCGATGCTGGCGCGCTCGGATAAACCACTACGACTCGGCCGACTTCTTCACCACCACGGGCGATGACCTGTGGATATGTTGTGAACGAGGCGGTGGATAACCCGGCTTAGGCGTGGATAACTACCGTGATTCTGTGGATAAGAAAAGAAATCTCAGTTGCTTCCCGAGGAGGCTTGCGCCGTGCGGGGACGCAGGAGTAGAAATACATTCACGTCGGAAACGGACACCTCCCCAGGGAAACCCGGGGGACGCGGAAGGAACCGGGAAACCGGGACCGGACGCGGGTGGCTGGCCCCGGCGGTCGGCCCGCCGGAGCCGGTGCTGCCAGGCAAGCCGGCCCGCCTGGATCGGTAGGTCGAGCGAGGCCCCCTCCATCTCATACATGGAGGGGGCCTTGTCCTATTGTGCCCGGCGGGCGCGCTCCCGCCCGCCAACGACACGCCCACAATTAGTGGCCAGACGCGGACAAGCCGCATCCCAGTCCGGGCCGGACATCACGTGCTGGGCTGGACTGCGGCGGCGCCGTGGACGACCGGCCTGGGTGCGGCCGGGTATTGCACGGCATTGCCGCTCAGCTGGCGTATCACGGCGTCGATGAGGGCGAAGGCCTCCGCGTAGCCGGGCAGCGATGGCGTGCGGTGCCAGCTGACCAGTGCCTGCTGTGTCCCGTCGTCGGTCTCCACGGTCAATCGGCGCACTGCGGAGCCTGGCGGCAGGGGCAGTGTCGGCGGGACCGCCGGGAAGCCCGCCCGGTCCAGGGCTGCCGTCAGCTCGCCCAGCGCCGCCGGCTCGACGTGCCCGGCCCACGCCCGAGGTTCGCGGCCCCGGGAGAAGTGGTGGTCCAGCCGCGCGCTGCCGTCAGCGCGGATCACCAGCTCGCTGCGGCCCCACGGGTCGCCCGGGTCGTGCTCGTTCCCGGCGCTGTAGCGGATCGTGAGCCAGGCCATGGCCCCAATGGTAAGACGCATTGCCGCTGAACAAGCGGACGTGCCAAGGCCGGTTCGCGGGCAGCGTCAGCACTTGCCGGCGTCAATGATGGCTTTGGCGAAAGCCTGCGGCGCCTGGCCGGCGGCCTGGCTGCCGATCAGGTACCCGCTCACCGAGACCAGGGCCTTGCAGCGGTCCGGCCACAGCCTCGCGACGACGTCGGCCGACCGGGCGCCCCAGTCGAAGCCGCCCAGGATGGCCTTTTCGATTCCGAGCGCATCCATCAGCGCGATGACATCGGTCGCCAGCGCCGCCTGCTGGCCGTTCCGCAACGTGTCGTTCGACAGGAAGCGGGTGCTCCCGTAACCGCGGAGGAACGGGACGACGACGCGGTAGCCCGCCGAGGCCAGCAATGGGGTGACATCGGCAAAGCTGTGAATGTCGTAGGGCCAGCCGTGCAAGAGAAGCACCGGCGGACCATCAGCCGGGCCGGCTTCGGTGTATCCGACGCTCAGGAGGCCCGCGTCGACCTGCTTCAGTGCACCGAACGGCGTGCTCATGTTCGCATCGCCTTCTTGCTCATCGTGGGTGCGGTGTTCACCGTCGTCTACCGGTGTGAGCCGGCGACGGCCGTGGCCGCCCTCACGATGACGTCGGTGACCGCCTGGGGCTGGGAGATCATGATCACGTGCGAGCCGTCGACCTCGGTGATGTCGGCACCCGCCCGCTCAGCCTCAGACCGGATGACGTCGGCGCCGGCGGCCTTGTCGCCGGTGGCGACTACCGTCCAGCACGGCAGCTTCTTCCAGGCCGGCGGCCCGGACGCTTCGCTGAACGCCGTCACCGCGGTGGGGCGCTGGGTGGCGGCCATCAGCGCGGTGGTCTCCGGGGGCAGGTCGGCTGCGAACGCCTCGCGGAACAGCGCGGGGTTGACCGCGAGCTCAACCGCGGTCTCCCCGTCCGGCCCGGCCGGATACTTGTACTGCACCAGGGCCGAACCCAGGATGCTGTCCTTGGAACCGCTCTCGACATCGTTCAGGTTCTCGCCCTCTTCGGTGGCGAAGGCGGCGATGTAGACCAGGCCGACGACGTTCGGGGTGCTGGTCGCGGCGTTGGTGATGACCGCGCCAGCGTAGGAATGCCCGACGAGCAGCACCGGGCCGTCGATCTGGCTGACCAGGCTAGCGGTGTAGGCCGAATCGGCGGCCAGGCCGCGCAGCGGATTGGCCGCCGCGATGACGCTGTAGCCCTGCTGCTGCAGCCGCTCGATGACGCCGTTCCAGCTGGATGCGTCGGCGAAGGCGCCGTGCACCAGCACGATCGTCGGCTTGACGGCTGTTTGCCCGTCTGTGGCATTCACGGGGATCCTCCTGCACGTAGGAACGCGCGCTCACGTTGAGCCGCAATCCATACTCGCCCCCCGGGCAATCCGATCGCGCCCGCGAACGACCCTGGCCGGACCCTGGTCCGTCGCGGCCGTTTCGCGCTGATTCGGGGTTTTGGGTTATCAGGCCTCGAAGGTGCTGGTGCCGCTGCCGCGGTAGCTGGTGATGCCGCCGATCGGCGACCACGCCTGCGTGATGACACCGTGGGCAGCATCAGCGGCCTGCACGGCCGGCTGGGTGAAGTAGGGGTGTACCTCGACCTGGTTGACCGCCGGGACCACCGTTGCCTCCTTCAGCCTGTTTGCATCCGAACGGGGGCGTGGTCTATCCGCTATCTGCAGCGGTCTGCATCTGGCAACCTTGACGACCAAGAGGCGACATACCGTCGTGACTGGCCGGTGGCCGCGGCGGTGGCATGATTGGCCGGTGGCCATAGAACACGGCACGCCTACGGGCGGCGGTCGGCGCCGCGTGCGCAGTGACGCGCTGGCCAACCAGGAGCGCGTGCTCGCCGCGGCAGTGACGGCGGTCCTGCGCGAGGGCCGTCACGTACCGATGGGAACCATCGCAGCCGACGCCGGGGTGGGCATCGGCACGCTCTACCGGCGCTACCCGAACCGTGCGGCCCTGCTCGAAGCCCTGACGCTGCGCGCCTTCGGCCTCGTCCGGCAGTGCGCGGAGGATGCCGAGAACCGGGGTGAGCCCGGCCTCGCCACGCTGAGCTCATTCCTGGACTGCGTCATCAGCCACGCCGACCAGCTGGTCCTCCCCCTGCACGGCGGACCCATCCCGACCGCCGCGGAAACTCTCGCCGCCAGGTCCAGCGTCCACCAGGCGCTGCAGCGCATCCTCGACCGCGGCCAGCGCGACGGCACGATCCGCGCGGACGTCACCACCCGCGACATCATCGTCCTGGGCGCGCTGCTGGCACAGCAGCTGCCAAACGACGGAGGCCCGGACCAGGCACCCAGGCGGCTAAAGGCCTTCTTCCTCGACGGCCTCGCTCCCCCCGCCCGCTGAAAAGAGCGCTCCCCGGAGGCGAAGCCACGCTCCCGTTCGGAATGAAGATCTTGATTTCCCCGAACGGACCCGTGGTTCCCGCTCGGGGACTCATGGGGACTAGTCGGCGGCGCGGCGCAGCCCGGTGATGAAGGCGGCGCCGTTAGGCGTGCCGACGCCGGTCATCGTGTCGTAGCCCTTGGCGGTCACCTGCTGGGTGGAGGCGCGCTCCTGGGAGTCGAAGACGTCGACGGCCGGGCTGGCCCCTCCGCTGGCAGCTTGCCAGGCGTCCCGGTCCTGCTGGGGCATTGAGGCCGTGACCGGCAGGATGTCGCGGAGCGCCGGCGTGCCGGCCAGGCGGTAGAGCAGCGGGTTGATGAAGCCGAAGGCCGACTTCTGGCCCTGCTGGGCGTCGGCGACGAGGCCGGCGACCAGCGGCGTCGCCAGACTGGTGCCCGCGTTCGGCTCCGTCTGGTACGGCCCCGGATGGGCGTCGGTCCCCGAGGCGATGTACCCCGTCAGGAGGCCGGAGTCGGGGTCGCCGTCGGCGGCGATGTCGGGCACGGTCCGCCCGGCGGCGATTCGCGTTCCGACGCGGACGCGTGACATCGACGCGGGGACGACGCCTTTCTGGTAGGCAGGCTGCCCCCAGACACCGCTGGTGCCGCCGCCGGCCCCCTCGCCAATGCCCGTGTCGGTCCAGGTGCCTGCGTCCAAGGTGGCGTAGTCGTCGGACCAGCCGGTCTCGAACACCCGGTTGTTCTTCGCCCCGATGCCGAGGGTGGTGCCGCCGACCGCAGTCGCGTACGGGTCGGAGTCGGTCACCGTCAGGCCGGGAGTGTCGCCGGAGGCGAAGTACATGCCCACGCCCTCGGCGGCGGCCCGCAGGTCGATCGCGTGCACGGTCTGCGCTGGCACCTCGCCTAGCGGGATCTGCCAGGAGTTCGACACGACGGAGGCCAGCGGGCGGGCGCCGTTGCCGGTCAGCACGGCAAGGGCGGCATCGAGCAGCGCCTGATCCTCGTTGCAGCCCTGGCCGACGACCATCAGCTGGGCGGCGCCGGGCGCCATCGCGTAGACCGCCTCGGAGTCCATCTCCGCCTCGTCGTTGTAGAGGTCCGACTGCGCCGCGCCGGGCGAGGAGGCACCGCAGGTGCCTCCAGACGCGGTTTGCAGCTCCCGGAACTGAGCGGACTTCGGCGCCGGCAAATGGTTGGCTTTCGCGTAGTCCTTCAGCGTCGCGAGCATCGCAGTCGGCGCTTCTGACTCGGTCAAGGCAACGGTCTGGCCCTTGCCGGTGGCGGCCGTCGTCGCGCCGTAGGCGGCGCGGACCTGGTCGGCGGAGTACCCGCAGACCGGCAGTGACCCCTTGGTCAGCCCGCGGTAAGCGGGGCGGAAGCTCTTGGTGTACTGCGCCCAGTAGTGCGAGCAGGCCGGCGTCGTCGCCTTCGAGGCCAGCGAATCCGGGGCCGGCGCGGACTCAGCGGCGGCCGTGACCGGCGGGGCGTTGTCCAGTCCGGTGACCCCGAGCACGTCGGGTGCCAGCGCGGCCGGCACCGACACGGCGCGGTCGTTGGACTCGATCACCGTAGGCTCCCCGTTCGCGCCCGTGACCCGGTACTTGTCGATCTGCACGCCGAACGCCGACTGTATCCTCGCCGCCGGCCCGGTCGCCGACACGTAGTCACGGCCGCTGCCGGCGTGCACCTGGGCCAGGCCCTGCGCCGTCAGCCACGCGGTGACGGCCGCGGCGTGCGCGGCCGACGGGCCGAACCGCGCGGTGTAGGCGTTCGGGCTCAGGTAGTGGTGGAACGCGAGGCTGCCGGGCCTGGTGACCGAGTTGGCGAACGCGGTGGCGCCGGCCAGATCGGGCGTCAGCCACACTTGAACGGTCAGCGACTGCGACGCCGGCGCTGTGCCGACAAGGGCTCCGGCGGCCACGGTCACGGCCGACCCGGGTACCGGAATAACGGACGCGGCCTGGGCGACGCCGGTCGCTGCCAGCCCGACACCCGCCGCCGCCGTCAGCACGCAGCCGGCCAGGCTGGCGACAGCCACGCGACAAGTCCTTCTCATTACATCCCTCCGGTATGAGCGGCAATATAGCGCTCGCCCAGGCGGCCGGGACCCAGCCGCTCGGAAAGCGTTTCATGCGCTACGACAACATCAGCGAAGGCGCACGCGCTCGCAAAAATGCAAGGTCCGTTGCGGCAGAGACCAACCAGGCCGCATCGCCATCACAGGCTGCGCAGCACGCGGTCGCGGTCGCTCAGTGCGCGGCGGGACACGTCGGCGCCGAAAGCGATGGCGTCGTACTCGTGGGGCACGCCGGGGTGCATGTGCAGTTCGGCCGGCACCCCGGCCTGGCTGAGGGTGAGCGCGTACCGGAGGGCCTCGTCGCGGAAGACGTCCAGCTGCCCCACCTCGATGTAAGCGGGCGGCAGGCCGGCGGCGTCCCGCAGCCGGCCCGGCGCGGCCGGCGGGTCGACCTCGCGGTCCTCGTGCCCGGTTCCGAGCAGGGCGTTCCAGCCCGTGGCGTTGTCGTCATAGGACCACCCCGCCAGCGGTGCGACGTACGGGTCGGGCACCGTCGTGCGGTCGTCGAGCATCGGGTAAATGAGCAGCTGGCGCGCCACTGGCGGGCCTTTCCTGTCGCGGCTCAGGATAGCGACGCCGGCGGCGAGGCCGCCGCCGGCGCTGTCGCCCATGACCGCGATGCGGCCGGGGTCGATGCCAAGTTCGGCCGCGTGGCCGGCGAGCCAGGCCAGCCCGGCGTAGGCATCCTCGACCGGAACGGGATGCGGGTGCTCTGGTGCGAGCCGGTACTCCAGGGACAGCATCGGCACGCCGGTACGGGCCACGTACCGGGAGACCGGCCCGTCGAAGATCGGCACCGAGCCGAGGATCATCCCGCCGCCGTGCAGGTACAGCACCGCCGCTGTGGTCTCGCTCGACGGCTGCCGGTACCACCGGGCGAGCAGCGTGGCCCCGTCGGGCGTGGGCACGCTGTGGTCGGAGATGTCGATCTTGTCGGCGACCGGCTGCGCTTCGTTGTTGAAGTAACGCAGCATGGCGTCGAGCGCGACGCGCCGGCCGGCGACGTCACCGGCCGGCGGGGCTGGCGGCGGACCATTCTGTGCGAACGCCGCGGCGAGAACCGCGGCCACCTGAGCGTCCAGGGTGAAGGTCATCTCGGGGCCCGCCCTTACTTCGCGCCGGGCGGCGGGAGCAGCTCGGTCCTGTACTCGGGTGTGAGCGCCATCGACTTGGCGATGAAGGCCGCCCGGGCGGCGGCGTCGAGCGGCGGCGGTGCCTGCGTCCGGGTGGCGACGGGCTGGCCGACCAGGGTGAAGAACTCCTCCTGCCCGGCGGGCGCGCACAGGCACAGCAGCCGCGACGGCGTGCCGGTGGCATTGGTGAACGCGTGCGGGGCGTTGGCCGGCACGTTGATGGTCTCCCCGGCGCGGGCGGTGAGCTGCTGCCCGCGGAAGGTCACCAGGACCTCGCCCTCCAGCACGGTGAACATCTCCTCGAAGTCGTGCCGGTGCGGCGGGGGGCCGCCGCCCGGCGGCACGTGCATGTCGATCAGCGTGTACTTCCCGGCGGTGTCCCGGCCGGTGACGAGAATCGTGTACGTGTCACCGACCAGCCCGATATGCGGCAGGCTCTGGTCATGGTCCGGCCGCGCGACCGTCAGCTTGCGTGACAGGTCGTCGGGCGGGACGGGCGCGGGCTTGCTCGGCACGGTGTCTCCTCATGGATTGACGGACGCGACAAGACCGTTAGCGGGCCGTTTGCGGTCGTTCTGCCCGAGTCAGGCGTCTCGTGGATTCATCCTTGAAGCCAGCGATGCGGACGTCCGGAGCAGCGCTCCCGGAGACTGCCGATGGTCGGAACAGGCCCCAACACGGCTACGGGACTACCCGCCGTATCAGTGATCACGGTACGCCACTGGAGAGGCGAAGTCGAGCCGATGCGGACAGAATGCTCCGGTTGTGGCACGATGAGGCCGCCTGGGTGGGTGGACCGTGAAATTTGTATAGTCGGCTCGGAGCCGGTGTCCGTCCGGGCCGCCCGGTGACCTTCCAGGGGGAAGACGATGACCCAGCGTCCGCTCATCACCACGCGCTTCAACGGCTCGAGCACCGCCGAGGAGGTGACCGCCGGCGTTGACCTGCACGGCCTGCGGGCGGTGGTCACGGGGGCGTCCTCGGGGATCGGGGCGGAGACGGCCCGGGTGCTGGCCACCGCGGGCGCCCATGTCACCCTCGCTGTCCGACCAAGGAGTCGATGCTCTTCGACCGGTTCGGGTCCAGGATCAACGCCGTCGCGGATGCCGTGCGCGAACGCGGCGGCATCACCCTCGTCGAAACCGTTGTGCAGGCGCTGGCCGGAGGGATTCACCCCGCTCAGCGCGGGCCCCTGGACGAAGACCGCCAACTGCACCTGCTCCGGCTGCTCTTCAACGCCACCGGATCGCCATCGCTCGCCGGCGCGCGGCTTGCGGACTTCGCGCGCTTCACCGAGGAAATGTCCGACGCGCTCGCCAACCGCGTGGGCGCTGACCCGACCGACCCCGAGGTGCAGCTCGCCACCTTCGTGATCGCGGGCCTGGTCCGGGTCCGGCAGCAGTCAACCTACAACCACGTCCAGCACGCCACCTCGCTCGCCGCCCTCGGCGACGCCATCCAACGCGACCTGCGCCGGGCCGCCCAACTCGCCGAACCGACCCTCACCGCGTTCGACCGCAACCCGCGAGAGACAGCGGGCAAGGCCTGATTCCGGGACCGCGCGAGTGACCCCCGGTCCCACGGTGGCCGCTAGGCCGTCAGTGCTCAGGCATCCGGCTCGCTGCCCACATCAGTGCAGGTCAGGCATATCCGTCGGTTTTGATGCCGTACCGGCGTTCCGACGCTACTCCCCGAAGAGGTCGTTGGCCTTGTCCGCCTTGAGCGCGCGGCGGAACCAGCCGTTCAGGGTGTCCAGGTCCGTGCAGGACTCGATCAGCTCACGCGACTTGTCGTCCACGTCGATGCCGCGCTGCTCGAAGACCACGAGGATGTCTTCGGCCTTGCCGCGGGCCTTGCCGCGGGCCTCCCCCTCGGCACGGAGCATTTCTGCGGTGGTCACGTACGCCTCCTCTGCGTCCGGGCCCAGCGAGGCGGCCAGGTCGTGCAGCTCGCCGGCTCGTGCCTCACTCACAAGCTCAATGTACGTCAGCAGCGCGATGAACGCCTCGCCCCCGCCGGGCCGCGTCCCGCGAAGACCTCCAGGCAGCCCGGAACGGCGGTTCCCGCGCCCGCTGCCAACGCTCCTCCCAGCGCGCTGCGTGATGACACTTTCCGCAGGCCAGAAGTCACATGATGCGCGCCGGGACAGGCAACGCCGTTTAGGTAGGCGTTCAGGGAGCCGCTCGCTGCGGCCATGGTCACGGTGTGTGTCTTTGGTCTGGCTCCAGCCCGCGCGAGCGACTCCAGGCGGGGCTGACGCAGAGCCGGAGGGGCCGTACCATGACGCGGTCGCCGTGATCGGCTCGGGGCTCCTGGAAGAGCACGGGGTGCGGGAGGCCGGGCCGATGCGTCACCAGGCGGGGCTTGGGTTAGCTCTCGCCCTGTGGTGCTTTTGCGCCGAGATGCTGGATGACTGTTTCGAGCAGGAGGCGTAGCTGCTCGCTGCGCTCGGTTCCGAGGGCGTCGCGCACGCGTTGTTCCAGCCCGGTGATGACCGTCTCGGCCGCTTGCAAGGCCTCGAGGCCGGCGGCGGTGATGTGGAGCTCCTTAACGTTGCGGTGCCGCGGGTGGGTGCGACGTTCCAGTAGGCCTTGGGCTTCCAGCTTGGCGGCGAGCAGGGCCACCGCCTGGGTGGTGACGCCGAGGCCGCGGCCGATCTCGGCTCCGGAGTAGCCGGGGAAGGCGTGCACGTGCATCAGGAGGGCGTAGTGCGCTTGAGGAACGCCGACGGCCCGCAGGCCCGGTTCTTTGGCGCGTTGCACGGCGAGGTCGGCTCGACGCAGGGTCCATATCACCCGGCGCCAAGCATCCTTACCTTCGGTCGTGAGTGGTGGCTCCATGAGATTGAGGGTAGTCCGAAACAGGGGTCAAGTGCTTGATACGGGCACGGGCACGGCATTGCCATCTTGGTCAAGCACTTGACGATATGCAAGCTCTAGTGTACGTTCAAGTTGAGGTGGAGGAAGGTGCCCAACCCGGGCGCCGCCCCAGTCCCTGGCGATCCTCAGATGCGGCCCGGCCTTTTGGTCAGTGAGCTGCAGAAGTTCGGCTACACCAAGATGATGCGTTTCCCGTCCGGGCTCGGCGCGATCGGCGCGACCCCATCATGGCGAGGCGTGAACGAGATCTTCGATCCTTCTGGCCGCGAGGTCTGACCCAAGAAGGCTGAGGATCTGGCCGCCGCCGCCGTCGCGGCGAGGCACCCACCTAGCGGGAACACAGCACGGCATAGTCCGCTTTGGTCCATCGCTGAAGGAGACACACATGATCGTCATCACCGCGCCCACGGGCGACATCGGCCACCAGGTCCTCGACAACATCCTCAAGACCGCCGCCGAAGGTGAGCACATCCGGGTAATCATCAGAGACCCCGCCGCCCTTCCGGTCCACGCGCGTGACCGCGTCGAGGTCGTACAGGGATCACACAGCGACCACGACGTCGTCACCCAGGCATTCGCAGGCGCTGACTCCGTGTTCTGGCTGACGCCGCCGGACCCCCACGCCGACAGCGCCGCCGCCGCCTACGTCGACTTCACCCGGCCGGCGTGCGAGGCATTCAAGGCCCAGGGCGTCAAGCGGGTCGTCATCATCACGGCCCTGGGCCGCGGGACACCATGGGCCGCGAACGCCGGACATGTAACGGCCTCGCTCGCGATGGAAGACCTGATCGCCGCCACGGGCGTGAGCTACCGCGCCCTGACCATGCCCTCGTTCATGGACAACCTCCTCAACCAGGTCGAGGCCATCAAGACTCAGGGCAAGTTCTTCTCCCCGATCTCCGCCGACCGCAAGATCCCGATGGTGGCCACGCGCGATATTGCCGCCGTCGCCGCAGCACTGCTGCTCGACGACTCGTGGAGCGGGCAGCAGGATGTCCCGGTACTCGGGGCCGAGGACCTGTCCAACAACGACATGGCGCAGATAATCTCCGAGGTGCTGGCCAAGCCGGTGACCTTCCAGCAGATCCCCGGCGCCGCCTATAAGGCCAGGTTTACCGGATTCGGAATGTCCGACGCCATGGCCCAGGCAATGCTCGACATGGCGGTTGCCAAGGACAACGGCCTCGACAACGCCGTGACCCGCACGGCGAAGTCCAGTACCCCCACCACGTTCCGCCAGTGGTGCGAAGAAGTTCTCAAGCCGGCCGTCCTGGCCTAGACGCCACCGTGCCCGCCAAGGAACAGATCGACGACATCCTGGACCGGTTCGCCGACGGGTTCAGCCAGCAGCAGCGGTCTCCGGTCCTGCACTCGCCGAGCGATCAGGGACTGGACTACGAGGACGTCACGTTCCCGGCCCGGGACGGGGTGCCCCTGGAGGGCTGGTTCATCCCCGCGGCCGGCTCAGAGAACCTGGTCATCCTCAACCACCCCATGGGTTTCACCCGATCCGGCATGCCGACCCATCTCGAGCCGTGGCGGTCGGTGTGGGCCGCGAGCGGTAACGGGTTCGAGGTCGATTTCGTCCCGGACTACAGAATCCTCCACGACGCCGGCTACCACGTTCTCACCTACGACCTCCGCA
This sequence comes from uncultured Streptosporangiaceae bacterium, assembly GCA_964581815.1. Taxonomy (GTDB): domain Bacteria; phylum Actinomycetota; class Actinomycetes; order Streptosporangiales; family Streptosporangiaceae; genus Trebonia. Next base: position 20,188 of record CAZORE010000024.1, on the reverse strand, counting down.
ATCACGGCCTCAGCGGCGCGGCCAACGGAGGGATCACGTCGAGCGGGATCTTCGAGGCTCGGGATGTGGTCGGTTCGCTGACCTATGCCCGCAGTCGCCCGGACACCCGCAAGATGGCCATCGGCCTGTTCAGCCGATGCCTGGGCGCCAGTTCGACCTTCGCCGCGATGACCCAGTTCCCCGAGGCATTCGACGGGGTACGCTGCCTGGTCGCGGCCCAGCCGGTCACCGCGCGAACCATCATCGAGCGCAGGCTGGCCGGGCTCGGACTCCCCGAACACATCAACGACCTCGAGCAGCGAATCATCGTTCGTACTGGTATCAACTTCGCCCGCCGGAGCCCGCAGGAGTGGGCCAGGAACGTTCGGGTGCCGACGTACCTCTACCAGGTACGAGACGACGCGCTCACCCGCCAGAGCGACGTTCAGACGATGTACGACAACATCCCCGTCGCTGAAAAGCAGCTCCACTGGATCGAAGGAACGACCGCCCGCTGGGACGGCTACCTTGAGTTCCAGCGTCGACCGGAGCCGATAGTCGCCTGGCTCGCGAAGCACCTGGCCTGACAGGGCTCTTGATAAGTTCAATTGTCGGATTTGATGGTGCTGATCCGATGGGGAAGGCTGTGCTCATGGACCATGCGGTACCTGAATTGCCAGTAGATCCGCTCGAAGTTCTCAGGCAGCGCCGTAGCGCGAAGTGGCAGACCTACCCGGCCGATGTGCTTCCGCTGACCGTGGCCGAGATGGATTTCGCCCTTGCCGCTCCCATCGCGGAAGCCCTGCGTGAGGCCGTGGACCGCTCCGATGCCGGGTACGCGCTGGCCGTGCCTGACCTAGGCAAGGCGCTGGCTGGCTTCGCCGCCAGCCGGTGGAACTGGAACATTAACCCGATGTCAGTCACGGCGGTGACCGACGTCGGGGTAGGCGTCGTGGAGCTGCTCCGGGTGCTGACCCGTCCAGGCGACGCGGTGGTGATCAGTCCTCCGGTGTATCCGCCGTTCTTTGACTGGGTCCCCGAGGCCGGGGCCCGGCTGCTCGAAGTTCCCTTGGCCCACACTGCCGCCGGGTGGCGGCTCGACCTCGCCGCGCTGGAGGCGGCGTTCGCCACCCATCCTGCGGCCTACGTCCTGTGCAACCCGCACAACCCGGTCGGGCGGGTGCATACCGCAGATGAACTGGCCTCACTGGTCCGGCTCGCACGGATCTATCGGGTCGTCATCATCAGCGATGAGATCCACAGCCCACTGGTGCTTCCCGGCGCTACGTTCACTCCGCTGCTGACCGTGCCCGGCGCCTCCGAGATCGCCGTCAGCGTACTGTCGGCCAGCAAGGCCTGGAACCTGGCAGGCCTGAAGTGTGCCGCCGTCGTGACCGCCGCACCGGGCATGGCCGCAATGGTCAGCCGGTTTCCGGCCGACAGCCGCTGGCGCATAGGTCACTTCGGGGTAATTGCCGCTATTGCCGCATTCACCGCCGGGGAGCGCTGGCTCGATCAACTCCTGCTCACCCTTGACCATCGGCGAACCCTGCTCTCTGAGCTGCTGAGTCAGCGCCTCCCGAGGCTCCTCTGGCACCCGCCCGAGGCGACCTTTCTTGCTTGGCTTGATTGCGCAGCCCTCGGCCCGGACAACCAGGCTCAAGAACGGTTCCTCGAGCGCGGCCGCGTCGCGCTCGAACCTGGCCTGCGGTTTGGTGCCGCGGGCAGCGGCTACGCGCGCCTCAACTTCGCCACCAGTACCGACGTCCTTGACCAAGCGACCGCACGGATGGCGAGATCTGCTGTCTGACCAACCTATCTTGCACCCTCGCCTTTCATCGCTTACGCCCCACCGCGCACCACAGGGATGACCTGGTGGTGCCGGTGGTCCCGGGAGCCGGCCGCCATTCCTCGACCCGCACGATTCCCGGCTCTGCCAGGTCGGTGCCCACCAGCCGAACAGCTCAGGCCAGTATGCCAGGGACGCGAAAGATCGAGGTTAGCTGCACATATGCGCTAACGGGCCGTTCCTTCCTTTACGGGATCAGGCAGACGCGGGTGTGACGCCCGAGCTGGAGATCTGGAAGCCCTTGCCATCGGCGAGGCAGGTGACGCCTGTGGTAGCCGATGTGCAGCGGAATGGCCCCGCTACGGTCGCCTTACCGTAGGCGAGGGTAGGCGCCGGCTGGGGGCTAGAGGGGCCGCATTTCTGGCCTGTGCAGATGATTGTGTACTTTCCGGTAATACCCATCTGCACATCCAGATGTGGCTTGATCGTCTGGCAGGCCATCACGGTCTGGCCATGGAGGGGATAATTGAGCTCGCAGGAGACGTTTCCCGACGGCGAGTAGAACGTGCCGTCGGGAAACGTCTGTACAGGCACGGATGTGGCGCTGGGAGCCGCGGCGGGCGCGACGGTGGCGGCTGAGGCGGAAGTCCCGACTGGGCTGGAGGTGGGCTGGGCGGTCGTGCTGGCGGTGCAGGCCGACAGCGCGAGCCCCACAGCGAGGCCAAGTACGGAGATGCTGGCAACCCTGCTCGTATGCGTACGCATGCGATCTATAGTGTCGCAAGATGTCAGTTCTTCAGTCCTTTTTGGCTTGCAGCGCCGCGAGATCACGCTGAGCTTGCACGGCCGTGATCACCAAGCGGTAGGCGCTCCCACAGCCAGCCGCTCCGCGCGAGAGATAATGATCTGGAGCTAGACGGGACTCAGCCCGCCCCATTAGCGTGTGCTTAGCGGAAGCAGCCGCCGAGCAGGTAGTTGTATACACGGGCCTGATTCGCCTTCGTGGTGTCAAACGGCAGCGGTCCGGGCTTGCTTTTGCTCTGTGCCGCTGCCTCATTGATGGTCATCTCGGCTCCCCTGTGGGCATCGGGCCGTGCGCCATTCCTGCGTTCCATTACTGCCAGCACCGCAACGCCCACCTTATACCCGCCGCCAGCCCGCACTTCGGTTGGCATAAGAGCGGCCGCTCGCGGTCGCCGCTCTTATGCCAGGTCACCGAACTCGCCGTCTTTCACGGCGGCGAACAGGGTTTCATGTGCCGTCGCGCGCCCGGCTGGTCATCCCGGCAACCTCGAACAGACCACCTGGGCCTTCCCGGGCCGAGGTCCCGCCGGAGGCACACCTTCTAGAGTCGAAATCTGATCACAGCCCAAGCGGGGCACGGGCTGGTCCAATGGCACGGGCTTTTGTTTTTTTCCTCGATCCGGCGACTGCTTTATTGGCCGTCTGGTTGCCCAAGATGTGGGCGCGGCGGGTGTTTGGGCGTCCCGCGTCGCCATTGACGCGCCACCGCTGTCGGTATAGGGGTGACAGTAGCTTCCGTGATTTCGATGGAGGAATTCCGAAATTTTCGACAACGGAGCCAAAGGAGAAAAGGATGAAACTCTTTCCGTCAGCAAGTTCTCGTGGCAAGCGGCTGGCGGCCGTCCTGGGCGGCGCCGCGCTCGTTCTGGGAGCAGCCGCTGCGGTGCCCGCCGCCGCGTCAACCGGAGCCTCCCAGAAACCGGCGCAAGCATTCAGCGGCGGCTGGGTCGCGTCCTGGGCGGCAAGCCCGATGGCGGGCAGCACGAGCTTCTCCGACCAAACGGTACGGAACATCGTCGACACGAGCGTCGGCGGCAGCTCACTCCGCGTACAACTAAGCAACACCTTCGGGTCGGCACCGCTCCAGGTCGGGGCCGTTAGCGTGGGCGTCGTCCTCGACGGGTCGCAGCTGCTGCCGGGGACGAGCCGCACCGTGACGTTCGGCGGGAAGACGTCGGTGACCATCCCGTCAGGCGCACAGGAGGTGAGCGATCCGGTGAGTTTCGACGTCCAGCCGCAGACCGAGCTCGCCGTCAGCGTCTACCTCCCAGACGCCACCGGGGGTGCGACCAACCACTCCGACGCGCAGCAGAACAACTACACCGCCTCGGGGAACCACGTCAGCGACTCCGCTCCCACTGCGTATACGGGCACGACCGGCTCGTGGTACTTCGTCGACGGCCTTGATGTGTACTCGAAGAGCGCCGACGGTACGGTCGTGGCGTTCGGCGACTCCATCACCGATGGCTACCTGTCGCTGACGGGGGCCAACGCCCGCTGGCCGAACTACCTGGCCCGCCGCCTCAACGCGATCTCGGGCGACCGCGCGCCGGGCATCGTGGACGAGGGCATCAGCGGCAACCGGATCCTGAGCGACTCCACCTGCTACGGCGTCAGCGCCCTGTCCCGGTTCGAGCGCGACGCCCTGTCCCAGCCCGGCGTGAAGACCGTCATCCTGCTGGAGGGGATCAACGACATCGGGTTCGCCGGGATGCCTGACTCCGGCTGCTCTGACCCGAACAACCCGAATGTGACCGCGGCGCAGATCGAAACCGGATACAAGACCCTCATCGCGGAAGCGCACGCCAAGGGCGTCAAGATCTACGCGGGCACGCTCATGCCGTTCATGGGGTCGAACAGCGTGTACGGCGGGTACTTCGGCACGGCGTACGGGGAGCAGTTGCGCGAACAGGTCAATTCATGGATCCAGACCACCCACGCATTCGACGGAGTGATCGACTTCGCGAAGATCATGGCGGACCCGTACAACTCGCAGTACATCAACCCGGCGTACGGAGCCAACTCCGCGTCGGCCAGCACGGGCGACGCCCTGCACCCGAATGACGTCGGCTACGAGGCCATGGCCGAAGCGATCCCGCTGGGCTTCGTTGGGTAGACCCGCCCGGACCGCGGCACGCCGACGACGGGCCGCGATCCAGCCTCAGTCCCGCTCCGGCGGCTGAAGACCGGGGCGGGTACTGGGGCTGATGCCAGCCATTCGGCGTCACGAGGCGGGCCCGGCTACCTCACCTGCTGGGCTTGTCCTCCTGGGGCAAGTGCGGGCGGGTGACGGGGACGACGCGGATGAGTTTCTCCAGTCCTGCATAGTCGCCTGGGTTGGTGGTGTAGAGGGGGAGGTCTTCGGCGATGGCGGTGGCTGCGATCATCAGGTCGGCTATCCGCCTGCGCGGCTTGCGGCCGGCCGCGACCACGGCGGCGGTCACCCGGCCGTAGATGCGGGCGGCCTCGGCGTCGAACGGGACGGGGTCGAACTCGCTCTCGGCGCGTTGCAGTGCCTCGGTGCGGCGTGAGCGTTCCTCGTGCTCGTCGTACCGGTCCTGCTCGGTGTTGGGGCGGACCTGGTGCGGTCCGGCGGACAGCTCGGCAAGGGTGATGGCGCTGATCGCCATCTCGTCCGGCAGTTCGGCGGGGTCGATCCAGCGGCGCAGCACGAGGATGTTGGTGTCGAGCAGTCCCTGCCGGGAAGAGGCCGAAGTTTCACCGCTCATACGGGTCGCTGTCCTCGTGGTCGGCGACCGTGTCCTGGTCGGCGCGGAATGCGTCCAGATCGCTAACAGGCGCGTTGCGGGACATTGCCGCGAATTCCTGCCGGGAGACGAACGTTCGCCGTCGCCGGATGGGGATCAGTTCCCCGATCCGGTGGCCGTCACGGGTGACGGTGAACGCCTGCCCGTGCTCGACGGCGTCCATGATCTCGCGAGACCTGGACCGCAGGTCCCGTTGCGTGATCTCTGGCATGTTCATATTCACAGGGTAGCACCGGGTGCTACACGGTGGCACCGGCAGATTCCCCGTGTAGTCGGACAATTGGGGCAAGCCGCTTCGTAAGCCTGAGCTGGCCTTACTGCCCGGTGAAGGTGGGCGGCCGTTTCTCGGCGAAGGCACGCTGGCCTTCCAGGTAGTCCGCCGAGCGGAAGCAGGCCTCGACCATCGCGTTGACGCGGGCGAGGTCTTGCTCCTGCGCCGGGCGGGAGGCCTCCCGGATCGCCGCCTTGGCGGCGGCGATCGTCAGCGGGGCGTTGCCAGCGATTGCCGAAGCCAGGCCGTACACGGTCTCGTGCAGCGCACCACCGGGGACGACCTGGTTCACCAGGCCCATCTGCAGGGCCTCGGCCGCGCTGAACCGCCGGGCGGAGAACAGGATCTCGGCCGCCTTCGACGGGCCGACCAGGGCTATCAGGCCGGTGACACCGGAGAAGGCGTAGCCCAGGCCGAGCCTGGCCGCCGGGATGCCGAACTGGCTGTCGTCGGAGGCGATGCGGATGTCGGCCTGCAGCGCGGTGAGCAGGCCGCCACCCAGGCAGTAGCCCCGGATCATGGCGATGACGGGCTTGTCCAGGGTCGCCCAGGCCTCGGCGAGGGCCGCCTGGCCACGGTCAAAGGCGGCCCGGTCGGCGGGCGCGGTGCGCTGAGCGGCGAACTCGGAGATGTCCGCGCCCGACATGAACGCCGCCTCCCCGGCGCCGGTCGCCACGACCACCCGGACATCGCCGTCGGCGTTCAGGGCCGTCAGCACGCCCGGCAGTGCGGCCCGCATCTGCGCCGTCAGGGCGTTGCGCCGGGCCGGGTTGTTGAAGGTCACGGTCGCGACGGAGCCGGCCACCTCAACGAGCAGCTGGTCCGTGCCAGTCTCACGGTTCAGGATCGTCATGCGGCCGCCTTTCCTGGAACGCCTCAGACCACCGTGTCGGCGCGCAGCTTTTCGATCTCCGCCGAAGAGTAGCCCAGGTCGGTGAGGACATCGTCGGTGTGGTCGCCCGGATCGGGGGCCGGGGCCCGGACGGTGCCCGTCGCGCCGGTCATCCGCACCGCGTTGCGGACGAGGTCGATCGGGCCGCGAGCCGGATGGTCCACGGCCTGTGCCATCTCCAGGTGCTTGACCTGCGGGTCGGCGAACACCTCGTCCATCGCGTAGACCGGCCCGCAGGGGACACCGGCCGCGTTCAGGGCCGTCACCCAGTAGTCTGTGCCCTGGGTCCGCAGCCGGTCGGAGACTATGCGCGCGAGCTCCACCCGGTTGGCGAACCGCTTCTGCGGGGTATCGAAGCGCGAGTCGGCGGGCAGTTCCGGACGCCCGATGACCTCGGCGAAGGCGCGCAGGATGCGGCCGCCCGCCGCGCCGATGTTCACGTACCCGTCGGCGGTGGCGAAGCAGCCCATCGGGACGAGCGCCGGGTGGTTATTGCCTTCCTGTCCCGGCACGTGGCCGTCGATGGTCCAGCGGGCAGCCTGGAAGTCCATCATCGCGATCATCGACTCCAGCAGCGAGGTCTGCACCCACCGGCCGGTCCCGGTCCGGTTCCGGTCGTGCAGCGCGACCAGCACGCCGATTGCGAGGTACAGTCCCGCCGACAGGTCGGCCACCGGGATGCCGGCCCGCACCGGCCCACCACCGGGCAGTCCGGTCACGCTCATCAGCCCGCCCATGCCCTGGGCGATCTGGTCGACGCCACCCCGGCCGCTATAGGGGCCGTCCTGGCCGAATCCCGAGATCGACCCGTACACCAGCCGAGGGTTGCGCGCGTGGACGGCCTCGTAGCCGATCCCGAGGCGGTCCTTGACCGGCGGGCGCATGTTCTCGACCAGCACGTCGGCGGTGTCGACCAGGCGCATCAGCACGTCAAGGCCGGCCGGGGACTTCAAGTTGAGGGACAGCGCCCGCTTGTTACGGTGGAGCTGCTGGAAGTCGCTGCCGTGCCGGTCACCGCCGAGCGGGTCCGATGCGCCCGGCGGCTCGACGCGAATCACGTCCGCGCCCCAGTCAGCGAGCTGCCGGACGCAGGTGGGCCCCGCCCGCGCGATGGTCAGGTCAATGACGCGGATGTCACCGAGCGGAAGGTCCATGCCCCCACCTTCACCGCCGCCAGCTAGAAAGGCAACGGTATGCCTTAGGACCGGCTTCCGCGTAGCGGCCTACGATTACTACGGATATGGACGATGACCTTTGCTTCACGCCCGCCGTTGAACTGGCGCGGCTGCTGCACTTCAGGGAACTGTCGGCCCGTGAGCTACTCGACGCGTTCCTGAACCGGATCCACCGGATCAACCCCCAGCTCAACGCAATCGTCACCCTGGCGGAAGAGCAGGCCACCGCCGAGGCCGCGGCGGCTGATGAAGCCGCTGCGCGCGGCGGCCGGCTCGGCGTGCTGCACGGGCTGCCGATCGCCGTGAAGGACCTCTCCGACACTGCGGGCATCCGGACGACCTATGGTTCCCCGCTGTTCGCAGGCCACGTGCCGGACGCCGACGCCCCGCATGTCGCGCGGCTGAAGGCGGCCGGAGCGGTGATTATCGGCAAGACGAACACCCCGGAGTTCGGCGCGGGATCACAGACGTTCAACGCGGTCTTCGGCGCGACTTGCAACCCCTGGGATACCCGGATGACGCCGGGCGGGAGCAGCGGGGGCGCCGCGGCTGCGGTCGCGGCCGGCCTGCTGCCCTTCGCGGACGGATCGGACCTCGCGGCCAGCGTCCGCAACCCCGCCGCGATGTGCTCCCTCGTGGGCTTGAGGACCACGCCGGGCACGATCCCGACCGGCGGTGACTTCTTCAACCCGCTCCCTGTCCTCGGCCCGATCGCCCGGTCGGCCGCCGACGCGGCCTTGCTGCTTGACGGCCTGCGCGGGCACGACCCGGCGCTGCCGCTGGCCCGGCCCGGCGCGCACGCCGCCGCGCCGGGCACTGGGGCGTGGCGGGCGGCGGACGGCGTCGCCGGGCTGCGGGTCGCGTGGAGCGCCGACCTCGGCGGGCTGCCCGTTGAGCCGGAAGTCGCCCGGGTGCTCGTCCGGGCACGTGAAGTCCTGGCCGCGGCGGGGGCCGTCATCACCGACGCCGAGCCTGACCTGGCCGGCGCGGACGAGGCGTTCCTGGTCCTGCGGGCCGTCATGATGGCCGGCCGGTACGGGTCCCTGCTTGAGACCGCACGGGACCGGCTGAAGGACGCGCTGATCTGGAACATCGAGCAGGGCCTCGCGCTGACCGGGCCGCAGGTCGCCACCGCCCAACGGCAGCACAGCGAGATCTTCGGCCGGATGAAGGCGTTCCTGCGCGGCTATGACGTGCTCGCGGCCCCGACGGTTCAGGTCACCCCGTTCCCAGTGGAACAGGAATGGGTGACCGCCATCAACGGGATACCGCAGGACACCTATATCGACTGGCTGCGCAGCTGCTCCCGGATCACGGTGACCGCCCACCCCGCCGTCTCGGTCCCCGCTGGCTTCACCGCCGACGGCCTGCCCGTCGGCCTGCAGCTGGTAGGCCGCTATGGGACGGACGACCGCTTGCTGTCCATTGCGGGTGCGGTCGCCTTGGTTCTCCCCCCGGAACCCGCTCACCTTGTGTCATTTAACTTCCGCGATCGTTGACCCCGGGGCGGCGGGCCCCGAGGTCAGCCGGGCAAGTCTTCAGGTCGCTTCTTGGCCAGTTGGCCGTGGAGCACTCCCGTGGCTTGGCCGACCTCGATCATGTAGCCGTCGGGATCGCGCATGTAGCAGCGGATCTCGGCACCGCGATCGATCGGCGGTGTCACGAACTCGGCTCCCTTTGCGCTCCACTCCTCATAACAAGCCTGGATGTCGGCGACCCGCAGGTTCATGAAGCTGGAGACCGTGTTCCCGGCCTCGTGGTTGACGACCGAGATGTCAGGCTTGTCGGGGGTGGGGGGACCGCCCGGGTTCATCAGCACCCACGCGTTGGAGAGCTTGACGATGCACGGGTTCTCCCACGACTGCACCCGGCGTCACTCAACCTCCATCACCGGGGTCTGAGCCCGGGAACAGCCATGATTTATAGTTTGTTGTGCTAACTAACGAGTTGGCGGCTGCAAGGATAGGTGCGTGAAGACTAGGCCGGGAGTCTTTTGGGAGAAGACTTTCTCCTCGCTGCGAGAACCGAACTACCGTCTGTACTTCACTGGCCAGTCGATATCCCTGGTCGGCACCTGGATGCAGCTGACGGCGCAGTCCTGGCTCGTACTGACCCTCACCCATTCGAGCACCGACCTGGGCCTGGTCGTGGCGCTGCAGGCGGTGCCCGTCTTGCTCCTGGGTCCTTACGGCGGCGTTGTCGCCGACCGGGTGGACAAGCGGCGGCTCATGATGGCGTTGCAGACCGTCATGGGGTTCCAGGCCCTGGCGCTCGGGCTGCTCGTCGTGTTCGGCTCGGCCCGCTTTTGGGAAATCTGCGTGCTGGCCGTCATCCTTGGCCTGAACAACGCCTTTGAGAACTCCGCCCGGCAAGCCTTCGTCCGGGAGATGGTCGGCAAAGACGAACTGCGCAACGCCATCACGCTGAATTCGGTGACGGTGAACGCGGCACGCGCAGTCGGGCCTGGCATCGGTGGCATCCTCATCGCCACGGTCGGCACGGGGACTTGCTTCCTTCTGAACGCAGCGAGCTTCGTGGCCGTCGTCACCTCCCTGCTGATGATGGACCGGTCCGCCCTGCAGCCGAGTCCGCCGTCCGGGCGGGCCAGCGGGCAACTGCGGGAAGGCCTGCGCTACGCGGCGCGCACTCCCACCATCGCTGTCCCGCTGGCGATGATGGGGCTGGTCGGACTGCTCGCCTATGAGTTCTCTGTCTCGCTTCCGGTCCTCGCCGAGCGGTCGTTCCACGGCGGTGCGGAGGCCTACGGCTTCATGACCGCGGCCATGGGAATCGGCGCGGTCATCGGCGGCCTGTTTACCGCCGCGCGGGGCCGAACCGGGCTCCGGCCGATGATCCTCGCCTCGGCTGGCTTCGGGGTGGCTATCCTGGCCTGCGCGTTTTCACCCGTTCTCGGCCTTGCCTACGCCGCACTGCTGTTCGTCGGCTGGGCGAGCGTCTCCTTCATCGCTATCGGCAACTCGACGATCCAGCTCAGCTCCGAGCCGAGAATGCGCGGACGGGTGCTTGCGCTCTGGCAAGTCGCCTTCCAGGGAACGACGCCGGTCGGCGGCCCCGTGATCGGGTGGATCATCGCCCTGACGGACCCGCGCATAGGCCTGGCGGTAGGCGGCGCGTCCTGCTTCGCCGCCGCGATCGGCGGCGCGGGTCTCGCCAGGCGTTACCGCCGGGCAGCGGCGCCGAAGGTAGCTCAGCTTGAGAGCCCCGCTTCCACTGGCCCGCTCGCTGCCGAAACGCCGGTCTAGCAACGAGATCCTGGTCGCGATCGTCTTGAAGGGTGACGTCAACAATCAGGAGATCAATTGGACCGGAAACAGGTGCGTGCCTTTGAGGCGTTCGTCCACGAGTCCGGTGATGCCCTGCTGCAGTCGACCTGGCCAGGGCGCGCCAGCGGCGCCCCCGCGAGCTTGAGCTGTACGACAACTACGACGGCAATGACCCGAAGTCCGGCGACCCGGCCTCAGCGGCCGAACTGCGCCCCACCGTGCTGGCCGCATTGGACACTCTTACCGTTCACCAGCGCGTGATCGTCGTGCTGCGCTACTTCGAGGACCTCAGCCAGGACGAGGTTGCCGAGCTGCTCGGTGTCTCACCGGGAACCGTCAAGAGCACCGCGTCACGCGCCGTGGCGCAGCTGCGCGCCCAGCCCGGGCTCATGGCCTTGTTTGCCGACGCCGCCACCACCTCGTGAAAGGGAATCCCCATGCCTAAAACCGATGAGGACGCCCTGCGTGAGCTGCTCCACCGCGCCACGGATGACCTGCGTGCGCCGTCCGCCGTCACCGATGGCATCGTCACCAGGCACTACCGTCGGCTCAGGAACACCCGCATCCTGAGCGTCACGACGACTATCGTTGCCGCCGCGGCCGTCGTGGCTGCCGTGGTCGTGACCCGCGTCGGGCCATCCGCGTCCGGCCACACACAGCATCCGGCCACGCTACCCCCGGTCAAGCTGACCGCCGTGCAGGTGCTTGACCAGCTCAGCGTGGCCGCAGCGCACGCTCCGCAGCCGACGGACCGGTACATCGCGCTCACCGAGATCGACCTGGACGGGGGCGTTGATTACCCGAAAAACCTGCCGAGCGAGATCCTCGACCCGAAGCTCGCTCCGTCCCTGAAGGAGCAATTGCAACAAGTGGTTACGGAGTACGGGTACGAGCGGACGACCGTTTTCGACGGCGTCACCGGTGATGTCTGGACCTACCAGCACGGCTCCAGCGTGCCCGGCTCCAGCGTGCCAAGCGAGTTCCCCGTCGCCCCGCACGGGTCGCCTACCCGGGCCGAGTTCGCCGCCTGGCCCACCGACCCCGCGAAGCTGCGGGCCCTGCTGGTCAGCCAGGCGGGACCGACGGTTGGCTTGGACCTCAACGGGGTGAGGTTGACCGCCGACGACCTGGTCTTTCAGGAGGCCACCAGCTGGCTGTGGAACCCGCTGCTGAGCCCGGCCCTGCGGTCCGCGATGTACAAGGTGCTGGCGGCAATACCCGGGGTGACGGTCAAGACGGGAACCACGGACCAGGCCGGCCGGCCGGCCATCGAAATCGGCGGATACGAGAACTTCGCAGGCGTGGAAGACACCTTCGAAAGCCCGGGCACTGGCGCCGTGCTCGAGCAGTACTTCGGCGATATTGTCGGCTCCGCCGTGTACGCGGTCACCGGCTACGCCACCTTTCCCGCCAACCCCTACAGCGGCAGCGGAGGTCACCGCTGACGGCCTGGCGGCTGGTGTGGTACAGCGTGGTACGGCGAGGTATCATGGGACCATGACACTCCCGGAAGAACCCGTGACCGACGTCAGCGTCCGGCAGTTCGTGGCGGACTCTGGGGCAGTCACCCGCGGCCTTCGGCAGGGGCGCGCGTACACGCTCACGCTGAACGGCGAGCCGCTGGCGAGGATGATCCCGATCCGTCGGCGCCGGGCCATCCCGAAAGGCGAGGTTTTTGCCATCTTCGCCACGGCGCCGGTCGTTGATGCGGACGAACTGCGTGGCGACCTGGATGAGGACGTCAGCCAGGATCTACGCGATCCGTATGAAGGAACCGGACTGTGACCGCCCATGACGCCGGCGTCGTAGACACCAGCATCATCGCCGCACTCAGGCTCTTCGACCCTTCGGAATTGCCCGACACGATCTTGATCACGGCAGTGACGCTGGGCGAGTTGTCCTACGGCCCGCACGCCACCGACGATCCGGCAAAGCGCGCGGGACGGGTGGCCGTCCTGCAGCATGTCGAGGCGACCTTCGACCCGCTGCCGTACGATCAGGGCGCGGCCAGGCTCTACGGCCAGATCTGCGCCGCGGTTCGTGCTGCCGGCCGGCAACCGCGCAAGCGCTCTTCGGACCTGCAGATCGCGGCAACGGCCGCTAGCAACCTGCTCCCGCTGTACACGGCCAACCCAGCCGACTTTCAGGGTACGGAGGGGCTTGTCGAGATAGTCAGCGTTAAGGCGAGACCAAACAACCTCTGAGACCGGGCAGCGGGAATCGAACCGGGCTGCCTGGGACGTCGCGGATCGGCATGTCTGTCACCGGGCCTTCTCGCTGACATCTCGTCGTGCCCTGGCCGCTCCCAGCCGGGCTCCGCATGCCCGGGGAAACTGTTTCCGGCTCTGGTCGCCGGGTTCGGTTACTGGTTCATCTGCCCGGACACGGCCCAGAGCCGTTCTGCGGCTTCGGGGTCGAGCGCGTAGGCGGCGACCCCGGCGGCGTCGGTGCCGGCGACGGTCGGGTCGTCCGGGGTGTCTTCCTGGCAGTTCTCGAAGTAACGGCCGACCACGCCGTTGAGCCGCGGCGAGGTAGCCACGTAGACGCTGGTCGCCGCGCCCTGAGCGAGCGTCTTGTAGGTGTACCGCCCGGACGAGCGCAGCGCGTCGAGTACCGCCGGGTCGTAGTAGCGGGAGAGGCTGGAGTCGGCGATGGCCCCCGGGTGCAGGGCGTTGACCTCGATCCCGTCACCGCCCCAGTGCCGGGCGGCGGCTACCGCGAACAGCACGTTCGCGGTCTTGGACTGGGCGTACGCCAGCGCCGGGTCGTACGGGCGGCCGCGGAAGTCGATGTCGTCGAAGATGACCGGGGAGTTCAGGTGGGCTCGGGAGCTGACCGAGACCACCCGGGCGCCGCCGGCGGCCCGCAGCGCGGGCAGCAGCCCCAGGGCGAGGCGGAAGTGGCCGAGGTGGTTGGTCGCGAACTGCAGCTCATGTCCTTCCGGGCTGCGGCGCAGTTCGGGGACGGCCATCACCCCGGCGTTGTTGACCAGGATGTGCAGCGGGCCGGTGAGGTCGCGGGCCAGCTGGTCGACGGAGCCGCGGTCGAGCAGGTCGAGCCGGGCCACCGAGACGGCCGGGTTCCCGGTCGTGGCCCGGATGCCGGCGGCGGTCCGCTCCGCGGCGGCCAGGTCGCGGGCGGCGATGACCGTCTCGGCGCCGGCCGAGGCCAGGGCGCGGGCCGTTTCCACGCCGATCCCGCTGGCTGCCCCGGTGACCAGGGCCCGCCGGCCGTGCAGGTCGATGCCGGCGACCACCTCGGCCGCGGTGGACTCGAAGCCGAACGGGGAGGTGACGCGGGTGGTGATCATGTGCTGTCCTTTGGGTTCATGCGGCGGATGACCGGAGCGAGTTCCTCGGCGACGGCAGCGGCCTTGTCCAGGTCGCCTGCCTCGCGGGCGCTCCAGTAGCGGACCTTGAGGTCCAGGTAACGACGGCGCAGCTCGAGCGCGGCCACCTCATCGGCTAGGCGGCGGGCATGGGCCTCGAAGAGCTCCCGCTGCTCGCCGGCCGCCTCGTCGCCCCGCCGGGCGCTGGCCAGGTAGGCCCGCATGTCTTCGATGCTCAGCCCGACGGCGCGCAGGTTGCCCAGGGTCTCGAGGGTGGCGACGTCCTCGGGACGGTAGCGCCGGTGCCCGCTTGAGGCGTCGCGCCGCACCCGGTTGACCAGGCCGATGCGTTCCCAGTAGCGCAGCGTGCTCTCCGGCAGGCCGCACCGGGCCGCAGCCTCGGCGATCGTCATCCAGTCCTCGTCCATACGGCCAGTATCGGAAACTTGAAGCACTTCAAGTCAAGCTCCGCCCCGGTGGACCCAGCGGACGAATTCGGCGGTGCTCGTGCTGAAGGAGCCAGTCACGCCGCCGAGCTGTGGCGCCCTGAGCGCGACAGCCGGGCGGTGTGCTGGCCGGAGGCTGGGGCAATGTCCTGACCTGCGGCCACAGGCAGGCCCGACGCTGGAACTGCGAGCATCGGCACCGACAAACCGGGCGGCGCCGCAAGGCCGCCGGGCACGCAACGGGCACGCCATCCAATCAAGTGCCACGGCAGTAGCGAAAAGATAGCCGAATGAAGCTCATGAGCTGCGAAGAAAAAGAGCGGATGACGGGAATCGAACCCGCATGACCAGCTTGGAAGGCTGGAGCTCTACCATTGAGCTACATCCGCGTGACCGTCGGCCGGGGCCGGTGACTGTCCCAAGTAGCGTACCGGCTCGCACCGCGTCTCCGCACGGCTGGCGCGCCCGTCACCCGGGATGCGGCAAGTGATGATCGGAACGAGAGCGTGGCTCCAGTAGCCCGACGGCCTTTACCTGAACGGCCCAGAGAAGGCTCTGTCCGCTTGTCGGACACGCTGGAACCCGCTGTACGAGCAGATCACCCTCGGCGTGATCCTGCTGCTCGCCGTCGGCGGCGACGCGAGGTCCCGGCGCCGCCCAATGAAGTTCCGCGACGTGGAACACCGCAGGTGATCTGGGTTGTCTGCCGCTGCATGGGTGGTCCAGAGGCGTCCCTGGTGATGCACGTCACACGCGCGTAACATTCCGATGTTGACACCGTAATTTTCAACGTTTGTCCTGTTCTCATGGCCTTTCTCGTAGATGCCCAGGATTCAGCGGAAGGCGCCCCCGCGACGGCGCCGCACCCGCTCGCCCCGCTGACCGCCGCCGAGATCGAGGCGGCCTCGGCCGCCGTCAAGGCCGCCAAGGGCCTGGCCGGCTCCGCGCGGTTCGTCTACGTCTCGCTCTACGAGCCTGCCAGGCAGGAAGTCATCGCCTTCGAGAACAGCGGCGGCAGCAGCGCGCCAGACCGGCTGGTCAAGGTCGTCATCAGGGAACGGGCCGAGCACGCTACCTACCAGGGCATCGTCAGGCTCCCCGACGGCGAGGTCATCGACTACCAGCGGGTTCCCGGCGTCCAGCCAAGCGTCATGCTCGAGGAGTTCCTCGCCGCCGAGGACATCGTGCGCAAGGACCCGCGCTGGCAGTCGGCGATGCGCAAGCGCGGCATCACCAATTTCGACCTGTGCATGATCGATCCCTGGTCCACGCCGAACGTCGAGCCTGGCGTCGGCCCCGACGACGGCCGCTTCGTCTCGCCGCTCACCTGGGTGCGCGACGACCCGGACGACAACGGCTACGCTCACCCGGTCGACGGCGTGGTCACCCTGGTAGACCTCGACACACTGACCGTGGTGAGCGTGGAAGACCACGGCGTCATCCCGGTGCCGAAGAAGAAGGCCAACTACTCTGTCGCCAAGATCGCCGAGCCGGACAACGTTCCCTACTTCCCCGACGGACCACGGCAAGACGTCAAGCCGCTTGACATCACCCAGCACGAAGGACCGAGCTTCGCCCTCGACGGCAACCGGCTGACCTGGCAGAAGTGGGACCTGCGGATCGGCTTCACGGCAAGAGAAGGCCTGGTCCTGCACCGCATCGGCTACGCGGGACGGAGCATCATCCACCGTGCCAGCCTGAGCGAGATGTTCGTCCCGTACGGTGACCCGGGCCCGATGCACTACCGCAAGCTGGTTCTCGACGAAGGGGAGTACGGCATCGGCCTGCTCACCAACTCACTCGAACTCGGCTGCGACTGCCTCGGCGAGATCGTCTACCTGGACGGCGTGGTCAACGACAACGATGGCCGTGCGGTCGTCTTGCCGAACGCCATCTGCCTGCACGAAGAGGACCACGGCATCGCCTGGAAGCACACCGACTTCCGCACCGGCTATGTCGAGGTGCGCCGCATGCGCCGGATGGTCATCTCCAGCATCGTCACCGTCGGGAACTACGAGTACGCCTACTACTGGTACCTGTACCAGGACGGCACGATCGAGTACGAGGTCAAGCTGTCCGGCGTGATCTCCAACGGCGTCGTCGCCGACGGTGAGACCCCGGAGTACGGCGTCCTCGTCGCCCCCGGCGTGTACGGGCCGCACCACCAGCACTTCTTCAACGTCCGCCTGGACATGGCGGTCGACGGCACCGCCAACCGCGTCTACGAGGTCACCCCGACCGCCGACCCGGAAGGCCCGGCCAACCCGGTCGGGAACGCGTGGCGCCCCAAGGAGGTGCTGATCGCGGACGAGACCATGGCGAGGCGCGATGCCGATCCGCTCGCGGGCCGCTACTGGAAGGTCGTCAACGAGAACGTCCGCAACTCCCTCGGCCAGCCGGTCGGCTACAAGCTGCTGCCGAACAACGTGATCCGGCCGTTCGCCCACCCCGGCTCCGCGGTCGCCAGGCGCGCGCCGTTCATGTTCCACCCGGTCTGGGTCACCGCCTACGACCGGGACGAGCTGTTCGCCACCGGCGACTACCCCAACCAGGCAGCAGGCGGCGCCGGCCTGCCGGCCTTCGCGGCGCGGGAACGCAGCCTCACCGACACCGACGTGGTGGTCTGGTTCACCTTCGGCACCAACCACGTGGCCCGCCCGGAGGACTGGCCGGTGATGCCGGTGCACCCGATCGGCTTCAAGCTGCTCCCGGCCGGCTTCTTCACCGGCAACCCGTCCCTGGACAACCCGCAGCCCGGCGGCAGCCACTGCCACCACGGTTAGCGCCAAGGCGAAGACCTCCATTCCTGCCGCCAGTCGTGACGCGCCAGCGAGAAAACCTACTTAAAAGACAGAAAAACTCATAAATAAGAGGAACGGGAGCATGGCTACTGCCCAGAGCGAGACCAAGGCCGATTACGGCATCACGTTGCAGAAACGGGTCCTCTCCTTCCCTGAGGTACTCGCCCAGTCGGTGGCCAACATGGCACCAAGCGCGGCCATGGCGCTGCTACCGCTTTTCGTCTTCTACTCGGCCGGCAACGGTGCCTGGGTGTCGTTCGCGATCAGCATCGTCATCCTGCTCGTCGTCGCGTACTGCGCGTCGCAGTTCGCGACCAGGATCAACAGCGCGGGCTCGTTCTACGTCTGGGTGACCAGGGCGCTCGGTCCAGGTGCGGGCAGTGCCGCGGGATGGGGACTTGTCCTCGGCTACCTGTTCACCGGGATCGCCTGCGTGCTCGGCTTCGAGATCTACGGCGACAATCTCCTGGTCGGGTTTGGCCTGTCGCCGGGCAACCACGTCGTCCGGGGGATCCTCTACGTCGTGGGCGGCCTGGCCCCGGCCATCATGGCGGTGTCGGACATCAAGATCTCGCAGCGGGTGGCGTTCATCCTCGAGGCCGTCTCCGTGACGATCATCCTGATCCTGTGCATCGCCGTCTACGTGCACAGCGGCGGGGTCATCGACACCCACCAGCTCTCACTCAAGGGATCGAGCACCGGCGGCATCGTGGTGGGCATGGTGCTCGCGATCTTCGCCTTCGTCGGCTTCGAATCGGCGGGCGCGCTCGGCCAGGAGGCGAAGGACCCG
Source organism: uncultured Streptosporangiaceae bacterium (assembly GCA_964581815.1). Taxonomy (GTDB): domain Bacteria; phylum Actinomycetota; class Actinomycetes; order Streptosporangiales; family Streptosporangiaceae; genus Trebonia. The sequence goes on along the minus strand of CAZORE010000024.1, from coordinate 1,861 downwards.
GCCCGGTCCGTGCCCCGCGCGATCATCTGGTCCTGCGGCATCATCGGCGTGTTCTACCTGATCGTGGTCTACGCGCAGATCTACGGATTCGGTGACGCCGCGTTCGGCAAGGCAAGCGCCCCGCTGCCGCAGCTCGCCTCCGTCGTCGGCCTTGGCGAGCTCGGCCACTTCATCGCGATCGGCATCACGTGCTCGATGTTCGCGTGCGCCCTGGCCTGCCTTACCGCGGGCTCGCGGATGCTGCTGTCCCTCGGACACGACGGGCTGCTGCCCAAGGCCTTCACGCATACCTCCAGGCACACCAAGGCACCGGACATCGCGATCTGGGCGGTCGCGATCCCGATGACCGTCATCCCGGTCGCCTATATCGCGGCGGGCTCGGGTGACGCGGCCCTCAGCAGTGAGGAGGGCACGCTGGCCACCTACGGCTTCATGCTCGCCTATGGCCTCGTCGCCCTGGCGGCGCCGATCTACCTGGCCAAGCTCAACGAGGGCAAAGCGCTCGCCTGGGTACTCGGCGTCCTCGGCGCGGTCACCATGCTGTTCGTCTTCTACGTCAACTGGATACCGACGGCGATTCCGAACGACATCTTCCCGCCGCTCGTCGGCTCGTTCAAAGCCCTGCCGTACGTGTTCCTCGCCTGGACCGCCATCGGCCTGGTCGGTTACTTCGCCGTCAAGTTCACCAGGCCCGAGGTAATCCGCTCCGCCGCCACCTGGGGCGACGCGGTGGACCCGGCAGCCGAGGCGGAGGAGGCCGCCCACCGCCAGTAAATAAGATCACCAGCGACGAGATCTGCCGGGCGGTCGCCTGCAGCACCGGCCCGAACTGGTCAGCCAGGTCGCTCATCGCCGCGGGGGACCACGGGGCGGCGAGGTTGACGGCGGCGACAACCGTGCCGGCGCGGGACCGCACCGGCACGGCGATCGACCGCAGGCCGCTCTCCAGTTCCTCGTCGTTGAACGCGAGGCCGGTGCGGCGCACCTGGCAAAGCTCCGCGATAAGCGCGGCCCGGCTGCCCAGCGTCCGCGGCCCGCGCGGGAGGAGCTCGATGCGGTCAAGCAGCTCGTCGAGCTCGGGCGGCGGCAGGAACGCGAGCAGCGCCTTGCCCGTCGCGCTGCAGTACGACGGCAGCCGGGAGCCGACGTGCAGGTTGAACTCGAAGTGGTGGTAACGGCTGGGACGTCCCCTGATCCGGTCGATCAGGATCACGTCGGTGTCGTCCCTGATGGCGAGGTTTGAGGTGTGCCCGGTGGCCGCGGTAAGCCGCTGCAGGTAGGGGGCGGCGATCTCGCGCAGCTCAAGCGAGCCGAGCACCGCGAATCCCAGGTCAAGGACGCGGATGCCGAGCCGGTACTTCCGCGTGGTCTCGTCCTGGTCGAGGAAGCCGAGCCTGGCCAGCGTAGCCACGTAGCGGTGCGTTGTGCTGCGGGTAAGGCCGAGCCGCTTGGCCAGTTCGCTGATTCCGAGCGCGGGACGGTCCGGGCTGAACGTGCCGAGGATCGCCAGGCCGCGCTCAAGCGATTGCGATGAAGCAGCGGAATCGTCATGCGGCATGTCCCGAATATTAGAACCTTGTGTTGACATCTGGACACTTCATCCCAGACTCGGAACATGCTCCTCACGGGGCACCGGACAACACTGCCGCTATGGCTACCACGTCACGAGTTCCTTCGTGGCGGTAAGCAACGAGACACACGGCAATACCCGATGTCATCCCGGCCTGGCCCCCAGTTCGCCCCGGGCCGGGATGCCTAACCGAGAGGTTCAGATAGTGACAGAAAACGGCGTTTCCCGGCGCAGCCTGTTCCGCGCTGCGGGCGTAGGCGCGGCCGTCGCGGGCGGCGGCGCCCTTCTCGA
>CAZORE010000023.1:73468-75249 GCA_964581815.1 uncultured Streptosporangiaceae bacterium | reverse complement strand
GCGCCTCGGTGGTGCCGTCGGGGTGCAGGATCAGCTGCCAGCCGCGGCGGTGGATACAAACATCGTGATGAAACTGGCAGACCAGAGCACAGTTTTCGACAGAAGTTTCGCCACCGTCCTGCTTGTGGCGCAGGTGGTGCACGTCACAGTACACGGCGGGGCGGCCGCACTGAGGCCAGGCGCATCTCCTGTCGCGCAGCAGGACAGCGCGGCGGATGTGCGCGGGAATCGAGTCGCTGTAGCCGATGTCCAGCGGGAGCGACGGGGTGTTGTACGGCTTGTCGAGCAGCCCCTGGCGGAGGACCGCGGCGACCCCGGCCGGGCCGGAGACCAAGTCGATCGCGAGGCGGGCCATCGCATGGCGCAGGGCGCGCCAGGCCTCGGGAGACAGCGATCCGGACCTGGGGCGCGCGCTGCCGGCCACAGGAGCCGCGCTGCCGGCTACAGGAGCCGCGCTGCCGGCCGCAAGGCCGGCGCTGATGACTCCGCCGGCGCCTGTCGTTGCGCCTAGGCCGTCCGCCTCGGCGGCGGTCCGGGCCAGACCGATCATCTGGTCGATGACGCTGGGGTCCATGGTGCCGGTGACGACCGGGACGGCCTGCGCGTCGCATGCGGCCGTTTCAGCGTCGGTCCCGGTGAGGTAGCCGTCCTCGCCGAGGCGGGCGCGGATCCAGGCGTCCTCGAGTTCCTGAGCGCCGGGCAGCTGGCGCAGCTGCGACAAGGGGATGTGCACCACCGCCTGGGTGTCCGCGCCGGCCCGGGCGGGGACCAGCCGGGCCCGCAATAGCAGCGTGCAGGCCAGCTGCAGCGCGTCGTGGAACCGCTGCCCCTCGGTCCGGTCATCTTCCGGGCCTGCCTTCTTGCCGAGGGCCTCCAGCACCGCGCGGACCGCGGTAGCGCACTCGGGGGTCAGGTCACCGCGGATCACCCCTGCGTCCCCGAACGTGGTACCGAGCTGCACGTACCGGTCGTCTGGGTCGGGGTCATCGGCGTCGGGCTGCTGCCGCCGCCAGGCTTCGATCGCGCACGCGGCGATGGTGGCCAGGTCCTCGGTGGACGCGCCCGCCGCGGCGGCGTCCAGCAGGATCCGGTCGGTCTGGTCGCGCATCTCGGCTGGCAGCTTCCGCGTCCAGTCAGCGATGGTGAAGGCGAGGGAGCCGGTGATGTCGCCGGCGGCCAGCGCAGCGTCGAGCAGCGGCCGCTGGCCGAGCTGGCGCATCTGGCGGACCGCGGCCCGCGCGGCCTTCTTCGGCATGCCCGCCTTCGCAGCCAGCCACGATGACGACGAACCGTACCCGTCGGCATCGTGCGCGTCGGCCGCGTCGAACCGGCGCAGCAACCCAGCGTGCGCGGCGGTCAGTTTCGCCTGCACCTCGCCCAGGGCGACCAGCAGCTCGCCGCACGCCGACGCGTCCAGGCCGGCCACGGCCGCGTTCAGGTAGTCCGCCGCGGCCCCCAACACCGCTAGCGCCTGAGCCGTGCTAGAGAATCCGCGGTCGGCCGCAGCATCGATGGCGCCGCCAAGGGCGCGGCTGGCGTCTGCGGTACACATGATGGCTCACCTCCAGATGGGAACGGCTGTCCGCTGTTATTGCTGCTCAATCCGCGAACCTCCGTGCGCTCAGCGCTCGGAGCCTGTGCCTGAACTACCGGCTGCCGCCCATCCGTGGGCCTACAAGTAGATTACCAGTTCGATCAACATGCAGTCAACCCGAGCGCACAAGATCATTTCGATCTGCTCCTCGGTGCGGGGCGGCGGCCCGGGCGGGGCGAGATGGCGG
>CAZORE010000023.1:71594-73368 GCA_964581815.1 uncultured Streptosporangiaceae bacterium | reverse complement strand
CCGGGCGGGGCGAGATGGCGGTCCGGGCGGGGCGGCCGCGAGAGGCACGCGGGAAACGCGGGCTTAGTCCCCGGGTGGGCAGCAGGGCCCGGCGGCGCGCGCAGCAGGCGGCATTTAAGGTTGACCCGTGACGATTGTCCCTGACGCGAAGGACTGGACGTGGGTGCTGCGGCAGCCATGCCCTGAGTGCGGCCTTGACACGAGCTCGTTCGCCCGTGAGGAGGTCCCGGCGATGATCATGGCCAACGCGGCCGCCTGGCCCGCTCAGCTCACCGCGCCCGGCGCGGCGCGGCGGCCACGGCCGGACAAGTGGTCGGCGCTCGAGTACGGCTGCCACGTGCGCGACGCGCACCGGCTGTATGACTACCGGCTCGGCCTCATGCTGACACAGGACGACCCGCTGTACCCGAACTGGGACCAGGACGAGACGGCGGTCGCGGGCCGATACGACGCCCAGGACCCCGCGGCGGTCGCGGCGGAGCTCACCGCGGCGGCGCAGACGCTGGCCGCCCGCTTCGCCGCCGTGGCCGGTGATCAGTGGGCCAGGACCGGCCGGCGCGGCGACGGCGCCTCATTCACGGTGGAGACGTTCGCCAGGTACTTCGTGCACGACCCGGTGCACCACCTCTACGACGTCACGGGCGTCCGGTACGCGCAGCCGGAACTGTGAACGCCCGCGGCTTCGCCGGTTAGGCCCAAAAAGGGCCAGCTGGCTAGATCGGCGGGGAAACCCGGTCGCATGGCGCTGGCAAGAGAGCCGGCAAGGCCGCGAGGGTGACGCCGTTAGGCCGCGGTCGTGCCGAGGTAGACCTCCCATTGCGGGTCGCCGTCAAACTGCGCGCCGATGAGCCTCCAGTGCGCTCCCCTGGGCACCGCCGGGGCAACGGGGAGGGTCCAGCCTAGCTCGGACAGCAGGCGATCGGCCTTGCGGTGGTTGCACATCTGGCAGGCGGCCACGCAGTTCTCCCAGGTGTGCTGACCACCTCGGCTCCGTGGGATCACGTGGTCGATCGTCTCGCCGTGCCGGCCGCAGTAGGCGCACTTGTAGTTGTCCCTGCGCATCAGCGCCGCCCTGGTCAACGGGACACGGTTGCGCTGGGGGATGCGCACGTAGCGGCGGAGCCTGATGACGGACGGGGTAGCCACCGCGACCGTGGCGGCGTGGAGGAGCCTTCCCCCGGTGTCGTGATGAACGATCTCTGCCTTTTCGCCAAGGACCAGGCAGACTGCCCGCCGGAGACCGACGGTGGTAAGTGGCTCGTAGGTGACGTTGAGCAGCAGCACGCGTCGCACGGGCACCTCCGCGGGTACCTGTCTGTGAGGCGCCGCTCACACCGCCGGGACCGGGTCGCCCCGTCGTGACCGAAGCCACGTGCCTCTGCCAACCCTTATAGATTACAAGGCGATCCGTGGATTCTTGGTTAATGCCTGGTAACGAGCTACGGCTAAGGTTCGGGTATGGCTTCGCTTCCCGGCGGCTACCCCGCCGCGCGCCGACTTGACCTAACCGAGGACCTTCACGGCCGCCGCGTCGCCGACCCTTACCGCTGGCTTGAGGACACCGGATCGGCGGAGACCCAGCGGTGGCTCGCGGCCGAGGAAGAGGTGTGGGAGGGCTATCGCGACGCCCTGCCGGGCCGGGAGGCGTTCACGGCGCGGGTGCGCGAGCTGCTGCGCGTCGGGTCCGTCGGCCTGCCCGCGTGGCGCGGTTCGCGCCGCTTCTACACGCGGCGCGACCCGGACCAGGAGCACGCGGTCCTGTACGTCGCGGAGG
>CAZORE010000023.1:56991-71494 GCA_964581815.1 uncultured Streptosporangiaceae bacterium | reverse complement strand
TTCTACACGCGGCGCGACCCGGACCAGGAGCACGCGGTCCTGTACGTCGCGGAGGGCGCCGGCGTCGCGGAGGGCGCGGGCATTGCCGAGGGCGCGGGAAGCGCGGGCGCGGAGCCGTCCGGCGACCGGCCGCCCGGCGGAGCCGGAACGGAGCGGGCGCTGATCGACCCGGTGGCGATCGACCCGGCGGGGCGCACGACGCTCGACGCCTGGTCACCGGACAAGGAGGGACGGCTGCTCGCCTACCAGCTCTCGCACGGCGGGGACGAGGAGGCGCTGCTGCGGGTGATGGACGTGGCCACCGGGAAGCTCGTCGACGGGCCCATCGACCGGTGCCGCTACTCCGAGGTGGCGTGGCTGCCCGGTGGCAAGGCGTTCTACTACACGCGGCGGCTGGCGCCCGACACGGTGCCCGCCGGGGAATCGCAGTACCACCGGCGCGTGTACCTGCACGTCGTGGGAACGCCGGCGGAGGCGGACACCGAGGTGTTCGGCGCGGGCCGGGACAAGATGACCTACTACCACGTCAGCGTCAGCCGGGACGGCCGCTGGCTCATACTCATCGAGTCGGTCGGTACCGCGCCACGAGAGGACGTCTGGATCGCCGACCTGACCGCGTCCGACCCCGCGGCGCCGGCGTTCGTCCCGCTCATGACCGGGCTCGACGCGATGGCCTCGCCGCGGGTCGGGCGGGACGGCAGGCTGTACGTGCTCACGGACCTGGCCGCGCCGCGCGGCCGGATCTGCGTCGCCGACCCGGCCGCGCCCGGGCCCGGCGGCTGGCGGGACCTGGTCGGCGAGGACCCCTCGGCCGTACTCAACGGTTACGCGATCCTCGACGGCACCGAGCTGTCACGCCCTGTGATTGTGGTGTCACGCTCCCGGCACGCGGTAAGCGAGGTCAGCGTGCACGACCTGGCCACCGGGGAGCTCGTGTCCGCGCTCGAGCTGCCGGGAATCGGCACCGTTGGCGGGATCGCGGAGCGGCCGGAGGGCGGCCACGAGGCGTGGTTCGGCTACACGGACTTCGCCACGGCCCCGATGGTGCTGCGCTACGACGCCACGACGGGCTCGGTCGGCACCTGGGCGGCATCGCCAGGAACGGCTGATTTTCTCCCCGCGGTGACCGCGTCGCAGGTCACGTACCACTCCGCGGACGGCACCGCGGTCCGGATGGTGATCATCGAGCCGGCGGGTGACACCGGCCCACGTTCCGGGATGAGATCGTGCATCCTCTACGGATACGGGGGGTTCGACATCAGCCTCACCCCGGCGTACTCGGCGAGCATCCTCGCCTGGGTCGAGGCAGGCGGCGTGTACGCGGTCGCCGGGCTGCGCGGCGGCAACGAGGAGGGCGAGGAATGGCACCGCGCCGGGATGCTCGGCCGCAAGCAGAACGTGTTCGATGACTTCCACTCGGCCGCCGAGTACCTGATCGCGGAGGGGATCACCACGACGTCCCGGCTCGCGGTGTGGGGCGGGTCGAACGGCGGGCTGCTCGTCGGCGCCGCCGTCACGCAGCGGCCGGAGCTGTTCGCCGCCGCGGTGTGCTCGGCGCCGCTGCTCGACATGGTGCGGTACGAGCGCTTCAAGATCGGCGAAACGTGGAACGTGGAGTACGGGTCGGCGGCCAAGCCGGAGGAACTGGGCTGGCTGCTCGGCTACTCGCCCTACCACCGGGTGCGGGACGGCGTGGCGTACCCGGCGGTGCTGTTCACCGTGTTCACCAACGACACGCGCGTTGACCCGCTGCACGGCTACAAGATGTGTGCCGCCCTGCAGCACGCGACCGCGTCGGCCAGGCCGGTGCTGCTGCGCGCGGAAGGCGAGGTGGGCCACTCACAGCGCGCGGTGTCCCTGTCCGCGGCGCTGTCCGGTGACTGCCTGGCCTTCGTGGCGCACGAGACCGGGCTAATGGTGCACGAGGCCGGGTTATCTGTCCTTGTGCCTGAAGGCGCGCAGAAAGGCCTCGGCGCGGATCGGCTTGTTGCAGACCCGGCAAACCGCGTGCACCGGGTAATGGTTCAGGTTGAACAGGTCGGCCTCGTCTCCGTCCCCCGTCACAGCACGGAACGAGCCCGGTGCCGGCTCCGCCGCGTGCACATGCTTATCTACCAGCCGCTCCCGCATGGTTCCCCCTCAGTTCCCCTCGCGGTCAACCCCGCTCACCAGGCCATTCGTGCGGGTCTCCCCTTACCCGCCCATGGCCCGTTCGCCCCAAGGCCCATCTTTTCACGATTTCGCGGCTCGCACCCGGGGGCGACCGCGAATCTGCGGCAAAACTTAAGTTTTACTGTCAATAAAGCCCGTACGGGCCCGTCGGCTCAACGGATGTCCTGCCGCGAGGCCGCCGCGCGCCTATCCTCGCGGGAGACGAGATATCGGGCGCTCGGCGTGGGAGGTTCGGCGTGCAAGGGCTTGTGCGGCTGTCGGTACTCGGTGCGGATCACGCGCCGGCCACGCTGATCAGCAGCTGCGGTCAGGACCCCGGCATCACCTGCCGGCTGGTCTGGAACGTGACGCACAACCAGCAGGCGGCCACGACCACCAGGGAGTTCCTCGCCGGGCCGGTGCACCTGCTGCTCCAGGTGCTCTTCGTCGTGCTGCTCGCCCTGGTGGTCCAGTGGGGGGTGAACCGGCTGATCAACCGGGTCACCGAGCGCGCGTCGCAGTCGCTGCTACCGAACCTGCGCAACGGCCGGGCCAGCTCCCTGCTGGCGCCTGGCCGGACCACCGGGCCGGCCTCCCAGCGGTTTGGGCGGCGGCTGCGGCGCAGCCCGACCGACGACGCGCTCGCCGACGACGCGGCGGCCGCCCGGGCGGGGACGCTGGCCACGGGAGACGGGCCGGCCTCCGGCGTCGCCCAGACGGGGGCCCACGGCGCCAGCCAGGGCGCGATCGACAGCGCGGCCGCGCAGGCGGAGACGGGGCTGGTCGACGAGCGGCGCAAGCAGCGGGTGCAGGCGCTCGGCGCCATCTTGCGCAGCGCCGCGTCGGTGACGATCTTCGCCATCGGCGGGTTCGTCATTCTCGGCGACCTGGGCATCAACCTGGCGCCGCTGCTCGCGAGCGCGGGCGTGGTCGGAGTCGCCATCGGCTTCGGCGCGCAGAGCCTGGTCAAGGACTACCTGTCCGGGATCTTCATGCTGGTCGAGGACCAGTACGGGGTGGGTGACGTGATCACGGTCGGCGCTGCCACCGGGACGGTGGAGACCGTCACGCTCCGGGTGACCCGGGTGCGGGACGTGAACGGGATCGTGTGGCACATCCGTAACGGCACGATCGACACGGTCGGCAACGAGTCACAGGGCTGGGCCCGGGCAGTGATCGACTTCCCGGTGCCGTTCGATGCCGACCTGGCGACGATCAGGGAACTGTTCGCGCAGACGGGGAACGGGATGTGGAACGAGCCGACCTGGCGGGCGGTCATGCTCGAAGCGCCCGAGGTGTGGGGGGCTCAGGAGATTTCCAAGGACCAGGTAACCATGCGGATGGTGGTGAAGACCTCGCCGCTGCGCCAGTGGGAGGTCGAGCGGGAGATGCGCGCCAGGATCAAGCGCGCGCTGAAGGAGGCGGCCATCATGCCTCCCCCGGCCGGGGAGTCGAAGATGGCGGTTAGGCTGACCAGGGAGTGATTGAGGAGTTATGAGCGAGCGAAGTGGTCAGCCCGTCACGTTCTACGAAGCGGTCGGCGGCGAGGAGACGTTCACCCGGCTGGTGCACCGGTTCTACCAGGAGGTGGCGGCCGACCCGCTGCTGCGGGCCGTCTACCCGGCGCAGGACCTGGGGCCCGCCGAGGAGCACCTGCGGCTGTTCCTCATCCAGTACTGGGGCGGCCCGTCCACCTACAACGAGCTGCGCGGCCATCCCCGGCTGCGGATGCGGCACGTCCGGTTCCACATCGGCGAGACCGAGCGCGACCGGTGGCTCAAGCACATGCGGACGGCGCTTGACGAGCTGTCCCTGCCCGACGCGCTCGACGCGCAGCTCTGGGACTACCTGGTGATGGCCGCGCACTCGCTGGTCAACGCCGTGCCGGAGAACACGCCCGGGCCTGGCGGGCGCGGCGAGCTGGGCATCTCGCCCGCGTAACACCACCTCATCCGCCTGGCGATTGCGACTTCGCAAGCCGTAACGTCTGGTGTTGTGAACAAATGGCATGAACTGCTGAGCACGCCAGAATGGGCGGCGTTCCTGCACGAGGAGGTCCTGCCCGTCGTCACGCGCGGCGTCGACCTCGGCAACGACCTGCTGGAGATCGGGCCGGGGCCGGGGGCGTCGACGGAGTGGCTGCGGCACCGGGTCAAGCGCCTTGTCGCCGTCGAGCTCGAGCCCGAGGCAGCGGCCGCGCTCGGGGAGCGGTTCGCGGGGACGAACGTGGAGGCGGTCGCCGGGGACGCCAGCGCGCTCCCCTATCCGGACGAGTCCTTCGACACGGTCGGCATGTTCACCATGCTGCACCACGTGCCGACGCGGGCCATGCAGGACGCGATCCTCGCCGGGGCGTTCCGCGCGCTGCGGCCCGGCGGGGCGCTCATCGGCTCCGACAGCCTGGCCAGCGACCAGCTGCACCGGTACCACGAGGGCGACACCTACAACCCGGTCGAACCCGCCGCCTTCCTCACCCGGCTGCAGACGATCGGCTTCGGCGAGATCATGTTCGAGGTCAGCGACCGGCTGCTGTTCCGGGCCCGCAAGCCGCGGGCCGCGGGGGAAGCGGGGGAATAGCGGGGACGGGCGGAAAACGCCCCGTTCGGGATGATGCCGAAGGGCCGCCACTCGCTAAGCGGCAGCCCTTCGGATACCTCAGGCCGGCTGCGACCTAGCCGCGGGTGAGCTTGCGGTAGGTGACGCGGTGCGGGCGGGCGGCCTCGGCGCCGAGGCGCTCCACCTTGTTCTTCTCGTAGGACTCGAAGTTGCCCTCGTACCAGAACCAGTTCGCGCCGCCCTCCCAGGCCAGGATGTGCGTCGCGATCCGGTCGAGGAACCAGCGGTCGTGGCTGGTGATCACGGCGCAGCCGGGGAACTCGAGCAGCGCGTTCTCCAGGCTCGCGAGAGTCTCCACGTCCAGGTCGTTGGTCGGCTCGTCGAGCAGCAGCAGGTTGCCGCCCTGCTTGAGGGTGAGCGCGAGGTTCATCCGGTTGCGCTCGCCGCCGGACATGACGCCGGCCGGCTTCTGCTGGTCGGAGCCCTTGAAACCGAACGCGGCCACGTAGGCGCGGCTGGGGAACTCCACGTTGCCGACGCGGATGAACGTCTCGCCGTCGGAGATCGCCTGCCAGACGTTCTTGTCCGGGTCGAGCCCGGCGCGGTTCTGGTCGGAGTAGGAGAGCGTGACCGTGTCGCCGACGCGGACCGTGCCGCCGTCCGGCTTCTCCTCGCCGGTGATCATCTTGAACAGCGTGGTCTTGCCGACGCCGTTCGGGCCGATGACGCCGACGATGCCGTTCCTCGGCAGGGTGAAGGACAGGTCGTCGTAGAGCACCCGGTCGTCGAAGCCCTTGACCAGGTGCTCGACCTCGACCACCGTATTGCCGAGCCGTGGGCCCGGCGGGATCTGGATCTCCTCGAAGTCCAGCTTCCTGTTCTTGTCCGCCTCGGCGGCCATCTCCTCGTAGCGATCGAGCCGCGCCCGCGACTTGGTCTGGCGGGCCCGGGCACTCGACCTGACCCACTCGAGCTCGTCGTCGAGGCGCTTGCGCATCTTGGCGTCCTTGGCGCCCTCGACCTTGAGGCGGCCGGCCTTCGTCTCGAGGTAGGTGGAGTAGTTGCCCTCGTAGGGGTAGGCGTGGCCGCGGTCGAGCTCGAGGATCCACTGCGCGACGTTCTCCATGAAGTACCGGTCGTGGGTGACCGCGATCACCGTGCCCGCGTACTTCTCCAGGTGCTGCTCAAGCCACAGCACGCTCTCCGCGTCCAGGTGGTTGGTGGGCTCGTCGAGCAGCAGCAGGTCGGGCTGCTGCAGCAGCAGCTTGCAGAGGGCGACCCGGCGCCGCTCGCCACCGGACAGGGTGGTGACATCGGCGTCCGGCGGCGGGCAGCGCAGCGCGTCCATCGCCTGCTCGAGCTGGCTGTCCAGGTCCCAGGCGTCCTTGTGCTCGATCTGCTCGGTGAGCTTGCTCATCTGCTCCATGAGCTCGTCGGAGTAGTCGGTCGCCATCTTCTCGGCGATCTCGTTGTACTCATCGAGCAGCTTCTTCGTCTCGGCGACGCCTTCCTCCACGTTGCCGAGGACGGTCTTGTCCTCGTTGAGCCGCGGCTCCTGGGAGAGGATGCCGACGGTGAACCCGGGCATCAGGCGGGCCTCGCCGTTGGAGACCTGCTCCATCCCGGCCATGATCCGCAGCAGCGTCGACTTGCCGGTGCCGTTCGGGCCGACGACACCGATCTTCGCGCCGGGAAGGAAGCTCAGCGTGACATTGTCAAGGACGACCTTGTCACCGTGCGCCTTACGGACGGCGCGCAGGCTGTAAATGAACTCGGGCATATGTAACTTAACCTACCTATTGCCGCAGGTACCGGACCCGCGACCGTCGTCTACGTCAGGGCAAAGTCAGCGAAGGCTAGCAGCACGGCACTCGCGGTTAACCGCGCTGGCGTGATCCTCGAGATGTGCGGCATGTCGAACCACCGTCCGGGGCCGGTCAAGCGGTGTGCTGCTGGCACCTGCCAGCATACGTGCCCGGCCGGCACCATCGGAAAATGTCCGCGCCGGGTCAGGCGGTGCGCAGGCTCCGGGGCGAGTTCGGGAGCACGGAGACCTTGAGCGTGTTGCCGACCGCCGAGGTGACAGAGTCGCCGTCCACGAGCACCCCGGTACCGTCGCACCGCAGCACGGTGGGCTTGGCGTTGAGGGTGACCGGGTCAGTCGGGTTAGGCGGGAGCGGGGGCGGTCCGGTGTACGCGAAGACGCACGTGGCCGCGGAGACCGCCGGCGCGCCGTTCACCATGAGGCGGGGATGCGGGGTGGCAGTAACCGGGCCTGGCTTCCACAGGGAAGGCGGCGGCGGCGCTGAGGGCGGGCCGGGCGGGGGCGGCAGCGGGATCGCCGCGACGTCGCTGGCGGTGGCTACGCGTTGCGCGGGCATGGGTCAGTCCTCTCGTGAGCGCCGGGCTGGCGGCCGGGCGGTCATTGTTCCGGGCCCGCCTCCGTGGGCCGGAGGCCGAACTTGACCTGGACCGTTTCCCGGTTGCTGTTGGGGTTGTGGAACGAGAACGTCAGGTTGTCGGCATCGATCGCCTTCTTGTAGTTGTCCCCCAGTGCCTTTTCCAGGTTGTGGTCGAGACTGATCCTGCGCTCCTGAACCGGTATGTCCGTCTTGTTGACCCGGAGCAGCGGAGCGCGTCCCTCGCCGAACTCGAAGCCGGCCTTGGAAAGGAACTTAGATGCGCCGGGATCCTTACGGGCAAGGTCCCAGAACTTGTTCCTGACCTTGTCGTACAGATCCAGCATCTCCTGGCGCGACGCGTTCTCCAGTGACCTTTTCCCGACCACCTCGCTCCGCGCCTGCTCCCACACCGGGCCAAGGGGGGTCTCACTGACTAGCCGGGAAAAGACCGTCCTGATGCGCGTAAGGGCCTGGCGTTGCGTCTTCTCGCCGGGCAGTAGCTGGAAGTCTCCGATGTCCAGGCGCCGTCTCTTCTTGGTCGGGACGCGGGTCTCGTCGATGTAGGCGCGCTTGCCGCCGGTCACCTCCGGGCTCTTGGCCTCGTCGAAGGCGATGTCAACCTCCTCCGGGGTACTCGCGCCGAAGCCGCCGCTCCGGCCCGGCCGGCGGCCGGGCCGGAGGGCGGCGCTCCGCGACCCGCCGCTGCCGCGTGAGCTGCCCCGGGCTGCGCGCGGCTGGTCGCCGGAAGCGGCCATGCGGACGGTGTCGTTCGCAGCCTCGTCGGTTTCGGTGATGAGGGTGATCTCGCCCGTTTCCAGCAGCGGCAGGGCCTCGTCGTTGGCCGCCAGGCCGAGGTTGAGCCCGGTCACCTGCTGAGGAATGAAACCGGGAACGTCAGCCCCGGCCGCCGGCGTCCCTGAGCGGCCGGCGTTCTGTGCCGCTGACGGTGCCGCAGGCGGCGGGCGGCCCGGGAGGTCACGCGGTGCCGGGAGGGCGCCCAGCCCGGCCGTCAGGCCGTTGAGCACGTACAACCTCACTTCCTCCTGCCCAGCCCGTTTCATCGCGGCTACCCGGCTAGCCCGGCCGACGACGCCGACCCGGATGAAATGACCCTCCCGGTAGGGGTCGGGCATCCAGACGGCATCGATTACCTCGACGTCGGGGTCGGTGAGGAAACCTTCCTGGGTATCGTCCTGGAGGATGCCCGCCGCATAGAGCACTGCCTCCACCTCGCGAGGGCTCGAGTTAACCGGCCCCTGGCCCAGGGCCAGCAGCAGGTCGCCATAGCGCAGGCCCGTCTTGCCCTCGATCTCCGCGATGACCTGGGAGTTAGTGCGCCCGTCGGGACCCGCGACCTCGGGCGGGCCAGCCGTGCGGTCCCTCGCCTGCTGCAGCCGACGGGCTTGGGCGAACTCGTCCAAGCCGATGAACCCCTCCATAAGCTCGTCGGATAGCCGCTGGTTGAGCGCTCGGCCCAGCGGCGTGCGGGCCATCGCGTCGAGCTCGTCATCGGTCAGCTGCGAGACTACGGCCAGCGCCACGTCGTCCCGGTCGGTGAAGCCGACCTGGTCGAGGGTGCTGGTGATCACGTCCCAGTGGCCGTCCCGCGCGTGCCGGGCCAGCCGGGCTCCCAGCGCCTCCTCGTCGAGGTTGAACCAGTGAGTGAACTGGTCGACGAGCGCCTTGCCGGTTACGGCGGGCGGTGCTGCGTTAGGCGGCGCGGCCGCCGGGCCGCCCGCCCCCGGGCCGGGCGTCTCCGGTCCCGGCCCCGGGGAGGCGTCCGTAGGCTGCGGGCTGGTGATCGCGGGCCCGAGCGCAGAGGTCAGCCAGTCCGGAACGGAAGCGGGCGGGGGAAGCGCGGGCAGGGCGGCCCCGGGCTGGTCCGCGGGCGCGGAACCGAGGTCAGGCGCGGGGGCTACGGCACCTGGCGCGCTGGCGGGTGGTTCGGTGGCGGGTGGCTTGGCAGCGGGTGGCTTGGCGGCAGGCGGCTTGCCCGCCCCCTGGTTACCCTTGGCGCCCGGGCGCGGTGACCGGGTTGCCCTCGGCCTGGCCGGGGGGCCGACCGACGTGTCCAGTGGCAGCTCCCCCTGGCCGTCCGGCTCGGGTGCCCGCTTGATCTGGACGTCCGTGTAGCCGAGCGCGCGCAGTTGCGCCTCCGCGTCCGGGTAGAACGTGAGGGAACGCACGCCATTCGGGGTGACGGTGATGACCAGTCGGCCGCCGTTCCGGGGCCCGACATCGGAGACAGGTACTCCCTCGTCGGCGTCATAGCCGAAGATGGGGACGCCGTCGACGAGGATGTCCAGGGTCGTCTTACCGGTAAATTTGAAGGTGGTGGCCGGGAACTCCGTCTCCTGCCGGGCCAGGCCGACGCGGCCGCGCTCGCGCACGGTCACCGGCGCGCCCCCGCTCTCCGCGGCGCGCCCGGCCTCGCTCTCGCGGCGGGCCGGGGCACTGCCGCCCGCGTCGTCCCGCTGCTGGAGGACGTGCGCGATCTCGTGGGCGAGGAGTCCGCGGCCGCCCTGGCGGCCGAGCACGATGTCCTCGCCGACGGTGTAGGCCACGGCGCCGACGGCCGCGGCGGCCGCGGGGTCGTCGTGCACGCGCACCGAGCTCAGGTCGGCGCCGAACCGCTCCTCCAGGCCGGCCCGCGTTCCGGCCTCGAGCGGAAGGCCGGGCGACTGGCGGATCGCCTGGCGGGCCAGCAGCTCGGCGGTGGCCTGGTTGCCGAGCGCCGCGCCCAGGCGTTGCAGGGGCGCGGCGGCGGGCCGGGCCGGCGCGGCGGCGGCTACCTTGCCGGCCGGCGTTTCTGCGGGCGCCTTGCCGGCCGGCGCCTTGCCGGCCGGACCTGGCCCAGGCACGCTAACCCGCCCGGACCGGGGACGCCAGCATGTCCCTGACCGCCTGTGGCAGGTCCGCCTTGCGGGTCAGCGCGCGGTCCAGCCGGCGCACCCCCTTCAGCGCGATCGCTTTGAGCTCGGCCGTGTCTCGGGCCGGGTCGCTCTTCGCGACGTACCGCTCGAGCAGCTTGATCTCGTCGGTCTGCGCCGCGGCCCTGATCACCACCAGCCGGACCAGCGTGTCGCCGCTGTCCAGGATGGGCTGGACCAGCCTGGCCTTGTAGGCGGCATAGTCCCGGCGGCAGGCGGCAATGAGCTCGGGCCAGCAGTAGGCGGGGTCCTCGAGGAGACCCAGGAACTGCTGCAGCCGGGGGTCATCCTCGTCATAGAGGCCCGCCGCTTTCCAGGCGGCGCGGACGAGGTCTTTCTGGTACACGGCGAGACCCGGCTCAGCTGAATTCCAGGTCAAGCCGCGCCGGTAGGCACGGCTGGCCGGGCAGCGACGCCCACACCCGGACCCGGCTCACCGTCTCGTTGGCGCTGGTCAGCGTCACGACGGCGCGGCCCCCGGCCAGTTCGGCGCGGCCGCCGCGGGCCGACAGCTTACCGCGGCTTGTCTCGACCTTAACGGTGCCTGCCGCCTCCGCGATGACCTGGCCGTCCTCGCCGACCACGCTGACGGCCAGGTCGACGCTGTCCTGCCCGTCGCCGGCCAGCTCGGTCCGGTCGGCCGCCAGCACCAGCCGCGGCGGGGCGACCAGCCTGCGGTTCACCGTGTCGACCAGCGAGCGCAGCGGCCCGGTACCGTCGGCCCGGATGTAATCCAGGTTGGCGGGGTCGCCGTCGGTCAGCTTGGCGACCACCACGGGGTCGGCGCCGAACATCGCCTTGAGCTGGTCGATGGGGATCTCGACGTGGCCTTGGCCGGCGACGCTGAACGCTGAGTGCGTATGGACAATGCGCCCGGTTTTGATGTCGTAGCCCGCGTAGCGGATCGTTCCCGCCGTGGCGCCAGGAGAGCTCATGCGATTTACTTCCTTCCGATTCCCGCCGTGTCCGCGGACACTATTCCCAGAAGATGACAATTGCCGCGTACGCATCAATGCTTTCATCGACCGCCCGGACCCGGAACCAGATCGTTTGCCCGGTCGCGCCGACCCAGGTCGACGGGTACGTGTCACCCAAGGGCCCGCCGGAAGAATCGACGTCGGTAGCCGTGTCATCCACCTGGTAAATCTCGGTGACCACCGTCGGCTGGTAGACAAACTGCCCGTAGTCGTAGTCGGCGGAGCTCTGGATGTAGTAAAGGAACGAGAACGCGCTGAACACCGTCGGTTTGGGGAGAGTGATCTGCAGCGTTGCCGTCCCGCCGAAATTCGCGTAGTCGCCGGAGCCGACGCCCAGGCTGTGCGCGGTGACCTTCCTTGTCGTGCTTCCAAGCAGCGGAATAGTGGTGCCGCCCGCGGGGACGTCCCTGCCGTCGAACAGCGTGCCCGTGAACGTCACGTCCTGATCCACCAGCACGCTGCCGTGCACATCGAGCTGCTGCACGGTCGCCGCGCCGGTGCTCCCGTCGAGCGTGATGACTTCCTTGACCTGACTGTCCGAGGTCGCCCCGGCCCCGTTCAGCACCCGGACCTTGCCGGTCATGCTCTGGCCGCCGACGACGACGTGCCCGCTGTCGCCCGCCAGCGTGATCGCCGCGTGGTTGGCGATGTCGTGGACGATGACCTCACCGCGCTGGTTGTGCCCGCCTACCGAGATGGTCGCCTCGGTGCTGTTCAGGCTGATGCTCGGATTGGCGGCGATGCCGAAGGTGGCCAGGTTGGCGCCGACGGCCAGGGTGGAGAAGTTGCCGCCGCTGTCGTTCACCAGGGCGACCTGGTCGCTGCCCTTGGCCACCGCGATCTCCACGCCGCCGTTCTCCCTGGCCCGGACGGCCCCCCAGGGTGCGGTGTCCGCTCCTGGCGGGGTGGTGGTGGTCACCGCCCGCCGCAGGTGGAGAGCCTGCGCGGGCAGGCTGACCGAGGTCCGCTGCGGCCCGCCGGCGGGTCCGTATCCGGCCGACTGGACGACCGTCACCCCGCCGGATACCGCGAGGACCACCTGGCCGAGGATCACGTGCAGGTCAGGCAGGTAACCGCTCGCCGTGACCAGCCGCAGCCACGGGGTGTCGGCGTAGAAGTTCGTGTTCGGGTCCGAGCCCGAGCCCTGTGCGTTCCAGGTCTCGCGCCACTGCGCGATGACGTAGTAGGTGCCAGCGGGCAGGGCGGTGGTGGGCAGCACCGCGCCGCCCGCCGTCACCGGGACCAGGCGGGGCGGCGTGTTCGGCACGTCCGCGTCCGGGCCGACCTCGGCGGAGCCGCCGGGGCCGAGGTAGATGTGGCGGCCCTGGGCGTCGAGGGCGAGCCCGGGCATGACGAGGACGCCGGGCTGCCCGATGGTCGCGCTGATCTGCATTCCGTACGCGACCCCGGCCTCGTGCAGCCCCGCCCCGTGCAGCCGTTCCAGCGGCCGGTGGTACTGCTCGGCGTCCAGGGCCTGGTTCTCGAAGCCAGCGGCGGGCAGCACGTCCGCCGGGTCGAAGGCCGGGTTGTTGGGATCCGCCGCCGACTGGTACGGACCGGGCGGCGAGCTGAGGTAGTTGGTCCTGGCCAGTGGCCCTGGTGGGTTCAACGTCATGGCGTGCCGTCCTTTTCGTGGCGGTGACAGGTCGCGGGCTAGAGCTCGGACAGCTCCGATTGCAGGTACCAGCGGGCCTGGGCGGGGAACTCGTCGGCCAGCACGTCCGTGATGCTCTGCAGGAACTGGTTGCGGTCTTGGTTCTCGCTGTAGGACTGCAGGAACAGGTGGGGCGAGGAGACGGTGGACAGCGTGATCGCGGCGACAGCGGCCGTGCTGGTGGTGAACAAGCCGATGGTGTCGCCGGCGTTGACCGCCAGGTACGGGGAGGCGGCCGACGCGGCCCCGCTGATCGTGGCGGACCAGTCGGCGGCCTGCTGGGCCGGAGCGTGCCCGCTGGTCTGCGCGAGCGCGAAGTCCGTGACGACGAGGGTCGTGGTAGTGAGAGTGATGTGGGCAATCTCGCCGCTGGTGGGGACGCCGGAGAGGGCGACCCGGCCGACCGCCCGCGGCGGCGTGCTCATCGTCAGCGTCAGGTGGTTCGGGTTCGAGGAGACAGCCTGGGGAGCGAGGTATTCCGAGGCGTACCCGGGCCGGTAGGCGACGGACAGCGCGGGGCCGACCGGCGAAGCCGTGTAGACCTGATTGAAGGGCGCGGTGCCGTTGAGCGTCAAGGCCCAGGCGGTGGCCTGCTGGGCCAGCGCCTGGGCGGCCGAGCCCTGGCCGGCGGTCTGGGCGAGCCGGTAAGACGAGGCGCCGATGGTGATGGTCACGCTCTCGCCGGTGGTCGGGGTGCCCGCGAGGGTAACGGTGACGGCGACCCGGCCGCCGGTGACGGTCAGGCCCGGCGACGACGCCGTCACGCTGGCCGCGGGCACGGGCGCGCTGGTGCCGGCCGCCGCGTAGAGGCAGACCTGGTTGCCGAGCGCGATGGCCGTGTAGGAGGCGCTGAACCCGGGGTCGCCGTTGAGGTCGGCCGCCCACGCCACGGCCTGCTGCTGCGGCGAGCCGCCGCTGGTCTCGCTGAGCGAGAAGGCCGTGCCGGCCAGGGTGAGGCGGCAGGTCTGGCCGACGGCGGGCGGGCCGGACAGGGTCAGGCAGAAGATGTTCCGGGTGGGGTCGCCCTGGAAGTGGACCACCACCGACATCTGCTGCGCGCCCGACCGCCACCGCTGGGCCGAGTAGCCGGTGATGGCCGGCAGCCCGGAGTCGCAGGCGTACAGCGTCCCCCGGCCGTCGCCGACCATGCCCCGCGGGTAGACGCCGACGCCCAGCTCGCTGACCTGGGTGACAACGGGCACAGGGGTCGCCGACAGGTCCACCTCGTAGATGGCCGCCGGCCGGGCGATGACCGTGGTGAACGGAGTGGAGGGGGACGGCACGTAGGGTCGCAGCCCGGCGTCGAGCACCCACAGGTGCTGAGCGTCCGCCTCGACGATCCCGACCGGCGCCACCAGCGGGTTCTTGCCCTGCGGGACCGTGCCAAGCAGGCTGGTGGCGGTCCAGGTCCCGGTGTCGACGGCGATCAGGTCGGCCGGCGCCGCCGAGCCCTGGGCGGCGCCGTCGCCGATGACGAGGGAGCCGTCGGCCCGCAGCAGCATGCTGAGCGGCTCGGTCACCATTCCGATGGCATGGCTGGTGACTCCCGTGTAGGCGGGCGGCGTGCCCGCCACCTGGACGTCGAGCACGGCCGTCCGGCTCGGCTGAGAGAACGCCGAGGCCGAGCGGGGGTTGGTGCCGCGGTCGAGGATCAGCGGGTGCCCGGCCCGGCCGACCACGATGGCCCGCGGGAAGACCACGCCAAGCGGCGGGGAAGACTGGCTGCTGGCGAACGTCGCCGAGTTCGCGAAGGCGGGACCCGTGGCGGTGAGCTGAAGGCCAGGGGGCGAGCCAGGCGGCGGGCCCGGATTCGAGGTAGAGACCTGGGTCAGG
>CAZORE010000023.1:24416-56891 GCA_964581815.1 uncultured Streptosporangiaceae bacterium | reverse complement strand
GCCAGGGGGCGAGCCAGGCGGCGGGCCCGGATTCGAGGTAGAGACCTGGGTCAGGTCGCCGGCGGGCTCGCCGGAGAGAGGCGCGATGGAGATCACGGCCGCGCCCGGGATGGCAGTGGCGGTGTAGGCCTGACTGAAAGGCGTGGCGGCGTTGAGCTTGCCCGCCCATGTCGCTGCCAGGTCGGCGAGCGCCGTCCCGGTGGTTTGCGGCAACGGGTAGGGCGTGCCGCCGACCGTGAACGTCGCGGTCTCGCCAGTCTGGGGCGTACCGGTCAGCGTCACCGTCCCGGTCTGCGGGTTGCTGAGCCGGCGGAGCGTGTATTCAGGCTGCACCAGGTCGATCAGGTAAGCGCCGCCGCTGACCCCGTCCGCCGCGATCGCGATCGGGCTGGTGGCGGACTGGAACGCCTGGGGCACGGCCGGCGGTCCCGCGCTGTAGTCGTAGTCCCCCGCCGTGGACAGCCGCCAGATCGCCGGCTTGACCGTGGCGTCGGTGCTGCTGCCGATGTCGCCGACCAGCAGGTAACCCCCGGGGGTAATGGCCAGGCACTGCGGCGCCACCAGCGGCAGCTGGGACACCAGGACCGGGGCCGGCGCCAGCTGGCCGGCCTGCGGCTGGCAGAAGATCAGCTTCCTCGCGTCGTCGATGACGACCCGCGGCCGCTGCCGGGCCACCGCGTAGACGTCGAAGAACCGGGTCAGGCCCGGCCTGGTCCCGCGGGCCGCGTAGATGCCGACGATCTGCGACAGCACCGTGCGGCGGGTGTAGTCGTCCCAGGCCGGGCTGGCCTGCAGCGCGACCCACTGGGCGAGCCAGTCGAAGAAGTCGGCGGGCGTCGTCCAGGCTCCGTAGAGGCGGGTCGTGCTGGCGATGACCGACTGGATGTCGGGGTGCACGCCGCTGCTGTTGACGATGGCCTGGCCGCTGAGGTGATCGCGGCGGATGACCGCGGTGACCGTGTTCGGGGTGACCGCGATGACGTTGATCAGCTCAGAAACGGCACCCTGGTAGGTGTAGCTGCTCCCCGGGCGGATGCCGGCACCGGTCCCGGGCCGCACCAGCACGGTCTGCGGTGCCGGGCCGCCGGCGACGTCCTGGATCACGGTGGTGAGCAGCGCGCCGTCACCCGACGTGACCGGGATGCCGTCCGGCATGCCGGTCAGCACCTTCTCGAAGGCGCAGAGCATCCAGCCCAGGTCGAACGAGCCCGCGGGGACCGGCGGCGACCACAGCACGGGCGGCAGGTACCTGACGTAGCTGCTGGGGGTGATGGCCATCAGGACGCCCAGCCGCCGACCGAAACGCTGGGCACGCCGCAGCAGGCGAGCTCGTAGTCGGCCACGCGCACCCAGGATCCGGGCGGCGGGGTCGGCAGCAGCTGCGGCGGGCGGTTCCCCGCGTACAGCGGCGTGCCCGCCTGCACCGCCAGCTGCGAGATGAAGCCCACGTTCTCCGGTGGCATGATCGCCCGGTACAGGTCGGAGACGTAGACGTGCTGGCCGACCCGCCAGCCGTTTCCGTCGGGACCGCCGACCACCGGGTGCAGGAAGAGCCTGATCTTGCCCTCGATGCGGGCCTTCAGTTCGTCCCCGCTTGACAGCAGGCCGGAGGACTGGGCGGACTGCCAGGGCGCGGCGGTGACGAAGACGTTCACCGGCAGGTAGCGCGGCCCGGTGACGTTCAGGCTGGCCGTGACGTCACGGCGGGAATCCAGGTAAGCGGTGACCGCGAGGATCATCTCGGTGGTCGGCACCGGGGCGCTCGACACGTCGGGACCGATGGCCGGGACGAGGATGACGCTCACGTTGCCAGCCGACCGGTCGAGCTGGCCGAAGTTTCCCGGCACCGAGGGTGCGACATCGTAGGCGTCGGTGGGCGGCAGGCAGCGGGCCGACGCCAGCCCGGAACTCGCCTGCAGGGCCAGCATCTCGTAGTCATCCGTGGTGACCGCGCGGTCGCGGGTGCGCAGCAGCTGGGGCGCGCGGCGCATGGTTTCCGCCACCGGCTCGGCGTCGCTGCCGCCGTAGGCGGAGAAAAGGTTGGTCACCGAGGCAGCGCCGGCCGCCGGCTTGCTCAGCATGACGACCGCGTTGGCGCCCACGTTTCCGGCCGACCCGCTGGCCACGTACCGGTAGGTGGTAGCCACGATCTTGTCGCCCGTCTGGGGCACGGTCCCGTGCCCGGTGTTGGACAGCGGGTCGTAGTTGCCGAACATGACCTGGGCCTGGACCGGGTCGACGCGGTACCAGCTGCCCGGCCCGGCCGGCAGGTCGTCGGCCTGCGCCCAGGTGACCTCGTTCACCTGGATCACCAGGTGGTCGTAGGGCGTGGCCGAGCCCGGGGTGTCGAACAGCGGGCCGTTGGCCAGCGAGAACACCTGGAACGGGGTGCCGTCCCCGTTGCCCAGTTGCTCTCCCTGGGCCGGGATCGTCAGCGCGGTATACGCCGACACCGCGTTGAACAGGATCGACGACAGTCCCAGGGTCACCGGGGCGGCCGCCGACTGGTTGGCGATGCGCAGCCCGATCCAGTAATAGGGGTCCGTCACGGCGTCCGCCGCCGACGCGCTCGGCACCGCCCAGCCCGTCGGCGCCTGCTGTGCCCAGGCAGCCGGCACGGTGAGGGTGACCTGGCCGTCCTGGGTGAGCCCGGCGGTGCCGTCCGCGCCGGGGGGCACGGTAAGCGCGGGCCAGCCGCCGGGAGCGGTACCCGCGGTCGAGTAGAGCCAGGTCACGGCGATGTCACCGGGCACTGGCGGCTGACCGGGGGCCTGGGCGAGCGGCGGCTGAGACAGCCGCACCAGCAGGTTGAGTGCCTCGGTGGTCGGCTTGTCAAAGCCCAGGCACAGCTGCACCGCCTGATGCGGGGGGATGGCGAGCACCGCCCCCGGGGCCGGGTGCGCGGTGAGGGAAGGGGAGACGTTGGTGTAGGTGTTGCCGCCGCTCTTGCTGATGAGCACCGCCGCCTCGAGGTTCACCGGCAGGATGGTGACGGCCGCGTCGGTCTCGAAGACGACCGGGGCCTGCGCCTCGGTGGCCGCGGTCTGGGCCTGGGTGCGCGCGGGAACGGTCACCGGGCTGGCGCCGGGGGTGGCGAAGGTCAGGAAGGACCGCGCGGGCTGGGGCGGCACCCGGGTGATGCCGAGCAGGTTAAGAAACGCGAGGTAGTTCTTGTCCGGCACCTGGTTGAGCCGGTAGGTCAGCCCTTCCACCAGCCAGGCGAACAGCTCGACGAGGGTCATGCCGACGTCAGCCGGTCCCTGGTTGGTCCACTGCGGCGCGTACTGCGGGATGAGCGCCGTCACCTGGCTGACCAGATCCGACCAGGTGCGGTCGTCGAGGTTGGGCGGCGGCAGCCGCCCGCGGTCCGGATCGAACAGCATTACGGTTGCTCCAGGTAGAACGGGTAGATCATGGCCTGAGGGTCAAGGCTCGGCTTGATCGAGTAGGTGACGGCGATCAGCAGCCGGCTGTCGGCCGGCCCCGGGGTGACGGTGACCGCGTGCACGGAGATGCGCGGCTCCCAGCGCTGCAGGCCGTCGAGCACGTAGTGCCGGGCCAGGGCCGCCGTCTGCTGGTTGTTCGGTGCGAAGACCAGGCCCTTGAGGTTGCAGCCGAACGTCGGGCGCATCACCCGTTCCCCGTACTGGGTGCCGAGAATGACGCGGATCGACTGCTCGATGTTCGCCGCGCCGGACGACATCTGGATCGCGCCGGTCGGGTCGAGCGCGACCGGGAAGGCGACGCCCTGGCCGTAGAAACTGCTCATCATCCACCGCCGACGGTCATCGACCCGGTCACGTCGACCGTCACGTCCCTGGCCTGGAGCGTGAGGCTGCCGGACGTCGCCTGGCCGGGGTCGTCCTCGACAGCGGTAAGCGCTACGCTTTCGGCCTTCAGGCTGAACTCGCTGATCGCGTTCACCGCTATGCCCTTGGCCTGCAGGCCGATGTTGCCGTGCGCCGTCAGCTGCAGGTCGTTGGCCGCGGTGACCGAGACGTTGCCGTCGGCCGTCAGCGAGACCTCGCTTCCGTTGCGGTGCGCGATGGTCACCCGCTCGACGCCGGGAGTGTCGTCCAGCGTGATCGTGTGGCCGGCCCTGGTCTTGATCACCTGGACGGCGTTGGCGGGCAGCGGCGGGTACACCGGGGGCCGGCCGAGGCCGTCCCACACGCTGCCGATCACCACCGGCAGCGAGATGTCGCCGTCCTGGAAGGCGACGATGACGGATTCCCCGACCGCGGGCATGAAGTAGATGCCGCTGTCCTTGCCCGCGGCTGGCGACACCACCCGGGCCCACCCGCTCACGTTGAGGTCGGACAGCCACGGGAAGGTCACCTTGACCCGCGCGCCGAGCAGCGAGGCGGGGTCGGGGTCGCCGCCCACGGAGGGCGCCTGGATGACCTGCGCGATGTAGACGCCGTAGAACTTCTCCTGGCGGTAGCGGGGCGGGATGAGCTCGATATCGGTTTTCTTGCGGATCAGGGCGAGCATCGACGACTCTCCCTCCTGGGTGATGTCGAACTCGGTCAGGTAGCCGTTGGCATCGATCACGTGCCGCACCTTGCGCACCCGGTAGCTGCCGTTGAACTGCTTGCCCACGCCCCTGACGTCGATGTAGCTGCCCGCCCGGAGTCCTGGCTGGCCGATGCAGCTTCCGGTGCCCTGGTAGAGCCCGTTCAGCAGTTCCTGCAGCAGCGCCTGGCCAAGCCCGAACGCGTCAACCGGTGAGGTGATCTTCTGGCTGTGAATCCAGCGCCGCCCCAGGTTCGCCACCATCTCCAGGGCGATTGGGCCCAGCCGGTTAACGAGGTCGTCCAGGCTGAGCAGGTCCCCGGTGACGGCGGCCACGACGGCCGTCGCCAGCTCCTCGTTGTAGCCGCGGATGACCTGGAGCCCGCCCATGGCCGCGGTCGACAGCCGGGGCGAGAAACTCCGCAGGCTCTGCCCCCACTCGAGCACGAGCGCCTCGGTGCGCACCGGAAGCTGGAAGTACAGCCGGTCCCAGTACACGTAGGCGTCGAACAGGTTCCGCACGGCCAGCTCCCGGATGATGCCGAAGTCCGGCCCCGTCTGGGTCCGGATGCCCGGCTGGGGCGACGGGTCGGTGACGGGGATGAGCAGGTTCTCCGCGGCGATCTCGGCGACGATCAGCGAGTCGTTCGGCGCGCTGAACTGCCGCACCGCCTGGTTGTGGCGCATCCGGTAGGACTTGTCGTAGCCGCCGATGGTGATGGTCGGCGGGCCGTCCTCGGGGAACACCGGCTCGAGGGTGGTGATGTCGCCCAGCATCATCGGGGTCAGGCTGGCGCCGTAGCCCATGTACAGCTCGACCTCCTGGCCCGGGCTGAACAACGGCGAGTCGGTGAACTGGTTGTCCGGGTTGGCGATGACGATCTGGAACATGTCGGCCGTGTCGAGCGACCCGTCATAGGTCACCCGCAGGACCCGCTGGCTCACGTCGGCGGACATGGTGATACCGGAGATCCGCACGTCGAAGCGCGGCGCGAAGTAGTCCGCGGTCACGAGCCGGCCCTCCCGGGAATCACCAGGGCGGTGCCGGCGGGCAAGTTGAACGGGTCCTCGACGTGGTTCGCGTCGGCGATCTCTCGCCAGCGCTCCGGGTCCTTGAGAACCCGGGCGGCAATCGCGCTCACCGTCTCCCCCGCGATGACGTTGTGGATGGTCGGCGGCCCGAAGAAGAAGCCGCGTTCGGTGGTGACGATCACGTCCACGTACTCGTGGAAGCGGGCGCTGACGGTGCTCCGCACCGGCGTCCCGTCGTAGGCGAACATGGTGAACCGCTGCGCGGCGTCCGCTAGCACGCACTGGAAGACGAAGCTGCCCATGACGAACAGCAGCACCGGCGGAGCCATGGTGCTCGGCTGGGTCTGCAGCAGCCCGGTGAGCCCGTCGGTGAACTCGCGCACGTCGAAGCCGGACTCGTAGGTGTCGAAGAACAGGTCCATGCTGAGCGTCCGCCCGCGGCCGCGCAAGTACTGCAGCGGCGGGGCGTTCAGGCCCGGTATCGCGACCTCGGCGAAGTTGTTGCCCTGGTCCAGGGAGAGCTGCTCGGGATTGTACATGACCTGGAAGGTGTCGCCGGTGACGGTGTTGATGACGGTCGCCTGCGCCAGCGATGCGCCCGCCATCACGCACCCCGCTCGAACTCGACGCGGATCTGCGACATGACGTCGCGGAACAGGCGGTGCCTGAGCTGGTCCAGGTCAAGGCCGGAGGATGCCGGGCCGGCGGCCGGGCGGTCGGCCGCCGCCCGCATCGGCGCGGGCGCCCCGGCCCCGGCGGCGACCGCCCCGGCGGGGCCAGGCGCGGCGGGCCCGGAAACGGCGGGGACGGAAACTGCCGCGGGAACGGGCGGCGCGTACGCCTGCGCGGCCAACGGCGAGACCAGCGGACGGATGAGCCGGTGCTCAACGGCACGAGCCCGTTCCTCTTCCAGCTCGGCGCCGTGCGGCCGGGCGCGCGCCTCGCCCGCGTCCGGCCGCGCGCCCGCGGCCACGTGGCTGAGCTCGTGGGCCAGCAGCCCGAGTCCCGCAGTGGACTGCGGGCCGAGCGCACCGGACCGGAAGTAGACGTCGCGGCCGACGGTCACCGCGTCCGCCGCCAGCGACCGCGCGTAGCCGTCGGCCCTGGTGTCCTCGTGCAGCCGGGCCAGGTCGACGCCGGGTCCGAGGATGGGCCGCAGCTGGTCGCGCAGCGCCACGGGGGCCGGCGCGCCCTGGTCCGCGGGCCCCGGCCGGGCGGGACGGGCCGGAGAGGCGACCGGCGGCCCGGTCGCGGGCCCCGTCCGGGAACCTTGCGCGTCGGCGGGCCCGGCCGGGACGTCGAAGAGCCCGCCGGGTTCGGCCGGGAAACCGGTCATGGCGAGAGGGCCGCGGCCCGGCCCCGGCACTGCCTCGCGCCGCTCGAACCGCTCCGCCCTCGCCGCCCGGGCCGCGTTCCGCTCGATGAGCGGCCGCAGCAGGCCGGCCCGGGCCCCGTCGGCCCGGTAGCGCCGCGACAGCCGCCGCGCGTCGGCGGCGAGCAGCTCGCCGAGGGTCTGGACTGTCTTCTCCACCGCCAGCCTTACCCCTTCTGATCCAGTTTCCTGATTTCACCGAGCCACCGGCGCCGCTCCGCGTGGTCAAGGTTCAGCACGTCGCCATAGCCCCAGTGCACTCGCGTGCTGAGCGCGGCTACCTCCTGGTAGGCCCAGTCCAGGGGGTAGCCTAGGATCCCCCCAGGCCCCCCTCCCCGGCCTCGGTCAGCTCGCCGCAGTGCTGGCAGCGGACGACGTCGACCCGGCTCTTGAGGCCGTTGACCGTGTTGTACATGTCCTGCAGGAAGGCCAGGTCCTCGCTGAAGATCCCCTCGATGACGCCCGGGTTGACCTCGGGCAGGGTGCCGAGCCGGACGATCACCCGGGACAGCAGGATCACGATGAGGTAGGCGGGCAGGTTCTGCACCCGCGGGTCCCGCATCGGCAGGATCTCGTCGGCCGCCGTCGCCAGCCGCATGGTCCCCGTCCGGTGCAGGGTCCCCGCCTTGTCGACGTACCCCTTGGGCAGCTCGAACTCGTGCTCGATGATCAGCGTGGTCACCATGGTCAGCCTCTCGTCAGCCTCTGGTCAGCCTCTGGTCAGCCGCTCGACGGCCAGCACGAGGGTCTCGATGGCGATGTCGTTTCCCTTGGCGTTGAGCGCCGGGCCGTCCCACTTGCTCGGCCAGGCGTTGTAGAAGTTCCAGCGGGCCACCTCGGTCTGGTTGGCCAGGTCGTAGAGCACGACGGAGCCGGTGCGGCGGGTCACGGTGCCGTTGACGACGTCCTGGCGCCAGTCCATCAGCTCGGTCGACGCCGTGGTTCCCCACTTCAGCGTGATGTCGCCGTAGCTGGTCTTCCCTGGCAGCTTGTAGACGGTGGTGGAGTCGCCGCCCGACCGGACCTCGATGACCTCGGTGGTGTCCTCAAGTCCGGAGCACTCGATGAAGCTGGCCTGCACGATGCCGTCGATCTCGACCATGAAGTTGAAGTTACGGAAGGGATCGGTGCGCGGTGTGGTCACGGCGCTGCCTCCTACTGCTCGGTGACGGTTGAGCCGCCGGCCCACAGGCCGATCGAGACGTCGACGAACTCGGCGGGATCGACCGGCGCCATGCCGATGGTGACATTGACCTGCCCGAGGGCCCGGGTGGCGGCCGGGTTGTTCTCGTCGTCGATCTGGATGTAGTAGGCCTCCGCCGCCTTGCTGCCGAACAGGGCGCCGGATCTCCACACCCGGTTGAGGAAGTCGTCGATCGTCCGGTACATGCGTTTCCACAGCCCGGTGTCGTTGGGCTGGAAGACGAACGGCTGCAGGCCGAGCCGCAGCGAGCTCTCGACGTAGATGAACGTCCGCCGGACGCTGATGTAGGTCCACGCGGTCTGGGTGGTCGGCGCCGTGGTGCGCGCGCCCCAGACCAGCGGCAGCGCCTGGCCAGGGAAGATCCGCGCGACGTTGATGCCCGCCACGTTGAGCAGTCCCTGGGTGGTGCCGTCGACGTTGACGTCGAGCCCGACGGCGCCGACGATGCTCTGGTTGGCGGGCGAGTTCTGCACCCCGGTGGCGTCGCTGCGCGCGTAGATCCCCGCGATGTGCCCGCAGGGCGGGATCACCAGCATGCC
Source organism: uncultured Streptosporangiaceae bacterium (assembly GCA_964581815.1). Lineage (GTDB taxonomy): Bacteria > Actinomycetota > Actinomycetes > Streptosporangiales > Streptosporangiaceae > Trebonia. The sequence continues at coordinate 48,229 of CAZORE010000023.1, read as the reverse complement.
GGCCCCGGTCAGGCTGCTCGGGTCGGTGATCTGGAGCCACGGGTAGTACAGGGCGGCGTAGCCGCGGTCCGACTCGCACCCGGCGCGCTGCTGGGTGAGCAGCCCGGTATCCGCCGAGCCGTTTGGTTTCCTGCACCGTCCGGCCTGCAGGATCGCGAAGCGGTCGCGCATGTTCTCGCAGTGCGCCACCACCGCCTGCTGTACCGCCTGGTCGGTCCGGTCCGGCGCGCAGACCAGTTGTACGTCCTGCAGCGGCACGAGGGCGTCGAGCGCCGACTGGTACTGGGGCAGGCCGATCTTGCTGACGTCGTCGGCCGTCCCGTTGGTCAGCTGGGTCGCAGCCAGCGCGGCGGGCTGGTTCAGCGGCGGCTTCTGCACGCTGGGAGCGGCGGGCAGCGCCAGGCTCACGAACGAGGACCGCACCACCGATCCCCAGTAGCGGCTGTGCCGCGGGTCCATCGACAGGTTGGTCCAGTTCTCCGGAAGCTGCGGCGAGCTGGTCACGGTGAGCGAGAACTCGAAGGAGGCGACGGTGACGGCGGCCGCGGCGGTCCCGGTGGCGTCCAGGCTGTACCCGTGGGCCAGGCCCGGCGGCGGCAGCGTCACGAAGTCACCGCCGACCGCCGCTATCACCTGGTACTCGCTGGTGCTGCCGCTCTCCAGCTGGATGACGCTGCCTGGCTCCAGGCCAGCGCCGCCGCTCACCCGGAACTGCGCCTGGCCGGCCGCGAGATCGGCGATGCGCACCGTGCCGGCGCCGTGCGCGGCCGCCAGGTTGGTGGCCAGGAGCAGAGTGGTGCCGTCCACCTGGGCGATCACAGCGCGCTCGGTCGTTCCCTCGAGGGTGACGGTGTCGCCGGGCACGAAGCTCGCCGCGTCGCTGAAGTTCTGCAGGATGACCGTGTCACCGCTGGCGGAGGCGGTCGGGGCACTGGCCCGGGTCACAACCGCCCCATGAGCGATGCCGACGATCTGCGACTCGGTCACCGCGACCTTGACCGCGTCGCCCGCGGCACCCGGTTCCAGGGCCGAGACGGTCAGGGCCGTGCCTTGCGGGCTGCCCTGGTCGGCGAGCGGCAGCGATGCGGCCTGCGCGGTCCCGACCCGGACGATGTAGGCGGTGGTGCCGCCGTTGTCGAAGAACCCCTTCACCGCGTACGCCAGGTACAGCTGGTACTGATCCCGCTGTGTCACCAGGTAGTCGCCGAAAATTCCCTTGAACTGCGTCCAGTTGGTCACCAGCGTGGGCGTCAGCAGCGGCCCGTCGAGCGCCGCCCCGATGAAGGCGGTCGTGCTGGTCCCGACCCCGGTTATCGGGCCGGTGGCGGCGGTTTCCGTGACGAACACGCCGGGAGTGGTGTTGAGTACCGTCATCGTTTCACCTCAGAGGGGAGTCAGGCTGACGTCGTAGGAGCCGCTGGGATCGGGCACGCTGAATGTCCTACCGCCCTGGGCGAAGCCGACGGCGCGCACGGTCAGGCGGTGCGGGCCGGGGCTTACGCTGGACAGGAGGAAGGCCCCGGCCGCGTCCGAGACGACGGTCACCGAGGCGTCGAGCAGGATCCAGGCGTCGGGGATGGTCTGGTCGCGCACGGCCGCGTTGCGGATGACGCCGCCGATCTGCACCAGCCCGTCGCCGCCGGGAGCGCCGGACCGCCGCAGGCTGGTGCTGATCGTCGTCGCCGGCGGCCCGGAGACGTCGTTGTTCAGGTCCACCGCGAGCGTGATCCGGCAGGTGATGGCGGGCCGGACGTAGGTGTCAAGGGCACTCCAGAAATCGGGCTTGGCCGCCATGTCCTCGCTTTCCGCGGCGATGACGGGCGGCGGCAGCTCCGCGTTGGCCAGCGAGCCGGCCAGGTACCCGGCCGGGATGACCGGATTGCGCCACAGCACGGTGAGGACCTGGCCAAGCAGCGCGTGCTCGGCGAGCTCCTTTTCCAGGCCGGCGACGTCCGATCCCTTCTCCCAGACGGTGATGGCGTACGAGCACTCCACCCGAGCCGGGAACACGCTGGTGGTGACCGAGCCGTCGGGGTTGCGCACCGTGCTCCGCTGGTTCGACCTGAGCTCACGGTTGTCGATGACCCGGTACAGGTAGACGTTGACCTGCAGCCCGCTGCCCTGTCCCTGCCAGGCCGGGTCGGGCGCGCCGAAGGAGATGCCCGCGGTCGCGAGGCCCGACCCGGCGGCGGCTTCGCCGGCGAGCATCGCCTTCAGGGAGGCGTCCAGGTCCTCGATCATGCCGCCGGCCCGTCCTCGAGCAGCGGCGCGTAGTGGCCGAACTGCGCGGGCACGCAGCCACGGCCCAGTTTCTGCATCTCACGGCGGGTGGCGGCGACGAGATGGCGCATCGAGATGGGCGAGGCGTCCTGCGCCGCCAGGTAGGCGGCGGTCAGCGCCACGTTCCTGATGTGGCCGCCGGACAGCTCGAGATGCCCGGCCATGAACTCCAGGTCAAGGTCGGCGCCGAGCTCGGCGCGGCGCGGCCACACCCGCTGCCAGATCCGCAGCCGGTCGGCCATGGCGGGCAGCGGGAACTCGACCGCGAACTGCAGCCGCCGCAGGAAGGCCGTGTCCAGGTGCTTGCGCAGGTTGGTGGCGAGGATGGCGATGCCATCGAACTGCTCCATGCGCTGCAGCAGGTAGGCGACCTCGATGTTGGCGTAGCGGTCATGAGCGTCCTTGACCTCGGACCGCTTGCCGAACAGGGCCTCGGCCTCGTCGAACAGCAGCATGGCGAACGACCGCCTGGCCTCCTCGAACAGGGCGTCCAGGTTGCGCTCGGTCTCCCCGATGTACTTGCTCACCACGCGCGAGAGGTCGACCCGGTACAGGGCGACGCCCAGCTCCCCGGCCAGGATCGAGGCCGCCATCGTCTTCCCGGTGCCGGAAGGCCCGAAGAAGATGGCGCTGACGCCCGGGCCGGCCGACATCGTGCGGCCGAAGCCCCATTCCTCCATGACGCGGTCGCGGTGCCGCACCGCGCTGGCGATCTCCCGCAGCCTGCTCAGCTCGTCCGGCGGCAGTACGAGATCCTCCCAGCGGTGTCGGCTGGGCACTGGCTGGGCCAGCCGGTCCAGGCGGTGGCTGACCTGTCCGCGGCAGATCCGGGCCAGGGTCGCGAGGTCGGCGTCCCTGGTTCCCTCCACCTGCGCCCGCAGCCCGGCTTCCCGCGCGCACGCCCGGATCCGGCTGACCGCGAACGGGTAGGTGACCGCGATCCTGGCCGCCACCTCGGCGGAGCAGGCGATACCGTGCAGGCCGAGGGCCTGCCGCCACACCTGGGCGCGCGCCCCGGCCGGGGGAATGCCGAGGTGGAGCCGGAGCACGTCGGCCCGGCCGCCGTCGCCCAGCCGCGGTGGTTCGCCGGCCGTCGGGAACACGAACGCCGGGCCGCCGCCCGCGGCGACCGCCTCGGTCACCGCCGCCAGGCAGGAAGGCTCGTCGTCGGGGCCGCACGGAAGGTAGAAGCCCGGCACCTCGCCGACGAGCCGGGCGTCCCGGATCCGGCGCGTGACCCCGGCGGCGAACCCGGCGTCCGTTTCGCCCGCCCCGGACGGGCGCAGGCGCCAGCCGAGCTCGGCGCAGATCGCCGCCGCGCAGCTGCGGCGGCCTGCCCCGGCCGCCCCGGAGATCACGATGACGGTGGACTTGAGGCTGTGCCGCGCGGCATCCCCCAGATAGGCGGCCACCTGCCGCGCCGCGGCGCGCTCCTTCCCCGAGACAACCAGGTCGTCCAGTCCGGGCGCGGCGGCGGTCGGGCCGGCGGCCAGGCCGCCGAGCAAGAACTCGAGCACCGCCGGATCGGCGTCCAGGTCGGCGGCCAGGTGGTCGCCGGACCGCGCGGTCACCAGGCCCCAGTGGAAGAGGCCGGAACGAGGGCCGAGTTCCCGTCGTCCGCGCAGCCGGTCCGCCCAGCCGGGGCAGAGCACCGCCAGGATCAGTCCCACGCTCGGGCGCTGCCGGGTGATGTCGTTGTTCAGGTAGGCGAATACCCGGCCGTAGCCGGGATGCAGCTCCGCCGCCGCGCAGTGCAGCAGCGCGTCGACTTCGAGGTCGGTCAGCTCAAAGCGCTGCCTGATCAGGTCGAGCGGCAGCTCGATGCCCAGGTCCGCGCTGGCCACCGCGCGCGACCGGCAGCGGCGCCGTCCGCTGTCCGGGTCGCAGTCGTCGGGGTCGCCGCCGTCCGCTTCGCCCGGCCGGCCGCGGGCGTCGCCTGGCGCGGAATCCAGGAAGCGGTCGATCTCGTCGTCGACGATGACCACGCCGTCGAGGCCGTTGCGCTGCCCGGCCGGGCGCTGGCCGCGGAAGCGGTCCACCGCCTGGCGGAGCAGGCAGTTCAGCCGCAGCAGGTGGTCGGCGAGTTCGGCGGTCCCGTCCGGGTAGGGCGGTACTCGGATGGTGTCGAGGGCGGACCGCATAGTAACGCAGGGTATGGATCCGCCGGCCTGGGCAGCCACCGGGATTTCCCCGGGTTTGTCCCTAGCCGGGGTTCCCTAGGGAACCTAGGGAACCCCGGCTCCTAGGTCTCCCAGTCGCGGATCCAGCTGCCCAGCTGGTGCCGACTGCGCACACCGAGCTTGGTGAAGGCATTGGCGAGGTGGTACTCGACGGTCTTCGGGCTCAGAAACAGCTGGGCCGCTACCTCGCGGTTGGAAAGCCCGGACGCCACCAGCCGCGCCACCCGCAGCTCCTGGGCGGTGAACCGGGGCCCGCCGGAGCGGCGGGCCTGCGGCGGGACGCCGGTCCTTGCCAGCTCCGTCTGGCTCGCGCGCAGGAACGGCGCTGCGCCGAGGGCACCGAAGGCGTCGCGCGCGGAAAGCATCGCGTCGGCGGCCGCCTGGGCGGTGCCCCGTTCCAGCAGGCTCAGGCACCGGCCGTGCTGCAAGCCAAGCAGCCCGCGATGGAACGGCAGGGACCGGATGACCGCGGCCCGGCGGGCGGCCCCGAGCACCCGGTCTGCCTGGTCGAGGTCGCCGTGTGCCATCGCCAGCGAACCGCGCAGCCACGCCGTCTGGGCCTGGGCGGCAGGCTCGCCGCGGCGCGCCGCCCGTGATTCCATGATCGCGAGGATGCGCTCGGCCGAGCTCAGGTGGCCCGTGCGGATGAGCGCCCAGGCCTGGGCCGGGCGCCACCAGAACCCGGCTGAATCGAAGCGGTCGACCTGCGGCGCGCCCAGGGCCACGGCGGTGCCGTGCAGCACCTCCTCCGGATCGTCCCTGGCCAGGCCGAGGATCCCGCGCGCGGAGGCGGCCAGCACGGCGGCGAAGCCGCCGAACGTGTGCGCGGCGCGCTCGGCGGCCTGCGCGTGCTCGTCGGCCGCGTCCCAGTCGCCACGACAGGCGGCGACTGGGACGGCCGCGCTGTGCACCACGACCAGGTCGTACGCCTGGTCCGCGTCGCAGGCCAGGGAGACGGCCAGGCCGGCGTGATCGCGGGCGTCGTCCCAGCGGCCGAGCCGGAACTCGGCCTCCGCCAGGAAGGCGAGCGCACGGCCGGGGAACCGGAGCTGAACCCCCGCGCGGATCCGGTCCACCGCCAGGCCCAGGTCGCCGACCGCCCCGGGCAGGTCAGCCGTCCACAGCCGGGCCATCCCGCGGAAGGCAAGCGCGTCGGTCCGGGCGGCAGGCACCAGTTCGGGCCGCGCCGGCAGGTCGCCGAGGATGGCGAGCGCACGGCCGACGGCACCGTCCACCACGAACGTGAATGACCGGATACAGCGGGCCGCGTCGTACCAGGGTTCGTCCCCGGTGCCGCTGCCAAGAGCGCGGTCCAGCCAGAGCGCGGCCTCGGCGTGCGCTCCGGACATCTTGCGCAGCATGCCGAGCCCGAGCGCGGCCTCGCCGCCGGTGTCTCGTTCGCGGTCCCTGTCGTGCGCGTCCCACGCCGACCGGAGCAGGGCCTCGGCGTCATCCGGGCGAGCGGCCAGCAGGGCGAACTGGCCAAGCGCGGTGTCCCGCCGCGCGCCGGCGGGCAACTGCTCGATCAGGGGCGCGATGACGCTGGCGGCAGCCAGGTCCGACGCCCTGACCAGCAGCTCGAAGGCGGACAGGACACGCTCGTCCCGTTCCGGCCCCGGCTCGGTCACCGCCGCGGACTGCTGCAGGTAGCGGGCGGACAGCAGCGGATCGCCGGCCGCGGCGGCGGCCGCCGCCGCCGCGCACAGCTCGTCGGCCAGCGCCATATCCTGGCCGTCGGCGCCGGCGACCCGGTGGGCGAGCGCCTGCTGGCCGCTGGTGATGGCGGCGGCGCGCAGGTGCAGCTGACGGCGCTGCTCCGCGCCGAGATCGCAGTAGATGGCCCGGCGCATCAGCAGGTGCGGGAACGCCACCATCCGGCCCGACGGGGTGTCCCGCCCGGACAGCAGGCCGGCCCGCTCCGCCTTCTCCAGGGCCGCGACCGGCTTAGCGGTTCCCGCCAGCTGAGCGGCGTCGGCGAGGGCGGCGCGGTCACCGAGCACGGCCGCGGCGATCACCAGCTCACGCGCCGACCGTGACAGCGCGGCCAGCCGCGGCAGGATCAGGCTCGCCAGCGACCGGGGGGCACGCAGGAACTCGCCCTGGGCCTTAAGCTCCTCGTCGCTCAGCTCTTCGAGCAGCGCGCGCGCAAGCAGCGGGTTACCGCCGGTGTGGTCGGCCAGCCGCCCGACGGCCCGGTCGGAAAGCCCCGTCCGGCCCAGACGCCCGCAGAGCTGGCCGAGTTCGCCGGCGTCGAGCCCCCCGAGGGTCAGCACCGACGCGCGGCGGTCGCCGCCGACGAAGCGGACCCAGCCCTCACCGAGCTGAGCGGCCGCCCCTGGCCGTCCGGTGAACACGACGAGCACCCGGTCCCCGCCCAGGCGCCGGACGGCGAACAGCAGTGCCCGTGCCGACGGCAGGTCGGCCCACTGCAGGTCCTCCACCACGACGACCGCGACCGCCTGCTCGTGCTGCAGCGCGAAGATCAGCGCGCGCACCTCGACGCCGACCGCCAGCGGGTCCGCGCTCGGGCCCGGGCCGCCGGACAGCAGCTCCAGGTCCTGCGCGGGCGAGGCCGTTGCCGCGACCTCAGCCGACAGCTGCTGCACAACGCCGAAGGGCATGACCGTCTCGTCCTGCTCGCCGCTGGCCACGACGGCGGGCAGTCCCGGCTGGCGGCCAAGGAACTCAAGGACCAGCGACGACTTGCCGATCCCGGCGTCCCCCTGGACGACTACTACCTGCGGTTCTCCCGCTCGGGCGGCCGCCAGGGCCGCTTCTAGCGCGTCCAGTTCCTGCTGTCGGCCGACGAATATCCGCGCCCCCGGATTGCCGCGTTCCTCGCGTTTCTCGTTGGCCCCCCGGTCGCGGGCATGCCAATCTGCATCCGTGCTGAGCATCGCTAAACCTCCCCAGGCCCGTTCAGCGAACAGCTATCCCAAAAATTAAGATTAAATTAAGACACAGGGTCCGGCGAGGCCGAGGCGCACCTTCGTCGCGGGTATTTCCGGCCGACGCCCGCGCGGACTTGTGGATTTGTGCGCAAACGCATGACCGTGCTCAGTTCCAGCCCGTCAGCGTCCAAGGCCACCGCGATTGACTTGCCACGTGAAATAGCGGCGGCCGATCCGCGCGGGGTGACTATTGCTAGTAGCCGCGGGCGCGGTCGACCACGTTGCGGAGAGGCTGGCCGTCCAGGTACCGCCGGAGGTTGTCCGCGAAAAGCCCCCGCAGGGGCTCGGCCACGCTGGTGTCGCCGTTACCTGAGATGTGCGGGGTCAGCAGGACCTGGGGCAGCGCGGTCAGCTCCGGCCGCGGTGGCCGGCCGGCGAGCTCGCCGTCGTAGACGTCAAGGACGGCGCCGCGGATCCGCCCGGTGGTGACCGCGTCGATCAGGGCGTCCTCGTCGACTTCCTCGCCACGGGCGACGTTGATGAGCACCGCTTCTGGCTTCATCGCCGCGAAGACCGTGGCGTTGATGAACCCGCGGGTCTCGGCGGTCAGCTGGGAGCAGACGACGAGGAAGTCGCTTTCCGCGGCCACTTCGGCGATCCGGCCGGCTGGCAGTACCAGGTCCGCTCCAGCGGATTCGGTCAGCGGGGCGGTGACCGAGCGGCGGGTGCCGATCACCCGCATGCCGGCCGCGCGCGACAGCCGGGCCACTTCCTGGCCGATACCGCCCAGGCCGATGACCCCCATCGTCGCGCCTTGCAGTGCGAGCATCTGGTAACCCTCGCGAGTGAACTGGCCCGCGGCCTTCTGGCGGGCGGCCTCGTGCAGGCCCCGGGCGAAGTGCGCCGCCGCGGCGAGGGCGTACTCGGCGATCGCCGTGGTCGCCATCGCCCCGCGGCTGCTGGTCAAGGTGACCGCTGAGTCCCACAGGTCGGTCCCGGCCAGGTTCGAGACCCCCGCCTGGGTGTGATGCGCCCACACCAGGCGCGGGCAGCGGGCGACGAGGCCGGCCGGGACCGGGTAGCCGACAAGCAGCACCTCGGCCTGGGCAAGGATGTCGGCCAGCAGGCCGGGCGCTGCCGTCACCTGACTGCCCGGCCCCGACCGGCGACCCGGGGCGGCGAAGTTGGCGTCGAGGACCCGGACCCGGGGATCGACCTCGCTCACGAACGACAGGTCCCGCCCCACGATCGGGGCGATGACCGCAACGTTGACCTCGTCCATGTGACCTCCGTCCGCCTTAAGCCTGCCAGAGGCGCCACAGCTCTGCGACTGGGTGGCCTAGCCCGTCAGACACGTGGGCGAGAACGACGGCGGTGGCGTAAATGGAGTCGACCGCTCCGTTCCTCATCCATTCTATTTTCATGAATTTCGAAAACCCAGAGAACCTGACAGTTCTTGAGAGCGGAACTCGGAGCTGAGCGATAATCCCTTCGATCCGCCCCTAAACAGCGGCCTGCCGGGGCGGAGCCCGCAGGCAGCGGCGGGGTGCCGCCGCTGCTGGCCACGGTGCGCGTTAACAATTTTTTATGGCATTGAAAGGAATTTTTTCTGGCTTGTTAACGAGGTCAAGTCGTAGCGTCTCCGATACCCGTCTTTTCTACTGCGCCACGCCCTCGACGCAACAGGCCGTTCGCTCTCCCGGTAGCGCGCTGTCGGCCGACCGAGGAAGGAATGCCGGGGTCTGGGAGGGTGAACGGCGGGCTTGCGCAAGCAGCACATCGACGAAGGACATGAGCAATGGGGAACCATGATGCCGCCAGCGCGAGAGCGCGGAACGGTGCGGCCAGCGACCGCGTCACGCCACGGATCGGCGGCGGACCCGCCCGGCCGCGGCTGACGACGCTGTCGAACTGGCCGGTGTCGCGACGGCTGTTCGCCGTGATCGCCCTCGCGCTCCTCATGGGCCTGGTCTTCGGCGGCCTGGAGGTCGCCAACGCCGAGAGCAGCGCGACTCAGTTCGGCCGCGTGCTGCTGCTGGCCAAGCTTGTACAGCAGGACGTGATCTTGACCCAGGACCTGCAGAATGAGCGGGACACCACGCTCGGGCTCACCTCCGGCGGCGGTACCGGCAACCTCACCGCGCTGCACGACAAGACCAACGCCGAGGCCGCCCAGTTCCTGGCGCTGGCCGCCGGAGTTGACGGTTCTTACCCGGCGAACATCCAGGCCAGCGTGGCCGCGCTCCGGTCAGCGCTGGGCACCAGCCTGACGAACCTGCAGAACGCCGTCCCAACGCAGTTCTGGGACAATTCCAAGGGCTCGGCCATTGACGCGCTTAGCGTGATCACCGAGTACGCGCCGCTCATCAACTCCCTCATCACGCTGGATGACGAGCTCGCGCAGGGGACCTCTGACGCCAGCCTCGCCATCGATGTCCGGGAGCTGAACCTGCTGTCACTGGCCAAGGACCAGTCCTCACAGCAGCGCGGTCTCTTCTTCAACGCCTTCACTCAGCAGTTGTTCTCTAACGGTGTGCTCCAGGCGCTGATCTCCGCGAGGTCGGCCGAGCAGTCCGACGAGACGGCCTTCCTGTCGGCCGCCACGCCCGCCGAACAGCACACCTTCAACACGACCGTCGCCGGGACGGGCGTGAAGCAGGTGAAGCGGGTCGAGGACTTCTTCTTCATCGGCGGCCAGGATCAAGAGGAGCACCCGTTCCTCAGCCCGAACATCAACGTGCAATCCGTAGGTTTCACCGTGGCCCAGGCACCGCAGTCGTGGTACGGGTCCGCCTCCGAGAAGCTCGATGAGATGCAGACCGTCGAGCTGGGCATCGCTCAGGACGCGGTTGCGCGGGCCGAGTCGCTCCAGCACGGCGCCGGGGAGTCCGCGCTGGTCATCTCGGTCAGCGTCGTTGTCGTCCTCCTGATCGTGCTGATCGCGGCGCTCGTCGTCGCCAGGTCCCTGGCGGTGCCGCTGCGCCGGCTGCGGGCCGCCGCGCTCGACATCGCCACCTCGCAGCTCCCGGAGCGGATGAGGCGCCTGAGCGAGGCGCCGGACGTCGGCGCGGACATCCCAGTGGCGCCGATCGATGTGCTGACCTCCGATGAGATCGGCCAGGTGGCCCGGGCCTTCGACCAGGTGCACGCCGAGGCGGTGCGGCTCGCGGGCAACGAGGCCGTATTGCGCACCAGTCTGAACGCGATGTTCGTCAACCTGTCCCGGCGCAGCCAGACGCTCATCGAGCGGGTGGCGCGGACGGTCGACTCGCTGGAGCAGGACGAGGACAACCCCGACCGGCTGTCCAGCCTGTTCTCGATCGACCACATGGTCACCCGGATGCGCCGCAACTCCGAGAACCTGCTGCTGCTCGCCGGCCACGAGGGCGCGCGGAAATGGAGCGACCCGGTCACCGTCGCCGACGTGGCGCGGGCCGCGACCTCGGAGATCGAGCACTACAACCGCGTGATGCTCAACATCCAGCCTGGTGTCGCGGTCATCGGGTCGGCGGTCTCCGACGTCGTGCACCTGCTCGCCGAGCTGATCGAGAACGCCACGCTTTACTCGCCCACGGATACCACGGTCCGGGTATCGGGTCACGAGCTGCCCAGTGGCGGCGTGCTTATCGAGATCACGGACAAGGGAATCGGCATACCCGAGGAGCGGCTGGCCGAGATGAACTGGCGGCTGCAGAGCACGCCGGCGATCGACGTGTCGGTGTCACGCCACATGGGCCTGTTCGCGGTGGCGCGGCTGGCCGAGCGGCACGGTGTGCAGGTTCGGCTGCGCCCCGCCAACCCGCAGGGGCTGAGCGTGCTGGTGTGGCTGCCCGATACCGTCATCCAGCACACCGTCCTCCCGTTCCCCGGCCGGCGGGTGGCGCAGGCCGGGCTGGGCGGGGAGGGCGGGCAGGGCGGCCAAGGCGGCGGCAGCGCCCTGACCAGGCGGACGCCCGGCCAGACCGGAATCGCGCCGTCTGTCACGAATGGGCAGTCAGGCCGGGAGCGGGTGGACTGGTTCCACAACCGCCGTGACCGCCGCGACCCCGTGCCGGGAGGCGGGCCGGCCGACCCGGGCCCCAGCGACCACACCTCTCCCCGGCTACTGCCCGTGCGCGTGCCGAGGGCGACTACCCTTCAGGGCTCAGCGGACGGCGGGGAGCCTGAGGGCACGGAATAACTGCCCGGGCGAGTCGGCTGGGTCGGCGAGGCACACGCGGTCGCGGCCGGTGCGCTTGGCGCGGTACAGCGCCCGGTCGGCGGCGTCGAGCAGTTCGCTGAGGTCGGCGCCGTGGACGCCGAGGACGGCGACGCCGAGGGAGACGGTGACGCCCACGATCGTGTCCTTGGTGAGCACCTTGACGACGCCCGTGCCGCGCCGGATCCGCTCGGCGACCCGGCCGGCCTCCTCCGCCGTGGTGCCGCTGAGCAGGATCGCGAACTCCTCGCCGCCGAAACGGCCGACGAGATCGGACTCGCGGACCTGCTGGCGCATCTCCGCGGCAAGCGTTCTGAGCACCGCGTCACCGGTGAGGTGCCCGTACGTGTCGTTGACGTCCTTGAAGTGGTCGACGTCGGCAAGCAGCACCGCGAGCGGCTGGCGACGGCGGCGTGCCCTGACGATCGCGAGGTCGGCCTCTCCCTGCCACGCGCCCGCGTTCAGCACGCCCGTCTTCGGGTCGGTGCGCGCCTGCGCCTTGAGTTGCGAGTGGAGCAGGCTGCGCTGGAGCAGGACCACGGGGGGCAGCGCGATAGCGAGCAACAGCGCGCTGAGCGCGCAGGCGATCGTCACCAAGATGCCCACACAGGTCTCGGTCAGGTCGAGCAGCATCCGCTCGCGGTCCCAGAGCATGTCGACCAGCCGGGCGTCCGGGTCGACTAGCCATGCGGCGACCGCCACCAGGCACGTGTTGAGCACGCCGAAGGCGACGGCGCAGCCAACCGCCACACCCGCCTGCTGCGGACGCATCAGCCACGAGTTCGGCCCCTGGTCGGTCAGCCAGATAGCGGCCCGGCCCTCCGGGGTCACCGGGGTAACCAGCCGGAACAGCGCGGAAGCGGACGCGCCCGCGAGGCCGAGCGCGGCGCTGCTGAACGCCCTGCGGTACCACGCGGCGCGACGTACCCGCAGGTAGATCAACAGGCCGAGCACGGCGGGCGCGGCGAGCGCGTACAGCGGCGGCAGCAGCAGCGCCACCGGGATCCACCACGCGGACAGCAGGTCCCGCGAGACCCCGGTGGGCTGCCCCAGCCGCCTGGTGGCCTCGACGCAGATCGCGCCGCAACACATCAGCGCGGCGAACAGGGTCAGCTCACCGCTGGTGAGCGGGGTCCGCGTAGCCTCCCAGCCAGTGAAGGCCAGGTAGCAGGCGAACACGCCGGTCACGTAGCCGATCAGCGACAACGGCTCGTCGAATAGCGGCCAGTGCCATGACAGCGATATACCGCCGCCGGCCTCCCGCTGACGCTGTCGCGCCGCGTCCTGGACTGCTGACATGCCCGTTGCCTGTCGCCTTCGTTAGACTTCCCCGATGTGCGGTGGCCCAGCGCTTGCAAGTCACTCTACGTAACACAATAAATGCAAAACGTTTCGGGCGTGCGCGGAATTCTCAGGTTGGCTGCTGTTTCAGCGGATGCCGCACGCCCCTCCATTAGTCACGAGGCGTGAGGATGGCGACGCACGGCATCCCATGCTGACGTTACGGCTGGTTCTCGGACTCGGCGAGACCACCCTCACCGGCCGCAACCAGTGCGGCGAGCGCCGGGTCTCCCTCACGGGCGGGGTCTGGCTGACTCTCCGTAGCGACCACGGCGCGCAGCGACTCATCCCAGTCGCCGTCGGAAGAATACTCCCCGTGGCCGTCGCCGGCCTCGTAATCCCCGTCCGACTCGCCGATGTTCTGCCGCGCCGTTTCACCGGCGTTGACGCCGGCCCGGTTGCCCGGGTGCGAGCCGCGCAGGAAGTGCGACCAGCCGTAGGTGAGGTCATGGCCGAGCGAGTCCGCCTCGATCTCAATCGTCACCCTCGGCCGCTGCTCGCTGTCGACCCAGTTATGCACGGAGAACCTCCCGCGCACCAGGACCATGTCGCCCTTGTGCAGCGAGCTCGCGGCATTGATGGCAAGCCGTCGCCAGCACTTCACCGTGTAATAGGTGGTTGGCAGCTCCCGCCACTCCCCCGTCTCACGGTCAAGCCGTCGCGGGGTGGAGCCAACCCTGATCTCGGCGAGCGGCGTCGCCGTCACCGCGGTCTGCTTGAACTTGGGCTCCGCCGTCACGAAGCCGCGCAGCGTGATCTGATTTTCCTGGCTCATCCCAGCCAGCTCCTTCCTTAGTGCATCAATACGGCGGGTTTCCCGCCTCCGCCGGCCCGCTGGCGCTCATCGCCGGGCGCACCTTCACGGTGCCCGGCGGCACCGGATTGCCGCCCCGGCAATCCACCGCCTGTGGATATCGCGCCCGAATTGTCCACCGCCTGTGGACAACGAGTTGCCATTCCGCGATCGACCTGGCAAACTACCTCCCCGCGTCACCGGGCACGGCTGGGGAAAACTGTTGGTAGCGGGTCAGGCGGCAACCAGTTCCGTTGGCTCGGCGATGACGTCGACCAGGGCGCCGTTGCGCATCACCGTGACGGGCAGGGGATGGCCGATCGCCTCGGCGAACATGAGCCGCTGGAGGTCCTGGGCGGTCGCCACCGGGTGGCCGCCGGCGTTGAGCAGCAGGTCGCCGGCGCGGAGCCCGGCCCGGTCCGCCGGGCCGGCGGACACCACCGACGCGACGCGCAGGCCGGTGGCGCGGCCGCCGAGTTTGGGCCGCCATACCGGCGCTACCGGCGCGGGCACCACCACCACGCCGAGGTAGGCGCGGCGCACCCGCCCGTCGCGCATCAGGGCCGACACGATCCGCCGGGTCGTCGCGTTCACCGGGACGGCCAGTCCAAGCCCGGCCCCGGCCACCGCCGTGTTGATGCCGACCACCCGGGCCTGCGCGTCGGCGAGGGCGCCGCCCGAGTTACCTGGGTTGAGCGCCGCGTCCGTCTGGATGACGTCCTCGATAAGGCCGTGCTCGCCCACCGGCAGCGACCGGCCGAGGGCGCTTACCACGCCCGCGGTGACCGAGCCGGCCAGTCCCAGGGGGTTGCCGACGGCGACGACGAGCTGCCCGACCCGGAGCTCGTCCGCCTCGCCGAGCTCGGCGGGCTCCGGCGTCGCGCCCGTCGCGCGGACAACCGCGAGGTCGGACAGCGGGTCCGCCCCCACTACCTGGAACGCGGCCGTGGTGCCGTCGGAGAAGGTGGCGGTACCGCCCGCCGCGCGGCCGACGACGTGCGCGTTGGTGAGCAGGAACCCGTCCGCGGTGAACACCACCGCCGACCCGAGGCTCTCTCCCGCCCCGCGCCCCGTCACCCGCGCCTGAGGCACCCGCAGGCTGGCGACCTTGGGCGTCAGCCGCTCGGCGACCCGGACCACCACCTGTGAGTACTCATCAAGCGGATCATTCACTGCCATGCATTGATTACATCATTACAAAGCAATCAATCCAATGCCGTCCGGGCCTGTTCATGATGAGCGAAACGGGGGCGGGGCTGGTGCCTTTTGCGGCTGGGGCACCATCGGGGGCTGGCGCTTCGTGGGCGTGGACCTTGTCACCGAGGGTGTTGCGGGCGTTTGATGGGGGGATTATGCGGCCCGTCGCCCACCTGGCCAACCTGGACCTGAACCTGCTCGTGGCACTGCGCGAGCTGGTCAGGGAGCGCAGCGTTACCCGGGCCGCGCAGCGGCTGGGGGTGACGCAGCCGGCGGCGAGCGCGTCGCTGTCCCGGCTGCGGCGGCACTTCGGTGATGACCTGCTGGTCCGCGAGCACGGCGAGTACGTGCTCACGCCGCTCGGCGAGCAGCTCGCCGGACAGGTTGAGGCGGTCTGCTCGGCCGCCGAGCGGCTGTTCGCGGCGTCGTCCGCGTTCGACGCGGCGACCACGGAACGCGAGTTCACCCTCGTCATGGCGGATTACACGATCATGGTGATCGGCGAGGCGCTGTCGGCCGCGGTGCAGCGGGACGCGCCGCGCGCCCGGCTGCACATCCGGCTGGTGCGCGAGTCGCTCGCCACCGAGTACTCAGACGGCATCCGGTTCGTGGACGGCATGGTCGCGCCACCGTCAAACGGGTTCGCGCTCCCCGACACGCGGTCCGCCGAGCTGTTCCGCGACCGCTGGGTGTGCGTGCTCGACGGCGACAACCCGGTGCTGGACGGCGGCAGCGCGCTGCGCATCCGTGACCTGGCGGGGCTCCCGTGGGTGGCGCCCTACTACCGGGCTGGCACCCGGGGGGTCGGCTCGGTGCCGGTGATGCGGCAGCTCGCCCTGCTCGACCTGCAGCCGAGGATCGCGGTCCGGGTGGAGAGCTACCTCGCCGTGCCGTACTTCGTCACCGGGACCGACCGGGTCGCGCTGATGCAAGAGCGGCTCGCGACCAGGCTTGCGGCCTCGTCCAACCTGCGGGTGCTCGAGTGCCCCGGCGAAGCGGAACCGATCGTCGAGGCGCTGTGGTGGCACCGGCAGCACGAGGACGACCCGGCGCACGCCTGGCTACGGCGGCTGATCATGGAGACCGCGCGCCGACTGTAAATCCGCACCCTCACCCGTCTCGCCCGGTCCCCGTGTGGCTTTTGGCCGGCTATGGCCGGCCAAAAGCCACATGACGATCATGGCGGCGGGGCCGTCGGGCGTGCTCGCACCATGCCACCGCGGCCGCGGCGCGCTCTGCCTGCCCCCGCGCCGTCCCGGCGATAGCGCGGGCTGGCGGCCAATATCGCACTCCGTCGGCCGCCGGCTTTGTCACGATCAGGCACCGCTATTCCGATCAGCGGGCCGCGGAACCGGTGGGAAAGCACTGGTCACGGGCCTGTATTTGGCCGTCATAAACCTGGTTTATTTTGACTAGCAGCATCTTTTTCTTGTTACGCCGCTATTGCGGATTTAACGTCCCAGACATGCCGCATGAACTTACTGAGCTTAGGCTGGACGCGGTGACGCGGGCGGCCTCCGGGACCGTGCCCGAGGTCACGGCGGACGTGTGCGTCGTCGGGGCGGGGATCGCGGGGTGCTCCGCCGCGATCGAGTCGGCGCGGCTCGGGCGCTCGGTACTGCTCGTCGACTCGCTGCCGCTGATCGGCGGGCAGATGGTGCACTCGCTGATCGGGCTGTTCGCGGGGGTGTTCGGCAACGCGCCCGGGTACGCGCAGCTGACGCACGGCATCTTCGACGAGATCTTCGCGGCGCTTGAACCATCCGGTGACCTGTACTTCTCCCGCGGTCACACCACGACGGTGTTCTACAACGAGGTCGTGCTCGGCCGCTGGCTGGAGCGAACCGTGCGCGACCTGGGCATCCAGGTGATCACCGGCGCGGTGCTCGGCGACGTGGCGCTGCGCGACGGCTTCGTCACCTCGGCCGACTTCGCGACGCGCTACGGCGAGGTGCGGGTGCGGGCCGCCGGGTGGGTGGACGCGAGCGGCGACGCGGCACTGGCGTGGCAGGCCGGGCTGCCCTGCTGGGTGCCGTCGCGGCCGATCTACGGCAGCCAGCAGGTCATCGTGGAGAACCTCGACGAGGCGCACAAGCCCGAGCCCGGAGAGGTCGACGCGGTGTTCGCCGCGCGCGGCGAGGAACTCGGGCTGCTGCGGCGCGGCGGCCTCGCCTTCTTCTTCCCCGGGCGCGGTACCGCGGTGCTGAACGTCACGCACATCGACGCGCCGCTCGACCCGGTCGACGCGGCCCGGGCGATGTTCGAGGGGCGGGACCAGGCGGACGCGGCGATCGCCTTGCTGAAAGCCGAGTTCCCCAAGGCGTTCGGCGAGGCACGGGTGCGCGCCTACGGGTTCCCCGGGCGGCGGCAGACCCGGTGGATCCGCGGGGTGCACCAGCTCACCGTGGACGAGGTGCGGTCGGGCGTGCTGTTCGACGACGCGGTGGCGCGGACGGCCTGGCCGGTGGAACTGCATGACCGCAGCGACGGCTACGTGTGGGAGATGTTTCCCGCCGACCACGTGCACTCCGTGCCGCTGCGGTCGCTGCTGCCGCCGGGCGCGCACAACCTGGTCGCCGCGGGGCGGTGCGTCGACGGCGACGCCGCCGCGCTGTCCAGCGTGCGGGTGATGGGGCCCTGCTCGGCGATGGGCCACGCCGCCGCGCACGTGCTCAAGCTGGCGGCCGACGGTAGCAGCCCGCTCTCGTTCGGTGGAAAAGATCACGACTCACTGACCAGCGTGCACGACATCGACGTGGGCCTGCTGCGGTCACGCATCGCCGCGAACCTCGGGCTCACCGGCACCTCCGGGGGGCGCTGATGTTCCTGACCGACGAGGAAAAGCGGATGCGGGACGGCGCCGAGGGCGACGCCGTGGCGGCCGCGATGGACCTGCTGATCCGGTACGGCTACGCGCTCAACGCGGAGCGGCTGTGCGACATACGGAACGTGGCGGGCACGATGACCCAGCCGTCCCCCGTCAAGGCGCGGCTGGTCGCCGAGGGCGGCTGGGACAAGGCGTTCGCCGTGATCAACCTGGACAGCGACCTTGACCTGACCGTCCCGCAGATGCGGGTGCCGACCTGCCAGCTGCAGCACGGCTTCGGGCCCGACTCGGTGGACATCGTGCCCTATCCCAGGGCCAACGTTGAACTGCAGGACGACGCCGAGGCGTTCTACGGGCGGCACGGGGTGAACATCCTCGCCACCTGCACCCCGTACCAGGTGGGGAACCTGCCGCTGCGCGGCGAGCACTGCGCGTGGATGGAGTCGTCCGCGGTGATCTACGCCAACTCGGTGCTCGGCGCGCGGACCAACTGCGAGGGGATCGCGTCGACCGGAGCGGCGTCGCTCACCGGGAAGATCCCCTGCTGGGGCAATCACCGGGAAGAGAACCGGCTCGGCACGCACCTGATCTCGGTCGAGGGCCATACCGTGACGTCGTTCCAGGACTGGGGGATGCTCGGCTACTTCGCCGGCGGGGTCGCCGGCGAGGACCATCCCGTCATCACCGGCGAGATCTCCCGGCCCGACCTGACCGAGCTGAAGCACTTCGGCGCGGCGGCGGCGACCTCCGGCGGCGTCGAGCTCTACCACATCCCGGGGATCACGCCGGAGGCGCCGTCGGTTGAGGCGGCGTTCGGCGGCTCAGCCAAGGCGGTACCGGACGCGGTCGTCTATGGCCCCGCCGAGCGCCGCCAGATGTACGAGACGCTCAACGAGATCGGGTCGTCCGCCGACGTGGACTTCGTGCTGCTCGGCTGCCCGCACGCCTCCGTCGACCAGATCAGGCAGGCCGCCGCGCTGCTCGACGGCAAGCGGCTGTCGGCGGGAACCGAGCTGTGGATCATGGCGCCGCGCGCGCTGAAGGTGATGGCGGACCGCTCCGGCTACACCGAGGTGATCGAGCGGGCCGGCGGCCGGGTGCTGGCGGACTCCTGCCCGGCGATGTCACGGGCCGCGCCCGCGGGGACGCGGGTGTTCGCCACGGACTCCGCCAAGCAGGCGCACTACCTGCCCGCGATCCTCGGCATCGAGGCCTGGTTCGGGACGCTCGAGGAGTGCGTCGCCGCGGCCGTCACCGGGCGCTGGAACGGGGGGCTCAGCGAATGAGCGACCCCAGAATCATCTTGCGCGGGAGGTCGGTTGTCCCGGGAAGGGTCGAGGGCGAGGCCCTCGTGTCGCACGAGCCGATCTCCGGGTGGGGCGGGATCGACCCCGCCCGCGGCGTGATCACCGAGGTCAGGCACGAGCTGTTCGGTGTCTGCTTCGCCGGCAAGATCCTGGTGTTCCCCAGCGCCAAGGGGTCATCGGGCTGGTCGGGGTTCTTCCAGACCACGCGGCTGTCCGGCACCGCGCCGACCGGGATGATCATCGGCCGGATCTCCGCGAAGTCGGCGCTCGGCGCGGTCGTCACGCGCGTGCCGGCGATCACCGACCTGGACGCCGACCCGTGTGAGGTCATCGCCACCGGCGACTGGGTGCTTATCGACAACGCGACCGTGGAGGTGACTAAACGATGAGCCTGCGCTCCAACTACGAGCCTGGCACGTCCAGGTGGGCGACCCGCCGGGCGCAGTGGCTCGCGCTCGGGCTGTCCGACGCGGACATGCTCAAGCCGAAGATCGCGATCGTGAACACGTCCTCGCAGCTGGCGATCTGCTTCAGCCACCTGGACGAGATCGCCAGGCAGGCCAAGCGGGCAATCGACGCCGCGGGCGGCATCGGCTTCGAGGTGCGGACCGCGGCGCCGAGCGACTTCATTCACAGCGCCGGGCACCGCGGCGGCTACATCCTGTCCGCCCGCGACCTGATCACCAACGACATCGAGATGCAGGTCGAGGGCGCGCAGCTGGACGGGATGATCTGCCTCGCCTCGTGCGACAAGACCGCCCCGGGCCAGCTGATGGCCGCGGCCCGGCTGAACATCCCGACGATCATCGTCGCCTGCGGCTACCAGGCCAGCGGCTCCTACCAGGGCAGGCACTGCGACATCGAGGACGTGTTCCTGGCCGCGGGCCACGTCGCCAGCGGGCGGCTCAGCGTCGGCGAGCTGACCGAGATGAGCGGCAGCGCGGTGCTGTCGCCCGGCGTGTGCGCCGGGATCGGCACCGCCAACACGATGCACCTGGCCTGCGAGGCACTCGGCATGGCGCTGCCGGGATCGACGCCGGTCCGCGCGAACAGCGAGCCGATGTGGCGGGCCGTCGACGCGGCCGCCGCCCGGATCGTGCAGCTGGTGGCCGAGGACCTCAAGCCGCGCGACATCATGACCCCCGCGGCGTTCGGTAACGCGGTCACCGCCATCTTGTCGGTCAGCGGGTCGATCAACTCGGTCAAGCACCTGCAGGCGGTGGCGGCCGAGGCCGAGTGTGACGTGGACGTGTACCGGCTGTTCGAGACCCTGGCCGACGAGGTGCCGCTGCTCACCGCGATCCGGCCCAACGGCGAGACGCCGATCGAGGACTTCGAGGACGCCGGCGGCACCCGGGCGCTGATGAAGCAGCTGGAGCCGCTGCTCGACGGGGGCGCGCTGACGGTGACCGGGCGGACCGTGGCGGAGAACCTCGACGGGGCCGCGGTCGCCGACGCGGAGACGATCAGGCCGCCCGGGCGGGCACTCGGGCGGCGGCCGACGATCGTGCTGATCCGGGGCAGCCTCTGCCCCGACGTCGGGATCGTCAAGCTGGCCGTCGCCGACGACCGGCGGCTTGAGTTCAGCGGGCCGGCCAAGATCTTCGAGTCCGCGCAGGAGGCCCTGGACGGGGTCAAGGCGGGCCAGGTCGAGCCCGGCCAGGTCGTGGTGCTGCGCGGCCTTGGCGTCACCGGCTCACCCGGCATGGGCATGGCCTCCGCGCTCGTCTTCGCGCTCGACGGCGCCGGGCTCACCGGCCAGGTCGCCGTGGTCACCGACGGCCAGCTGTCCGGCCTGGTGAACAAGGGCATCGTGGTCGGCGAGATATCGCCGGAGGCGGCGGCGGGCGGGCCGATCGGGCTCGTCCGCGACGGGGACGTCATCCGCATCGACGTGCCGGCCAGGACCGCCGACCTGGAGGTTCCGCCGGAGGAACTAGCCGAACGCAAGCGTGCGCTGACCGCCGCGCCGCGTGGGCGCCCGGTCGAGGTCGGCTGGCTTTCTGTCTACCAGCGACTCGTCCGGCCGCTGCCTGAGGGCGCGGTGCTGCGGCCGAGGAGGGAGGCGTCATGAGCGAGCTTGCGAGCGAATCAGTAAGTACAGTGCGTCCGCGAATGCGGACTCCGAGCGCCAGCGAGGTGTCCTCATGAGCGCGACCAGCGGAAATCACAGCGGAAACCCTAGCGAGAGCGGCGTCGCGCTCGCCGTCACCGGGCTGTCGGTCGCCTACGGGAACGTGGTCGCGGTGCACGACGCCACGTTCGCCGTGGCCGAGGGCGACGCGTGCGCGATCACCGGCCCGAACGGCAACGGCAAGTCCTCGATCCTGATGGGCGTCACCGGCATGGTGCGCCGCCGCGGCGAGGTGGCGATCTTCGGCACGCCGGCCAGGAACGGCGACGTCAAGTGGGCGGCCAGGCACGGGCTCACGCTCGTGCCCGAGCGCCGCCAGCTCTACCCGGAGCTGTCCACCGCGGACAACATCATCCTCGGCTGCTACACGTGGACGAGAAGCATCGGGAAGGCACGAAGATCCGACGCCTACGGTCGTGCGGTCGACCTGTTCCCTGAGCTGAAGCCGCACCTCAAGCAGCTGGCGGGCACCCTGTCCGGCGGCCAGCAGCAGATGGTGGCGATCGCCCGCGGGCTGGCCGCCAACCCGAAGATCCTCGCCGTCGACGAGCCGTGCCTCGGCCTCGCCGAGGCGGTCGCCAAGCGCGTCTACGACGTGCTGGCGCAGATCCACGCGGCGGGCACCACGCTGATCATCGTCGAGGAGGCACCGCGCCGGGCCCTGACCCTGTGCAACCGGCGCGTCGAGGTGCGCAACGGAATGGCGGGTGCGGCATGAAGTTCGGCAACCTCCTCATCGCCGGGATCACCACCGGCTCGATCTACGCGATGTTCGCGGTCTGCGTCTCGGTCTGGTACCGGGTCTCCAACATCCTCAACCTGGCCGTCGGCGACTTCGCCATGGTCGGCGCGCTCGGCGTGGACAACCTGTACCGGGTCAAGGGGCTGCCGCTGCCTGTCGCCATCATCACCACGCTGGTGGTGGTGGCGGTGTTCGCCTACCTCTACGACCAGGTGGTGCTGCGCATCGCGCAGGACGGCAGGCGGCCGATCGAGGGCATCGTCATCACGTTCTTCTTCACCTTCGCGCTGTCGTTCTTCATCGACGGGGTGGCCAAGGTGCTGTTCGGGACCGACGTGCACGCCGCGCCGACCCTGTGGGGCGGCCCGGCGCTCACCCTGGGCAGCCTCAACTTCGAGCGCGCGGGCCTGCTGGTGCTGGCCTGCGCGGTCATCATCGGCGGGGCGTTCTGGCTCTACATCAGGTTCACCCTCGGCGGCAAGGCGCTTGAGGCGAGCGGCGAGAACTCGCTCGGCGCGCGGATCGTCGGGATCGACACCAGGCAGTACCGGCGGCTGATCTTCATCGGGACCGCGGTGATCGCCGCCTTGTTCGGCATCGTGGAATCGCCGATCACCGGGTTCACCTACCTGTCCGGCGCGACGATCTCGCTCACCGGGTTCCTCGCCGCCGCCTACGGCGGGTTCCGCAAGCCCGGCCGGGCGCTGGTCGCCGGGCTGTTCATCGGCGTGCTCGAAGCGATGCTCGGCGGCTACGTCAGCGCGGAGTACGGCGACACGGTGCTGTACGCGATCCTCGCGGCGGCGATCCTCGCCTGGCCGCGCGCCCTTGGCTTCGAATCGGCGGTAAGCGGATGAACCAGTTCCTGACCGCGTCGGCGCGGGCGTTGGCGTGGAGCTCAGCGGTCGCGTCGTCGCGGGCCGCGCGGCAGGTGCCGCGCGGCGGGGTGCCGTCGGTGATCGTCCTGGTGGCCGGCGCGATCATCGTGCTCAATTACGGGCTGCTGTACACCGGGTCCGTCTTCGTGCTGTCGGCCTGCTACGCGATCGTCACCGCGGGCATGGCCGTGCAGATCGGGTTCAGCCAGCAGATCGCGTTCTCGCAGTCGGTGTTCTTCGGGGTCGGCGCCTACGGCGTCGCCATACTGAACAGCCACCTGCACATGTCCGTGCTGCTCTCCGGGGTCGTCATGGTGGTCGCGGCGGGCCTGATCGCGCTGCTGCTCGGCTCGGTGGTCACCCGTGCCTCCGGCCTCGCGCTGGCCGTGGCCACGCTGATGCTCCCGCTGATCGCGGTGGGCTACGTCTCCGGCACGGACTTCCTCGGCGGCCCGGTCGGCTCTCCGCTGAACGGCACGCTGTGGCCGGGCGGAGGATCGACCACCCTGGTCGCGCTGGGCGGCGGCCTCATCGTGGTCGTGCTGCTCGCGGCGGTGGTGTTCATCGCGTCACGGATCCTGTCCTCGGACATCGGCCTCGAGCTGTTCGTGCTGGGCGTCGACGAGCGGACCGCGGCCGCGCTCGGGGTCCGCACGCCGCGCCGCAAGCTCGAGCTGTTCGTGCTCGGCTGCGTCTGCGCCGCCC
Organism: uncultured Streptosporangiaceae bacterium; assembly: GCA_964581815.1. GTDB lineage: Bacteria > Actinomycetota > Actinomycetes > Streptosporangiales > Streptosporangiaceae > Trebonia. Next base: position 24,756 of record CAZORE010000023.1, on the reverse strand, counting down.
TGGGCGGCGTGGTCTACGCGGGCACGCAGCAGTTCGTGCCGGAGACCGTGATCGACCCGACCACCGAGCTGGCCCTGCTGATCATGCTGTTCATCGGCGGGCGGCGCTCGCCCATCGGCGCGGTCATCGGCGCGCTTGTGATCCAGTACCTGCAGGGCGCGAGCAACTGGGTAAGCGTCAACATCCTCATCGTCGAGGGCGTGCTCCTCACCGTGGTGCTGCTGGTAGACCCGGAGGGGCTCTCCGGCATCGTCCAGACGGGGATCGCCTGGCTGCGCGGGAAGTCCGAGCCGGCCAGCGCGCCCGCGGACCTGGCGGCCGCGGAGCTGGCCGGCGCGGA